>CAYVYM010000004.1:0-123641 GCA_964455705.1 uncultured Rikenella sp.
TATTCCAATCCCGCCTTTAATGGTCTGGCCCTTATCATTGAGAAGGTCAGCGGCCAGAAGTGGCAGGAGTTCATTGCTGAGCGGATCTTCGCTCCTGCCGGTATGGTCTCCAGCACCATTACTGACGGATCCCACCCCGAGAAGGGTGTTGCACACGCTTATGAACCTGTAAACGGCGAGTGGGTGGAGTCCGACTACGGTGAGTTCCCTACCTTTCCGGCGGCGGGCAACGGAGGTGTATGGAGCTCCATCGCAGAACTGCCCATGTACGAAAAGGCCATCCGACAAAACCTCTTCCTCGGCAAGGCGCTCACTGACAGGTCCAGAACTATATACCATCCGGCGGCATGGACTGAAACCACACCTCCCTTCATCGCTTACAGCTGGTTTATTGGCGAGGAGAAGGTACTTGAAGAAAGAAACGACTTCGGTGTCAGATTTATTTACCACAACGGCGACCAGGGAGGATTCAGGGCATTTTATTTCTCAATACCAGAAAAGGATCTGCTATTTGTGGGGTTATTCAACAGGCCGCCTGAAGACTTAAACAGAATCATCACTACCGGACTCGAACAACTCAAGAAACGTAACTGGCTGGATTAAAAGTCATTTCACTCCTGGTCTCATACTTCTACTCTCTCATTTGATCAGGATAAGCCGAGTTCCAGGGAGGAGCAACTAAAGTATTATTGCTATTTTTGCGGTATGACACTTCAGATAATTCTATTACTGGCAGGGTTGGCGTTGCTGATTGCCGGAGCTGAATGGATGGTTGGCGGCGCCTCTTCGCTCGCAAGGAAATATAAAATCTCGGACCTGACAATCGGGCTGACAGTTGTTGCATTCGGCACCTCAGCCCCCGAGCTGGTGGTAAACCTCTTTGCCTCGGCCACCGACCATCAGGATATTTTCTTCGGAAACATCCTGGGGAGCAACAACTTCAACCTTTTCATCATCCTTGGCATTGCCGGAGTGATCTTTCCCCTGACAGTACATGAAAGTACCGTATGGAAGGAGATTCCCATGTCTTTAGCAGCACTGGTGGTCTTCTACCTGATGGTACATATCCCTTCTCCGGGAGGAGATTATATGCTTGGAAGAGTTGACGGCATCATCCTTCTTGGGTTCTTCATCTTGTTCCAGTACTACATCTACAGGCAGATCAAGAATTATAAGCCTGAGGAAGCTGAACATAAGCCTACCGGTACGCTTTTCAAGATGATAGCTTTTATCATCCTCGGGATTGCAGGACTTGTCATAGGGGGAAAACTGGTACTTGACAATGCAGTTGTGATTGCCAAGGAGATGGGAGTAAGTGAAAAGGTCATAGGGCTTACAATCATTGCCGCCGGGACCTCCCTGCCGGAGCTGGCCACTTCTGTTGTAGCCGCCTTCAGAAAGAATGCTGACATTGCAGTGGGAAACATCGTCGGCTCGAATATCTTTAATCTCCTCCTTATAGGCGGTATAGTCTCGGTTGTCAGTCCCGTCAAATACTCTCCAATTTTTGACATCGACTTCTACATTCTGGCCGGAGGAACAATTGTCCTCTTCATCAGTCTTGTGACCTGGCGGAAGCACATGCTTGACAGGTGGCAGGCAGCATTGCTGCTGCTGTTTTACGTCGGGTATACGATTGTCCTCATATCGAAGTAGACATAAGCCGCCATTATAATGTAAAATATTGTGCCTCCTGTCTGAGTAAGAGGTTATGACTGCCCTACCGGGCAGTATGGTCCTCCGGCTGGCTGGGCGGCAAGAGTACGTACAGAAAATAGTAAGACGGCAGCAAATGCTGTCTGGACGGAAAAAAGCTGTTAACTTTAATGAGCGAACAGTGTTCATATTATATGACCTTCAGTGATGTAGCCGATTGTATAAAGTTATTCAATTTTAAAGGACAGGAGAAAAATTTATGAGAAGGAACATATTGACATTAAGCTTTTTACTGTCTGTCATCCTGATTTATGGACAGTCAGGTAACGATTTCAGGGAGTTGCAGGAAGCTGACTGGCAATCAAGGACTATCTCAGAGGGCATTACCCTCAGATCAGCCGTAACGAACTTATTTAATTCAGCCCAGGCGATTTATGTAGTGGAGATTGACACAGCAGGAGGAGCATTCGAATTCGGTGTGGCAGTGGCCGGTCCGCCGCTGGTGACGAGTGCCTTCGCTGTGCAGGAAAAGGCACTGGTGGCTGTCAACGCGACCTTCTTCAACATGACAGAGGGTTACAACGTGCATTATGTGAAGGTTGATGACAGTATCGTTGCCACAACCGACGAAAAGGAGTTCGGCATAAGGGCTACCGGGGTTTTCACTGCTGAGGGGGAAGCAGCAGATATATCCCTGTGGGGGCCGGAGCGGGAAGATGCCGGTATCGTCAGCGCCGAAGATGCCATTGTCAGCGGCCCCCTGCTCATAGATGACAGAGTGGACATGCCCCTTGACAGCACAAACTTCAACACCAATCGCCACCCGCGCACAATGGTCGGGATCACCGGCAGCGGACATCTGCTTTTTGTGGTTGTTGATGGCAGGCAGCCCGGTTATGCTGACGGGATGAGCCTGTTTGAGCTTCGTGCCCTGGCGCACAGCCTGGGATGCACCGATGCACTCAACCTTGATGGCGGCGGATCGACTACGCTTGTAATTGCCGGAGAGGGTAGCAACGGCGTGGTTAACAGGCCATCAGGAAAGGTGGAGAGGCCTGTGCCAAGCATACTTTTTGTGAGATAAGAAAACAGATAAAGAAATAAAACCAAACAGTAATGAGCTACACACTTCAGCCAGGCCAGAAAGCCCCGGATTTCAGGCTCCCCGCCACCGACGGCAGGGAATACAGCCTGTCAGACTTTGATGACTACCCGTATCTGGTGGTCTTCTTCACATGCAATCATTGTCCGTATGTCATCGGGTCTGATGAGATTACAAGAGCCACCGTGAAGAAGTATAGTGATGCCGGAGTGGCCTTCGTAGGCATCAACTCTAACAGCGAGAAGACATACGAAGAGGACAGCTTCCCTAACATGGTGAAACGCATGAGGGAGCATAATTTCCCGTGGAAATACCTGTATGACAAGGACCAGGTAGTTGTCAGGGCTTACGGCGGGCTGAAAACGCCGCACTTCTTTGTCTTCAACCGTGACAGGGTGCTGGTCTATACCGGCAGGGGTGTTGACTCTCCCCGTGACACCTCGCGCATGACAGTCAATGACCTTGACAGGGTGCTTGATGAGCTTACATCGGGCAGGGATATATCTGTACCGGTAACTAACCCCCTCGGCTGCAACATCAAATGGGAAGGCAAAGAAGCCAAATGGATGCCACCTGAAGCGTGTGATCTTGTATGAGCACTCCGGCCATAAACATAACCAGCCTTACTAAGAGCTATGGCAGGGACAGGGGGATTGAGGATATCAACCTCCAGGTTGAGGAGGGTGAGATATTCGGTTTCATTGGCCCCAATGGGGCCGGTAAATCGACTACAATCAGGGTGTTGCTGAACCTGTTGTTTCCTACTTCGGGGAAAGCGCAAATAATGGGTATGGACGTGGTCAGGGATTCAAAAAAGATCAAGTATCACACCGGTTATGTTCCATCGGATGCGAATGCTTACACGCATATGGAATCTGATGATTTTTTGAGGTACTGCGGCCGGTTTTTCAATCCTGACGGCCATGAGAGGAGAATCAGTGAACTGTCGGAGTTGTTCGAGGTAGACCGTAAAAGAAAGATCTCGGATCTTTCAATGGGGAACCGGAAGAAAATATCAATTATTCAGAGCCTCCTGCATGAACCGAAACTCCTGATTGTTGATGAGCCTACCATGGGCCTTGATCCGCTGATGCAGGCCAGGTTCTTTGAGCTGTTGAGGTCAGAGAACCGTAAGGGTATGACTGTATTTTATTCGTCGCACACGCTGAGTGATGTGCAGATGTTGTGCAAGCGTGTTGCAATCATCAGGGAGGGCAGGATCATCAAGGTGGAAGAGATAGAGACCCTCAGAAAGAGACAGCTGAAAAAGATATATATCGAATTCAATGATCTGAATGACAATACTTTAATTAAATTGCCAGGAATTGAGGACACTCCCCTGGTTTCAGGCAGAACGGTTAAATTCCTCTACTCCGGAGATATCAACAGGCTCCTTTCTACGCTCAGTAACCGGGATATTACCGATATGACTATAGAGGAGCCTTCACTTGAGGAGATCTTCATGCATTACTATAACTAAACACCGGTCCGTAAAATGAACAGCAACCTGTTTTTCAGGGAATTAAAAAGCAATGCGTTAACCCTGCTTATATGGACTGCAGTAATAACAGCTCTTACAGCTTTTACGATGTCATTCTATGGTGTCTTCCTGGAAAACAACCAGAAGATTCTTGCCATGATCAGCATTCTCCCGGAGGGAACCCTGCAGTTCAAGGGTATCTCGGATGTTGACGACCTGTTTTCAGTACTGGGATTTTATTCCGCCAACAATGTCATATATATGCTTGTGCTGGGCAGCATCTATTCGATTGTGCTCTCTTCGGGTATCCTGCTCAGGGAGGAATACAACAAAACGGCGGAATTTCTGCTGGCCTGGCCCCTGACCCGTGGAGAGATCTTCTTCAGCAAGGCGGCAGTTGTATTTCTGAATGTATTAGTGATAAATGTTGTAACCGCAATTGCCGGATACATTACACTGGAGATCGTCAAGAGAGAACCTTTCAGTACGGAGGCCTTTTTAGTAATGACGCTCTATACCCTCCTGCTCAACCTGTTTTTCGCCTCGCTCGGACTCTTCATGTCAACCCTCGTGAAGAGAGCCAGACCGATAACCACCCTCAGCATCGGCCTGGTGCTTATCCTCTATTTCATATTCACCATCTCGAACATTACAGAGAGCCTTTCGGCTATAGGTTATGTGAGTCCCTACAAATTCGTAAACCTCGATACACTGGACCCGAATTATGCGATTGAGTTCATCTCTGTTCTCTATTTTACAGTATTGTCACTGCTTATGATATTAACCGCTTTCAGAATATATAAACGCAAGGACATCTATTTATAAATCTTAGCAACCACGAAATGAAACCATCAAAATACGTAATTACCGTGCTGGCAGCTTCTCTATTTACAGGCAATGTGTTACAGGCACAGGACTATTCAAAAAGCATTTTTGACGGACATAATGATGTCGGAGTCTGCAAGCTCAAGGGGGACCTTCAGTATATGCCTGGGAACCAGGAATATATTATCACCGGGTCAGGTGACAATATCTGGTTCGGCGAGGATCAGTTCCATTATACCTGGAAGAAGCTCAGCGGAGACTTCATACTTCGTGCGAACATCAGTTTCATTGGCGAAGGCAGTCATGAGCACCGCAAGGCCGGGTGGATGATCCGCCAGAGCCTCGAAACAGGGTCGCCACACGTCAGCGGCACGGTCCATGGCGACGGGCTGACATCATTGCAATACCGGACTTCAGAGGGAGCTGAGACCTCCGAGCACAGATCTCCGGTAACAGCACCTGACGTCATCCAGCTTGAACGGAAGGGTGATAAGTTTATCTTCTCCTGCGCCGCGGCCGGGAATCAATTTGAATCTGTAATGATAAGTGACAGCGCAATTGCCGGTGAGGTTTATGCCGGTCTGTTCATCTGTTCGCATGACAACAGTGTTTCGGAGAGCGCCAGGTTTACAAATGTACGCATCATCAGGCCGGCGAAGGATGATTTCATGCCATACCGTGATTACCTGGGGAGTAATCTCGAGATCATGGATGTTGAGACCGGTCACCGAAAAGTAATTTTTCAGGCTCCCAATTCAATACAGGCACCCAACTGGACACCGGACGGCAAATACCTGATCTACAACAGCGAGGGTTTGCTTTACCGGTTTGACCTTGCGACCGGGAAGCCGGTGCAGATCAATTCGGGCTTTGCTACAAGCAACAATAATGACCATGTGCTCTCTTTCAACGGGAAGATGCTGGGTATCAGCCATCATGTGGCTGAGGAGGATAACAAATCAATCATCTTCATAATGCCAGCCGCCGGAGGCACACCGGAACGCATCACAGCAAAGGGTCCCTCCTACCTCCATGGCTGGTCACCTGATGGCAGATACCTGACCTACACTGCAGAACGAGGCGGCAACTATGATATTTATAAGACCGATATAAAGAAGAAGAAGGAGGTCAGGCTTACCGATGCACCCGGACTGGATGACGGGTCAGAGTATTCGCCTGACGGCAGGTATATCTATTTCAACTCGGCCCGCACCGGGACAATGCAGCTCTGGAGAATGAAACCCGACGGTTCCGGGCAGGAGCAGCTTACCTTTGACAGGTACAACGACTGGTTCCCGCACGTCTCGCCGGACGGGAAAAACATAGTCTTCCTCTCCTTCATGCCTGAAGTTAAAGCTGATGATCACCCTTTCTACAAACATGTGTATATCAGGATGATGCCGGCAGAAGGAGGCACTCCGGAAGTCATTGCATATCTTTACGGAGGCCAGGGCTCCATCAATGTGCCAAGCTGGTCGCCTGACGGAAAACAGATAGCATTTGTTACCAACACCGGTCCGACAGAATGAACGAAATCAAATCAGGCAATCAATTAAAGCACAAACAGAGTCTGGTTCTGTGAGATAAATCCGGGAGACTGTATGATCAGGATAAGAAAAATCACCAACCCATACCTTGAGGCAAATCTGAAGAAGATTGAGGAGGTAAAGGAGATCATCAGGAAGCAGTTTTCGATGATATCGGAGAATAAGATTGAAGAGATTGACTCGCAGCTTGTTGACCCGTTAAAGCATAAGTTTCAGACTTCCCTGTTCATTTCAGAGGACATTCATGAAACTGTCAGGGCTTTTGCTATATTGTTTTTCATGCCTGACCTGAAATTCTGCTTCCTTGATTATATTGCCTCGGCTCCTGACAGATCATCATCGGGTCTGGGAGGGGCGCTGTATGAAAGGGTCAGGGAGGAGGCTGTCTCGCTTGACGCCACCGGGCTCTTTTTTGAATGCCTCCCTGACGACCCGGCACTTTGCAGCGACCCGCAAACACTGGGGCAGAACCGCAAGAGGCTTGCTTTTTATGAGCGCTTCGGAGCGCGACCCATTGATAATACTCTTTACGCAACCCCTGTCAAGCCTGATGAAGACTGTCCGCCTTACCTTGTATTTGACGGACTGGGTAGAAATGAACCCCTGACACGCAAGAATGCCCGTGAGATCGTGAAGGCCATCCTGGAAAGGAAATACGGTGATTATTCAGACAGCCAGTACAATGAGATGGTCATCAATAGTTTTGCAGATGACCCTGTCACAATAAGGGCACCACGCTACACGCGCAAAAAGGTTCTGCCAGAGGGAGGCACCGGCCTGCCGGTAAGAAAGAAGATATGGCTGGCCGTCAATGACCGTCACTCAATCCATCACATCAGGGAGCGCGGGTATGTGGAATCTCCTGTCAGGGTAAAGAGCATCCTGAGGGAGCTTGACAAGAGCGGGCTGTTCAGGTCGGGGAAGGTCAGGGAGTATCCTGACAGACATATCCTTGAGGTGCATGATCCCAATTACTTCAGTTATTTCAAAAAAGTATGTCAGAACATACCCAGGGGAGAATCGGTCTATCCGTATGTATTCCCCATACGGTATGCTTCACGAGCCCCCAAGGAGCTTTCAGTGCGTGCGGGATACTACTGTTTTGATACCTTCACTCCCCTGAACCAGAATGCCTTTCTTGCGGCACGCTGGGGAGTGAACTGCACGATGAGTGCTGCTGACGAGATACTTGCCGGCACCAGGTATGCCTATGTGCTCACCCGTCCGCCCGGACACCACACGGAAAGGTCAGTCTTCGGTGGCTTCTGCTACTTTAACAACTGCGCCATTGCAGCCCATCACATGAGTAAGAACGGAAGAGTTGCAATCATTGACATCGATTATCACCATGGCAACGGTCAGCAGAACATCTTTTACCGTAGGAAAGATGTGCTGACTATCTCACTGCATGGGCATCCCTCATTTGCTTACCCTTATTTCTCGGGGTTTGAGGAGGAGAAGGGTGAAGGTGACGGATTGGGATTCAATCACAATTTTCCGTTGGCTGAAAAGTTGCCTGCCGAACAGTACAGGAAAACACTGAAGAGAGCTCTGAAGGTCATCGGTGACTATAGGCCGGACTATCTGATTGTTGCCCTGGGTCTTGATCCGGCTAAGGGTGACCCCACCGGAACATGGAGTTTCGGACATGACGATTTCGAAGCCAACGGTGCCATGATTGGCAGGCTGAAGCTGCCGACACTTGTGGTTCAGGAGGGGGGATACAAAACCCAGTCGCTTGGTATAAATGCCAGGGCATTCTTCACCGGCCTTCATAAAGCCTATAACAGAATATCCTGATAAATCATTTACCTGTTATGCGCATATTTGTAATATTGCAGTGCAATTCGGACAAAATGAAAATCCTCATATGGGGTGTAGCTGTCTGAGGCACTATTCAAATCGCTGAATATGCAGACAACTCATTTGTAACGATAGAAAACATAAGATTTTATAAACATAAAGAGCATATAAAACTTAAGAACCATGACAATGAATAAACTATTGATTTCATGTGCAATCATACTTGTCTCAATGACCGGGTGTGCTAAAAAGATGGATATGAGCGTGATGAGTCCCGGTGGTGACATCAGGGTGACTGTTCATACCAGAGGCGACGGATTCGCCCATTACTCTGTTTATTACCGTGATACCGCAGTAATTGAGAATGGACGGTTAGGTCTGATCAGGTCTGACGGCGACTTTTCTACAGGGCTTACACTTGGATCAGTATCCGAACTGAGCCAGGTAAATGAGAGTTACACCCTTTCCCATGGAAAGACCAGGGAGGCTGATTATAAGGCGATGAGGCGCACATATCATTTCACCGGCATCTCAGGGGAGTCAATGGAGATAATCTTCCAGGTCTCTGATGACGGTGTGGCCTTCTGCTACTCATTCCAGGGTATCGCCGAAGATATTAAGTCCATCACAGGGGAGAAAAGTTCGTTCAGTTTCCCCACCGCAACAACAGCGTGGATCCAGCCACGGGCAGCAGCAAAATCCGGATGGAACCAGTCCAATCCTTCTTACGAGGAGCATTACCTGGAGGAGGTCAGGCTGGATGAGATTTCTCCCGACATTAACGGATACGTATTCCCGGCATTATTCAGGACTGCAAACTGCTGGGTGAACCTGACCGAGAGCTGGCCTGACCGAAACTACTGCGGGAGTCATCTCGGCAAAGGCGAAGGGACAAATGAGATGGTTATAGAGTTCCCCGAGGCATCCGAGGGATATACCGGAGGGTCAGTCTACCCTCAGTCGGCTCTCCCATGGACCACCCCCTGGCGAATCATTACAATGGGAGGAACGCCCGGCGTGTTTGTTGAATCAACCCATGGCACTGACCTGGCCAGGGCACCTGCAGGAGAAGATTTCAGTTATGTCAAACCCGGCCGGGCAGCATGGAGCTGGGTGCTGATGAAGGATCCGTCAGTCAACTTTGAGGTACAGAAGGAGTTTATAGGTTACGCGTCGGAGATGGGCTGGGAATACTGCCTTGTAGATGCAAACTGGGATACAACCATTGGTTGGGAAAAGATAGCCGAGCTTTCCGCGATGGCAGCCAGGCAGAACGTGGAACTGATACTGTGGTACAACTCTGCCGGCGACTGGAACACGGTGCCATACCATCCTAAAGACAAGCTTCTGACTCATGAGAGTCGTGTTAGCGAATTCTCCAGGCTTGAAGGGCTGGGCATCAAGGGCATCAAGGTCGACTTCTTTGGCGGCGACGGGCAGTCGATGATGGACTACTACCAGGATTTGCTTGCCGATGCTCATGAATATCACCTGATGGTAAACTGCCATGGCTCTACCCTTCCGAGAGGATTGCACCGCACATGGCCCAACCTGGTGTCTATGGAGGCGGTGCGTGGGCTTGAGTTCGCCACCTTCGATCAGGAGAGCGCCGACAAGGTACCTTCAAAGGCCACAACACTGGCGTTCATCCGGAACGCCTTTGATCCCATGGATTTCACACCGGTGTGCTTCACCGAATATGACAATTTCGAGCGTGTCACAGGTAACGGCGCAGAGCTGGCAATGGCAGTACTGTTCCTTTCAGGCGTGCAGCACTACGGCGAGACCCGCCGGGGCATGAGCGGGATGCCTGACTATGTTAAGCATATGATGCGTGACATACCTGTTGCCTGGGATGAAACACGGTTCATAGACGGTTATCCGGGCAGGTACCTGGTTATTGCCCGCAGAAGCGGAACCAGCTGGTATGTCGCCGGTATCAATGCTGAAAAAGAGCCCCGTGAAATCAACCTTCATCTGCCTTTTATTGCCAATCGTGACGGAATACTCATCACTGAGAATGACACACCACGTTCATTCAGAAAAGAGGTGGCCATAATTGATACTCAGGGAAACTCCAGCGTCAAAATGGAATCCAACGGAGGTTTTGTGATGAGGTTTGAAAAGGCTCTGCAATAAACAGGCATTAGCCATGAAAAAAGTATTTATACCGCTCATTACCGGCCTTTTACTTTTGTCAGGATGCAGCCTTTTCAGCAAACCTGACAGCGCGAATGTTTTATGGTACGATTCGCCTGCCATGGAGTGGACCGAAGCGCTTCCCGTTGGCAACGGGCGACTGGGCGGGATGCTGTTCGGCAATCCTTCGGTTGAGAGGCTGCAGGTGAATGAGGAGTCGCTCTGGGGAGGAATAAACGTTCCCAATAACAACCCGGGTGCACTGGCGAACCTTCCGCGGATACGGAAACTCATCCTTGAGGGAAAGATCGCGGAGGCATATGAGCTTGCCGAGAAGCATCTTGCAGGCATACCGGGCAAGACAAGATCATACCAGACTTTGGGAGATATTTACTTTCAGTTTGCCGATACCTCCGGCAAGATAACCGATTACCGGCGTGAGCTGAATCTTGAGACAGGCATAGCCAGGGTTAGCTTCGAGAGGGGCGGTGGTAAGGTTGAGTACGAGGTTTATTCATCAGTCCACGATAACATCATGGTCATCTCGATGAAATCAGAGAATGAGGGCGGGCTTGACATGTCACTCTCTCTGCAACGACCGCAGGATGCTGTTATCACCGTGACTGAGAACCGCATAGACATGGAGGGACAGATAGTTGACCCCGAAGATCCCACCCTGGGTCCGGCAGGCGAACACATGAAGTTTTTTGCCTCGCTGATGATAATGAGCTGTGACGGGACACTCACCCCGGCTGACACTGTCTTGCAATACTCGGGCGGTACTGAAATGGTGCTCTTTTTCAACGCCTGCACTGACTACAACATTGATGGCCTCAACATTGACCGCTCCGTTGACCCCCGGAAGCGTTGCATGGAGGCAATAAGTGCTGCCTCCTGGAAATCGTTTAAGTTACTGAGAGAGTCACACATCACTGAACACAGTGGCATGTTCAACCGTGTCAGTCTGTCGCTTGGCGGTGACCGCACCGCTGACTCCATACCCACTGATGAGCGGCTCAGAAGGTTCCAGGCCGGGGCTGATGATCCGGGTCTTATAGCCACATATTTTCAGTATGGCCGATACCTGCTGATGGGTTCATCACGTGGTCCGGCGCAGTTGCCTGCCAACCTCCAGGGAATTTGGAACAAGGATCTGCTGGCACCCTGGAACTCCGACTACCACACCAACATCAACCTCCAGATGAATTACTGGCCTGCGGAAGTCTGTAACCTCAGCGAGACCGCTGAGCCGCTGATCGGGTTCATTGAAGAGCTGACGGTACCGGGTGGGGCAACAGCAAGTGAAATGTATGGTGCGAAGGGGTGGACCATGCATCAAACAACAGATGCCTTCGGCAAGACAGCGGTGCTTGACGGGGTTTACTGGGGCATGTTTCCGATGGGCGGAGCCTGGATGACCCTGCCGCTGTGGGAGCATTATGAATTTACAGATGACACGGTCTATCTGCGTGAGAGAGCTTACCCTGTCATGAAGGGAGCCGCGGAGTTTATTACCGGATTCCTTGTTGAAGACGCAGAAGGTAATCTTGTCACCGTTCCCTCCTACTCACCGGAGAACAGTTACATTGACCCCCTGTCAGGCGAGGAATTCAAGCTTACATATGCTCCGACTATGGACAACCAGATCATCAGGGAGGTACTTGTCAACTGTCAGAAGGCCGCCCGGATTCTTGGCACTGACACCGAGTGGGCCGAAGGTCTGGATGGTATCCTTGACAAACTGCCACCTGACAGGGTTGCCACCAACGGGACAATTATGGAGTGGATCAGGGAGTATGAAGAGGCAGAACCGGGTCACAGGCACATGTCGCACCTTTTCGGGCTTCATCCGGGCACGCATATAACCCCAGAGACACCTGAACTGTTTTCGGCAGCCCGCAAAACGCTTGAGAGGCGAATGGCGAACGGCGGCGGTCATACAGGCTGGAGCAGGGCATGGATAATCAACCTTTACGCGCGCCTCCTTGACGGCAACGAGAGCTACAGGCACCTGAGACAGCTGCTTGAGAAATCGACCCTTCCGAACCTGTTTGACAACCATCCTCCCTTCCAGATTGACGGAAACTTCGGGGGTACGGCCGGCATCGCAGAGATGCTTCTGCAGAGCCACAATAATGTTGTACGTATCCTGCCCGCACTACCCGACGCATGGCCTGAGGGTGAGGTAACAGGACTGAAGGCAAGGGGTAACTTTGAGATCGGCATAGAGTGGAGTAACGGTATAGCCGGCCAGATCACGGTGAAATCGCTTTCAGGTGCGCCATTGGACCTGGCTTACCGGGGTAACAGTGTTTCAATGGAAACTGAAAAAGGCTCTTCCTACAGATTTGACAGTGATCTGAAATGGACAAAGTAATCCTCTTCATTGCGCTGAGCCTGCCGGTGATTTTCTTTTCAAAGCAGAGCCTCATCGAGCCCCGTAGCCATGGATTCACCAGGTTTTTCAGCTGGGAGTGCATTCTGGCTCTGTTCGTTATCAATTATGAGATGTGGTTCAAGGATCCCTTCTCATTGAAGCAGAATATTTCATGGCTGTTGCTGATAGTATCGGCCTGGTTCGTGACCGAGGCTGCTGTCAGGCTCAATCGTGCGAGGAAGCAGGACATCGTCAGGGTTGACGAGAAGCTCTTCAGGTTTGAAAAGACCACCGAGCTGGTCACCACAGGAATCTTCAGGTACATCCGGCACCCTATGTATTCCTCCCTGCTGCTTCTGGCATGGGGTATCTGGCTCAAGCAGCCTCTTGCCGCAACCCTGCCTGTCGCACTGCTTTCATCGTGGTTGCTGTGGCTCACGGCTAAGCGCGACGAGCAGGTGTGCCTGAATTACTTCGGTGAGAGATACCTTGAATACATGACCCGAACCAAAAGGCTCATTCCTTTCATTCTCTAAAAACCTTTCAGCCAACCTGGTGCTTCAGTGAAAACAACTGCATCTGATGGATAAATCAACATTTGAACTGCTTGTCCGGATCTGGACTGCCACCGCACTGATTGTCTTCCTGGCGCTTCTGTTTGTCACCGCCCCCTTCGGAAGGCATTCCAAAAGAACATGGGGTATAACAATCCCTGACAGGCTGGGCTGGATAATCATGGAGATACCGGCACCGCTGATTTTCATTACCCTGGTTATCACCGGCGATGCACCGAAGAGCATTACGGTGTGGATCATTACCGGGCTGTACCTCATGCATTACGTCAACCGGGCACTCATCTATCCCCTGAGGATAAGAACCACGGGGAAGGTGATGCCGCTTGCGGTGGCCATGATGGCAATCTTTTTCAACTTTATCAACGCCGGATTTCTGGGTTATTACACCGGCTCCCTCCATACACATTTCAGCAGCGAATGGTTAACTGACCCGAGATTTATTGCCGGGCTGGCTGTATTTATAGCAGGGATGGCCATCAACGTTACCTCAGATGAGAAGCTTATCAACCTGCGAAAGAAGAAGAGCAACGGATACCAGATCCCCCGGGGCGGGCTGTTTGAAAGGGTCTCATGCCCTAATTTCCTGGGTGAAATTGTTGAGTGGGGCGGCTATGCCATCCTCTGCTGGTCTCTGCCTGCCTTCTCCTTTTTTGTATGGACATTCTGCAACCTGGTGCCCAGGGCGCTTTCACATCACAAGTGGTACAGGAGTTATTTCCCGGATTATCCACGGGAAAGGCGAGCAATCTTTCCTTATATTTTGTAATTTGCCGTTAAAAGTGATCCCAAAATGAACAACGGTTACCTTCAATACCGGCAAAGATTTTTCTGGCTCGCTGTTTTCGCGGTAGCCATGGGGTTCCTGGAAGGAATCGTGGTAGTCTATCTGCGGGAGCTTTATTACCCCGGCGGATTTGAATTCCCCCTGAAGCTAATGTCTCCCGAACTGGTAAAAATTGAATGGATAAGGGAGATTGCAACACTTGTAATGCTGGCCAGTATAGGCATTATCACCGGAAGAAACGGCCTGCAGAGATTGTTTTATGCCCTGTTTGCCTTCGGGGTATGGGATATATTCTACTATGGGGCGCTTAAGCTGCTGACAGGATGGCCAACCTCCCTTCTCACCTGGGATCTGCTGTTTCTTATTCCGGTATCGTGGCTGGGGCCTGTGCTTGCTCCGGTGCTGAACTCCGTGACAATGATCGTGATGGCGCTTTTGTTGACAGGAAGACAGGAAAGGGGCTACTACATCAAAGTCAGCATCTCCGACTGGATCCTCATTTTCGGCGGGGCACTGACAATCCTCTATACTTACCTGGTCGACTACACAAGACTGCTCATTGAGAGCGGGGCACTTGCAGCAAAAAGCTCGCCGGAAGCAGAGGAAAGCCTAATTTTTATGATAACAAACTATATTCCTGAAAGTTACAGGTGGCCATTGTTTATAGTCGGCGAGGTGCTGATACTGGCCGCCACAGCAAATATTTTAATCAGAAGTCGTAAATACCCCAAAGATGAAACAGTTAACTAACCTATTACCGTTGATTATGGTATTATTGATTTTGCCGGGTTGCGGCGAAAAGAAAACGAAAACTTCAGACACTGACGATCCCTACCTCTGGCTTGAGGAGGTTGATAACGAGAAGGCTCTCGACTGGGCACGCGCACAGAACAAGCTTTCGGACGAGGCTCTGACCGCACTGCCGGTCTACACTGAGCTGCGCGACAGGTACCTTGAGGTCTTCAATGACAGAGAGAGGATCATCTACCCCGGAATCACAGGAGAGATGTCATATAACCTCTGGCAGGATGAGAAGAACGAGAGAGGCCTCTGGAGGAGAATGTCCAAGAAGGATTACCTTGAAGGAAAAGAAAAGTGGGAGACAGTACTTGATCTCGACCTCCTCTCGGCTGAGGAGGGCAGAAAATGGGTCTTCGGAGGGGCCATCTGGCTCGGGCCGGAGAACCGGTATTGTCTCCTGCGTCTCTCTGACGGGGGCAAGGATGAGGTGGTAATCCGGGAGTTTGATGCCGTGGAAAAGAGATTCGTCAACGGCGGATTCTCCGTTGCAGAGAGCAAGGGAAGCGTTGCTTGGGTTGACATGGATCAGATTCTGGTTGCCACCAATTATGGTTCCGGTACGATGACTTCCTCAGGGTATCCGGCAGTAGCGAAACTGTGGAAGAGAGGTGAAGATCCTGTGAATGCCGCAACACTGCACCGGACAGACACCACGAACATGGGCATCTTTGTCAGTGGAGGAGACTACAATGAAAAACAGTATGTATTTCTGAATGAGAGAATTGGTTTCTATGAATCAACCATGTCTGTGCTGACACCTGATGGCTTAAAGGCAATTGACATACCCCGGGATGTTGAGATCAGGGGGATGTTCAGGGAGGAGTTGCTATTATACCTGCAGTCCGACTGGAATCTCAACGGGGAAATATTCAGGAGGGGAACACTGGTAAGTTTTGATCTTGCTTCCTATCTCTCTGGCAAGACATCAGTCAAGAGCATTTATGAACCCGCCGAAAGAGCAAGCCTGGCAGGAGTAATGGCAACGCGTGACTTCATCGTGGCTGCCACCATGGAGAATGTCCAGAGCAGGCTGACTATATTCCGGCCGGCGGACGGAAAATGGGTTGGTGAGGCAGTCCCTGTTCAGGAATTCGGGACGGTGGGTCTTACAGGTTCAGAGGATCAGTCGAACGACTGGTTCTTCACCTTCAGCAACCCTGTCACTCCTACGACGCTATATTACGCTGACGGCAAGGCAATCAAAGCTATCAGGAAGCAGAAAGACTATTATGATGCTTCAGGGGTAAAGGTTAACCAGCACGAGGCCATATCAAAAGACGGCACAACGATCCCGTACTTCATAGTGCATTCTGCTGACATGGTTCCTGACGGCAGCAATCCTACACTGATCTACGCATACGGTGGCTTCAACAGTTCCACACGCCCCACTTACAGCTCAATCACAGGCATCGGCTGGATTGAAAAGGGAGGCGTTTATGTTATCGCCAACATACGCGGTGGAGGTGAGTTCGGTCCGGCATGGCACCAGTCAGCACTGCGTGAAAAGAGGCAGAACGCCTATGACGATTTCTTTGCAGTGGCAGAGGATCTTATCAAAAAGAATATAACCTCACCGGAGCATATGGGTGCATACGGATGGAGCAACGGCGGCCTGCTTGCCGGGGTGGCCATGACACAGAGACCTGACCTGTACAAGGCAGTCATCATAGGTGCCCCTCTGCTGGATATGAAGCGGTATTCAAAGCTGCTGGCAGGTGCAAGCTGGATGGATGAGTACGGTGACCCGGACGTTCCGGCCGACTGGGAGTTCATAAGCAAATACTCACCCTACCAGAATGTTAAAAAGGATGCGAAGTACCCTACCCCGCTCTTCATAACCTCCACAAGGGATGACAGGGTGCATCCGGGGCATGCCAGGAAGATGGCCGCAAAGATGATTGATATGGGCCATCCGGTTTATTATCATGAAACGATAGAGGGTGGCCACGGCGCATCTTCAACCAATTCCCAGGAGGCAGAGATGAGGGCACTGATGTTTGCCTATCTCCAAATGATGCTTATGAATTAAGAATCCCGGAAGGCTTGGAAGAGTAAGGTCCACTGCCGGGAATAAAACGGAAGGCTGCGCTGCGGGGTAAGGAGTGTGGCTGTAAACAATATTGATGGCTGCCCTAAAGAGTAAGGAAATCGGCTGTAAATAACAGGAGGGTGACCATAAATTCAAAGGAAGACTGCCGGATTTGGGAAGCCGGCAGTCTTCGTTGCATTAAAACGGACTTATGGAAAGAAAGAAAGAAGGTATTTACCCTTGTCAGTCAAATGGAAAGTTATTATGTGAATTATGAAGTTTTGATGAAGAAACAGAGAAAATCACATCTGGCCGTATCTTTTGTTTGATGAGTCTTTCACGGTGGTGAAGTGATATTTATTGCATTGTTAAGGTTGGTATAATATTTTATATATTTATGGAGCATGATTACGCACTCAGTTTACCTAACTAAGATTACCATGACCAGTTCAAAATTAACAATTTGGATCCTTCTGTCCATTATGCTTCTCTCTGTATCTTGCGGTGGCGGGAAGAGCCAGAAGGCAGCTGAATCTCCTGCCACGTCAGCGACAATTGAGCTTTCGATTGAAGGAATGACCTGCACCGGTTGCGAGAACACCATCTGCAACGGTCTCGAGAAGCTCTCCGGTGTAACATCCGTAACGGCGTCACATACCGGGGGAAATGCAATCATCGAGTATGATCCGGGCAAAGTAGACACCGTTAAGATGAAAGAGATTGTTGACGGGTTGGGATACAAGGCCGTGAAAGCAAGTGCCGTGAAAACCGGTGGCAATGAATAACAGCATCAGGTGATCATTATCTGTCTTACCACAAGCTGATAACCATGTCTGAAGAAAAACAGGAGGAGGATATAAGCAAGCCTGACCTCGATAAGGTGATTGACAACTCAAGGCGTGATTTCATCAGGAAGGTCACCCTTGCAGGTGCGGTAACCGTTACTGGCGGGGCGGCACTATACTCCGGGCAACGTTTTGAGAAAGCTAAGCATCGTGAGGGAATGGTGAGGGTCCTTACCGAAGATAACCGGCTTGTTGAGATTCCTGTTGAGCAGATGCGCGATTTCAAACCTGACCTGAAGATGCTGCAGACAAGAGGCAGGGAAGGTATCCCTGGCCGGAGATGGGTCATGGTGATCGATCTCTCGAAATGCCGCAATGCCAGGAAATGTGTAGAGGCGTGCCAGAGCGCGCATCATCTGAGGCCCTATGAGTATCACATCAACACACTTGTGATGCAGGAGTCTGTTAATACTCCGAGATTTTTCATGCCCAAGCCCTGCCAGCATTGTGACAATCCGCCCTGTGTCTCAGTCTGCCCGGTTGATGCCACCTTCAAGAGACAGGACGGGATAGTGCTTATTGACAATGTAAGGTGTATCGGATGCCGGTTCTGCATGGCAGCCTGCCCCTACTCCGCCAGGATATTCCACTGGCAGGAACCGACACTGGCTGAGGCTGACCAGGAGAAGGAGTATGATGTCGAGCTGAACGTGCCGCAAAAGAAAGGAACAATTACCAAATGTCTCTTCAGCGCAGACAGGCTGAGGGAAGGAATGCTTCCATACTGCGTCTCTGCATGCCCCAACGGAGTCTTCTACTTCGGTGATGAATATGAAGATGCGGTGACAAACGGCACCACCAAGGAGACGGTGAGGCTGAGCGAACTTCTTGAGACAGGCGGGGCTTACCGCCTGTTGCCGGAACTCGGCACAAAACCGAGGGTCTACTACCTGCCTCCCAAGAACAGGCTGTTTGAATTCGAGGAGGGTGAAGAGAGGGATTATACGGAAGATAAAGCATAAAAAGCATCGATATGGATGACACCCGCTTCAGTACATCAGGGGAACAGAGAAAGATCGATTCCATTGCTGCCGATATCCTGAGGAGCGTCCGGATCAACAGGAGCTTCATCATGTGGATGGGGTTCCTCGCTACTCTCCTTGCCCTCTGTCTTTTTGCCTACGTAATCCAGCTCAGGCAAGGGCTGGGTGTGACAGGTCTGCGTGATTACACCAGCTGGGGGATGTACATCGCCAACTTCGTCTTCTTTGTGGCTACGAGCCTCGTGGGCATGCTCATCAGTTCAGTCCTGGGACTCATTGGTTATCAATGGGTTAAACCTATTTCGCGGATCGCTGAGATAATTGCAATAGCCTTTGCTGCCGTGGCCGGACTGGTTATCATCTCTGACATGGGGCGTCCAGACAGGCTTCCATACGTCTTTATATTCGGTCGTGTGCAGTCACCAATACTGTGGGACGTGACAGTTGTTACGACATACTTCATACTGAGCCTTCTGTTGTGGTTCTTTCCTCTTATACCTGATCTGGCTATCTCAAAAAACAGGCTGGCGGGGAGGCCTGCCTTCCTTGTAAAAGCCTATGAAATCCTCTCATTCAGGTGGGAGCATCATGAGATGCAGTACAGGATCATGAAACAGGCCATTCGGATCCTGCTGATACTCATCATTCCTACCGCTTTTGCGATACACACCGTGACATCATGGCTCTTTGCCGTCACCCCCAGAACCGGGTGGGACAGTACAATCTTCGGGCCCTATTTCATCTCCGGAGCCTTCGTCTCAGGTACGGCGGCAGTGATAATTGCCATGTATTTCTTCCGGAGGAGCTACAGGCTTGAAAAATATCTTACTGATTACCACTTTGAAAAGATTGGAAGAGTTCTGGTCCTGGTCTCAATAGTCTATTTTTATTTCAACCTTAACGAGTTTCTTGTTCCGGCGTACAAGCTCAAGACCGGTGACGCCATCCACCTCCGGGAGCTGTTCGCCGGGCACTATGCCCCGCTCTTCTGGGGTATCCAGTTGCTTGGTCTTATCATACCGGTAATCCTGCTTCTGTTCAAAAAGATGCGGAGACCGCTGCCAATGCTGGTGATCTCCCTTTTTGTGCTCTGCGGTGCATGGTTCAAGAGATACATAATTGTTGTGCCTCCGCAGGGACACCCCAACCTCCCGATACAGGACGTACCTGTTGAATGGATTGTCTACAGGCCCACACTCATTGAGACTGCTGTTACGGTTGCTTCAATTGTGCTTGTGCTTATCATAATCACCATCCTGTCAAAGCTCTTTCCCGTGATCCCTATCTGGGAGATGGCTGAGGAGGAAGCCGATAAAGACAAAAACCATGAAAAACAGTAAAATAACCGGCTTATGAAATATACTGTTTGCTTCTTGCTATGCATGCTGCTTATGCCATCCCTGCTGAGGGGTCAGGACTGGGTTGTACCGGAAGAGAGGAGAGGCAGGCTGAGCACTTTCCCCTTCACTGACGAAACAAGGAAAGAGGGAGAGAGGCTCTACAATATCAACTGCCTTTCATGCCACGGAACGCCCGGGAAAAACAATTACATTGCCCTCGAGCCATCTCCCGGAGACCCTGCAACGGAAAAAATACAGAGAAACAGTGACGGTGAGATATTCCATAAGGTCTCAGCCGGAAGGGGTCAGATGCCTTCATTTCGCAGTGTGGTTACCACGGAGGAGATATGGAAGATAGTCTCCTATGTGCGCGGATTTAACAGTAATTATGTTCAGAAAGTGATGCCGGTAATAACTTCAGCAGCCTATCCGGGTGCCGTAATAAGCATGACTCTTGCCTACAGTGCAGCTGATCGCCTCGTGACCATAAAAGCACTGGCAACAGATGAAGCAAAGAGTGTTCCGGTCACCAATGCCGGGGTAAGGCTCTTCGCCTCGCGTTATTTCGGGATGATGCCTGTTGATGAGGAGAAACTCACCGACAGAAACGGCGCTGCTACTTTCAGCATCCCGGCTGACTTTCCCGGTGACACCACAGGTAATGTCAGCTTCAGCGCCAAGTTCACAGATGAGGAGACCTTCGGAGTTGTTGCGAAGGACACCGTCATGAAGGCAGGAGCAGTAACCATACCCGTCAGCCTTAGGGCACAAAGGGCCATGTGGAACACTGTCCGGAAAGCGCCGGTGTGGCTGATTCTGGCCTACGGACTAGGTGTGCTTGCCGTATGGGGATTTATTTTCCTTGTGATGATGAAGCTGCGTGATATTTATACCATTGGCACCGCCCTAAGAGGCAAGCTGCCGTCATCACCCGCACAAGAAACAATAATTAAACAGGAAGAAATATGAAAAACTTAGCCACTGTCGGCAGGATCCTCTTCGCCCTGCCTTTTGCAGTGTTCGGGATCAACCATTTCCTGATGATGGATTATTACCTCGGGATGGTTACTTCATTCGTCCCGCTGGGAGGTTATACCATAATACTCACAGGACTGATAATGATAGGTGTAAGTATCAGCATCATCACCAAAAAGTTCATCAGGCTCTCGACTCTGATTCTTGCCGGCCTCCTGTTTGTCTTCATTGTCACTATCCATATTCCGCATCTGCTTGACGGCAGTGACAGGACTCCCATTCTCATTGCGCTTCTCAAGGACATCTCTCTCATGGGAGGTTCACTGATGATAGCGGGATACTGCCCGGAAGTTGAAAAGATTAATCCAAACGAACCGATATGAAAAACCTGGTATTGACTGCAACCCTCCTTCTTGTTTTTGTCCAGCTCAACGGGCAGAAGCTGAAAACAGCCGGTTACACTCAGAAGGAGGTAGAGGTAGGTGTTATTGAGCAGCTCGGTGACACCATCCCTCTTGATGTCTGGTTCTACAATGAGGAGAGCCGGAAGGTGACGCTGCGTGAGTTGATAGACAGGCCGACGATAATGTGTTTTGTCTATTTTGACTGCCCAAACCTCTGCAGTCCGCTGATGGACGGTGTTGCCGACGTGGTAAGCAAGATGGACATGACCCTGGGTAATGAATACAAGATCATAACCATTAGCTTTAACACAAGTGACACCCCGGAAAAGGCAAGGGAGAAAAAGGTTAATTTCGTTCAGCGCATCAGCAAGGAGAACCAGAAAGACTGGATATATCTTACCGGTACGCAGGAGAATATAAGCGCAATAACAGCGGCTGCCGGGTATAAATACACTCCGCAGGGGCTTGACTTCGCCCACCCTTCAGTGATAATGGTACTTTCACCTGCCGGGAAGATTACCCGATACCTTTACGGCCTGACATACCTGCCCTTTGACGTCAAGATGGCCATCATCGAGGCTCAGAAAGGGATAGCCAGGCCAACGGCAAACCGTATCCTCGAGTACTGCTTTGCCTATAATCCGGCCAGTAAGACATATACGCTGCAGGTAACAAGGATAGTTGGTATTATAACTATTTTCTTCCTTGTGTTAATCATGGTGATCCTGCTTGTCAGGAGGAGGAAAAAATAAATCGGGTTGAAAATATGGGAAAAGAAGCTGAGGTAAGTTACCTGGAATACCAGGGCAGATACAAAGGTATCTGGTCATGGCTGCTGAGCACTGACCACAAGCGGATAGGGCTGCTGTACCTTTATGCCATTATATTTTTCTTTTTTGTTGCAGCCACCCTGGGGTTGCTGATGCGGATAGAGCTCATAGCTCCGGGCCGTACGATCATGGAACCGCAGACCTATAACGGGTTCTTTACAATTCATGGGATCATCATGATCTTCGTGATCGTGATCCCGGGCCTGGCAGCGGTGTTTGGCAACTTTTTCCTGCCGATACTGATCGGGGCCAGGGATGTGGCCTTTCCAAAGCTAAACCTCTTTTCCTGGTATCTCTACATGACAGGGGCATTCCTCGGGGTTCTTTCACAGTTCCTGGGCAGCGGGCCGCCTGATACCGGCTGGACCTTCTACGTGCCTTACAGCGTGGAGTCGGGCACCAGTGTCATCTGGGCGCTCACCGCCGCCTTCATCCTGGGATTTTCGTCAATTCTCACCGGGTTGAACTTTATTGTCACCATCCACCGGATGAGAGCGCCGGGGATGAAATGGTTAAGGATGCCCCTCTTCCCCTGGGCAATCTATGCTACAGCCTGGATCCAGGTACTTGCCACTCCGATAATCGGGATCACTCTCATCATGGTGATTGCCGAGCGCGTCCTGAATATTGGTTTCTTCGATCCTGCGCTGGGTGGTGACCCTATCCTGTTCCAGCATCTCTTCTGGATATACTCGCATCCGGCGGTGTACATCATGATTCTGCCCGCCATGGGTGTCGTCACGGAGATCTTCCCGACATTCAGCCAGAAACCCGTCTTCGGGTACGGAGCCATTGTGCTCTCCAGTCTTGCCATAGCCTTTGTGGGGTATTTCGTATGGGGCCACCATATGTTCACCTCGGGCATGAGTTATAATGCGCGGTGGTTCTTTTCATTTCTTACATTCATTGTTGCCATTCCCAGTGCCATCAAAGTATTTAACTGGATTTCAACGATGTATGGAGGGTCAATTGATCTGAAGCCTCCCCTGCTGTACGCCATATCCTTTATTTTTCTATTCCTTATCGGCGGATTCACTGGCCTTGTTCTGGGTTCACTGGCAACCAACGTTCAGACTCATGACACTGCGTTTGTGGTCGCCCACTTCCATTACATCGTATTTGGAGGAATGGGCTTCGCATTCTTCGCGGCCATACACTACTGGTTCCCGAAGATGTACGGAAGGATGTACAACAACAGGGTGGCAAATATTGCATGGGGATTCAACTTCGTAGGGTTCAACCTGCTCTATTTCCCGCTTTTCATAATAGGGATACAGGGGATGCCAAGGCGTGCGTACGACTATCTGCCGCAGTTCCATACAGGGCACTTTATATCTACAATAGGGTCATTCATCCTGCTGGCCGGGATGATACTGATGGTTTACAATCTCATGGTTGCAGCGCGGCGAGGGGCTAAAGCGCCAGCCAATCCCTGGCATGGCGTCACGCTTGAATGGAAAATTCCCTCTCCCCCGCCTCACGAGAACTTTGATGAGATACCAGAGATTACGACACAGCCATATTTCTTCGGCACAAAGGATAAAAACTAACAGCAGGTTATAGATGACAGTTCATCAGACCCATAGTGAGCACATTGACAGCGATACCGGAAAACTGGGGATGTGGATCTTTCTATTCACGGAACTTTTCCTGTTCGGCGGTTTGTTCCTCGTCTATGCCATTTTCAGGGCAAAATACTCCGCTGATTTTCATGTTGCTGCAGAAGAACTGAATGTATTCATTGGTACAATGAACACTGTCTTCCTTCTGGTCAGCAGTATGACTGCGGCAATGGCTCTTACTGCCATACAGAAAGGTGACAGGCGTCTGACCCTTTTTCTTTTGATGGTTACCCTCCTTTTGGCGGCCCTGTTCATGGTTAACAAATACTTCGAATGGTCGCACAAATTTGAATACGGCATCTACCCGGGCTCTCCGGTTCTGAAAAACATGTCACACGGCGAGCTTCTGTTTTTCGGGCTATACTACATGATGACCGGACTGCACGCGCTCCATGTGCTTATCGGGATGGTCCTCCTCTCGATCAACGTAGTGAAAGTTAAATCCGGGGCCGTAAACAGCGAAAGGTACCTGATGCTTGAGAACAGCGCCCTCTACTGGCACCTTGTTGACCTGATATGGATCTTCCTCTTCCCTCTTCTGTACCTTATAACCTGAGAGAGACATGAAAAACGACGAAAAACATATTTCATCATACGAATCGCTGACTGTAGTCCTTGCTATATTGCTTTTTCTTACCACCATCTCGGTATTGGTCACAGGATTTCACCTCGGAGCCCTTACCGTTGCGGTGGCTCTTATAATAGCAAGCGTAAAGGTTTTCATAGTGCTCTCACAATTCATGCACCTCCGGTTCGAGAACCGCTTTCTGCGTCTGGCCGTGGCCGGGGTGTTTGTGATGTTTGCGCTGGTCACTATAAGTACATTCATTGATTATTTGTTCAGATAAATAAGGAAAGTTATGTTTAACGGGGCATCAAATCTTGCAGAGGGAGTAGACAAGGCATTCCTGTTCATCTTTATCATCGCCTTCATTTTCATTATCGGCATAACTGGTTTCATGATCTGGACCGTGATCCATTTCTCAAGGAAGAAAGGGAAGGAAGCGCAGCAATTCACCGGCAGTATGAAACTTGAGGTCTTATGGACGGTTGTGCCCCTGATACTTGTAGTGATCATGTTCTGGGTCGGGTGGAAAGGGTTTGCCCCTATGCGTAAGGTGCCCGCCGATGCGATGATCATCACTGCCATTGGCAGGATGTGGGAGTGGGAATTCATTTATAGCGACAGTCTCAGGTCGAAGGAGCTGGTGCTGCCCATCAACAAGGCCGTCAAACTCGAGCTTGTATCGGAGGATGTCAACCACAGCCTCTTCATCCCGGCGTTCAGGGTCAAGGAGGATGTGGTGCCGGGCTACGACAACTACCTCTGGTTCACTCCAAACTATATCGGCAACTATGAGATTCTGTGTACGGAGTACTGCGGGCTTCTGCACTCGGCGATGGTTTCAAAGACACGCATTGTGGAGCAGGAGGAGTTCGATATCTGGTACGAAGAGCTGATCACCGCTTCATACGTTCCTGAACCCGAAGGACTCAAGTTGCTCCGCGGAACAGGATGCCTTGCCTGTCATTCTCTTGACGGAGCAAAGCTGGTCGGTCCCTCCTTCGCAGGATTCTACGGATCACAGAGATCCGTTATGGAAGGCAATACAGAAAAAACTGTGACGGCTGATGAAGCCTATATCATCAGCTCCATATATGACCCCAACAAGGAAATAGTTGTAGGTTATGCAAGGAACCTCATGCAGTCATACCGCGAGCTGCTCACCATAGAGAACATTGCCGTCATGACCGAATATCTTAAAACAATCGGCCAGGATGCCAACTGAGAAGTCAAATTTCGCCCTGGTTGCTGAGCTTACAAAATGGAAGCTCTCACTTGCGGTTGCCTTCTCGGCCGTGACAGGTTACCTTATTTGTGACGGTATTGCCGGCACCGGTCTTCCGGAGGCGGCAGCCGGCACCGGTCTTATTAAGGTTGCCGCCGGTGTTTTTCTTCTGTCGTCAGGCGCTGCGGCTCTCAACCAGTACACTGAGAGAAAAAGTGATGCACTCATGGCGAGGACTGCAGGGCGGCCCCTCCCCTCCGGCCGGATGTCGCCGGGTGCAGCTGCAGGGGTGGCCCTTTTACTGCTCGTTTCAGGATCACTTGTGCTCGGTTTCAGTGGTCTTTTGCCTCTGGCCCTCGGGCTGACCAATGTGATCCTATACAATGGCGTCTATACGGGATTGAAAAAAGTTACCGCTCTTGCCATAATCCCGGGGGCGCTGGTGGGCGCCGTGCCCCCACTCATAGGATATACGGCTGCAGGCGGCGGAGTGACAGACACTGTCATAATCCTTTTTGCCCTCTTCATGTTCCTCTGGCAGATGCCGCACTTCTGGCTGCTCCTGGCGAGATACGGAAGTGAATATGAAAAAGCCGGCATCAAAACAATATATGGTTTAATGAATCCTGATCAGATAAACCGGCTGGTAATGGTCTGGATAACAGGATCATCACTGTTGCTCTGGATTCTTACTGGCATGTTCATTCCGTTTGACGTACCTGTTGCTGTTTGGCTGCTGGCACTTAACATTGCCTTCATCGCTGCTTTCCGGAGGATCATAAAGGCATCTGACTCTGAAGTAAAACCAAAGAATGCATTTATCCTGATAAATTCCTTCCCGCTGCTGATAATGCTTATTCTTATAGCAGTCTCATAAATCGTATTTTTTTGAAAAACTTATATCATCTTACCAGAAATGAAAATCAAAACGCTGATAACAGCTTTTCTGTACGTTACCATTTCAGTCGGACAGCTCCTTTCGCAGGACATCAATTCCGGAGGTCAGACCTCAGGGCCATTATCTGGCACACTGGTCATTGTGGGCGGAGGGAGGCTGTCAGATGTCATTATTGATCGCTTCATAGAGCTCGCAGGCGGAACATCCGCCAGGATAGTATTGGTACCCACTGCTGCCGGGGCGGACAGCTATCCGGACAGCGCAGGTGATATGTTCAGGTCAAGGGGTGCCGGGAATGTTACTGTGCTGCATACTGACAACAGGGACACTGCTGACAGCAGGTATTTTACCCGGCCGCTTGAGGAGGCAACGGGCGTGTGGTTTGGCGGCGGACGGCAGTGGCGGCTGGTCGACTCCTACAAGGGCACCCGTTCCGAGACGATGTTCAGGCAGGTTCTTGACCGCGGGGGAGTTATCGGAGGCTCCTCGGCCGGCGCAACAATACAGGGCTCATTCCTGGCAAGAGGAGACACGAAGAATAACCAGGAAATGATGGGCGATCATCAGGAGGGATTCGGTTACATCAGCAACATAGCGATAGATCAGCATGTGCTTGCAAGAAACCGGCAGTTTGACATGTACGGTATACTCCGTGAACATCCCGGGTTGCTGGGGATAGGGATAGATGAAAATACGGCTGTTGTAGTGCAACGTGACACCATGGAGGTTATCGGTGCCAGTTATGTTCTTGTCTATGACGATTCATTCTGGTCGCGTGAAGGAAGTGATATGAAGATCCTTCCAGCAAAAGAATTTCTCTTCTACATGCTCAGATCCGGTGACAGGTATAACCTCCGGCTGAGGAAAATAATTGAATAAGACTGTTATTGACGGTTTCCGGTCACCGGGTGCTTGCCTTATTTCGCCTTTGCCGAAAGATTGCATTTCCGGTTTAATTGACTATTGTTATCCGGCCCTCCGGTTTTCAACAGGGGCGGTCATTTACGGCAATTATGCTAACTTTATTCTCTCATAAAAGAAATATCACAGACTATGAAAAAGACACTTTCCCTTTCGCTGATGCTGTTCATGGTCATCACAGCATGGTCACAATCCCTTATATCGGACCTTATAGACAAAGTGGCAGAACAGTCAATGCAGGTCTTCGATGTGCCGGGCATCGCCGTTGCGGTGGTCAAGGATGACAGGGTGATTCACATGAAGGGTTACGGTGTCAGTTCCATCATAACCGGCAAGAGGACGGATGAGAACACACTCTTCGCTATTGCCTCCAACTCAAAGGCCTTTACTGCGGCAGCCCTGGGCATACTTGTTGATGAGGGGAAGATATCCTGGGAGACGAAGGTGATAGACGTCATCCCGGAATTCAGGCTGTACAATGCATATGTCACAGAAGACTTTAATATTAAGGATCTCCTGACGCACCGGAGCGGCATGGGGCTGGGGGCAGGCGACCTGATGCTGTGGCCTGACTCCTCAACCTTCACGAAGGAAGAGATCATCCATAACCTGAGATACCTTAAGCAGACCTCCCCGTTCCGGACGAAGTATGACTATGACAACCTTCTCTACCTGGTTGCCGGCGAGGTTGTAGCGAGGGTCTCGGGGCAGAGCTGGGAGCAGTTCGTCGAGGAGCGCATCATGAAGC
This sequence comes from uncultured Rikenella sp., assembly GCA_964455705.1. GTDB lineage: Bacteria > Bacteroidota > Bacteroidia > Bacteroidales > VadinHA17 > SR-FBR-E99. The sequence goes on from CAYVYM010000004.1 coordinate 28,475, forward strand.
CGTTGGGGATGGAGAGATCTTCACCCTCGCCCGGCAGGGTCAGGGACAGATCGAATATGATTGATGCTCATGTGCCGGTCAACGGAGTGCTTCAGGTGGTGCCAATTTATGAAAGCGACCTGCTCAATCCGGCAGGAGGGATTATCAGCAGCGTGGCTGACATGACAAAGTGGGTGATGATGCAGCTCAACCACGGAAAATACGGTGAAAACAACGGCAGGCAGCTTTTAATGGAAAGGACTCACCGCGAGATGTGGACACCACAGACGATCATACCCGTCAGGACAGCCGGTCCTTATAATAGCCATTTTGCAGGGTACGGGCTCGGATGGCGCCTCACTGACGTCAGCGGGTACCTTCAGGTTTCGCACACCGGCGGACTGGCCGGCATAGTGACACAGGTGACGCTGATCCCGGAGTTGAAGCTGGGAATAATCGTATTCACCAACCAGCAGGAGAGCTCCGCATTCACTGCAATCACCAATACCATCAAGGAGGTTTTCATTGGAGACACAGGAAACGATTGGGTTAAGACACTCAGGGAGAATGTTGAGAGTAACCGGACCGAGGCAAAAAAGATTACCGATGAGATATGGGCCAAGGTTGAGGCAAACCGTTCAAAGACAGGAGCACCCGTCGATCATTCAACATACGCAGGAAATTACAGTGACAAATGGTTCGGTGACGTAGTGATCGCCGAAGAGGCCGGCAAGCTGCGCTTCAAATCCGTCAAATCGCCCAAACTGCGTGGAGACATGCTTTACTATACCGGTAACACCTTTATTGTCAGGTGGGATGACAGATCGATGGATGCCGATGCATACGCGGTCTTTACCCTCGATAAAGAGGGGAAAGCTGCCGCGTTCACCATGGAGGCAATCTCGCCGCTGACCGACTTCAGTTATGACTTCCATGATCTCAGCCTCAAAAGAAAGTGAAGCAGATGAAAAGATTGGTTTCGCTGCTTCTGTCTTCAGCGCTGGTTGTCGCCGCTGCAGGGCAACCGCTCTCCCCGAAGCAGATTGACAGGCTGACAGATAAGGTGCTGAAGGAATTCAACGTTCCCGGCATTGCCGTGGCCGTTGTAAAGGATGACAAGGTGATCCATATGAAAGGCTACGGTGTCAGGTCTTTCGCCACCCGTCAGAAGACGGATGAGCACACCCTCTTCGCGATAGCTTCAAACACCAAAGCTTTTACGACTGCGGCCCTGGGGATTCTGGTTGATGAAGGGAAGCTCAGATGGGAGACAAAGGTGATTGACATTATCCCGGAGTTCAGGCTGTATAACCCTTACGTAACCGAAGATTTCCAGATAAGGGACCTCCTCACCCACCGCAGCGGATTGGGACTTGGCGCCGGAGACCTGATGATGTGGCCTGATTCGGCCCTGTTCACTGTTGCTGACATCATTTATAATCTCAGGCATCTGAAGCAGACTTCGCCATTCAGAACCAAATATGATTATGATAACCTTCTCTATGTTGTTGCCGGCGAGGTGGTTGAACGGGTTTCCGGCACCAGCTGGGAAGAGTTTGTGGAGGCCACCATAATGCGGCCACTGGGTATGACCGGCTCTTCAGCATCATTCAAAGGGTTGAAAGAAAAATCTAATATCATTGATGCTCATGTGCCTGTTGACGGAATACTTCAGGTAACAGGAAAACAGGAAAACAGGCTCCACAATTCGTCGGGCGGCATCTACAGCAACATCAGCGACCTGTGCAAATGGGTAATCATGCAGCTTAATCACGGCAGGTACGGGCCAAACCTTGAAAAACAGATCTTCACAGACGAGGTTCACAGAGAGATGTGGACCCCCCAGACCATTAAACCGGTAAGGCCAGGTGGTCCTTACACAACCCACTTCTCTGCCTACGGCCTTGGCTGGGATCTGACTGATATTAACGGGTTTCTTCAGGTATCCCACACCGGGACACATACCGGGATAGTAACCAGGGTGACAATGCTACCAGAGCTCAAACTTGGTATCATTGTCCTGACCAATCAGCAGTCGACTGAAGCCTATGATGCAATCACCTACACCATTATTGACAGCTATCTTGGTATTAAGGGCATTGACCGTGTGAAAACACTTAAGGAGAGTTCATTCCGGAGCCTCAGGGAGGCAGCAACGGTTACCGGAGAGGTGTGGGCAAAGGTTAATGAGCAGCGTGCAAGTGCAGGTAAACAGGCGGACAATTCCCTTTACACCGGCACTTACAGCGACATTTGGTTTGGTGATATTGTCATATCCGAGGTCAACGGCAGGCTGAGGTTCAGCGCCGTAAGATCACCCAGACTGAGAGGTGACATGCTTTATTATACAGGGAACACTTTTGTCATCAGGTGGGATGACAGGGCGATGGAGGCTGACGCATTTGCAGTCTTCGCCCTTGACAGGGAGGGCAGGCCGTCGGCAATAACCATGGAGGCCGTCTCACCGCTGACAGATTTCAGCTATGATTTTCAGGATCTGGACCTGAGAAGAAAAATTATACTACCTTGACAATCATGCGCACGGCCCTTTTCAATGGAATCTTTTTCACCGGTAAGGAGCTGGTAAAGGACAAGGTACTTCTGACCGAAGACAATCATATTACCGGTTTTGCAGATCGCACCTCAATCAGCACCGGGGTGGAGATGATTGACTGTCATGGGTACCTGGTAACGTCTGGTCTTATCGATCTCCAGATAGCCGGCAGCGGAGGGTATCTCTTTTCCGGCTGTCCTACGGCGGAGGCCCTCGGGGCCATAACCGGGTCAATTGTCAGAACCGGTACAACAGGTTTTCTCCTTGCAATGCCGACGAATACGATGGAAGTCTATTGCAATGCATTCCGGGCTGTCAGGGAGAATCCACATCCTGCATTGCTGGGGCTGCATCTGGAGGGACCGTTTATCAGTCTTGCGAAGCGGGGAGCTCATGCCAGGGAGCTAATCAGGGTGCCTTCACAGGAGACTGTCAGAGAGCTGCTTGACGAGGCCGGTGGTGTCATCACCATGATGACTGTTGCGCCGGAAGTTTGCACCGCTGAGATAATCAGCCTTCTGAAGGATAATGGCATAACAGTAGCCGCCGGCCACAGCAACGCAACATTCAGGGAGGCAGCCGACGGCTTTGACATGGGTATTGAGACGACAACACACCTCTTCAATGCGATGTCGCCAATTCATCATCGTGACCCCGGCCTGCCGGGTGCGGTTTTCAACTCTGACATTGCCCGTGCCAGCATAATAGCCGACGGTATACATGTGGACTTCACGATGCTGGCGATAGTCAAGAAGATAATGAAGGAGAGGCTCTTTCTGGTTTCTGATGCTGTTGAAGAGAATGACCGGGGAGCCTACCGGCATGTGATGCAGCCTGACAGGTACACCCTCCCTGACGGAACTCTGTCAGGCGCCAGGCTAACGATGCTTGATGCAGTAAGGAACTGTGTCCGCCATGCGGGTATTGACCTGTATGAAGCCATAAGGATGGCCTCGCTCTATCCCGCACAACTGATCGGAGCCGAAGACCGGGGTGTTATTGTTGAAGGGGCCAGGGCTGACCTGGTAATTACTGACAGCGACCTGGAGCTTAAAGGTGTATTTTTAAACGGTAAGATGGAATATCAAAACTAATATTATGGCACTTTTGGGAATAGATCTGGGAGGATCAAAGGTTACCTTTGCGCTCTTCGACCATGAGGGCAACATGAGAGAAAAGGAGACACTGACCCTTGACAACCGCAAGGGGACAGAGGTTGGAAACATGATTGCGGTCACAACTGCGCTCATGCTTGCGAAATCGGCCAGACAGGGTAACGCCGTGGAGGCGGTGGGCATCTCTGTGCCGGGTATCAGCCGCCGTGACAGGGGGACCGTATGGGCACCCAATATTCCTGGCTGGGATGACTATCCGCTGCTGAAAGAGATAAAGACCATTACCGAAGATATTCCTGTCACCATTGAGAGTGACAGGGCCTGTTACATTTCAGGAGAGATATGGAAGGGCAATGCGCACGGCTGCACTGATGCGATCTTTCTTGCGGTAGGGACGGGTATTGGCGCAGGAATTATCGTCAGTGGCAACATCCTTCACGGATCTCATGACATTGCAGGAGCCATCGGGTGGATGGCTCTGGAGAGGCCTTTCAGGAGCAATTTTACAATCTGCGGCAATTTTGAATACTATGCTTCGGGAGAGGGTATCACCAGACAGGCTGAGGAGTACCTGCAAAGCCATATCGATTATGAGGGCGAACTTGCGTCTGCACCTGAGGGGAAAATAACAACCCGCCATGTCTTCAGTGCATGGAAAAAGGGGGATGCTGCGGCCGCGGAGATCATCCGGAGGGCTGTTGAATACTGGGGGATGGCCTCCGCCAACCTCGTCAGCCTTTTTAACCCCGAAAAGATCATCTTCGGCGGAGGGGTATTCGGCCCGGCAATTGAGCTCATCCCCGCCATCAGGCTGGAGGCGGAAAAATGGGCTCAGCCAATCAGTATGAAGCAGGTCAGCTTTGAGTCTTCTGCCCTCACCGGCGACGCAGGTGTTATTGGTGCAGGTTTTCTCGCCATGAAATACCTTGAAAAACAGTAAGACAACAGATGAACGGAACATATAACAGGCAACTCGTATTCTGGTCAGCATGTCTCGGCATGTTGTTATTCGGCATAGGCCTTATAATGCTGGGAGCGGTACTGCCAGACCTGAGGGTGAGGCATTCGCTTGATGACGTCGAGGCAGGAACCCTCTTCTCTATTCTTCCCATAGGCATCATCGCAGGGTCACTCCTCTTTGGTCCGGTGTGCGACAAATATGGATACAGGATCCTTCTCACCATCTCGGCACTGTTGATGTTTGCTGGCTTTGAGGGACTCGCCTTCACTCATACCTCATGGATCCTCACTGTGTCTGTATTCCTGTTCGGTCTTGGCGGCGGAGCCATTAACGGAGCTACGAATGCCGTGGTTGCAGACATCAGCACAAAAGGCAAGGGAGCCAATCTGAGTCTTCTGGGGGTCTTCTTCGGGATCGGCGCACTGGGCATGCCTTTATTGCTTAGTGTTCTCAGGCATTCTTTTGATTTCGAAGCCATCGTTTCAGCAACGGGGTTTCTCGCGCTTGCGGCAGCAATTCTCTTTCTGATAGTGAGATTCCCTCCCGCAAAACAGGAAGCTGGTATCTCCATGAAACAGGTACTGGCGCTGGTGAAAGACCTCACCCTGGTGATGATTGCCTTCTTTCTCTTTTTCCAGAGTGCCATTGAGGGTCTGATCAACAACTGGACCACCACCTACCTGATTGACAGCATATCTGCACCCCGGAACGCAGCACTGATGGGTCTCTCAGCCTACATTGCAGGAATGACTGTTATGAGGCTGTTAATTGGCAGCCTTTTCAGGAAGATGCCAGAGGACAGACTGCTCTTTTTATCATTTGGGATAACCCTTGTTGCACTTGTTATCTTCAGAATGAGCGGCTCCATCATACCGGCGGCAGCCGGACTGTTCCTTATCGGTGCAGGCCTCGCCGCAGGATTTCCTACCATGCTCGGGCTTGTAGGGAACAGATACCCCCACCTGTCGGGTACAGCCTTCAGCTTTGTGCTCGTCATAGCCCTGACAGGCAATATACTGATCAATTATTCAATGGGCGTGGTGGCTGAACATTACGGGATAAATCATCTGACGACATTTACCTTTGCTGAGCTTGTTATACTTGTAGTCATGGCAACAGCTATCTTCAGCAGATTAAAACAGAAAAAATAATCACTAAATAAAAAAGAAAATTATGCTTGCACAGGAATGGCTGAAAAATGCCAGGGATGTCATGTCCCGTATTGAAGAGACACAAATGGAAAGTATTCGTATGGCTGCGGAAGTGATGGCCGACACAATTGAATGCGGACGCTGGGTTCATACCTTCGGGTGTGGCCATGCCACCCTGCCTATCGAGGAGATGTATCCGAGGATCGGGGGGTTTGTCGGCTTCCATCCGATGATCGAGATCCCTCTGAGTTTCTTTACTCACATAACAGGAGAGATGGGTGTGCACCAGTTTGTGTTCCTTGAGAGGGTTGAGGGGTACGGTGTTGAGATAATGAAAGGTTATACCTTTGATCAGCGAGACACAATGTGGCTCTTCTCCCACTCCGGCATCAACAACGTGAACATCGACGTCGCACTTGAATCAAAGAAACGGGGAATGAAGGTTGTGGTCTTTGGTTCGGCAGCGGCAGCAGAGGGAAAGAAGACCAGGCATTCTTCGGGAAAGACCATCTTTGACATTGCCGACATTGTAGTGGATACATGTGCTCCGCTTGAGGACGCCTCAGTGAAGCTGAAAAACCATTATGACAAGATCGGTCCGGTATCGACCATGGCATTTGTAACGTGTGTATGGATGACCATTACCACTGTTGCGGAGGTCCTCGCTGACAGGGGTGTAAAGTTGTACATTCATCCGAGCCACAACGTACCCGGAGACAACACCGCGAGGGAGAGGCTTGATGAGGCGCTGACAGAGTATAAGCGCAGGGTGTCTGGTGTCTGACAAACATATTGAGGAATGAACTCACTTGAAAGAACGATTGGCTTCATTGAAGGCCGGGCTGTCGACCGCGTTCCCTTCCATCCCATCCTGATGCGCCTTGCCGCGCGGCATGCAGGAGTCAGGTACAGGGATTTCTGCCTGAGTGCTGCTCATAAATGTACGGCAAACATCATATGTGCCACCCGTTTCGGGTCAGACTGGGTCAATACCATGTCAGATCCTTACGCAGAAGCCGAAGGGTACGGTACAATCCTCACCTATCCTGATGATGACCTCCCGAAGGTTCAGAGATATGCAATCACTGAAATAGGTGACATTGACCACATGAAGGTACTGAAGACAGCGGACCACATCCGTATGAAAGAGCGCCTTTCCGAAATCACCCGATACGCCAGTGAGACCGCCGGAACCATTTTCACAGCTGGCTGGGTTGAGGGTCCGCTGGCGGAATACTGTGATATAAGAGATATCAACCTGGCGATGACGGATCTGTATGAATACCCCGGGAAGGTGCACAAGGCCCTGGACATTATTACAGAAAGCGCAATTGACTTTATCACCCTGCAGGTCAGGGCCGGGGCTCATTGCATCGGCATCGGTGATTCCGTCTGCTCACTCATTTCACCTGAACTGTACAATGAGTTCTGTTTTGACCGTGAGAAGATGCTGGTAGCTCATATCCACTCACTGGGAGCATACGCCAAAATCCATATCTGTGGTAATATCTCGGCAATCCTGCCTGATGTGATCCGCACCGGCGCCAATATTGTAGATATTGATCACCGCACAGGCCTCGTGACGGATGCAGTGAAGCTTCTTGCACCGGAGCAGGTATTTGCCGGAAAGAGTGATCCTGTCTCTGTGATACAGGATGGCGACAAGGCACTTATCAGAGAGAGTTGTCACTCGTTTTACAGGGAGGCCTCCGGGCGAGCCATTCTCTCGGCGGGTTGCGAAGTGACCCCGGGGACATCAGTCGATAACCTCTTGTTCTTCGGAAGCCTGGCCGGAGAACTTGCAAGTTTGGATACCCGGAGCAAATAACAGTATCATGGGAAAAAATATTGCATTGGTTCTCTCCAGCGGCGGGGCAAGGGGCTTTGCCCATATAGGCGCAATAAAGGTGCTGGAGCGTGAGGGATATAAGATCACCTCTGTGGCCGGCACCTCAATGGGCGCCCTCGTGGGAGGCATCTATGCTGCAGGACAGCTTAAGGAGTTTGAGGAGTGGGTATGCTCACTTGACGTGATGGAGGTTCTGAAACTGACTGATGTGACCATCAGCGGCACCGGCTTTGTCAAAGGGAAAAAGCTTATTGACAGGATGAAGGAGATCGTTCCGGCAAGGAGAATAGAGGAGCTAAACATACCCTACAGTGCCGTTGCCACGGATTTTACAAGGGGTATCGAGAGGGTCTTCACCGAGGGGAGTCTGTTTGATGCCATACGAGCTTCAATATCAATACCTACGGTCTTTAAACCCTTTCTGTCAGAGGGCGATTATTATGTTGACGGAGGACTTGTCAATCCGATCCCCATCAACCGGGTGAAACGGCATGAAGACGACCTTCTTGCAGTTGTTGATGTCAATGCCGATATACCTCATGATATACCTGAATCCGCAGAGGAGGCCGGGCATGAGGAAGATAACAAGTATCTCAGGAAGATAAAGAATATCTATTCCAGGCCTGACAAACACATTCCTAAAAATAGAAAGGACAACATCGGCCTGTTCAATCTCAACACCCGAAGCATCAGTATAATGCTCAATCAGATTGGCGCCCTCACCCTGGAGAATCACCATGTCGATATAATGGTCAGGATATCAAGAGATTCCTATGGAATTTATGATTTCTACAAAGCTGCAAAGATCATTAGTGCAGGTGAGAATGCTACCAGGCTGGCCCTGGATTTGAGTGATTAATGGAGATACCGTAATCAGTTTTTTTTTAGCTTTCACGGTTGCATTTTCTCTGCAAAATCAGTACCTTTATAGCTTGACCTAAAAGGAGTTCCGTTATGAAAAAATTTATCCTGATAATTATTCTGGCCCTTTTTGCGGCAACCTCTGAAATGATTGCCCAGAAGCCAATAAAAGTTATAGAAGACAGCATCCAGATAGGCAACTATCTCTATCCGGGTTTCAACGTGACCATACCAGAGGCCAATTTCGACAATACCCTTAAGAACTGGATAAAGTTACAGGAGACCGGGACCAAGTCAAAGGTACAGACCGAAAACGGCGAAATGACGATCTTCGGAGCAATAATCAAGCAGGTGGCCCCTGCCCCCGTCAACATTTACAGCCGGCTCATGAACGAAGACACACTGAGCAGGCTGCTGGTAACCATTGAACTCAAAAAAGATTTGTATATAGAGCCTGCCTCAGGCGATATCCAGCTTACAGCCGCCAGGGATTACCTGAAGGAATTTGCCAAGTCGCAGTACATTGATGTCATTAAGGAACAGCTGGCTGTAGAGGAGAAGATCCTCCGTGATTTGAACAAGGATCTCGGGAGTCTCCAGAGCAATAAAGCCCGCTCACAGAAGACAGCCAAAAATAAAAGGAACACAATTAATGACGAGCAGGATAAACTTCTTGTCAAACACAACGAACTGAGTCTTCTTTCAAATGAGATCATCTACAGGAACAACGAGATGATGTCCATGCCGGTTGGTGCCGGAAGGGATGCCATGTCTGCCCAGATAAAGGAACTCGAGAAGAGGCGTAAGAAACTGCAAAGGGAGATTGGCAAGAGCGAAAACAAGATCAACAAGGCCAGGTCAGACATTAACCAGGCTGACAACTCTATCCCAAGGAATGAAAATGAACAGTCAGCTGTGAGGGCCAGGATTGATTCACAACAGTCTGTAGTTCAGTCGTATATCGACAAGCTGAACACGGTTAAGCTATATTAATGCCTTTTCTTTGAACCGGAAATGATGTATTACTGTTTTAAACAATAAGGATTATGGAAGATCAGGAACAGAAAGAAAACTACCGCCACAAGTTTGAGTCTCAGCTTGATGAGTGGAGAGCTGATATTGACAGGCTGAGGGAGAAAGCAAGGTATGCCACTGCTGAAACAAAGCTGAAATATCAGGAGAGTATTGACAAGCTTGAGCTCAGAATGGATGAAGGCAAGTCGAAGCTTAAGGACCTCAGGGAATCCGGGGGCGAAGCATGGGAGGTGGTGAAGGATGGTGCTGATTCCATCTGGGACACCATGAAGGCTACATTTGCCGAAGTAAAGGAAAAGTTGAGGGATAAGGACGACGATCAGGAGGAAGGCAATGAAAAAAGCACTTAAAATAATCCTGGTTATTGTAGTGATTGCTGGTGGTGCGTTGTTCTGGTGGCGTCATTACTTTGTATTTGGTGAAGGGGTTAAGGCGGGAGATCTGAACTTCCTCGTAAAAAAAGGATACATCTTCAAGACATGGGAAGGGAGGCTTATCCAGACAGGGTTTAAAACCCCATCCCCCGGAGCGATTCAGAGCAATGAATTTGAATTCAGCATCACCAATGACAGCCTTGCGATGGTCCTTGAGAGAGCCAGCGGAAAGTTCGTGGAGCTGCGCTACAAGGAATATATAAAACCGCTGCCGTGGAGAGGCATGAGCCAGTTCGTGGTTATAGAGGTACTTGACATAAGGGACCCGGAGGAAGAGTCGCAGACCCTAATTCCCTACCAGGCAATCTGACTATGGAAAACAAGAAAATTTATACCATGAAATTCAGGGTCGCTGCATTGCTTCTGTCCCTCTTCCTCTTAACGGGATGCGCGGAACTCACGAACATTCTTCAGTCAGCCTCAGCCGTGAAGCAGCTTACCGAAGGTGACATAATCGGCGGCCTGAAGGAGGCACTGACTGTAGGTGCCCGGATAGCTGCCGACAAGCTCTCGTCGGAGAATGGTTACTACGGCGATCCTTTTGTAAAGATCCCCCTGCCTGACGAGGCAAAGGTGATTGTGGAAAACATCGGCAGGATACCCGGAGGTGAACAACTGATGGAGAATGTGATACTCAGCATCAACAGGGCAGCAGAGGATGCTGCCAGGGAGGTTGCCCCCATTTTTATCGGGTCAGTAACACAGATGACCATATCTGACGGTTATAATATACTGCACGGGGCTGACAACGCCGCAACGACATACCTGAGAACCACAACCTGGAACGAGCTTTACTCGCTTTATAAGCCTAAGATCAGCACCTCTACGAACAAGGATATCATTGCAGGGGTGTCAGCACAGGAGTCGTGGACAACCCTGACCGTAAAATGGAACTCAGTAGCCAACAGCATTGCCGGCAGGCTGGCAGGCTTCACTCCTGTCACCACCGACCTTGACGACTTCCTTACCAGAAAGGCTTTGGATGGTGTTTTCCTGAAGCTTGAAGGTGAAGAACTGAAGATCAGGAAAGATGTCTCAGCAAGGGTCACTCCTCTTCTTCAGAAGGTCTTCGGAACACTTGACAATAAGTGATTTCATGAAGAACCCGGTGGGTAAACGAACTCAGTTTAAAGAGGTTATCAGCGTGGGACTTACCTATGAATTCATTAAATATAATGGCAGGAATTATCACAGCAGTTTATCCGAAAGCAGATTAGCCAAAGTCCTATGCTGAAGCTCATCAACCACCCCCTGATCACGCATAAGCTTTCGCTTATCAGAAGAAAGGAGACCGGGACCCGTGATTTCAGACAGAACGTAAGTGAGATAGCGGGCCTGATGGCCTATGAGATAACAAGGGACCTGCCACTGCGCGATGTGGTGATTGAGACACCGCTCTCTTCCTGTACCACTGCAGAACTCTCAAGGGAGATTATCCTCGTGCCGGTTCTCAGGGCGGGGCTCGGTATGGTTGACGGTATCACCAGTCTCATCACCACTGCCAAGGTGGGTCATATCGGGCTGGTGCGTGATCATGAGACACTGGAGCCGAAAGAGTACTATGCCAAGTTCCCTGCTGACATTTCCGATGCCATCATCATGGTCCTCGATCCCATGCTTGCCACAGGAGGCAGCGCCGGCGCCGCCATAGAGGCGGTAAAGAAGAGAGGAGCCATTACAATAAGGCTGGTATGCATCGTGGGCGCCCCTGAAGGTGTTGCCAGGGTGGAAAAGGAACACCCGGATGTGGATATTTATCTTGCGGCTCTCGACAGCCATCTCAATGAGAAGGGATACATAGTGCCGGGACTCGGAGATGCAGGAGACAGGCTATTCGGGACTATCTGATACTCTCTGGTTTGCTGACCTCATCTCTTTTTTTCAACATTTTCGCAGTGCCGTTCTGCTGTACGGAATACCTTGCTATATTCGCAGATTAACCAATCCAAACATTTAAGGGTTATGGGACTTAAGCGCCGGCTTATAATCATGAACTTCCTCCAGTTTTTCATCTGGGGGTCGTGGCTGCTCACCATCGGAGCATACTGGTTTCAGACAAAAAACTGGTCAGGAACGGATTTCGGGGCCATATTTTCAACCATGGGGCTGGCGTCACTCTTCATGCCTGCCATTGCAGGCATAATTGCCGACAGGTGGGTAAACGCCGAGAGGCTCTACGGCATCTTCCACATAATCGGAGCCGTACTGCTTACACTCATACCTGCCATTGACAATCCGGACACCTTCTTCTGGGTATTGCTGCTTACCATGATGTTCTACATGCCTACAATAGCACTGGCTATTACGGTTGCATACAGCTCAATGAAGAACAGCGGTATGGATATCATCAGGGATTATCCGCCTGTAAGGGTATGGGGTACAATAGGTTTTATAGTGGCATTATGGGTTGTAAGCCTTCTTGGTTTCGAGACCTCCTCAATGCAATTTTATGTGGCTGCGGCGGCATCGTTGGGCCTGGGCATATATGCCTTTACTCTCCCGAAGTGCCAGCCGCTTGCCAGGGGGCACAAGAAGAATCTGGTTGAGGAGCTTGGCCTGAACGCCTTCAAGCTCTTCAAAAACACCAAGATGGCCCTGTTTTTCGTCTTTGCCATGCTGCTCGGCGCTGCGCTTCAACTAACCAATGCCTACGGGGACACCTTCCTTCACGATTTTGCTAAAATACCTGCTTATAAAGATCTGATAGCAGTCAGGTACCCTGCGATTATCATGTCAGTCTCGCAGATATCCGAAACACTCTTCATACTGACGATACCGTTTTTCCTGAAGAGGTTCGGGATAAAGAAGGTAATGCTCATAAGCATGGTTGCATGGGTTCTCCGCTTTGCTCTGTTCGGTCTGGGGAACCCGGCTGAAGGGCTCTGGATGATAATTCTTTCATGCATTATCTACGGGATGGCCTTTGACTTCTTCAATATCTCCGGCTCATTGTACGTTGAGACACAGAGTCAGCCTGAGATACGTGCCAGCGCCCAGGGCCTGTTCATGATGATGACCAACGGCTTCGGGGCCTTTCTCGGCAGCCGTATCAGCGGGATGGTTATTGATAAGTATTTTACAATTAACTTCTTCGATATACGGAAAGTCGCTGATTATTATAATACAACTACACAGGCAGAATGGCTGCAAAACTTAGTCAGAGAAAATAAAATACTGGACAATGGATTGCTGCAGGAGTCCATCAATGTAATCCAATGGAAAGAGGTCTGGTTTGCCTTTGCGGCTTACGCCTTAGTAGTGGCAATTCTCTTTGCCATTTTCTTCAAACACAAGCATGTGCCTGAGACTGCGGCAGATATCCGGCATTGAAGGTGCAATGATCAACCCAGCAGTATAAGGCTTAGTCCGATGACAATCATCCCGCTTATAAGGCCGTAGATGGCTATGTGATGTTTCCCGTACTTGTGTGCTGCCGGCAGGAGCTCGTCAAATGAAATATAGACCATTATGCCTGCCACCATGCCGAAAACGTACCCGAGACTTATGTCTGTGCTGAAAAGTGTGAGAATGAAGTAGCCTGCTATTGCGCCTATGGGTTCTGAAAACCCTGAGAGAACCGACCATGCCAGGGCTTTTCTCTTTGATCCGGTGGCATAATAAACGGGAACTGATACCGCTATTCCCTCAGGTATATTGTGAATAGCCACTGCCACTGCGATACTCACCCCTACTGTTACGTCAGACATAGCTGACATGAATGTGGCTATCCCCTCGGGAAAGTTATGTACACCTATGGCTATTGCAGTGAAGGTCCCGATCCTCATCAGTTTCCTGTCTCTCGGTCCGTGTCCGCCACGATACTGTTTCCTCCCCTTGCACTCCGGCTTGTCCGGGTCTCTGGTTCCGGGGTTCATCTGTTCCACCCTCTTCAGCTCGTGAGGGTTACCCTCCGAGGGAAGGATCCTGTCAATGGCCGCAGACAACCCGATACCGGCAACGAATGAGAGGAAGGTAAGCCATGCAGCTGTCTTGTCGGTGTATGATTGTTGCATCAGGTGGCCTGCCTCGGTCAGTATCTCCGTGAATGAAATAAATATCATCACCCCGGCAGAGAATCCAAGTGAGAATGCAAGAAAAGTCGTTTTGGTTCTCTTTGCAAAGAATGCTATCAGACCTCCTATCCCGGTGGCCAGTCCGGCAAAAAGGGTCAGGCCAAAGGCAAAGAGAATCCGGGAGCTGTCCATCAAAAAGAGTTATTTAGAATTAATTTAAATTGCAAATTTATAAGAAACAACGAAAAAACAACCTCGTCCGGTATTCCATGGTGAAAAAAAAGCTCTTAATTAGTGACTCCTATTCCGAAAATGAATCTCTGGGATTACTATAGAATACTTGGGGTGAGGCAGGGGGCTTCCGATGATGAGATCAGGCGGGCATACCGCCGGAAGGCCATGGAGTTTCATCCTGACCGCAATCATTCCGATGGTGCGCCGGAGATGTTCATCAGGATAACGGAAGCTTATGAGTATTTAACCAGCCATCCTCACGGCAGGAACATTACGGAAGAGGAGGTAAGAAAGAACTACAAGGCATGGGTTGATTACAGGCAGGCGGAGGCCAGGAAGAGAGCCGAAGCCTATGCAAGGACGACCTACAACAACTTCAAAAAAAGCCCTATCTACCAGAGTACTACTACTATCGACGGCACCATCGTATTCCTTGGCCTGGCGCTGGCCGTCATAGTGATTTTCATGACAGTCTTCGGTTACAGCCACCGTATGAAGACTGCATACACCCCGAAGGAGGAGCCATCGCTGTCACTGGCATTGGTTATGCTCACCGTCGGGTTGGCTTATCTGGGAATTTCACTTCTTTACCTGAGTGCCTGGATGGCCCAGCAAAAGAGAAAAAAGCAATCTAAAAATGTCAGGGAGAATAAAAATAAGGAATCCGTTTGATGCGGAAGCCTACAAGTGTTTCGGGTGCAGTCCTTCAAACCCGGTGGGACTAAAGCTCACCTTCGAGGAGGAGGACGGGAAGCTATATGCATCATGGGATCCGCTGCCCCATTTTCAGGGTTATTTGAATGTCCTTCACGGAGGAATAATTGCCACGCTGCTTGATGAGGTCGGAGCCTGGTGTATCTATGTGACGGCAGGCACTTCCGGGGTGACCTCGTCATTGACTGTCAGGTATCTCAGGCCTGTCTACATAAGCAAGGGAACAGTAACAATTGAGGCTGAATTAGTCATGCTCCAGGAAAAGAGCGGCTTTTATAAGTGCATGCTCTATGACGGTGAAGGGAGAGAGTGTGCTGAAGCAGATATTGAGTACTTTCTTTATCCTGAAAAGATAGCACGGCAACGCTTTCATTTTCCGGGCAGGGAGGCTTTTTATGAATGATGAGAGCCTGCAGGCATGATTCAGAAATCAATTCGCGCCAGCGGGATTACGCTGTGGTCTGTGAATTCAGACCTGAGGTATTTATAATAACCGGTGATCCCTATCATTGCCGCATTGTCAGTGGTGTAACGGAATTCAGGCAGGTATAGATTCCACTTCCGTTTTGCGGCTTCTGTTTCCGCTGCCCTCCTCAAGCCTGAGTTAGCGGAGACGCCTCCGGCAATACCGATTTCAGTTATGCCCGTCTCCTTTGAAGCACGAACCAGCTTGCCGATTAGTATCTCTATTATAGTCCGCTGGAGAGAGGCAGCCAGATCAATAATGTTTTCAGTTATAAATTCCGGGTCCTCCGCCACCTTGTCGCGAAGGAAATAGAGAAAACTGGTTTTGAGTCCTGAGAAACTGAAATTCAGTCCCTGTATCCGTGGCTTTGCGAACCGGAAGGCATCAGGGTCACCGTCAGCTGCCAGCCTGTCAACAACAGGTCCACCCGGGTAAGGCAGTCCCATCACCTTGGCACATTTGTCAAACGCCTCACCGGCAGCATCATCAATTGTATTGCCTATGAGGTCCATTTCAAGGTAGTCACGCATGACGATCAGTTGTGTGTGGCCTCCCGATACCAACAGGCACAGGAAGGGAAACCGGGGGATGTGGTTCTCCCTTCCGTGTTCCAGTGCGAAGTGAGACATCACGTGTGCCTGCAGGTGGTTTACCTCAATTAGTGGCAGGTTGTGTACCAGGGCAAATCCCTTTGCAAATGATGTGCCCACCAACAGCGACCCAAGCAGTCCCGGTCCCCGTGTAAAGGCAACGGCGGTTATCTCGTCTGCTCTCTTACCGGCAGCAGACAATGCCTGATCAACTACAGGCACTATGTTTGCCTGGTGCGCCCTTGAGGCCAGTTCCGGTACAACTCCTCCGTAAGCCTTGTGAATTTCCTGGTTGGCAATCAGGTTTGAGAGCACATAGCCGTCACTGATAACGGCCGCCGAAGTATCATCACAGGATGATTCTATGGCAAGGATCGTTATATCTGGCTCCATTTTTGTATCACTCTTTTTTATTACCTTCGCGTGCGGCGGGAATTCCAGTATGAATGGCCAAAAGTATTAAAATAATCTTCAGGGTCCTTCTTATCATGACAGCGGTGCTGATTGTGGTACCTTCTGTATTATTCCTGCTCCTGCAGGCACCTCGTATTCAGACCTTTGCCGTAAAACAGGTTACACAGGCTGTTTCGAAAAAGACCGGAGCGAAGATAACGATAGGCAGGATTAACTACACCATGTTCCGCAAAATAGTGCTTGAAGATGTGTTCTTTGAAGACCAGAGGGGTGATACCCTCCTGGCAGTGGAAAGGGTTGACCTGAGGATACGTCAGATAAGACCCTCAGCCCAACACTACAGGTTCGGCAGGGTTGACCTCCGCAGGCCCGATCTCAGGCTTATACAGGACACCCTGGGTGTAATGAACCTGACACAGTACCTTGACAACCTGCTGGGCGACAAAGAACAGGATTCCACCCGGCGCATTGAAATCAGCTTTATTGACATTGATCTGCATGACGGAGCCTTCTCGCTTGTCAACATGAGTGACACCGCCGGCACTCGTCAGGGCACAGTGAATTTCAGTAATATGAGGCTCACTGGAATCCATGGAAAAATGAGAGACCTGAAGATCATTCGCGACTCAGTCAGCATGGTCATAAGGGGTCTGGCCTTCTCAGAGTCAGGTGGCTTTGCCAGCCGGAGCCTCGACATGAATATTAGCGTTGGTCAGAAGGGACTCTTTTTCAGGGAGTTTGAACTCCTTACCGATTCAAGTGCCATCTCGGCCGAAAAGATCTTCCTGATGCCCCGCGATAACGAATCATGGGGAGACTTCATCAACAGCGTAAGGCTTGATCTCCATTTTAATCAATCAGTCCTTGATGCCTCTGACCTGGCTTACTTTGTCAAGCCTCTTGAAGGCATGAGTGAACAAATAACTATGTCAGGAAGGGTGAGCGGCACGGTGGCGGAGATGAAGGGAAGAAACATCAGCATTGATTATTCCTCGTCAACAAGGCTAAGATTCGACTATGACATCATAGGCCTTCCGTCGATCAGTGAGAGCTACCTGTACATCGATTTCAAAGAGATGAGAACCAGCGCCGTAGATGCAGAGGCTTTTTCAATACCGGGCATGAAGCCTTTGAAACTTCCGGTCATAGCTCATGACATGGGCGTTATATCATACAATGGCAGTTTTACCGGCTTCACCACCGATTTCGTTTCATTCGGAAAGCTCACCACGGAAAGAGGGACATTCTCGACTGACCTCTCATTGAAACCTGACGGAAGGAACACGTTCAGTTTCAAAGGTTTACTTGGGGCCAGCGATGTCGATCTCGCTTATGTCACAAGGAATGATGAGATGTTCGGTGGCCTGTGGATGCATGCAGAGATTGACGGGTCAATGCAGTCATTCAAGCATCTCTCAGCCAACATCAACGGTATGATTGACAGCGTGGAGATAAATAGCTATATGTACAGGAATGTCTCTGTGGCAGGGAGATATGCCGACAGTATCTGGGACGGAACCGTGGCAATCAAGGACCGGAACATCGACATGAATATCATGGGCAGGTTTGACCTTGAGAAGAGCATGCCGGAATTTGACTTCACGATGAACATTGCCCATGCTGACCTTACCAGGCTCAACCTGATAAAAGGTGATTCGATCTTCAATGCCACCGCCCTGCTCACGGCATCATTCAAGGGCAACAGGATAGATAACATTGAGGGTGATCTGAGGCTGATCAACTCAACGCTGGAGAATACAAGGGGAAAGCTGAGCATATATGATTTCCTTGTCACGTCCGGACAAGTCAGCGGTGTTCCGTTTCTGACACTCAGATCAGACTTCGCGGACGCGGAGGTAAGAGGCCCTTACACAATTGACGCTATAGGATCAACCGTCAAGGATATGCTTGCCCGGATTCTTCCCACACTTTTCCCGACAACGGCATCGGTTAAGAAAAACGGGAAGAGCGAGGCTATGTTCACACTTAACGCCCGCATCAAAAAGATTGACAAGATTAACGAGTTTCTGGGAACAGGAGTAAGCATCTCCGACGGGAGTATACTGACCGGACGGTTCAGCTCTGAATTTTCAGAGATGGAGGTCGACCTGACCTCGACGGCGATCACCTATGCAGGGACTCAGCTTAGCCATATGCACCTTACGGGCCTGGTCAGCGGAGCAAAAATGGAGATTGGTCTCAGGGCTGATTCGTTCCTGCTTCCGGACAAGTCAGTACTGGGCAACTTCACCCTTGGTGCCACAGGCAGCAATGACACGATAGACCTGGGGCTCAGGTGGGACAACAAGGACGAGGGAAGGACCATTGGTGAATTAAAAGCGAAGGGCTACTTTAGCATCAATGATATGAACCGGCCAGTCCTGACTGTAGGGATACTTCCCTCAGAGTTAACCGTCAGGAATACTGCATGGTCTGTCAACCCCGGCCGTTTCGTAATCGATTCTACCAGCGTATTGTTTGACGATATCCTTGTGAACAGCCGGACCAGCTTCATCAGAGTTGACGGCAGCCTCTCCTCTTTCTCCGAAGACCGGCTTACCATGAGTTTTGAGGGTCTGAACCTCTCATATCTTAACAACCTGAAGATAGAAAATCCGCAAAAGGATGCAGACGCTCCGGAGATGACAATCGGGGGTGTGATGAAAGGAAGCCTGACAATCTCTGATCCATTCGACGAACTGCTTTTTGAAAGCAACATCACAATCAGCGACTTCAGGTTGAATAACAACGACTATGGCCTGGTTACGGTAAGAAGTGACTGGGACCCCCGCAAAAAGATTGCTGCCATAAATGTTTTCAACGATTTTGCAGGCCGAAAGTTTTTTGACATCAGTGGCACCTACACACCGTCGTCAAAGGATGCCGACATAACAGCCTCAACCTATGATATGCCGCTTGACATACTCAATCCCTTCCTGAAGGCATTTGCCTCCGATGTTCGCGGAGTTGGGTCAGGGAAAGTGAGGCTGCAGGGAAAGCTGAAGCAGTTCACGCTTACAGGATCAGTGATGGCTCAGGATGCCTCAATGAAGATCAGTTTCCTGCAGACAAGGTACAGTTTCTCGGACAGCATACGTTTCACCCCGGAGGGAATCGTCTTCAGGAACATGCGATTCTATGATGAGCGGAGAAACCAGGGGACGATCAACGGTATGCTATCGCACAGGTCATTCAAGGATATGGGCATAAACTTTGACATCAACATGGACAAGATGCTTGTTCTGAATACCAGGCCCAAGGACAGCGACGGCTTCTATGGTACCGCATATGCATCGGGTTATGCAGGTATCAGGGGAGACGAAAATAAACTCGCTTTCAATATATCGGCCAAAACGGCTGCCAACACTGAGTTCTTTATCCCCCTGAACTCATCTGCAAGCGTGAGCAACTATCCCTACATTATCTTCATTGACTCCGAAAAGGAGGAGGAAGAGGTCATAGAGATCGGGAACACATTTGTCAGACAGGATCAGGCAAGTAACATAGAACTCAATTTTGACCTTGAAATAACACCTGAAGCTGAAGTGCAGCTTATAATGGATGCAACCACCGGAGGCGTCATCAGGGGGAAAGGAGAGGGAAACCTGAATATAAGTCTCAGTTCACGTGGCGATGTACGGATGGTAGGTGACTATATAATCAGGGACGGTGATTATCTCTTCACCCTGGGAAATATACTTAACAAGCGGTTCACGGTTGAGAATGGCGGAACAATCTCCTGGAACGGCCCCATTGAGGATGCACAACTGAACCTGAGGGCAATTTACAAAACCAAGGCGTCGCTCTCCGACATCTACAACAAACAAGAATTCCCGGAGCTTCAGGAACGGATCCCTGTGGAAGCTGTGCTCAACCTCAGTGGCAAGCTGCTCAATCCGGTAATAAAGTTTGATATACTCCTTCCCACGGCTGATGAGCGGACGAGGGAGTTATTGAGGATGGCCATTGACACGGAGGAGAAGCTTAGCAGGCAGTTCCTGTACCTGCTGGTGATGAACAGCTTTTATACTGACCCGGCTCTTTACAGCGCCTCCGGTTCCGGAGGCCAGGTTTCGCAGACAACGGGGCCGGGGGCAGAGATACTGGGAGTCACAACCACCACGGAGATGCTTTCAAACCAGCTCAGCAACTGGTTGTCACAGATCAGCAACGACTTTGACATAGGCTTCAACTACAGACCGGGTAACGAGATTACTGACCAGGAGGTGGAGGTTGCCCTCTCAACGCAGCTCCTGAATGACAAGGTAACCCTTAACGGCAATGTTGATGTCGGAGGTAACCAGTTCAACACCAATGCCAGCGCCATCAGCGGGGAATTTACAATAGAGGTCAGGCTCACCGACATGTTACGGTTCAAGGTCTTTAACCGTTCAAATAATAACCTATACTACCAGATGCATCCCTATACCCAGGGCGTGGGATTGTTTTACAGGCGAGATTTCGATACGCTGAAAGATCTGTTCATCAATCCTGAAGAACGAAGAAAAAGGAAAGCAGCAGAGCAGGCGGAGAAAGAGGGCAAATAACATTTCAACAACTCCCCCGATTTTTCAACATCTGCATAATTAGAAGTCATAATGGACGTTTTTTATTATATTCGCGCGTTGATATAAAAAAGTAAGTCAAACAGTTAACAAATAAACCAAGGACAATGATATTAGCAAGCATTTTATTACAGGGTACTGCAGTGGTAGAGGCAGGTGAAGAGGCAACTATGTCACTGGCTGATCTTTACCTTGCCGGCGGATGGGTGATGATCCTCATTACGCTGCTTTCGTTTGTGGCTTTGTACATTTTTGTCGAGAGGTACCTTGTCATCAAGAAGGCATCAAACAATGACGCCAACTTCATGAACCGGATAAAGGATTACATGTATGAAGGAAAGGTCGATGCAGCCTTACAACTATGCAGAAAAACCAATTCGCCCCAGGCTAGGATGGTTGAGAAGGGCATCACCCGTCTCGGAAGGCCACTGGCTGATGTGACTGCCGCCATTGAAAACGTGGGCAGGCTCGAGGTGCATAAGCTTGAAAAGAGATTCCCAACCCTGGCAACAATAGCCGGTGCGGCTCCACTGATGGGATTCTTTGGTACGGTTATCGGGATGGTGCAGGCTTTTTATGAGATGTCGCTTGCCGGCAACAGCCTTGACATAAGCACCCTGAGCGGCGGTATCTATACAGCACTTATCACTACCGTCGGCGGTCTTATCCTTGGCATACTCGCATACTTCGGATACAATACCCTGGTTGTCAAGGTTGAAAATGTAGTTTTCCAGCTTGAGACAACCTCAACCGAGTTCCTTGACATCCTCAATGAACCTGTAAAATAGCTCCCGATGGCAATTACAAACAAGAATAAAGTCAGTGTGAACTTCAGCAATGCGGGAATGTCGGATATTGTGTTCCTGCTGCTGCTTTTCTTCATGCTGACCTCTACCCTGGTACATCCGACGGCCCTCAAGCTGTTGCTGCCCAAGGGTACACTGCAGACCTCGGCACGCCCGATGACGACGGTCTCCATCACAAAGGATCTTCAGTATTACATTGAAGAACAGCCTATAACGATTGAAAACCTTGAAGCTGCCCTGCAGTCGAAGGTTGGAAGTAATCCTGAGATATATGTCTCGGTGCATGCTGACAGGAGTGTTCCTATTGAGTATGTAGTCAACGTAATGAATATTGCAGCAAAAAACCAGTATAAACTAATACTTGCCACCACTCCAAAATAGCAGCAGAGAGCCTCTCACAAAGGAAAGGAAGCAGGGTCTGGCCGTAAGTGCGGTTACTCACATTCTGCTTGCCATTCTTATCTTATTGGTAACTTTCAAGGTAAAGATTCCCGAGCCTACCGAGGAGGGTTTGCTGGTCAATTTTGGTTTTGATCAGACCGGTGACGGTCTGTTTGAACCCGCCCCTCAGCCCTCATCACCGCCACCTCCCCCGCCATCTGCCGGTGCTGAAGGAGCTGACGAAGCGCTTCTGACGCAGGATTTTGAGGAGGCCGTGGAGGTAGAGAAGAAGGAGCCTTCACCGGAGGAGGTGAGGAGACTGGCAGAAGCGCGCGCGGCTGAGGTGAAAAGACGTGAGGAGGCTGAGACAGAGCGCAGGCGCATTGAGCAGGAGACTGCTGAAAGGCTCAGGCGCGAGGAGGAGCAGAAACGCATTGACCAGGCCAACGCCAGAGTCCGTGGTGCGCTTAGTAACACTCAAAATACGGGAACAACCGGTCAGAGTGAGGGCGTAGCCGGCGGAGCGGGTAACCAGGGGACGCCTTCAGGGACTCCTGGTGCCCCAAATTACGGCCCCGGAGGCGGTCAGGGCAACAGCAACATCTCTTATGACCTTAGCGGCAGGAGTGCCCAGTCGCTGCCGCGTCCTGTATATGACCTTCAGGTTGAGGGAAAGGTTGTCGTGGAGGTAACCGTTGACAAATCGGGAAAAGTGATTAATGCAGTTGCGGGTCGCCCGGGATCTACCACCCTCGACGCTACCCTTCTCAGGATAGCACGTGAGGCGGCCCTGAAGGCTACGTTCAACAAAAGCAGCGAGGCACCTGAAATTCAGAAGGGGACTATCACCTACATTTTCAAGCTAAATTAGTTGTTCAAGTTTGCTGAGGAAGGCCAGAGGCCCGGGTGCGGCTTGCGCCACCTTCAGGTATATGTACTCTCAGAATAGCCCGTGTGCGGGTAGTGCCACCATCAGGTATTTGTACTTTCAGAGGAGGCCTGCCATAAGGTCGAAGACTCCGGTAAGTTTGAGTGCAGATGCCATTATTGCCACCAGCAGTATGATGCGGACCACCTTCGGCCCCCAGCTGACGGCCACCCTGGATCCAAGCCACCCGCCAATTCCCTGACCAACTGCAAGTACAACTCCATAGAGATAATTTATCTGTCCGCTGATGATAAAGACTGTCAGCGCAACGGCCGTGAGAGCGGCGACTATCAGCACCTTATGGGCATTGGCCTTTGTCAGCCCCATCCCTGCCCCCATCACCAGGGCTGCGAGAAGGAAAAACCCCACTCCGGCCTGAATGAATCCTCCATATATGCCTATGAAGAAAAATATCACCATGACCCACCAGCGTCGCCGCGGGGTGATTGTGAGGGCATGGTCACGGACCCACTGTTCCGGCTTATACAGGATGATGAAGAACATTATGATGAGGAGTGCGCCTATCAGCGTCTCCATCATCCGCTCATTGATCCTTATTGCCAGGAGAGAGCCCAGTAGTGAACCTGCCAGGGCCGGGACAGCCATCCAGAGGGTTTCCCGTGAGGTGTAGAGCTTCTGACTGCGGAAGCTAAGGCTGCTGACAGCACTCTGCACGAAAACACCTATCCGGTTAGTTGCGTTGGCTATATTGGCCGGCAGGCCAAGGAACATCAGGAGAGGCAGTGTAATCAGTGACCCGCTGCCAGCCAGGGTATTCACAAATCCTGCAAACAGGCCTGCGGCAATGACGGCCAGGTACATATACCATTCCATAAGCGGATTGGGCTATCTGTCAAGGATCTCCTTGATTGCCATCTGGAGGTTATCTATCAGGTCTGTATCCTTGATGACATAATCTGCTATGCCCTTTCGTGCGAACTCGAGTACAATCTCTCCCTTTTCCTGGGCGGAGAGCATGATAACGGGAACTTCCGGAGCCAGCCGGGTGATCTCATCATATGCTTCCATCCCGTTCATTGGCACTTCTCCCTGCTTCAGAAAATAATAATCGAGGATAATAAGATCAGGGATTTCATCGAGGGCTGCGATACAATCCTCAGCATAGGCGAACGATCTGACCCTGTATCCTGCACTCTCAAACCGGGCCGCAACCAGGCCCGTGATGACAGGGTCATCGTCAACCACAAATATTAGACTGTCGGTTTCGGGTCTAATTTTTTCCATGACATCAAAAATACAAAAGGAATTAATTAAATCCTATACTGCGAACAGAGGATAGTCCTTCATCATCTTAATCACTCTCTCACGGACGGATGCGATGGCAGCCTCGTTCTCAATGTTTTCAAGTACCTCATCAATAAAATGAACTATTTTACCCATATCGGTCTCCACCAGTCCTCGGGTGGTGACGGCCGGTGTGCCGACCCTAAGTCCCGAAGTCAGGAAAGGTGAGCGTGAGTCAAACGGCACCATGTTTTTGTTCACCGTTATATGAGCCTTTACCAGTGTATTTTCGACCTTCTTCCCGGAGATCTCCGGGAAGCGGGTTCTCAGATCGATGAGCATAGAGTGGTTGTCTGTGCCTCCTGAGATGACCTTATAACCCAGAGTCATGAATGCTTCAGCCATCACCGCCGCGTTTCTTTTTACCTGCTGCTGGTACGACCGGAATTCCGGTGTCAGGGCCTCGGCGAATGAGACTGCCTTGGAGGCTATGACATGTTCAAGCGGTCCTCCCTGTATCCCCGGGAAGACTGCTGAGTTAAGCATGGCTGACATCATCTTTATCTCACCCTTGGGCGTGGTTACCCCCCATGGGTTGGGGAAGTCGCTGCCCATGAGAATAATTCCGCCGCGAGGTCCCCTGAGTGTCTTATGTGTTGTTGAGGTGACTATATGAGCATGCCTTAAAGGATTGTCAAGCAGTCCTGCTGCTATCAGTCCTGCCGGGTGAGCCATGTCGATCATGAGCATGGCCCCGCTTTTGTCAGCTATTGTACGCATCCTGGCGTAGTCCCACTCCCTGGAGTAGGCTGAGGCGCCTCCGACTATCAGTTTCGGCTTTTCCC
Organism: uncultured Rikenella sp.; assembly: GCA_964455705.1. Lineage (GTDB taxonomy): Bacteria > Bacteroidota > Bacteroidia > Bacteroidales > VadinHA17 > SR-FBR-E99. Next base: position 53,615 of record CAYVYM010000004.1, read on the forward strand.
TGAGGGCAATCTCCTCCATCATGTCATAGTCAACCCTTCCCGTCTCCTCCCTGACTCCGTATGATACCGGCCTGTAAAGGATTCCCGAGGAGTTTACCGGTGATCCGTGAGAAAGATGTCCGCCGTGAGAGAGGTCAAGTCCCAGAAATGTATCACCGGGTTTAAGTACGGTCAGAAAGACAGCCATGTTTGCCTGCGCGCCCGAGTGAGGCTGCACATTTGCGTATGCTGCGTTGAACAGCTGTTTGAGTCTGTCGATAGCCAGCTGCTCAACCTCGTCAACCACCTCGCAGCCTCCGTAATATCTTGCCCCGGGATAGCCCTCCGCGTATTTGTTGGTGAGTACCGAACCCATTGCTTCAAGCACCTGCGGGCTGACGAAATTCTCAGATGCAATCAGTTCAATGCCGTCAGTCTGACGTCTGCGCTCTTTTTCGATCAGATCAAATATGGTTTTGTCTCTTTCCATGATACTTCCTTAAATAATTGAATATGCTACCGGTCCCCGGATTGGTGATCGCAGCAAGATCAGCAGCAAATATACATTTAAAATTAATTTTATCCATGAGCCCGTTGTTGCTGTCACTCCTCTGAGAATTGTTTAAGCAACTCACGGTAGGCTGAGAATATCCTTGATTTGGAGATGAATCCCACATACTGTCCATTGTCGAGCACCGGCAGGTTCCAGGCCCCGGTCCGTTCAAAGGCTGACAGCACCGCATCTCCCCTCTCGCTCAAATCGATGTATGAAGGAGGTATTGTCATGAGATCCCTGACAGTGAGCTTGTCATAGAGTTCCGGGTTGAACATCTTGTCACGTACATCATCAAGGAGTACAACTCCTTCCAGGATATTGAGCTCATCAACCACAGGAAATATATTGCGGTTCGACTTTGATATCTGTTTTACAAGGTGGCCCAGTGTGTCATCAGGACTGACTGTAAGAAGGTCTTTTTCCACCTCTTTTGACCAGTCAAGCAATATCATTACAGCCTTGTCCTTGTCATGGGTTATCAGTTCACCGCTGGCAGCCAGCTGTTCACTATAGATAGAGTGCTTCTGAAAGGTTCTGGCGGTGATAAAAGCCGTTGTTGAGGTTATAATAAGCGGAATCAGCAGTCCGTACCCTTCTGTTATCTCGGCTATAAGGAATATTGCTGTCAGTGGTGCATGGAGCACAGCGGCGAAAACCCCTGCCATAGCCGTGAGTGTGAAGCTGCTCTCTACAAGGGAGATTCCGAAGAGATGGTTAATGAGACTGCAGAAGAAATATCCGGCAACACCTCCAGTGAAGAGAGTCGGAGCAACTATGCCTCCCACACCACCTGCTCCGTTAGTGGAGGCTGTGGCAACGACTTTCAGGATGAGCAGCGCGGCCATCAGCGCCGCAAACACCCAGAAGCCGGAGACCGCATCGCCAAAAACTGCGGTTCCCTTAGCCATTTCTCCCTCGTTGTTAAGCAGGACCATCACCGTATCATAACCTTCGCCATAGAGTGCCGGGAGAAAGTAGATAAGCCCTCCGAGAATTAATCCTCCGATCATCAGCCTGACCCAACGACTCTTTATCTTTTTGTAGACCTTCTCAATTCCAATCGTAGCCTTTGTGAAATAAAGCCCCACTAACCCGCAGATAACTCCCAGGATGAGGTAATAGGGCAGTTCGCTGAGAAGAAAGCCGTGCTTCACCTGGAATGAGAAGAGCACGTTAGCACCCATAAAAAAATAGGCGACGGTGGCAGCGGTGACCGAGGATATCAGCAGTGGCACAATTGATGACATGGTCAGGTCAAGCATCAGTACCTCAAGGGTAAAAAGTATGCCGCCGATGGGGGCCTTGAAGATCCCGGATATAGCTCCTGCAGCGCCGCAGCCGAGAAGGAGGGTCACATATTTGTAATTCAGGTTAAAATATCGTCCGACATTTGAGCCGATGGCAGCACCCGTTAGTACAATAGGGGCCTCTGCTCCCACTGAACCTCCGAACCCAATTGTCAGGGAACTGGTGAGTATTGACGACCAGGTGTTATGCCTTCTGATATAGCTTTTACGTCTTGAGATGGCATATAGCACTCTGCTTACCCCGTGAGAGATGTTGTCACGAACGACGTATTTGACAACCAGCACCGTGAGGAAAATACCAAAAAGCGGATAGACAAGCGAAAGGACTCCCCCTGCTCCTTTCATTACTCCCTGGGTGAACATGTCATGTGTAAAATGAATGGCATTTTTCATAAACACCGCTGCGAGCGCGCTGACAAGTCCAACCACGAAACTGAGCAGGTATATCAGAGTCTGCTGGTCGGCAAAAAAAGTTTGGATATGTCTTAGTTTCCTTATTATCAGAGTATTCAAGGTTCCTCGCATAAATAAAAAGCCTGTCCCTGACACAAATATAGAATAAAATGAGGAGCAGATGTTTATTTTGGTAAGTTTGAAATATTTTGGATGTATGATCAGATTCGAGAGGCATACGCTTGGTAACGGACTGAGGGTGATTGCACACCATGATGAAGGGACTCCCATGGTCACTTCAAATATCCTGTATGATGCGGGTTCACGCGACGAGGATCCTGAAGCGACAGGTTTTGCACATCTTTTTGAGCATCTCATGTTTGGAGGCACGGCCAATGTACCCGTTTTTGATGGCCCGGTGATGATGGCGGGAGGTGAGAACAACGCATTCACCAACAATGATCTTACAAATTACTATATCACACTTCCTGCAAATAATCTGGAGACTGCTCTATGGCTGGAAGCAGACAGAATGACAGGCCTCGATCTGTCCGAAGGCAGGCTGATTACCCAGAAGAGTGTCGTCACCGAGGAGTTCCGGCAGCGGTACCTCAACCAGCCCTATGGTGATATCCTGCTGTTGCTGCGGCCACTGGCATACAAGGTGCATCCCTACCGCTGGCCCGCAATAGGAATGGATGTCAGTCATATTGAAAGGGCTGACAGCGGATCGCTCCGGCGGTTCTACAGAAGGTATTATAACCCCTCTAACGCCATTCTGAGTGTCGCAGGCAATGTAGCTCCGGACGATGTCTTCAGGATGGCAGACAGATGGTTTGGTGCTATTCCGGCCGGGGAGAGCAACGGCAGGGTCCTGCCGGTGGAGCCACCTCAGGATGAACGCCGGGAGATAACTGTGCACCGTCCGGTACCGGCCACTCATCTGATCATGACCTTCCACACTGACGTCAGAAGCAGTCGTGAATTTTATATCCTTGACCTCCTTACTGATATCCTCGCAGGCTGTGACTCAGGACGTTTTCCGGAGCAGCTGGTGAGGAGAAGGGAGATCTTTGCCGAGGCAGACATCTATCTCTCCGGCGAGCTCGATCCGGGGCTGGTTATCTTCAGTGGCAGACTGAAGGAGGGTGTTGATATTAAAAAAGCAGAAGCAGCGGTGACTGAGGAGCTTGGGAAGCTGACAACAGGCAGGGTCACGACCGCGGAGCTGGAGAAGGCACGTAACCGTTATGAATCACACAGGTTGTTGTCATATCTCAATGCCTCCAGTAAAGCCTTCAGCCTGGCATTTCATGAACTGCTCGGCGATGCAGAGGGAATAAACCGCGAGACAGAGCAATACATGAGCGTTACCGCGGACGAGATCGCAGACACCTCAGCACGGGTATTCAGTCCCATGAATTGCAGTGTGATACATTATATGAAGGAGGAGCTATGAGGGCACCTGGTATGATAACACCGCCCGAAATCATCACACCCTCGCCGGGTGACACTTCACTCCCTGAAATGACGAGACTGGGGAACGAGATACCTGTCTATCTGCTTGGCAACGGGGTTGTGGATCTTCTCAGGATCGAGTTTGTTTTTAATGCCGGGCAGCTCGTGGAGAAGGTACAACTGGCTGCCTCAGCAACAAATGCCATGCTCACCGAAGGTACCACCATGCATGACGCAGCCTCACTCAATGACCTGATTGACTGCACAGGTGCCATTTTCAACCATACGGCTGACAAGGACAGCGCCGGGCTGGTGGTGATCACACTGACAAAAAAACTTGAGGAGGTGATGAACCTGGCAGAGGAGTTGCTCTTTCATCCCTCATTCCCTGAAAAGGAATTCAGGATGATAAAGGATAAACGGCTGCAAACCTTCCTTACCGGCAGACATAAGACCTCTGTGATAGCAAGAGAGGTTTTCTACCAGGCCCTCTGCGGTGAGAGAACACCCTACGGCCGTATCACCACTGCCGGTGACTACACCGCTCTGACTACTGCAGACATCAGGACGTTTCACTCTCAGCACTATACTCCTGACAACATGTACATAACTGTTGCGGGCCGTAACCCGGAACAGGCCGTTCCGGTGCTTGAGAGACACTTCTCAGGAGATGCCACCGTAAAGTGGCATAAACCTGTAATACCCCTGTTGCAGTTTGAAACTGCCAGCCCGGGAAGGATTTTCATGGAGGTAGGCAACTCAGTCCAGAGTACGGTGAGGATTGGATGGAAGGGGATCAAACGTGATCACCCTGATTACCAGGCACTGCAGGTGGCTACGATGATACTGGGTGGATACTTCGGGTCACGTCTTATGCGCAACATACGCGAGGAAAAGGGTTATACTTACGGGATCCATGCCGTTTCAGGGGCCTTTCACGATATCGGTTACATCACAATAATGACTGATGTGGCAAACAACTACCGTGAAGAGACGCTCATGGAGATCAGGAAGGAGATAAACAGCCTCAGGGAGAAGGAACCCGGTGATGATGAGATGGCACTTGTGAGAAATCATCTGATGGGTGAGCTCGCCCGGATGTTTGACGGACCATTTGTTGTGGCTGAAGCAATCAGGGGAGTAATAGACTATGACTGCGGAGCTGATTATTACACCCGTTTTGCCGATACCGTGAGAACCATATCGCCTGGCAAAATAAAAGAACTATTCAATACGTATTTTAATATCGGTGATGCATTTGAGATAATCGCCGGGGCAAAATGAAATCAGCCAGGGTCATAGCAATGTCACTGCTTTATATTGTTCTCATGCCATGCCTTGCAGGCCAGGACGAGACGCAGCCCTATTCCCCGCAGCTTGACATGGTAACAGTAGACCCCCTCACAGGTTTTGCAACTGTTGAATGGCTCCTGTCAGCCTCAACGGATGTAGCGAGTTACGTTGTATATACATTCAGCGACGGTACGGCCAGTCCAATTGACACAGTGAGATCACCGTACGAAACCATGTACACTCATACGTCATCCGCGGCAAGGTATATGAGAGTTACATATGTCGTTGCCGCGGTTGATTCCTCATTGAATATAAGTCCGCTCAGTAACAGCCTGAGTACCATTTTTCTATCTTCGGTCAATGATTCCTGCAACAGCACCATCAATCTTGCCTGGACCCCATATGACAATTCTTTCCACCCGGCCGGGAGTTATGAAGTAAGTGTGGCCATCGGCAGCGGACCGGCCATACTGCATGAAACCCTTCCCTCCTCAGAGACAACATTTCTATTTTCTGACTATGACCCCGGTACTGAATATTGCTTTTTTATCACTGCCTCAAATGATGGCACAGGGCTCTCCTCCTCCAACAGGGAATGTGTGACCACAGGGAGTGAAACAGCTCCCTCCTTTATCAGTGTGGATGCCGTGGCAGTTGCCGGAAAGGCGCTGCAATTCCTTGTAAGTTATGATCAGGGGACCACAATGGATGATTTTGTCCTGTGGCAGTTTAATCCTGTCACCGCTTCGTGGGAGAATGCAGCCGGTGGCAGGGGGATAAACGGAGCTCTAAGCCTGTCGTACCCTGGAGCTGACACTGGCAGAGTGAATCTTTACCGGATCTCGATACTTAATAACTGCAATGTTACCATGGCATCATCAGACAATATCAGAAACATGGTACTTGAATCAGCTGTTACCGGAACAGTAATAGCCCTTAGCTGGAACAATCCCTTTCCTGAGGGTGAAGCTCTTTTTTCAGTCTGGCGTGAGGCAGGGGGTGGCTGGATTGAGATGGCTTCACATCTCTCTGACACCACCTGGTCAGATGACTACTCACTTTTTGCAGACGATGTCTCAGCTGCAGAGGTGGCTTACCAGGTTACAGCCACGGCACCAGATGCACCTGCCGGGGCACCTCTTCACCGCTCGTCTGTAACCACTCTGCCTGCTACACTTAATATCTTCATCCCCAACGCCTTTACACCTGAACGCGGAGGAGAGAACGCCTTCTTCAAGCCCGAGTTTTCATTCATCCCGATTACATATGAGTTCAGGGTCTACTCCAGGGGTGGAGTCCTGCTCTTTCAGACCAGTGACTATGCAACCGGATGGGACGGACGCAGCAACGGAACAATTCAACCGGCAGGCGTTTACCTGTACAGCCTCAGGCTGACTACCCCTGCAGGCAGAGCAGAAGCAAGGAGTGGCACGGTAACCATACTTCCATAACCGGCACGGCATAAGTGTCCCGATTTTCTTATATTTGCTCGTCCTTTGCAGGCAATCACTGATGAGTAAAACGAAGACAAAAATATTCACTTCCGACGACGTAAGTCGAATTGAGTATGAGTACAGCCTTCTCAGGGACAACCTGTACAGATGTGACAAGCCGGGAGACTTAGAGCTTATTGACAAGGCCTTCAGGTTTGCCAATGAGGCTCACCGTGACATGTACCGCAATTCAGGAGAGCCCTATATCATCCACCCTATCAATGTAGCCCGCATTGTAAACCAGGAGGTGGGGCTTGGTGCCCGGTCAGTAGCGGCAGCCCTGCTGCATGATGTCGTTGAGGACACTGGCATACCCCTTGAGGAGATAACGAAGGATTTCGGGCCGAAGATAGCCACTCTCATTGACGGGCTGACAAAGATATCAGGCACATACAACAAGGAGACACATTCACTTCAGGCCGAAAACTTCCGCAAGATGCTAATGACCCTGTCTGATGACATCAGGGTCATTCTCATCAAGATAGCTGACAGGCTTCACAACATGCGGACCCTTGACTCAATGCCTGAGCACAAGAGGATGAAGGTAGCTGGCGAGACCGTCTACCTCTATGCTCCGCTGGCACACCGCCTTGGACTGTTTGCCATCAAGACCGAGCTTGAGGATCTCAGCTTCAAGTTCAGGCATCCGCGAATATACGACGAGATTGCCCGGAAGGTCAAGATGGATGAGAAAAAGAACCTGGCACTCATCAACAGGTTCAGTCTGCCGATCATTGAAGAACTGAATGAAAACAACATCATCTTTGACATATCCGGGAGGTTTAAATCTATCTATTCGATATGGAAGAAGATGCAGTCAAAGAATATACCCTTTGAGGAGGTCTATGACCTGCTGGCTGTCAGGATAGTATTCGAACCCGGTCCCGAGATGAGTGAGAGGGCCCAGTGCTGGCAGATTTACTCACTGATCACAGACATTTACACTCCCAAACCCGACAGGCTGCGTGACTGGGTGAGCAGGCCGAAGTCTAATGGCTATGAGGCTCTGCACCTCACGGTGATGGGTCCGGAAGGGAGATGGGTGGAGGTACAGATACGAAGCCAGCGCATGGATGACATCGCTGAACGGGGATTCGCTGCCCACTGGATATACAAGGGCGATACAACACAGTCTGAGAGCGAGCTCGACAAATGGCTGAAGCACATACGCGAAATGCTTGCCAACCCGATGTCAGATCCGCTTACTTTCCTTGATGAATTCAAGATGAGCCTCTTCTCGTCGGAGATAATGGTCTTTACTCCTAAAGGCCTGCTTGTAAACCTTCCCAAAGGAGCTTCGGCGCTCGATTTTGCCTACGAGATACATACTGACATCGGCAACAAGGCTATCGGTGCAAAGGTCAACTACAAGCTCTCCCCTCTTTCAACCACTCTCCAGAGCGGCGACCAGGTGGAGATTATAACCTCAAACATCGCCAAGCCTGAGAAGGAGTGGCTTGAGTATGCACATACGGCAAAGGCAAAGACCGCCATCAAAGATGCACTCCGGGACGAATCTACTGACCGTATACAGAAGGGTATGGAGATGCTCGAGACCAGGCTGAGCGAACTTGGTATAGTGCCCAACTCGGACATTATCAAGAAACTGCTTGACAATTATGAACTCCTTAGCAAGGATGAGCTCTACTCACGCATCGGGCTTGGTCTCATCAATCTTGACGAGCTTCGCAAGGTGCTCAGGAAGGCTCCTGAAGGCAGCCTGCGTAAATACTGGAAGCTGGCCATCGGAGGAGTGACCCGGAAGAGCCCCGGTGAAAAGGAGAGTCCTCCCATGGCAGGTACAATTGACAAGAGCCATCCCTACCTTCTGAGAGAGAATGTTGACAACACCGGGAACTCATATGTGATAGCCGGGTGCTGCAATCCCATTCCCGGAGATGAGGTGGTTGGTTATATTGACCCATCAAACTCCATCATCGTTCACAAACCCAAATGCCCGGCTGCCGTCAAGCTGATGTCAAGTGAGGGTAACAGGATCATTCCCGTCAGGTGGACAATCCACAAGCTGGCTTCCTTCCTTGCAAGGATAAGCATTAACGGTATAGACAGGATTGGCCTCATAAACGAAGTGACAAGTGTTATATCCACCGAGCTTAATGTCAACATCCGCAATATCAACGTATCCGTTTACGACGGCATATTCGAGGGAACGATAGACCTGTATGTGCACCATACGCGCGACCTCAATAACCTTATACTGCAGTTGTCAAACGTGAAGGGTATTGCAAGTGTCAAGAGGGTAGAAGAATTCATCGAATAAGAAATGTCTGACGTTTAAACTATATGGTACAATGTCAAACGATGATTCCAGGTCGGTAGTAAAACAGGTTTTTACTGAATACCTTGGAGCAAGGTCTTTCAGGAAGACTCCTGAGCGGTTCGCCATTCTTGATGAGATTTACTCGCGTGACGGGCACTTTGACATCGATTCACTCTTCACTTTCATGAAGAACAAGAACTACCGTGTTTCGAGGGCCACTCTGTACAACACAATTGACCTGCTCCTCGACTGTAAGCTGGTTACCAGGCACAAATTCGGCCGCAACCAGGCACAGTATGAAAAGACCTACAGGGCAGGCCAGCATGATCATATTATCGATACAGAAACAGGCAGGGTGATAGAATTCAGCGATCCGAGAATAAATGACATAATAAAAAATGCATGTGAAGAGAACTCATTCGTTCTGCATCACTATGCACTTTATGTCTTCGGTATTCCGGAGAGGTCCGGAAGGAGTAAATAATGGACCGGATCTCGCGGACCGGGGGATGTCAGAAAGCGTATCCGAAGGTGAAGCCTAGCGGAACGTTCACGGTAAACTTGTTAATGAGGTTCAGGTCGTCAAGCCACTGCTCCATTTCGCCATCCGGAGTTTCATAGGTTTTGTTCTTTACACCGAAACCCGAATAGATATCAAGGGCAAAGCCTCCCTTTGTAATTACCTGATACCCCAGGGCCACGTGGATGTTCATTTTACTGGCTGTCACATACTGGGTGTTGTCATGACTGTTCTTCATCTTTGCCCAGGCGTAGGAAAAATGCGGACCGATGTAGAATCCGGCGGGGGCATCATCACCTGTTATGAAAAACTTGTACCATAACTGACCGTGAAAACCACCCGACTTTACAGTGGTATCATTCTGGGTCTCCGCCATGTCCTGAAAAGTCTTAATCAACGGACTTGTTCCAAGGTAACCCAAACCAATCTGTATCGACTGCTTTGACATCGTCTGAGCTTCGAAGGATAGCTTATATTCATTGGTTAGCGGAATTACCCAAAGGGCATACAGAGGCCCGCCCAGCACCGAGAGAGGATTGGTCTTAATTGTAAACCTGAAATCCTTGTCAGGCTCTGATCCCTGGGCAAATGTCTTGTTACCTGACACGATTACTACCAGGACTAATACCAGCAAACAGGTTAATTTCTTCATTGCGCTTCTTTCTTAAGATTAGTATTCAATACAGATGTAACTTAAAAATCTATAATTTATTATATTTCAAAACCATTGAACCCGGTCTGCATTCTGTTGCCGGGCTTCCCGATAGACGATACTCTATTTTTGTTAACAATCGGTTTTTTCCCGCCGGCAGGGAGTATTTTATTTTGTAAATTCGAACCTGATTATCTTATCAGGTTTATTAACGATAATGAAGATTGATATTTTACTGGGTCTCCAGTGGGGCGATGAGGGGAAGGGGAAGATAGTTGATGCCTTAACACCGGAGTATGATATTGTTGCGAGGTTCCAGGGCGGTCCCAATGCCGGACATACCATTGAGTTCAACGGGATGAAGCATGTGCTTCACCTCATCCCATCGGGTATATTTCATGAGGGCAAGACGAACATCATCGGCAACGGGCTTGTGATTGACCCGGTTGTTTTCCGCCATGAGGTTGAAAGCCTTGGCATTGATATTAACAGGGTACAGGAGCGGCTGCTTATTTCTTTGAAGGCCCATCTTATCCTGCCCACTCACAAGCTTCTTGACGCCGCTCATGAAGCTTCGCTGGGAGAATCAAAGATAGGGTCGACACTCAGGGGCATTGGACCTGCCTATACAGACAAGGCTTCGCGCGGCGGACTAAGAGTAGGTGATCTGTTCAGAAAAGAGTTCAGGGAGATATACCGGGTGCGCGCCGACGAACATCTCAGGATGCTCAGGGGCTATGGCCTGAGTAATGATCTGGAGAAGCTGGAGGATGAGTGGTTTGGGTCCGTGGAATTTCTCAGGCAGTTCACAACGGTCAATGCTGACTATCATATTGACATGAGCCTCAGGGAGGGCAGGCGTGTTCTGGCCGAGGGGGCTCAGGGGACGATGCTTGACATAGACTTCGGCACATATCCGTTTGTTACTTCGTCAAACACAGTTGCAGCGGGTGCCTGCACAGGCCTTGGCATTGCTCCTGCGCGCACGGGGGAGGTCTTCGGAATCTTCAAGGCATACTGCACCAGGGTAGGCAGCGGCCCGTTCCCGACGGAGCTTGATGATGCCGACGGACAGATGATGCGTGACCGTGGTAATGAATACGGTTCCACGACTGGCAGACCCCGACGCTGCGGATGGCTTGACCTGCCGGCACTGAAATATGCCATCATGATCAACGGGGTGACACGTCTCTTCATGATGAAAGCCGACGTGCTCTCGGGGTTCAGCCAGATAAAGATATGCAGATCATATACCGTCGGAGGTGTGGAGGTGAGCGAACTGCCCTATTGCCTCAATGATATTGAATCTCTCAATTACCGGATCATGCCCGGATGGCAGGGGGATATTTCGGGATACAGGAGCTGGGGCGAACTGCCCGCTGAGCTGAAAGACTATATCGAATATATTGAAAAGGAGACCGGTGTCCCTGTCACCATAGTCTCTGTCGGGCCTGACAGGTCGGCTACCATTTACAGGTAAGGATCACTCCTTCCTGTACACCCAGGCTTCGCCGTTTAAATTATCCTGGATAGTGCCGAGAGCATTCCAAGCGGCATGCAGGTCAGGGAATGATTTTGCTGAGACAAGCTGCCACCTCCCGCCGTTCATGTCCACTAAGGTGGCATCATAGCCCAATCCCTTTATATGCCCAAGCCATTCGTCAGCATAAGCAGGAGTCAGAAAACTGCCGACAATGATATGATAGCCTGATGCTGCACGTGATACTTGCTCGGTCACAACGGCAATCTCAGCCTGCCTGGCTCGCTCCGCCTCAGCCTGTATCTCGTTGGCAACGCGGATTGAGTCGGCAACCCGAAATGCCTCCTGCTGCTGCCTCAGGGCTTCAGCCTCCCTCGCCTTCTTTCCGAAAGGATTGATGCTTTTCATAAAATCACATGAAGGGGTTAGCAGCAATATCCCCGCGAGCAGCACTAAGGATAGTTTCTTCATAAATGACAGTTTTTCATGATTATTAAGGATAAAGGTATGGATTAAAGCTCAAAAATGCAATGAAAATTCATGAAACCTGGCGGGACTCTCTAATTCTTTTCTATATTAGATCGCGATTACCAGAACCACCTAATCCAGTTTCAAATGAAATCACTGATAAAGTTTTTTGAGGAGAATGTTGAAAAATATGCATCCAATATTTACCTCTGGGAGAAGATGCAGGATAAGTATGAGGGCACCACGTACCAGGAGACCAAGCGTCAGGTACAGGAGTTTGGTGCCGGTCTCATGCAGCTCGGTATAAAAAAGGGTGATCGTGTCAGCATGCTCGCTGACGGACGCAACAGCTGGGTCATTGGAGAACTGGGGATACTCTATGCCGGGGGGGTGAACGTTCCGCTGTCTGTCAAGTTGAACCCCGAGGAGATAAAGTTCCGCCTTATTCATTCAGGTTCTAAGATGGTCATCACCTCAAGCACCCAGGCTCCGAAAATTCTGGAGATCATTGACAGGTGCCCCGATGTGGAAAAAGTCATCTTCATGGATCCCCGGGAAGAGTATACTGACAGACAGATCCATTTCAACGAGGTCAGGAAGACAGGACGTGAGTGGCTTGAGAACCCGGTCAACAGAAAGTCCTTCGAGGAGTTCGCAGCATCAGTCACGGCCTCAGATTTTGCCAATATCTGTTACACTTCAGGTACAACAGCTGACCCTAAAGGCATTATTCTGACTCACGGCAATTACGTGACAAACGTTTACCAGTCATACAGCCTGATGGACATCCCGCAATACTACAAGACTCTGCTCATACTGCCGTGGGATCACTCGTTTGCGCACACGGCAGGCATTTACGCCTTCATGGGCAAGGGGGCAAGCATTGCCTCTGTCAAGGTGGGCAAGACCCCGATGGAGACCCTGCGAAATATCCCCGTCTGCATGCAGGAGATAAAGCCCAACCTGCTCATGAGCGTGCCGGCACTGGCAAAAAACTTCAGAAAGTCAATCGAAAAAGCGATAAAAGAAAAGGGAAAGATGACTGAGGCTCTGTTCAACTTCGCCCTTAAAAGGGCATACTCCTACAACAGGGAGGGATATAACAAGGGGCAGGGAATACAGAGGATAAAAAAACCTCTTATCAGTCTCTTTGACAGAATCCTTTTTGCAAAAGTACGTGAAGCCTTCGGAGGAGAGCTTGATTTCTTCATAGGAGGCGGTGCCCTTCTCGACATTGAGCTGCAGCGTTTTTTCTACGCCATTGGCGTGCCGATGTACCAGGGCTACGGTCTTTCGGAAGCTTCCCCGATCATCTCCTCTAACTCCGCCAAAAAGCATAAGCTGGGATCGTCAGGCTTCCTTGTAAACAACATGGAACTGAAGATATGTGATGATGAGGGTAATGAGCTCCCCACGGGACAAAAAGGAGAGATAGTGATCAGAGGCGGAAATGTCATGCACGGCTACTGGATGAATGAGACCGCTACAAGGGATACAATCCGAGACGGATGGCTCTATACCGGAGACATGGGGTACATGTCCGAAGACGGCTTCCTTTATGTGTTAGGACGTTTCAAAAGCCTTCTGATAGCTGATGACGGGGAGAAGTTCAGCCCTGAAGGAATTGAAGAGGCAATAACCGAGCAGTCAAAGTACATTGACCAGTGCATGCTGTACAACAATCAGAAGCCATATACCATTGCGCTGATTGTTCCAAACCAGCATGCTCTGAAGCTCTTTCTTGAAGACCGCAATCTCTCCGCCACTGCCGAGGAGGGAAAACGCGCCGTGCTCAACCTGATTGAACATGAGGTAAATGAATACCGGATAAACGGCAGATACGGGCACATGTTCCCGCATCGCTGGCTTCCGGTAGCCCTTGGGATACTCAACGAAAGCTTCAATGAGGAGAACGGTATGATGAACTCAACCATGAAAATCGTCAGGGGTAAGATCACAGACAGATACAGTGACCTGATCGACTGGCTGTACACCCCCATGGGTAAAATAGCATATAATGAACGCAATATGGAAGAGGTCGAGAAGATGAAACTCGGCTGATCCTTAAATTACTCCGTCATGAAGCTGAAGAATATCCTGGTCCTTGCTGTTGCAGCAGGAGTGCTGACATGTTGTACTAATGACAATAAACCGGAATGGCAACCTGCCGAAAATCCTCTCTTTACAGAATGGGGCCTGAATGTTGACCCCTCCGGCCCGTGGCCTGAATACCCGAGACCGGGACTGGTCAGGGATGAGTGGATGAGTCTCAACGGATTGTGGGATTACGCCATCTGCCTCAAAGAGAAAGAGCGTCCCTCTCCACAGGGAAAAATCCTTGTCCCCTACCCTGTTGAATCTGCACTGTCAGGTGTCAGGCTCAGGCTGACCGACTCTCTGGCCCTCTGGTATTCACGTGAGTTTGTGGTTCCGAAGAACTGGAAGGAGAAACAATTGATACTCAATTTTGAGGCATCTGACTGGGAAACAACTGTTTGGATAGATGACAACTTTGCCGTAAGCCACCAGGGAGGATATGATCCGTTCTCATGCAACATCACTCCCTTCCTCTCAGAAGGCCGGAAGCACACTGTGGTTGTAAAGGTTACCGATCCGACTGACAGGGGCCGGCAGCCGAGGGGCAAACAGGTCACCTCACCCGGCAGCATTTGGTACACACCCACCAGCGGTATATGGCAGAGCGTATGGATTGAGCCTGTTGATAAGACATGGATCGGTGACCTGCGTATTGTACCTGACATTGACAACGGCATTCTGACCGTTACCGTCATGGAGGAAAGGTGCCACGGGCCTGAAGGTTGCCCGCCTGTTGACATGGCTCCATCACTGGCAGAGGTTTCTGTTATGTCAGGAGGTGAAACAGTGACCGTATCATCAGGAGAGGCAGGCACCCCCATCACCCTGAGTATCTCTGATCCCAGGCTGTGGAGTCCTGATGATCCTTTCCTCTATGATCTCAGAGTCAGGCTGATAACAGGAGGCAAAGTGACCGATGATGTCGGTTCATATGCAGGCATGCGTAAGATCTCTCTCGGTGTCACCGAAGATGGCTTCACGCGAATCTTGCTCAATAACGGATTTGTATGGCAGAATGGTCCGCTTGACCAGGGATTCTGGCCCGACGGCCTCTACACCCCTCCGTCTGACGAGGCAATGCGGTATGACATCGGAATGCTGAAGAAGATGGGGTTCAACATGATGAGAAAGCATGTCAAGGTGGAAAACCGGAGGTTTTATTACCACACTGACCGTCTGGGGATGCTAGTATGGCAGGATATGCCCAGCGGGGATGAATCTGTGTGGGGAGCAAAGCCTGATATAACAAAAAGCGCCTCCGATTCAGCCATCTTCATGACGGAACTGTCAAGAATGATTGACACCAGGTTCAATTACCCGTCAATAGTCATGTGGGTCATCTACAATGAGGGATGGGGTCAGTATAACACGGCGGCAGTGACTGACTATGCCATGAAATATGACACAACAAGGCTCATCAACAGCGCTTCCGGATGGACTGACCGGGGGACCGGCCATGTGCTTGACGTGCATCACTACCCGGAGCCTGTGGCTCCGCCTGCCGAAAAGGAGAGAGCCATCGTGCTGGGTGAGTTCGGCGGACTGGGGCTGCCGGTGCAGGGCCACACCTGGGAGCAGAAGAACTGGGGATATGAGAAGATGAGTGACAGCACCGGTCTTCTCAGGAAATATGAGCAGTACTACACAGTTGTCAGGCAAATGGTGGCTGAGAAGGGCCTCAGCGCTTCAGTCTACACCCAGACAACCGATGTGGAGACTGAGACCAACGGGCTCATGACCTATGACCGCAAGGTTGACAAGATGGGTTTTGCCAACGTGCGTAAGGCGATGGCCAGTCCTCAGTCGGCAGTCCTCAGTCCTCAGTCCTCAGTCGGCAACTAATTGATTGACTGTAGACTGTAGACTGTATACTTAATAGCAGACTGGTCAGACGATCAATCTGCTTTTAAAGGGCAGGAACGTCATAAAGTCAGCATGATGCACTATATATGCCTCAGTGGTTCGTTTCACAAGGTCACCCTCGTGAGCATGAGCTGCGATAATATGACAGACCTCAGGCGGCACACCGCATTCCTCTGCAAGGCTTACGCCTGAGAAGGGATGTCTGAGATACTGGCCATATTTGCCCTGAACAGCCTTACCCTGTGCATCCAATTCATATTCAAGCATTTTGCCGACATCGGCAAGAATTGCTCCTGCAATCAGGACATCCATATTCACAGGCAGTTCATTGCGGAAGAAGTTGTTCATCTTTTCTCCGGCCTCCCTGGCAACATGCACCACGCATCTCTTGTGGTCCATGAAGGTCACCTTCAGGTCAGGTCCACAGAGCAGGGTAAAGGGTATTCTGTTGAGGTCCTCAGTTGTCAGGACACTTCTTTCCAGTGCCACTTCCCAGGTGCGCGCGGTCTTCTCCCTCAGGTCCCTGTCGCTGATCCATTCAAGCTCGGGCCACAGTTTTTTGATCTCTTCGGTCATGGCAGTCTATTTAAGCTTTGCTATGATGGCGTCAGTCATCACTATGGTAGAGGCTGCTCCCATGTCAATAACCTCCTGTTTCCCGGTAAGCTTCATCATGTCATAGCTCTTCACCTTTCCCTCCTCAATTACTTCGGCAATTGCCTGGCGGATGCGGGTGGCTGTCGGCTTCTCTTCTATATAGTCAAGCATCATGCATGCTGATTCTATCATGGCAACCGGGTTCACTATGGGAGTGCTGTAGCTGGCATATTTGGGTGCTGACCCGTGCGTTGGCTCGAACACGCCAATGCCATCTTCCGAGAATTGGGCGCTGCATGCAAAACCAAGACCTCCTATAAGTCCGGCAAAGGCGTCGGAGACGATATCTCCGAACATATTTCCGGCAACTATCACACCATAATCCTCGGGGTTCTTTGTGAGCCACATCATCTGTGCATCTATATTAGTATTCCAGAGCTGCACTGTCGGAAAATCGCTCTTCTGCATCTCCTTGGCTATCTTCCACATGAGTCCTGAAGTCTCGCGAATTACATTCGGTTTTTCGCACACGGTCACCGACTTGTATCCGAACTTCACTGCATAATCGAATGCTGCCCTGACAATCCGTTCCGTGTATTTCCAGGTAAAGATCCTGGTTGAGACAGCCAGTTCCTCTTTCGGGCACCATCCGAAGTTTTCACGAAACTTCGGGTGGGTCATCAGGGCATCATAAACCTGTTGAGGCGGATTTGACCACTCCACTCCTCCGTAAAGACCTTCGGTATTCTGCCTGAAAATCACCACATCAACCATTGGTTCTTCAGGATTGCCATCCTTTCCGCGCCGGATGAAATTAAGAGGGTTGCCCTTGTAGCTGCGGCATGGCCTTACGCAGATATCCAGTCCGAAGTGCTGCCTGAGGCCAACGATGGGGCTGCTGTATGAATATCCCTTGCCCTGCAGGGCGGGTGACAGTTCAGCGGCAGCATCGTCCTTGGGTTTGGAGGTTATTGCACCAAAGAGCGCAATCTTATGTTCGGCTATCAGGTCAATGGTGCGCTGTGGCAGAGGATTTCCCTCCTTGCACCAGTAATCCCATCCGATATCACCGTAAACATAGTCAGCCTCAAATCCCGCCGCATCGAGGACGCGTACGGCCTGCTTCAGAACCACGGCACCAATGCCGTCGCCCGGCAGTGCCACAATCGTACGTTTAGCCATAATTTTATCTCTATTATTGTGTTTTTCGTTCGCCGTAAAAATATAGTTTTTATTGTGTTAAAAAAAAGAGTTTCAACAGGGAAAACTCATAACTGTTACAACGGAAAAAAACTATATTTGCCGCTTAACTTATTTATCACATTTTTAATTCAATAATAGAATGGGCGATCTAGGCGATATAAAGCCAAGGAGAGTATGGAGTTACTTCGAGGATATCTGCAGGATACCCAGGTTATCCAAGAATGAAGGGCGCATCAGGGAATACCTGCTTAATTTTGCCCGAGGTCATGATCTTGAAGCCAGAGAAGACAGTGTAGGAAATATACTTATAACAAGGGAGGCTGCTCCCGGCAAGGAGAAGGTAAGCACAGTTGTTTTGCAGAGTCATCTTGACATGGTTGGTGAGAAGAATGCCTCTCATCCGCATAACTGGGATACGGATCCTATTATCCCGGTCATTGACGGCAAGTGGGTCACTGCCAGCGGAACGACACTGGGTGCGGATGACGGGATTGGCATAGCTGCCCAGATGGCGGTGCTGACTGATCCTTACCTGCAGTGCGGCCGCATCGAATGCCTCTTCACCGTAGATGAGGAGTCAGGGATGACGGGAGCGATAAACCTGAAGCCCGACTTTTTCACCGGGCGCATACTGCTGAACCTTGACTCTGAAGACGAGGGGATCCTCTTCATAGGATGTGCCGGAGGCATTGACACACAGGCAATACTACCCTATACCCCGGTAAAAGTAACAGCAGGCTACAGGGCAATGAACATCTCCGTCACCGGTCTTCACGGAGGTCATTCAGGTGATGAGATACACAAGGGGTACGGCAACTCCATTAAGATCATTTCCAGGCTAATGCAGGATCTTGAAAAGAAGTACGGCATACTCATCAGCAACTTCAGCGGAGGCAATCTCCGCAATGCCATCCCGAGGGAGGCTTTTGTGACCGTTACCTTCAATCCGGCCCATGAGGAGCAGATCCTTACTGACACTGCCTCCTACAATCTGCTCGTCAGGGATGAGTTCGGCACTCTTGAGCCTGACCTTAAAGTATCGGCTACTCCGGCTGACCTGCCGGAAACCGTTATTGACGCCGCCACTCAGCACCGTCTGCTCGGGGCATTGAGCATAGTACCTCACGGCGTGCTCGGGTGGTCAAAGGAGATTCCTGACCTCGTCGAGACATCGAGCAACCTGGCTACGATACGGCTTACCGGTGATAACACGCTTCATGTAGTCACAACGCAGAGAAGTTCGTCAGATGAGGAAAAAAACTATGCAGCAATGAAAGCCGAGGCAAGCTTTGACCTTGCCGGAGCCAAGGTCACCCATTCAGACGGCTACCCGGGCTGGAAGCCGAATATGAACTCAGCTATACTGAGGCTGATGATAGACTCATACCGCAAGCTCTTCGGAAAGGTGCCACAGGTCAAGGCGATTCATGCGGGTCTTGAATGCGGACTGATCCTTGAAAAATACAGGGGAATTGACATGATATCCTTCGGACCCACAATCAAGGGAGCGCATACTCCTGAGGAGAGGATAGAGATAGAGACGGTCCAGATGTTCTGGGATCTGCTCGTCGATGTGCTGAGACACATACCTGAAGAAAATTCCTAATCGTACTCTTCGAACTCATCAGCCGGGGCACCGCAGACAGGGCATGACCATTCGGGAGGAAGGTCGCCGAAATCGGTGCCGGGCTCAACATCGCCGGCCGGATCACCTGAAGCGGGGTCATAAATGTACCCGCAGACAGGGCACCTGTATCTCTTCATCTGAATAAATATGTTGATTTATCTTTTCACTTTTTGAACTGCATCTATCACTGTGCCGTCAACCCACTTGATTGCAGCCACCACCCTCTCATCAAAGGCAGCCTTTTCAGGTTTTCCGCAGATCTTTTCAGCAATCTCCTTCAGCTCCTCAATCGTCACCAGCGGAAGTCCCTTACCCCTGACAGAGTCTAACAGGTCCTGCCTGCGCGGGTTGATTGCTATACCCCTCTCGGTGATGATCACGTCTATGAGTTCACCCGGTCCGCACAGTGTGGTCACCTTGTCAACAATCACCGGAATCCTGTCGCGGAAGAGAGGAACAGGGATGATGACATTCCGGGCATGGAGGCAGTTCTGCCACCCTCCTATCCCGTGCAGGAGAAGGCCGTCAGAGTGCGTCACCACGTTGCCATTGAAGCCGGTATCGATCTCAGTCGCTCCAAGGATCATTATATCCATCATCGTGGTCAGGTTCCCCTTGGAATGATAGTTGTATGCGTTGAAGACAGAGTCAGCTATATGGTCCAGGTTCTCCTCAACCGATTCAACAGCATCAAGGTCAAAGGCCTGTGCATCGAGGATATGCCCCATCTGTCCCTCTTCCAGCATCTGCACCATGTATTTGGTGCTGCCTCCGAAGCCGAAGCTGCATTTCCATCCCTTTTTCCTGAGCATCTCGTGTACGAAGACCGCAATGGCGAGGCTGGTGCCTCCGGCTCCTGCCTGCATTGTAACACCGTTACGCAACAGGCCTGACTTTTCGAGGAATGATGCCGTCAGTTCTGCAATCAGCAGCCTGTCAGGGCTTTTTGTTATCTGTGTTGTGCCGGAGACTATCTTTTCAGGGATGCCGATCTTGTCAACCACCACCACACAGTCGACGTAATTTCCCTCTATCTCCATGGGAAAGCAAGGCAGGTCAACAAGATTATCAGTCACAATAATCACCTTGTCGGCATACAGGTAATCAGCCTTGGCATATCCCAGCACTCCTGTTGCCGAAGGACCTCCGGTTCCCCTGGCGTTGCCGAAGGCATCGGCAGCCGGGGCTGCCAGTATGGCTATATCTATCTTCACCTCTCCGTCCTGTATGGCCTGAACCCTTCCGCCGTGCGATCTGAGTACAGCCATTCCCTTCATTCTGCCTTCCGAGACGAACATCCCGAGAGGTCCGTTCATGCTTCCCTCAATACGATTGATGGTCCCGTTTTCAAGGTATTCTATCACCGGGTCATTGCACGGGAAAGATGCTGACGGGAGCCACACAAGATCCTTTATCCCCTTTTCGGAGGCTACCCTGAAGATCTGGTTGCTTACGAGGTCGCCGTCGCGAAGGTGATGATGAGTTGATATGGTCATGCCGTCTTTCAGGCCGCAGCGCTCGAGAGCCTCACTCAGTGAAGAGACCACCTTGTTGTTATCGCCGGGGTAATCGATGCAGGTGGGTATTGGTGGTGCGTACTTCCTTCCGTCAGGCCGGTGTTTGCCAACACCCCTGAACGGAACGGCTTTCGTACCGTTTATCTCATCCGGCACCATGCGGCCGGCAGCATTTTTAACCATTTTCATGACCAGGTCTGCATTTATGTTATTGATTTGCCTCTGCTTCGGACCAGTTTTCGGGCAGCAGGCCCAGCCTCACGGCCAGGGTTATTGTCTTCTCTGCCCTCGCCACCACCGGCGGGTCAATCATCTTTGTGCCCAGAGCCACCACTCCAAGGCCTTTCTGCAGAGCCTCGTGGTAGGCTGCCACTATTTTTTTTGCTTTTTCAATCTCATCTCCTGAAGGAGAAAATCCCTCCCTTATCACGGCTATCTGGCGCGGGTGGATGCATCCCATTCCTTCAAAGCCCATGGCCTTGGAGGCGATCACATTATCAAGCAACCCCTTCATATCACCAACGTCTGAGAAGACGGAGTCTATTGGCTGGATGCCGGCGGCCCTGGCCGCCACCACCAGGCGGTTCCTGGCATAGAGTGACTCTCTTCCCTCTTTTGTGCGCTGCACACCCAGGTCAGCTGTGTAATCCTCGAGTCCTATCGCCATGGCAACCACAGAAGCGGAGGCAGTGGCTATGTCATAAGCTCTCTCTACTCCTGCGGCACTCTCAATGATAGGCATCAGGAACACATCTCCCGTCTGACCCGCTTTTTTCTTTATTGCCCTGATCCTTTCATCGACCTGCCTTACCGTCTCAGCTGTTTCGCATTTGGCGATCAGTACCAGGTGGACATTATGGGGGATTACATATTCAAGATCGTCAAGACCCCGTTCGCCCTGATTGATGCGAACCATCCGTTCGGCACCGTAAAAGTCAACGGCCCGCAGAGCGTTTCTCACGAGAATCCTTGCCTCGTCTTTTCTGTCCGGGGCGACGGAATCTTCAAGATCAAGGATCACTCCGTCAGGTGAATGAAGTCCTGCGTTGAGGAACATACCCGGGCTGTTTCCCGGTAGATAGAGCCTTGAGAACCTGAATCTCTCACGTGATGAGGTGTAACTGTTTTCAGGAATCATGTCAGGGAGTGACGAGGCTTCCGTGCCTGTCAGGGCTCTTACTGCAGCCTCAATGCGAGCTGCAATGACGAATGGAAGTGCTCCGGAGTCATTGATTGTCATCCTTGCGTTAATTACCCCGAAGAGGCCTAGCAACTCACGGCATTGCGCTTCAATGGCGGTCCCGTACATGCTTTTGACCTTTGATTTGAGACTAAGTTCGATGCCTCCGTTGTCAGTGAGTTCCAGCCTCACTTCTATATCAGACCTCACTTTAGGTCCGGCATTTCCTGTCACAGCCAGTTTCATATTCCCTCTGATGGTGAATTATTAACAAACTTAAGTATTTATCCGAGATAACTCAGCAGGATACCTGCTGCTATGGCTGAACCGATTACACCGGCAACGTTTGGTCCCATGGCATGCATCAGCAGATGGTTCGTCTTGTCAGCCTTTAGTCCTTCCACCTCAGATACACGTGCGCTGTCAGGAACTGCCGACACACCAGAGTTACCAATCAGCGGGTTGATCTTATTATCACCTGACAGGAAGAGATTCATGCCCTTGGCAAAGAGTACACCACTTGTTGTAGCCACTGCAAATGCTGCGGCGCCAAGCCCGAATATCAGAACTGACTCCCTGGTCAGGAATATATCGGCCTGTGTTGAGGCTCCAACGGTTAGTCCTATAAGTATTGTCACAATATCGATCAGCGAAGTACGGGCAGTCTCGGCCAGACGTTTTGTCACACCTGATTCCTTCAGGATGTTTCCGAAAAAAAGCATCCCCAGCAGAGGAAGGGCCCCCGGTGAGATGAAGCATGTGAGGATAAGCCCGAATATCGGGAATAGTATCTTTTCGGTCTTCGTTACTGCGCGCGGTGGTTTCATTCGTATCAGCCTCTCTTCTTTGCTGGTAAGCAGGCGCATGATAGGAGGCTGGATCACAGGCACCAGGGCCATGTATGAATAGGCAGCTATGGCTATCGGACCTATCAGGTTCCTGACAGTTGTTCCGTCAGCAAGTACATTTACCCCGTTAGCCAGCCGTGATGAAATGAATATGGCTGTCGGACCGTCAGCACCGCCAATGATGCCTATGGCGCCTGCTTCAGGCAGGCTGAAACCGAGAAGGAGTGCCCCGAGGAATGCAGCAAATATCCCAACCTGTGCTGCGGCTCCAAGGAACAGTAACCTGGGGTTGGAGATGAGCGATGAGAAATCGGTCATGGCACCTATACCCAGGAAAATAAGAGGCGGGTATATCCCTTTAAGTACCCCGAAGTAGAGGTAGTTGAGAACGCTTCCCTGCTGGTAAATCCCGATCTGCAGGTTCATACCGCCATCAGTAAAGAAGGGTATGTTCCCGATCAGGATGCCGGTACCGATTGGCACAAGCAGCAGAGGCTCATACTCATACCTTATTGCCAGGAAGATAAAGATCAGACCGATCACTATCATTATAAAGTGTCCCGAGGTGGCGTTCCTGAAGCCGGTGAAAGCCCAGAATTGTTTGAGGCCATCGAGAAATTTCGGCTCTGCGTCATCAGGAGCCTGACTGTACACGGCATAAGTTTCTGCAACGACACCGCTATCTGCCAGGGCCTGTTGTTTCTCCTGTTCAGGTTTAACAAATGCCAGCCATGCCAGTGAGACAATCACCAGAAGGGCAAACATGGTCCATGTTTTTCTTTTTGCCATCACTGGTTGATTACGATTAGCAACTCATCCTGCAGTACCGACTGTCCGGGTGCAATATTTACCGAGGCTACCTTGCCACCCTTTTCGGTTTTGATCGCGTTTTCCATTTTCATGGTTTCCAGTGTGCATAATGTCTGCCCTGCGCTCACATCGTCACCTGGTCTGACCATCACCTGGAGTATCACTCCCGGAAGCGGGGCTCGCACTTCTGCATCCTTGCCAGTGCCGGCACTCTTTTCGGCAGCCGGTTTGGTCTCCTTTACCGTCCTTGCCTGCGGAGCCGGTATCACCGCTGTCTTGATCCTGGGTATCTCACGCTGCATCTCCACATCATACACCGTGCCGTTCACCTCTATCTTTGCCATGTTGCCGTCCACATCCAGGACATCGACCTCATACTGGTTACCGTTTATCAGAAATTTGTAACTTTTCATATTGCAATCGCCTGATTATGATCTTATAGAATTTTTCATGTTGTAGAGTTTGGAGCTCCATGGAGAGTAATTTCTGGAGACACGCTTGATAGTGATCACCCCGCTCTCCACGTCATGGATCTCATTGAAGTATGAGTAGAGAGCCATGGCGATGGCAGCATTCACCTCTCCTGACTGTATTGTTCTAGCTGTATGTATCTCTGCAGGATCTATCCCCTTTTTACGGGCGAAACTGCGCAACCTGAAATTCAGGATGAAAGTAAGCACATACCGGAAGAAAAGATATACAAGCAACAGAGAGAGGAAGACGATTCCTATTCCCACCACCATGATGGTCCAGGTTATTGGATCAAGCTCCGCAGCAGGTGCTGCAATAAATAACTGGGATGTCATAATTCACAGGTTATAGTGGAATGTTACCGTGTTTCTTCATCGGGCCCGGATCCTTTTTGGTTGAGAGAGCTCTGAGAGCTCTTATCACTCTGAACCTTGTATTACGAGGTTCGATTACATCATCAAGGTAGCCATATTTGGCTGCCTCGTATGGGTTGGCGAACTTCGAACGGTATTCTTCCTCCTTCCGTGCGACGAATTCCTTGCGTTCAACCGGGTCTTTTATCTCGCTTATCTCCCTGCCATCGAGGATCTCTATGGCTCCCTGGGGACCCATCACTGCGATCTCGGCAGTAGGCCAGGCATAATTAAGATCGCCGCGGAGCTGTTTTGATGACATCACGCAATGGGCGCCGCCATATGATTTCCTGAGTGTCACCGTGATTTTCGGTACGTTGGCCTCCCCATAGGCATACATCAGCTTGGCACCATGGATTATTATGCCGCCATACTCCTGTGTTGATCCGGGAAGGAACCCCGGCACATCAACAAATGTCACAATGGGTATGTTGAAAGCATCACAGAAACGAATGAAACGGGCCGCTTTCCTTGATGCCTCTATATCGAGCACACCCGCAAGCCAGGCTGGCTGGTTAGCCACTATGCCGACGGGCATACCGTCGAACTTTGCAAACCCAACGATAATGTTCTTTGCATATGCCTCATGCACTTCGGTAAAGTCGTGGTAGTCGACCACCCTGATTATAACATCCTTTACGTCATACGGCTGGTTGGGGCTTTCCGGGATAATATCATTAAGCTCATCTTCAAGCCTGTCTATTGGGTCATCGCACTCTGTCTGAGGAGGCTCTTCAAGGTTATTCTGGGGCATGAAGCTGAGAAGTTTTCTTATAAGGTCAAGGCCCTCCTGCTCTTCATCAACAGCGAAGTGTGCCACGCCTGACTTGGTTGTATGAACCGTGGCACCGCCAAGATCATCGATAGAGATATCCTCACCTGTGACAGCCTTGGCAACCTTCGGTCCGGTAACGAACATATAGCTGCTCTTGCGGCTCATCACTATGAAGTCAGTCAGTGCCGGTGAGTAGACGGCACCTCCGGCACAGGGGCCGAAGATGGCGGAGATCTGTGGTATCACTCCTGAAGCAAGAATGTTCCGTTCGAAGATCTCGGCATATCCTGCCAGACTTCTGACTCCCTCCTGTATACGGGCACCACCGGAGTCGTTGATGCCTATGACAGGTGCACCGACCTGCATCGCCTGATCCATGATCTTGCAAATCTTCTGTGCAAATGTCTCCGATAATGAGCCTCCGAATACTGTAAAATCCTGGGCATAGACATATACAACCCTGCCGTCAATTGTACCATGCCCGGTAATCACTCCGTCAGAGAGATACTTCTTGTCAGCCAGTCCGAAGTCCTCGGTACGGTGCGTAACAAACATGTCATACTCCTCGAAGCTGCCTTCATCAAGAAGCATTGTTATTCGCTCCCTGGCGGTCAGCTTTCCTTTTGAATGCTGATCATCAATGCGTTTATCTCCTCCGCCCTTTCGCGCTTTAACCCTGTAATCAAGGAGTTGCTGGATTCTTTCCTGACTGTTCATCGGATCTCTTTATTTGTTGTTATGTTTATTCTTGTCTTCACAGAATTCCGTGAGCACACCCAGAGTTGATTTAGGATGAAGGAAGGCGATGCTCATTCCCTCCGCACCACGTCGTGGCGAGGTGTCAATCAGCCTAATCCCTGCAGCTTCGGCCTCGCGGAGACTCTCTTCAATGTTTTCGACGGCAAACGCAATATGATGTATACCCTCTCCCCTCTTTTCCAGGAATTTGCCAATGGGACCTTCAGGGTCTGTTGATTCAAGAAGCTCTATTTTGGTCTGGCCAATCATGAAAAAAGCGGTCTTAACCTTTTGATCGGCAACCTCCTCAATGTTGTAACATTTGAGGCCCAGTACCTTTTCATAGAACGGAATGGCATCGGCAATTGAATTGACTGCAATTCCAATGTGCTCAATATGTGTGGGTTTCATATAAAACCAGTTTAAATATTCGCAAAAAAAAGATAGCGCAAATTAATTGAATTAACCGCTGCCTTACAGGACAATTATCATGTTTTTCGCATTTATTGAACCGCGGTTCAAACCAATAACCCGAAGGTTTCTGCGCTGGCATTAAATGGGTTCTGAAGTGGAATTCTGCATGAGGGGAACTTGCAGAAGGGGAACTATTCAAAAGAGGAACTATTCAAAAGGGGAACTCAGCCGGAGCGGCATCAAGTTTCTCTGTCTCGGGTTTAACTGCCGCTTCATGGATGGGATTCCCGTCGACGAAGATAGCCTTGTATGGCTTTGTCGGGCAGGCATATTCACATGCACCGCAGCCGACGCATATATCGTCCTTAACCTCCGGGATAAGAAGTCTGCCTTCAAATGGAACCATATGGCACGCTTTTGTCGGGCAATGTTCCGAGCAGGCACCGCAGGCTGTCTTTTCAGTCTGAACAATGCAGTTATCCTTGATGAAGACGGCCTTGCCAATCTGAGTCAGTTGCTTGGCTTCCATCATCAGCGGCATGATTGCTCCGGTGGGGCACACCTCGGTACAGCGTATACAGTCATAGTTGCAGAATCCACTGTGAAAATCCATCCTGGGCTGCATGATGCCGGCAAAGCCGTACTCGTTAACAGAGGGCTGGATTACGTGTGTGGGGCATGATGTGACGCAGAGGGTACAGGCCGTGCATCTTGACGTAAACGAAGCAAGGCCTATCGAGCCGGGAGGTGACACCGGGTAGAGCCTGTCCTCCTTCACCGTTGAATCTTTTGTAGGGGTGGGTGTGGTGGTCTGTGCGCGCACTATCTGTGATCCGCCAGCGATCATTATTAGCGATCCGGTTATGAAATTACGCCTCGAGGCATCAGTCGTTTCCTTCTCAATGCTTTTGCGCTTCAGCCTGACGAGCCCGTATGACATACCGTTCTCTTTGCAGGCGTCAATGCAGTTGAAACAGTTGACACACCGGCTTAAATCAACATGTTTGTTGAGGAAGTCTATGCAGGATGACTTGCATGACATGGAGCATCTGCCACAGCGAGTGCATTTCTGCTCCTCAAACCTGACTCTGAACAATGAAAATTTGCTCAGAAGGCCAAGCAGGGTGCCCACCGGGCATACGGTGTTGCAATAGAGCCGGCCATACCTGAATGCCAGGAACCCTATGAGGAACAGGAAGGCTGACGGTATGATGTAAACGGCGAGTTCATATGCCCTGATGTCAACCCTGTAAATTGAATATATGTCAAACTTCCCCAGCAGTGAAGCAAGCAGGTTATTGATAAACAGAACGACCGGTTGTGCAAAATAGGTCATGAACCGGCCAAAAGTGCTGTACGGATCAAGTATCGTAAGGACATAAGCTCCTCCGAGGATTAAAATTCCTGCAGTAAGTACCAGGATGAAATAGCGCAGAATCGTATATGGCTTCTTGTATCCGTACTTGCGGAAGCGTCTCTTGAACAGACCTCCGACACGGCTTATGGCATCCTGGAGGATACCCAGCGGACAGAGGAAGCTGCAGTAAGTCCTGCCGGTAAGAAGTGTCAGGACGATCACCACAATGAAGCCGGTGGCAGTAGCCACTCCGGCAATAAAAAATTTCAGCAGTGAAGGTACGAACTGCAGATAGAGGATCGGGCCGAAAGCCTTTTCCCCAAGGATACCTCTGAAGTCAATAAACAGGAATGCAAACAGAAGAAGGACAAGGGCGGAAAATACAGTACGTATATGTTTGAGTGCCGACGACTTCATGAACATCTACATTTTCATCCTGTGGATATTCATAGTTGCAAGGTCCATCTTACCGACGCCCATGGCAGCTGCCAGGGCTATGTGTTCAATTGTATCAGGTTCCTTCCCCATCATCTTTGCCCCTGCGGCGTCAATGGCCACCCAGTCAGTCGAAATCATCAGAGACTTCATGTTCGACAGGTCTTCCTTTGAGACACCCCGCGGTCCATTGCGCATCATTACATTATATGCATCCATGATGTTCAGTGAAGGCTTCTTCGGGTAGAGAGCATAATCAGCTATGCACTGGTTGAGATTATTCCTGTGCCAGTATCCACGATCCCATATCACACCCATCATATTCTTGAGAGCACCGGTCATCCTGGTGGAGCTGTGGTTCTTAAGCACCGGAACATTGATGAAGACGTCACTGCTGAGCACAAGTTCATGCACCTTGGTCTTCGTGAGCTTCTTGCCGTTGGGGATTGTCACCTCCTGGTAATAGCTCTCGGAATTGCCGGGGACTATCTTTCCTCCGGCATCCCTGACGGCCTGTTCAACTCCAGAGTTCTTATAGCACTTGATCCAGTTATCGCATGTATTGTCAAATACATAGACCTCTTTTGCCCCTGCCCTGAAGCAGTGCTCAATTATCCTTTTTACAAGTGCGGGGTGGGTGTTGGCTCCTTTTTCGGGAACGACATCCCATCCCATATTTGGTTTGACAAGTACTTTTTGTCCCTTACCTACGAATGTTCCCATTCCTCCGAGTGCCTGGATGCCCATGTCAAACATGGCAGCAGGTTCGCCACCCATGACAGCGACAAGATCATAATTAGCCCCTGCAGGAAGAGGCCTGCCGGCCAGTACCTTCTCATAACGGCCAAAACTCAGAAAAGCTCCTGCTGCCAGTCCGGCGCCAGCCGAACTGCGTATAAAATTTCGTCTTTTCATCCCCTTCAATCTCTAATAATACCCCAAAATGAGAAGATGCAAAGTAAACATTTTTTTTAATATATCGCCACCGTATTCTTATATTAGCGGCCTGAGCAGGCGGTCTTCCGCAACAGCGCAAGGAGATCAAAGAATGTTAAAAAACCTAAATGAAAATGAAAATAGTGTACTATGACTGTTTTTCAGGTATCAGTGGTGACATGAACCTGGGGGCCATGATAGACCTTGGAGTCAGCCGTGATACTCTGGTCAGCGGGCTAAAGAAACTGAACATCGGGGGTTGGAGGCTTGATATCACAGGCGATCAGAGGCACGGGATTACGGGTACAAGGGTCACAGTATTTACTGGTGAGGGGGAAAGCGGTGACCATGATCATCTGCACGGTCACGCGCATGAGCATACACATACACATGAACATGAACATGAACATAAACATAAACTTGTGAATGACCCTGGCCAGGGGCATGATCATCGTCATGGTCACCGCAACCTGTCTGACATCCGGAAAATAATAAAGGGAAGCTCTCTCTCCGGGAATGTCACTGATCTGGCAATGAAGATGTTCACACTCATAGCCGAAGCGGAGGCAGCCGTGCATGACAAGCCGGTGGAAGAGATCTGTTTTCATGAGGTTGGTGCCATCGATTCCATAGTCGATATCGTTGGTTCCGCCATCTGTTTTGATGCACTGGGTGTTGACAGGGTTTATGTCTCAACCATTGAGCTGGGAAGTGGCATGGTCAGGTGCGAACATGGCCTGCTTCCCGTTCCGGCGCCGGCCACAGCTCGTATCATAGCAGGTTTCCCCGTGCACACCGGCGGGGTCAACTTTGAAGCCACCACGCCGACCGGAGCCGCGATAATTGCCGCACTGGCCAGCCCTCTGCCGCCAGACACGAAGTTCTCAATTATCCGTACAGGATATGGCATAGGACAGAAGAATAATCCCGCACGACCGAATATCCTCAGAGTCTTCCTGGCCGAGACAGAGCCTGAAGAAGAGGAAGGTCACCAGGCTTTACTGGTGGAGTGCAATGTAGATGACATGAATCCGGAGTTATCGGACTACATTTCGGCGAGGCTGTTTTCTGCCGGGGCAGGTGATGTGTGGTTCACCCCGGTGATAATGAAAAAGGGCCGGCCGGCTTTCACCATCAGTGTCATCTGCGAGGAAGAGCATAAAAATGCGGTAAGTGAGATCCTCTTCACAGAGTCGACCACTATCGGGCTGAGGGTGATGCCTTTTAGCAAAGAGACCCTGCACCGCGAGTTTGAGGAGATTGAGACGCGCTTCGGAAAGGTCGTCATCAAGAAGTCATACTTTAAAGACCACCTCGTTTCCGTCAAGCCTGAGGCCGACAGGTGCGCAGCTATTGCCAGGGAGACGGGGCTGCCCATGAAGCAGGTGATACATGAGATAACGGCACAGGCACTGCAGTAACCATGACAACTACAGACAAGACAAACAGGCTGATGACCATCATGTCCGATGCCGGATCAGCAGTCATCGCTATCTCAGGAGGTACTGACAGTACGTACCTGGCCAGTTTTGCCACAGGGGTCAAAGGATTGAGGGTGATGGCTGTGACGGTCATCACTCCCTATATGTTTTCGTCCGAGGTACGTGACGCGGTATCGTTCTGTAAGAGTGTCGGAATGAAACACATGGAGATCACAATGGCTATTCCCGGGGCTGTTATTTCCAATCCACCCGAGAGGTGCTACCTCTGCAAGAGGGAGGTGATGAAGGCTGTCACCGATGCAGCCGGGGAAGGAGGATATGCATTTGTTTTTGACGGCACCAACGCAGATGATCTCCTCGACTACCGTCCCGGCATGAAGGCACTCAGGGAGTTTGGCATCCGGAGTCCTCTCGCGGAGGCGGGGCTGACCAAGAGTGAGATCAGAGATCTTGCAAGGGAGGCAGGGCTGGCCGTCAGTGACAAACCTTCGAACTCATGCCTGCTCACACGCTTCCCTCATTACACCCCAATTACTGAGGAGAACCTGCGCAGGGCTGAAGAGGCAGAGCATATTACAGCAGAAATGGGATTTGCCGGGGCACGCGTAAGGGTCCATGGAGATCTGGTACGCATCGAAATCAGGCGTGACCAGTTTGCCCTGGTAATGAATGATGACATCAGGGAAGTGTTAACTTCCGCCATAAAAAAGCTGGGATACAAATATATTACCATAGATGCTGAAGGTTATCGAAGCGGCAGCATGAACAATAAAACTTAAAATTATGAATACAGGCGAGCTTGAGAAGATACTTAGAGCCATCAGAGACGGATCTGTGAGTGTGGATGAAGCGATGGATAAGCTGCGTGACTTTCCATACACCGACCTTGGCTTTGCACGCATTGATCACCACCGTGAGCTCCGGACCGGATACCCTGAGATTGTCTACTGCGCCGGCAAGAGTGCTGAACAGGTAAGGGCAATTTTCGGGGCAATGGAGAGTCATGGCAATGATATAATTGGCACCAGGGCGGGGAGGGAGATGTTCGAATACATCAGCCAGTTCTTCCCGGATGCAATCTATTTTGAAATTGCCCGCATTATCAGTATCAGGAGAAAGGAGATTGTTCCACCCCCGACAAAAATAGCAGTCATATCAGCCGGAACCTCTGACATGGAGGTAGCTGAAGAGGCTGCCGTTACGGCTGAACTACTGGGAAACAGTGTTGTAAGGATCTATGATGCGGGGGTGGCCGGTATTCACAGGCTGGTTGACAAACTGCCTGAGATACGCGGGTGCAGGGTAGCGGTTGTCATTGCAGGCATGGAAGGGGCCCTAGCAAGCGTTGTGGGAGGACTGGTGAATATGCCGGTGATAGCTGTACCCACCAGTGTAGGATACGGTGCCTCCTTCGGGGGCCTCTCAGCTCTTCTCGCAATGCTCACAAGTTGCGCCGCAGGGGTGTCAGTTGTGAATATAGACAACGGATTCGGAGCCGGATTCTCAGCCAGCAGGATAAACAGGTTATAGAAGGCCATGAGCGGGGAGGTGCTTCTTTCGACGGCCTACTTTCCTCCTGCTGAGTACTTCAGCCTGATTGCCTGTGCCCGTAAAGTCATCATCGAAAAGCATGAGAATTACATCAAGCAGACATACCGTAACAGGTGCGTGATTATGGGCGCCAATGGTCCTCTGGCACTGATCGTACCGGTGATGCGAGGCTCATTTCATAAGACAGCGCTGAGCGATCTTAAGATTGACAACGGAAGGAGATGGAGAGAGCTGCACCTCAGGGGTATCAGATCGGGATATGCCGCCGCGCCCTTTTTCGAGTACTATTACGATGCCATCAGCCAGGTCATTTCAAGGCCATTCACTTTTCTGCTTGATCTCAATACCGAGGCGTTGATAGCGGTCTGTGAAGCAATGGGGCTGTGTGTGGAAATATCGTTCAGCGGGGATTTCATCCCTGCCGGAATTCACAAAGAAGATTTCAGGTACTCTATATCTCCGAAGAAACCTTCAGGTGTCAGCAGCTATTCCCAGATACCATATACTCAGGTATTCAGCGATAAGTTTGGTTTTACGCGGCGCTTGAGCATCATTGACACGCTGCTGAATAACGGACCAGGGACCGGAGCATTGCTGCAGGGGTCCCTGGATACTGAGAATCGTTAACCAACTATCAGAATTTCAGTCCAACCGTCAAAGAGAGGTACTTGTCTTTTGTACTCAGGTAAGCCGGATCGCTGGTGTAGATGGGAGCGCTCCGCGGGTCATCAGGATACATCATATATGACTCGTAACTGTTCATCCAGACCATGGCCATGTCTACATAGAACTTATTCTGCCTGTAACCTATTCCGGCGCTGTAGCCGGTGGAATTGGAGTCCTCGTTGAGGGTTCCCGGTTTGAATCCGGAGCCGTAATAGCTGTAACCTCCCCGGAGATACAGACTGCCCAGGCGTACCTCTGCTCCCAGTCTCAGATTGCCGGTACTTCCCAGTTCAGAAGATACATCCTCGTTTTCA
The DNA here is from genome assembly GCA_964455705.1 of uncultured Rikenella sp. Lineage (GTDB taxonomy): Bacteria > Bacteroidota > Bacteroidia > Bacteroidales > VadinHA17 > SR-FBR-E99. Next base: position 86,749 of record CAYVYM010000004.1, read on the forward strand.
GCACTGAAATCGTAACCATCTTCACCCCTGCTAAACCTGGCTGAGGCATAGTCAATGAACTCGTAATCGGCGCTGATCATGGCTATGTTACCCACCTGGTATGCAATACCGGCATTGATATGGTAAGGAGTTGTAATACGGTAGCGGTACCTCATGTCATCCTGGCTTATTTCAGGGTTAAGGTCGTCGTCCGGATCATTCGGCGTATCATAGTCGAGTTTTGCGGTGAGACTATTATAGAATACCTCCTGTATAGTGTAGACAGTAGGCGTTGTGAAGCTGACCCCGATGCGCAGCGATTCTATGGGCCTGGCGATTGCGCCGATCTTAAAGTTCCATCCAGCACCGACTGCATTGAAATGATCAGTATAGACAAAATTCACGAAATCAAATACATTCTGCGCCTCATCCACCTCTGAGTGAACATAGTGACCGGTATAGGAGATGTTTGTGATTCCGAAGCCGGCACCCAGGTAAAGTTTGTCACTGATATTTGCACCCAGTGTAATGTTATGTTCGTTGCTGAAGCCTGCATTGTCAATTGTTCTCTTCACCTGCTGGCCATATGTCGGGTCTGACTCTCCGTAGTACGAAAATACTGATGCATACTGGTCGAGGTAAGCCGGGAGGGTGTCAATAAGGTAAGCCTCATAAGCCATCCATGCAGCGCCGCCAAGCTCCCCGGTCCTGAAGCCGTCAGCCTGGAGTGCCCAGAAGTCGGCCATGGAACCATTTTCACTGATGCCGTCTATCACAGAATGACGGTAGTAATTGTTTGTCCTGTTAAAGGTATAGGCAAAACTAAGGTTTGACAACCCGGAACCTTTCCCGGTGCCGAAAGATGAAACCAAACCAATCTGTCCAAGTGTAAGTCCTGAGTAGCTGTCATTATTGTTGAACCCATTATAGTCTGTATTCAGGTCTCTGAAATAGACGATGGGGGTGACGGTAAATTCCGTTGAGCGGAATACGCCGGCAGCTGCAGGGTTCAGGGCTATAGCCGAGATATCGCCGCCAAGTGCGGTGAAAGCGCCACCCATGGCGTTAAACCTGGCAGTGCCCTGGTAAAAGATTTTTGAGTATCTCACTGCATCATCCAGGTTCTGTCCGCTTACCTGTGCCGGGAGCATCAGAACTATTGCGGCTGCAAGTAATATTAGTTTCTTCATTTCCAGATTTTTTTGATATTAAATCCCTACTGCACCTGCTTTTTGCGTAACATATGCATCAGTTATCAGACTGTTAGATTATCACCTTCTGCCGCCTGAAGATGAGGATGACCTTGAGGAAGACGATGAAGAGGACGAGGTTGAGCTATGACTGCTGCCCGATGATGATGATGATGATGAGCTTCCCGAGCTGTAGCTGCTGCTTCTGCTTCCGGAGTTCGATGATGATGAACTGCCGCTGCTCCTGTTGTAGCTTGGTGATGAGCTGCTGCGTGACGGAGCTGAGTACTGTACTGAAGGCGACGATGACCTTGTGGGTGAGTATCCCGATGTGCTACGGTTTGATGAGGGTGTGCTCCTGTTGTATGCCGGATTGGTGGTTTCCCCGTTCGTGCTGCGGGTCGTGTTGTAAGCCGGCCTTGAGCTTACCCTCGGGTTGTCATAGCTCGGTGTATAAGTTCTCTCAGTAGTCTGGTACTGCGGCCTGTTCACACTCTGCGTCTGGGTCTGTGTTCTGGCCGGAGTCTGAGTCTGGGTCTGAGACTGTGTTCTGGTTTGAGACTCTGCCGGTGGTCTGACTGTAGATTGTGTTCTCGTCTGCGACTGGGTAGGGGGTCTGACAGTTGACTGTGTTCTCGTCTCAGACTGAGTCTGAACAGTATTTCCTGCAGCATCACGGCGGGTGTATTCAGGCCGTGTAACTGTACCTGCACCGGTTGATCCAGCCTTTGTACCGGTACCTGTCTCCTGAGAACTCCTCCGGGTTCCGGTGGTTGTGGTTCCAGCCGGAGCAGTTGTACCGACAGACGTACCGGGCGTCCTCCTGTTGTTCATAGTGCCCGAAGGGGCATATCCTGACTTATTCCTGGTGTCTGAGGTAGTGTATCCAGCTCTGGACATTGTGCTGTAACCACCCCTGCGTCCGACAGTTCCCGGGTATTCAGAGCTGCTGTAGTAAGGGAGATAGTATCCCGAATACCAGGGATTGTAGCTATTGTACCCGTAGTAATTGTAGTAGGGATATCCGCCCCAGTATGAATAGTAGGGGCTGTAATATGACCATGGGGAGTAATAGTCTGACCAGAAGGGGTCATAACCCCATGAGTATGGATATCCGTACATTCCCCGGTAGCCGTATCCGAAGCTGAGTCTGGCAGAGAAAGGCGAAAAGTAGAACGGATCTCTCCAGTAGGGGTAGAAATAATCATCATTAAAGAGATATATTCTTTCGGTTGCGCTGGAACCATAGTAGTTGTTTACAACCGTTGCCCCGACATCGGTATTGTATGCAATGTATTCATTATCAGGAATATACTCGTCAGCGATGAGCGTATCAGCGGCAAAGATATTGTCATAGTAAACCTGGCCATCTCTTGCGGCCTGTACAGGGCTCTGTGTGGCAGTGACAGGTTGTTCCGACGGCCTGTAGTACAGGTCGTCATTGGCAGTACCAGTGAAGCTCAGTGATGTGCATGAGCTTGCTGTCACAAGTATTGCCGGAATTATGTACCAAAACTTTTTCATTTTACCCTCCTGTAGTTATCTACCCCAAATTTATACAAATTTCGTACCAATTATGCTCAGGAGGGTAATCAATTATCTCCTTCTCTTCGAAGAGGTGGTTGTTTTTCCTGATTCGGTGCTTTTGCCGGTTGCTTCTGACTGGTTTTCAGACTTCTTTCCCCTTGTCTCCTGAACTTTGGTTTCCTTCGCCGGCGATGTGGCGGCAGGTGTTCCCTGACGCATGACAGTCTCGCGCCGCTGCGATGTGGTACGTACAGAACCCTGTGTCTTCCTAGGCTGGGTGCCTCCAGCCGGTGCCCGGTCTGCGGAGGTCTGCCGGTTTCCGCTGCTGCGTGTGGCATTGCCTTGCTCTCTGCCCGGATCGGTTCGGTCATTGACATTCGGGTTATTGGTGCGGGGCAGGCCGTTGTCTCCAGGTACGGGCTGATCGGCGACTCCCCTTCTGTGCTGCCCCATACGGAGACCGTTGTTGCTCTTATCCTTTTCACCGGCATCCTCACCAGTGCTTCCGGAGGAAACCGGGGCTGTCGTGGCAGAAGAACTCCTGCCTCCGGTTGCTGTATATCCTGACCTGCGCCCGGAAGTGGAAGGGTTAGCAGGATTATACCCTGCGGTACGGCCCTGGTTGCTGTTTCTCTTTTCTGACCCGTAATAGTAGTTATAGGTGTTGTTATTGATCACCGTCATGGGTCGTGAGTAGTTCGCATAGTGATGACTGTTCCAGCCGCTGTATGCAACCGGATAATGGTAGTGTGGCCTGCCGAGGTAATAATTCACACTGTAGCTGATGCCGTGCCCATACCATGAACTCCACCCGTAACCAATCCTGGAGCTGTGCCCCCACCAGGGTTCATATCCCCACCAGTAAGAGCCTCCGAATCCGCTGGTCCATGAATGTCTGGAGACATTGCCACCATAGTAATACCAGTCGTCATAGATTGACACACCCCATGTGTATGGCGTGTATCTGTACCAGTAGACCTCGGTGTACATGGGAGAGTAGAAGTCGAACGTCACGTAGGAGGTGTGAAACCGCTTTATTCTCGAAGTGTACTCATATCCGCCCTGCAGGTAATAGTTATTCACAATTATCTGCTGGCTGCTATTGGCTGATCCCGACCGTGTCCCCGATGGGTCCCGGTCCGCCGCAACAGCCATTGTGGCCATGGCTGCAACTGCTATCGTCGCGAGTAAAATTTTCTTCTTCATGTTCTGCTGCCTTTTAGGTTCGCAAGTTTTGTCTATTTTTACGCAATCTATTTTTGCGATTTAACAATTATTCAAATACTATAACTTAAGAATGGCCAAGTTTCTTACAAACAGGGAGGAAAATTATTCACAATGGTACAATGACCTGGTGATAAAAGCCGATCTGGCGGAAAACTCAGCGGTACGGGGCTGCATGGTGATCAAGCCCTACGGTTATGCCATATGGGAGAAGATCCAGGCAGAACTTGACAGGATGTTCAAGGCCACAGGGCATGTCAACGCCTACTTTCCGCTCTTCATCCCCAAATCGTTCTTCAGCAGGGAAGCTGCTCATGTTGAGGGATTTGCGAAGGAGTGCGCCGTTGTAACCCATTACCGTCTCAAGAATTCTCCTGACGGGAAGGGAATAGTTGTGGATCCGGATGCCAGGCTGGAGGAAGAGCTTATTGTCAGACCCACATCAGAGACCATTATATGGAACTCCTACAAGGACTGGATACAGTCATACCGTGATCTTCCGCTGCTGATAAACCAGTGGGCCAATGTGGTGAGGTGGGAGATGCGTACAAGGCTCTTCCTGCGCACAACCGAGTTCCTGTGGCAGGAGGGTCATACAGCCCATGCCACCATGGAGGAGGCCAGGGAGGAAGCACTGAGGATGCAGGGAGTATACACTGATTTCGTTGAGAATTTCATGGCGGTGCCCGTGATAAAAGGGGTCAAGACCGAAAGCGAAAAGTTCGCCGGGGCTATTGACACCTATACAATTGAGATGCTGATGCAGGATGGTAAGGCATTACAGGGAGGCACAAGCCATTTCCTCGGACAGAATTTTGCGAAGGCTTTCGATGTGCAGTTCACCAACCGTGAAGGGAAGCTTGACTATGTATGGGCCACATCATGGGGAGTGACCACCCGGCTTATCGGGGCACTTGTCATGGCCCATGCTGATAACAACGGACTGGTGCTGCCGCCAAAGCTTGCTCCCATTCAGGTGGTTATTGTGCCTATCTACAAGGGTAATGAACAGCTTGACGGTATATCAGGGATAGCCCTTGAGCTTAAGGAGAAGCTTGAAAAGGCAGGACTGACGGTAAAGTATGACAACCGTGACACACAGAAGCCCGGCTTCAAATTTGCCGAATATGAACTGAAGGGTGTTCCGGTGAGGCTTGCAATAGGGCCGCGCGACGTACAGGAAGGCACAGTAGAGGTTGCCCGACGTGACACCCTGACCAAAGAGACAAGAGGCCGTGAAAACATTGTTGAGCATGTTACCGCCCTCATGGATGAGATACAGGCAAACATCTTCAGGAGGGCCACCGATTTCAGGGACCAGAATACGTATAAGGCAGACACCTGGGATGAGTTTCTGGACATCATTGAAAACAGGGGCGGGTTTGTCATGGCACACTGGGACGGCACACCGGAGACCGAGGAGCAGATCAAGAACCTTACCAAAGCCACCATCAGGGCAATACCGTTCAATCCTCCCGTTGAGGAGGGAAAGTGCATCATGACAGGTAAACCCTCTTACAGAAGAGTGCTATTCGCCAGGGCATATTAATTAGCTGCTGCCTTAAAAAAATCTCAAATAAAAGATTAATTTAGTCGGTCGAGCAAATAACCTTACCATGACTGATGAGACTACCCAGAAAAAGGTAATAATAATTGACACCCTCAGGAACAAATCCGTACTTAAACAGAAGGTGTTTGACAATACGGCAACGGCCTTCATGATGGTCAAGGAGATCCTCAAGAACCTGTCGAAGGAGGTGAACGGCAACCTTACGGGCGTAGATCCCAGGGTACGCATGGAATATACTGACAGGAGCTCTTTTGATGCCCAGTTGATGGTTGCCGCCGACATGCTTCTCTTCAGCATGCACTCCAACATTTTCCAGTTTGACCGCGAGCATCCGGCATGGAAGACAGCCTACATCCAGAAAGACAAGCACAACGCGTACAGCGGCATAATAAACATCTACAACTTCCTGGCCGATTCATTCAGGTTTTCAAGGCTTGATGACTTGGGTTATCTCATCGCCCGTATTTTCATCAACCATGAGAACCAGTACTTTGTCGAAGGCAAGAGACAGATGGGCATGCTCTTTACAAACTTCGGCAATGAAGCCTTCAGCATTGAGTCACTGCAGAAAGTAGTATATACCGCCATCAAATACTCTCTTGACTTTGACCTCCTGGTGCCCCCGTATGATGCGGTGAAGATAGCTTCTGTCGGACAGGCAGAATCAAAGATCCAGCACTCAAGGCTGATAACTGGAAAAAGACTTGGGTTCCAGTTTAACTCTGACGATGTTCTTGACGCCAATTCAAGTACACAGTGAAGCCATGCATCAGTAAAATCATTGCTCCCCGATCATTAGTTTTTCTATCGCTGTTGCTTTTATTTCCCTACCGTGTTATGCATTCACAGGAGGTGACAAAGAATGATACACTGTCACGGTCATTTTATGATTCCCTGAAGGTCAGGGCTGAGAGGCGCAGAATAACCAGCCTCCTGTATGATATGATCATCGTCAAGCCGGCACCGCCGGGCTCGGCCAGGGAAAAAATGAGAAATACTTCGTCGTTTGACCCGTATGCGGGCAGTGTGATCAGGAGGAAGGAGATCATCAGGCTCAATGCTTTCGGCACGAATATCGACAACCCCTCTGAGAATGACCCCTCCCGGGCTGAAAAACTCCTTAACTCATCGTATACCAAGACCAAACAACTGATCCTTAACAAGTACCTCCTGTTCAGGGAAGGAGACACTATCTCACCGCTGAGCCTTGCAGATAATGAAAGGCTTCTGAGGGAGTTGCCGTTCATAGACGATGCCCGTATCACGATAGTGTCCGTTGACAGCAACCTTGTTGATGTTGCAATAATCGTCCGGGAAAGATACCCGTACGGGGCAGAGGTGCGCATCGATGATGTAAAGAGCGGCATGATCAGGGCTTATGACAGGAACTTTGCCGGACTGGCTCATGAGCTCTCCCTTGCAATGCCTTATGACTTCAATGAGTATAAATATCCCGGATTCGGTATCAAATATTCTATCAGAAACATAGCCCGTTCCTTCTCCGACCTTGACCTGGAATTCAAAGACGGTCTGGGAACGACAATTATCGGAGGCATATACAGCCGGGAGTTCGTAACCTCGGAGACAAAGTATGCCTGGTCGGCTACAGTCAGAGTGACCTTAACAAGTGAGGACCTCGATACAATGTTGCTGCCGGTACCCCTGAGGTTCACATGGAATGATTACTGGGCAGCCAGGTCATTCATGCTTGAACGCAGCAGCGTTACACGGCTTATTATCAGCGGAAGGTACATGCACAACAACGTCTTCAGGAGACCTGTGATTGACGACTTCTCATATTACCGCCTTCAGAATTACAAACTGGTGACAGGCAGCCTGGCAATATCTTCGCAGAGATTTATAAATACCTCTCTGATATATAGTTACGGACGAACAGAGGATATTCCCTATGGCTATATGGTTGAATTGTTGGGCGGTAGTGAAAAGAATGAATTCAAGTTGAGGGCATATGCAGGGCTGAAGGTCTCCTACGGTAATATTTTCACAAGATTTGGTTATATCTATGGAGGAGCAGCACTGTCAACCTTCTACAACCAGGGGAACATGGAACAGGGGATGCTTAATGCCAGCCTCCGGTATTTCACACCACTTATTCCGGCAGGCAGGTCCAAGATGAGGACTTTCGTGAACGCATATTACACAAGAGGATTCAACAGGTATACTGATGAGTATCTCTATCTTAGGAACACTACCCTGGTAAGGGGCTACCGTAACGATTCCATAAGCGGAGGAACCCGCCTGGTCTTCTCCCTTGAGCCTGTTTTACTGATCAATAAGGCTGCTCTCGGTTTCAGGTTTGCCGTTTTTGCCTTTGCAGATTATGGACTGCTGGTAAGAGAGGGAATCTTTGACGGCGGTTATTATTCCGTCGGGGCACTCGGTGCCGGCATCCGGATCAGGAATGACCAGCTTGTTATGAACACCCTGCAGATCAGGTTCGCCTGGTATCCGAACGCACCCCCTTACTCTCAGAAATCATGGATTGACGCCGCCGGAATAATTAGGCTGAAGCCACCTGGTTTTGAGCCTGACCCGCCCGGAGTGACCCCTTTCAATTGAAAACCCTCTGCCACCCCTCTTTTTATGGCAGGAAAATGCCATTCTCCTTTTTGATGTGTAAATTTGCAGAAAGCTAACGGGGATGCTACAGAGGTTTTTGGATTTCTCAAAACGTGAAAGGCTTTTCAGCGAGGGCAGCAGGTTGCTGCTTGCCGTAAGCGGGGGTGTTGATTCAATGGTGATGGCTCACCTCTTCCGGGAGGCGGGGACAGATCATTCGGTAGCTCACTGCAACTTCTCCCTCAGGGGTGAAGAATCTGACGGCGACCAGGAGTTTGTTGCCTCTTATGCGGCTGAGCACAACATTCCCTTCCACACAATGAAGTTCGACACCCTTGTGCATGCTGCCTCAAAGAAGATCTCCGTACAGATGGCTGCCCGCGAACTGCGTTATGAATGGTTCAGCTCACTTGTAAACCGCGAGGGGTTCGATGCTGTAGCTGTTGCCCATAACCTGAATGACAATGTAGAAACCTTTCTCATCAACCTGCTTCGGGGTACGGGAATCAGCGGGCTTACCGGCATGAGTCAGTACCGCAGCAGCATAATCAGGCCAATGCTGTTTGCATCACGGGACGATATCGCCGCCTTCGCAGCTGATAAGAGAATTTGCTTCCGCGAAGACAGCTCAAATGCACAGGTCAAATACACCCGCAACAGGATCCGGCACAAGATCATCCCCGAGATGGAGAAAGTGAATCCCGGAGTCATCAACGCCATCACCGACACCATGAGTCATCTGGCCTCGACCTCCGTGATTGTTGAAGCATATATCGGAGGACTTCAGGAGAGTCTGTTCAGGCAGACGGAAGAGGGCTTTGAAGCGGAAATACAGGGTCTCTCAGCCCTGAATCCGCTGGCCCCGCATATTTATGAACTCTTTCGGAAATTCGGCATCTCCCCCAAACAGACCGATGATATTATCTCCCTGATGAGCGCACAGACAGGCAAGTACATCTATACCTCCACTCACCGCATCCTTTCTGACAGGGGCAGGATCATGATCACTGAGAAAGATGAGGAGGAACCGGCTGATTATCTCTTCTCTTCCCTTGACGAGATGAGAATGTCAGGCCTCTTCACCGACCTGCGTATCACAGAGCCGGACGGGGAGCCCTTGCCTGTCAGCCCGCTCACTGCCTCCATTGATCTCGACCGTCTAGCCTTCCCGGTAAAGGTGCGCAACTGGGAGCCGGGTGACAGGTTCATGCCTCTGGGTATGAAACAGATGAAGAAGATAAGTGATTTCCTCATTGATCTGAAGATCCCTGTTACGGTGAAGGAGAAGGTGCTCCTGATGCTTTCGGGAGATGAGGTGGTGTGGGTCATGGGCTACAGGATAGATGACAGGTACAGGGTAACCGGTCATTCCACAAAAATACTGGTGCTGACTGTCTGAGGATTTTGGCCGCGATCAACGCCTGAACATTTCCTGCTCCTTGCCTGCCCGTTCAAATCTCCCCTTGTCAGGTCCTCTCCCTCTGCCCGTTTATTGCCCTGTCAATCATCAGCAGGTCTGCCAGGCCGATTGCCACTGCCGATTCCAGAATTACCGGGATCCGTCTTGCGATGCAGGTGTCATGCCGTCCGGTTATCTCCAGTTCGGTCATCTCTCCCTTTTCAGTGTCAAAGGTCTTCTGAGGCACACCGGTGCTGGCGGCCGGCTTTACTGATACCCTCATGATCAGGTCATTGCCGTTGGTTATCCCGCCATTGATCCCTCCCGCATTATTTGTAGAGGTCTTACCGCGGGCGTCAATGAAGGGGTCATTATGCTGTGATCCGTAGCTTTTTGAAGAAGCAAATCCTGCGCCGAATTCCACACCGTTCACTGCAGGTATGCCGAAGGCGATCAGTCCCAGAGCAGCTTCAACAGAGAGGAAGGCCGGTTCACCCAGTCCTTTAGGGACATTCCTTACCACACACTCCACCACTCCTCCAATGGTGTCATTTGTCTCCATAGCCCTGGCGACAGCTGCAGTGGAATCCTTATCGCCGCCAGCCTCAGCGAGGCTGGCGGTGATTATTGCCGGAGAGAGTATCTGCCGGGCAAAGTATCCGGCCGTCACCATCCCCCATGTAAGGCGGCCCGAGAAGTGGCCTCCACCCCTCATGTCGCTGAATCCCTTGTATTTATAACCTGCAGTAAAATCAGCATGGCCCGGGCGCGGGATGCTGGAGAATTGTTCATAGTCACCGGCACGGAAATCGCTGTTACGGGTGCATAAAACCAGTGGTCCGCCCGTGGTGCAGTTATTGAATATGCCGCTGATAACCTCAGGCTCATCACTCTCACGCCTCGTGGTTGTCCCGGGCAGATGGCCCTTGCGTCTGGAGAGGTCAGCCATCAGCTCCTCACGCCAGAAGGAAAGTCCGGCCGGGCAACCGTCAATAACCACTCCTACCGCCGGTCCGTGTGACTCCCCGAATATTGATACCCTGAAGACAGTACCTATTGTGTTCATTTTCCCTCCTTAATACTTATTGACATCTCTCTTTTTCTCGCGGTAATAATTCACAAAGGTTTCCAGCTCCGTGAGTGAAATCCTTCGCACTACGGCCTTCCCGACTGATTTCAGCAAGACGAACTTCAGCGAGCCTGAGTCGCTTTTCTTATCCTTTGAAACAAGGCTTACAATGTTGGATGGCAGCTCATAATCATAGCCCGGTCCCATCTCCGCCACTGCCACCTCAAGCATTCTCAGCTCTGAATGAGGCATCTCGCCGGTCCATACCGACAGCTCCGCGGCGATGAGCATGCCCTGTGTCACCGCGACACCGTGGGGAATCCTGTGGAATGTCTCGAGCACGTGTCCGAAGGTATGACCGTAATTCAGGATTCTCCTGACGCCATTTTCAAGAGGATCACGTCTTACCACGGCAGCCTTTATTTTGGCTGCCCTGGCGATAAAGTCACCCAGTACTGACGGATCTCGTTCCTGTAGCCTGTCTATCGCAGCCGTGATATCAAAAAAGAGGTTCCTGTCCCTGATCACGGCATGTTTGACAAGTTCGCCCATACCCGACCGGAACTCCTCGTCAGAAAGAGTTGAGAGCATTCTGTGATCACACAGAACAAACTCAGGCTGTCTGAAGGTGCCTAATATATTTTTGTAATCTCCCAGGTTTACCCCGGTCTTACCTCCTATGCTTGCATCAACCTGTGAAAGGAGTGTCGTAGAAACGAAGGCGTGCCTTACCCCTCTCATGTAGACCGAGGCTACCATCCCGGCAAGATCACATACGACGCCTCCTCCAAAACCCAGGATGAATGATGAGCGGTCTGCCCCTGCCTCCAGCAGTCTTCTGCACACCTCACCTGCCACCGCCAGCGTCTTGCTCTTCTCACCGGGCTCAGTCTCAATCACCTCACCCTCCGGGAAGACTTTCCCATAGAGCCTTCTTACGTTCGAGTCAGTGATAATGAACACCCCCCGGGGCGGAATCAGGGTTCTGATATTATCCATGTCTCCCCCCATTATCAGAAGAGATCTGCCTTCACCCGTGTTTATCCTGATATTCTGCATCGTGGCGAAAAATAGCAAACAGAACAACTAATTACCATGATATTATTCACAAATTGGTTGTATGCAGTCAAAAAAAACAAAAAAACATTACTTTCATTCCTTAATAAACAGAAGCTAAGTGAAAGTAATTGACAGGTATAATGGTGTTCTGCGATGGTTTGGTGAGAACATGCCGGTTGCAGAGACGGAGCTGAGTTACTGCGACCCCTTCCAGCTGATTGTTGCCGTGATCCTTTCGGCACAGTGCACTGACAAGCGCGTCAATATGATCACTCCCGCGCTTTTTGAGAGGTTCCCCGATGCACGGTCGATGGCAGCGGCCACGCAGGAGGAGATCTTTGGCCTTATCAGAAGCTGCTCATACCCCAACAATAAGGCAAAGCATCTCAGGGGCATGGCGGAGATGATCGTCACCCGTTACGGCGGGGTGGTGCCTTCTGAGAGGGATGAGCTGACGCAGCTTCCGGGTGTCGGGAGAAAGACCGCCAACGTCATCTTATCAGTCGTTTGGAACGATCCGGTCATTGCAGTAGACACCCATGTCTTCAGGGTTGCCGTACGCATCGGTCTCACTCCGGGTGCGAAGACCCCGCTGCAGGCAGAGCTGAGGCTGACAAGGCATATACCGGAGGAGCAGAGGCCGCTGGCACATCACTGGCTGCTCCTTCACGGACGATACATCTGCACGGCACGCAAGCCCGCATGCAGCAGGTGCGGGTTAACACCCTGGTGCGCATACTATCAGAAAGAGACAGGGCTTAAAGCATAATAATGGCGGCGGATTATCGTTCTAAGACTGAGACAACTATTTTTGCCACAGTCAACCACCACTTCCGGAACCGTTAATTATTCATGAGAGGCACTCAGATGGAAAACCGCAAAGAGAAAACCAGGAAATCTGATCAGTCATCCGCGTTTCCGGCCTCTCTCAAGTACCTTACAGACATTCCCGAGCTGGCGTTCAATTCAACCAACCAGTTGATAACGCTCAGCAACCTGGAGACCCAGCAGTACATAGAGGTGAACCAGGCATTCCTTGACACCACCGGATACAGCAAGGAAGATATTGTAGGCAAGACATCCGAGGATATCCAGCTCTATGTTGATCTTATACAGAGCCGCAAGTACATGAGGCTGCTGACGCGCCTGAAAAAGGTAAGCGACCTTGAGATCAGGCTGCGAATGAGGTCAGGTGAGGAACGTACATTCCTCTTCAGCGCGCGCACCTTCTTCTATGGCGAGGATATCTTACTCATAACCTATTACAATGATATCAGCACCCTGAACGACGGATACGCCAGGGCAGAGTCGGAGAAGATTCTTAAGGAGATCTTTGACTCAATGAGCAGCTATGCCGTGATACTCAGGCGTGAGAATGACAGCAGGTATTTCATAATCGATTTCAATTACAGGGCTGAGGATGTTGAGCAGCTCGAGCGGCGGGAGATGCTTGGCAGAGAAATAAGTGAGACGCCCTTTGCAGAGAACCAGGCCTTCCTGACACTGTTGGAGAATATTGAAGCCAGACGCAGCCCCTTCAAGATCCCCGTCTCCCCCGACGGAACAGATGAGAATGGCTTCTACATAGGGCTGCTGCTCTCGTCAGGTGACATTGTTGTGACGTGGGAGGCAGGACAGCACCAGAAAGAGAGGGAAAATGAGATCCTGAGGCAGGGCATTGTCTTTGAGACCTTCGCCGAACTCCTCCCTGAGATGATCATGGAGATAGACACCAGGGGCAACGTCACATTCATGAACACACAGGGGATGATAACGCTGGGGTTTGACAACAACGACCTCACCCACGGGGTTTCTCTTCCGGAGCTGTTCCTTCCCGGTGACCTTGACAGACTCATGAAAGAGCTCTCAGACCTGACAAAACCGGGGCAGATCACCTTTAATGAATATGTACTTATCAACAAGCATAAACGCAATGTATCAGTCCTTTTCCATGCGGGTCCGATCATAATCAGGAACAGGGTAACGGGATACAGGTGCGTACTGACCGACGTCAGCAAGCATAAAGAGTACGAGCAGAAGCTCTCAAATGAGAAGGCCCTGCTTGAACACCTCATTGACGCAGCCCCGGAGGCAATAGTGCTTACTGACTTCGACGGACGCATAATGAGGATAAACAAAGGCTTCACCTTACTCTTCGGGTATGAGCCTGAGGAGGCCGACAACAGGATGATAGACGACCTTGTGGTACCTGACGATCTGAGAGATGAAGCCATCAGGATCGATGAGGTGGCCCTTGCCAACGGCACCGGGGAGCTGGAGACAATCCGGAAAGACAAACAAGGAACCAGGATAAACGTCTCACTGATAGCATCATCCGTTATTTCAAATGACAAGACCATAGCCTTCCTCGGCATATATCGTGATATATCCCGCGAGATAAAGAGCCGTTTGATGCAGCAGATCCAGTACAACATTTCAACTGTTGCGCTTCAGGACTCGGATATTTTTGACATTTACCCGACCATCGTCGAAGAGATCGGCAAGCTCTGGAATGTAAATAACTTTTTCATCGCCCTTTACAACCGGGAAAAGGACACCCTTACCTTCCCGTTCTTTGCCGATGAGCGTGATCATTTTCAGGAGACGGCGGCAAAGAACACCCTGACGGGATGGGTCATCAGGAACAATAAGGCGGTTCTGCTCGATGAGCTTGACATTCTGAAGATTGAGAAAACAGGTGCAATCAGTCTTGTCGGATCACCGTGCAAGATATGGATGGGAGTGCCTCTTAAGATGGATGACGAGGTCATCGGTGCAATATGCCTCCAGGATTACAAGTCAGTTGACGCTTTCAATCAGGATGACCTGCAGGTGTTTGAGTTCATTGCCAACCAGATCGTACTCACCCTCCAGAGGCGAAGGATGCTTGACAATCTTATCACTGCCCGCAAGAGGGCGGAGGACGCCGCCTTCTCCAAGCAGCAGTTCATGTCAACAATGAGCCATGAGATAAGGACCCCTCTTAATGAGGTTATTGGCATCACCAATCTGCTTTACCAGAGTGATCCGCGTGAAGACCAGATGGAATATATTAAAACTCTCCGCTTCTCAGCAAACCATCTTCTTACCCTGGTTAATGACATCCTTGACTACAACAAGATGGAGGCCGGTAAGATAGTCTTTGAGAAGACCGAGTTTGAACTTGTCAGCATGCTTGATGACATGAAGAGGTCATACAGTCACCGTGCGCAGGAAAAAGGCATCTCCTTTACGGTTGAGAAATCAGCCGACCTTCCTCCTTCGCTCATTGGTGATCCCATAAGGCTGAACCAGATACTCTCGAATCTCCTCTCGAATGCCATGAAGTTCACCTCTGAAGGAGGCGTCACTCTCAGGGCCTCGGTAAAAGAACGTCATGATGGAAAGGCGCTGCTTGAGTTCTCGGTGGCTGATACCGGTATCGGGATAGCCACGGATATGCTTGAAGAGATCTTTGAAAGTTATGCGCAGGCTTCGGCCGATACCACGCGCAAGTACGGAGGAACAGGCCTGGGGCTGGCAATATGCAAGCGTCTTATCGATCTCCAGGGAGGCACTATAGGTGTGGTAAGCGAGCCCGACAAAGGTTCAGTCTTCACATTCGCAATTGAATACAGCGTTCCGGAGACCGAAGCAAAGGCAGTTGACTCTGGTGCGCCTGACACGATGAAGGCACTTGTGGGCAAGAGGATACTCGTTGCCGAAGATAACAAGATCAATTTCTTCGTCGCAAATAAATTTCTTGAAAGCTGGGGTGTCATCGTGACACACGTCGAGAATGGCAGTCTTGCACTTGATGAGATCAGCAGGCAGGAGTTCGATCTTATACTTATGGATCTCCATATGCCGGTAATGGACGGCATAGAGGCTACGAGAATAATACGCAGCTCACCGGATGACAAAATCAGCCAGATACCCATTGTGGCTCTTACGGCAGCAGTCATGTCCGAAGCACATGACAAGATTGACAACCTGGCTATAAATGATTATGTTCTTAAGCCCTTTAAGCCGAAGGACCTGTATGACAGGATCGCCAGGAATGTAAGGTAAGCTTCTCCCCTGCTCCCCGATTCTATTTTATGCAATACCTTGCCAGGTAACCGCTGGCACTTTTTTCTCCCAGTTTATTCGCTTTGCGGAGATAATGGCAGGCATCGTCATTTCTGCCGCAGTTTATCAAAGCGATTCCCAGGTTAAGATTTGCCGCAGCATCTTCAGGATCAAGGTCAAGGCTCATAGTATAATCCTCAACCGCCATTTCCCATGAGCGGGCGGCCATCCAGGCATCACCGCGCAGGCGGAAGGCTGACGGTTCGCCGGGATGCTTTTCAACATTGGAATTAAGGTATGGCAGTGCTTCAAATATGTCTCCCTCCTCGGCATACGTTTTGCCGATGAGGCCCAGTGCCCCGGTGTTATCAGGATCAATAGAAATATATTTCACCAGGTCACGTTTAGCCGCATTCCTGTCACCGGCCTTTATCAGCATGCGTGACCTCTGCAGCAGCAGTTGGGGGTCAGGATGGCCGGCATCCATAAGCCTGGTGCAGACCGAGGCGGCGGCGTACCAGTTACTCTCCCCGGCGCGCGCCTCTGCCAGGGCATAAAGCCATGATGCCGGGGCATCTTTACTGACAGTCAGCCGTGCGAGTATTTCGGCGGCATCACGATACCTGCCCTTATCCATTAATATACGCGCATTGCAGTAATCCGTCACCGGCATGTCAGGATATTGTGCTGACAATTCGCGCCAGTTCTCTCCGGCCAGGTCAGACCGTCCTATCCTGAGGTAATGGTCTATCTCCCAGCTTTTTCTTTCATATCCCCTGTACCATTCTTTTTTCCACAGAGCCTTCCATTCGGGCGATGATGATACCTGGCTGAATATATTGTCAAGCAGTATTTCCGGTTCGCTCTTCCTGTACTGTGATTTAAGGTGAGCCTCGAGATATGCTGCGGCGGCTTTCGCATCGCCTTCTGCTGCAGCACACCGGGCAAGGCCGTACATGCCTGACCCCTGCCTCATGTTTTCCGCGGCCATAAAGTCCCTCCTCGCTTCATTGATTCTGGAGGCCTTTATGAATATATCCCCCCTGACCATAAGAAAGTCATAGCCGGAGGTCTGTCCTCCTGATGAGGCCATCAGATCGGCAGCTTCATCAACCTCTCCTCTTTCAGAGAGTGACACCGCCCTGAGGATTGTCTCGTAGCTTCCCTGTCCTGCAACCAGATGAGATGCGGCCACAATTGTCAGGCACAGCATTATCTTTCTCATACCTTTCATTATTTTCCCTCCACTATTCCGGGCCCTGCGCCCTTTTCAGCTATCACATGAACAAAACCGGTGAGGTGAAACTGTTCCAGTCCGCTTATCCTGCGCTCGAATACTTCACAATCATAATAATACACACCGGTGGGCACCACCCTGCCCTTATAAGTACCATCCCAGTTGAGTTTTGGCTCCTCAGTGCTGAAGACCATCACCCCAGCCCTGTTAAAGAGGCGGAACTCCACCTTTTCAATCAACGCCGAGGTCTTGGCTACAAGCCAGTCGTTAAAACCGTCTCCATTTGGAGTGAATACGTTGGGTATCTCATAAAAATTGCATGAGTCAACGCATACCATCACTGAGAGCGGGCTCTCGTTCCCGTTGGCATCAAAAGTGGATATTGCGTAGCATCCGGCCACATAATCGGGGAGAGAGTGAATATATTTCTGAATTGACCTGTCGTCAAAAGTGATCAGCAATGCGAGCTCTTCTTCCGTGGTCTGCTTATAATAGAGTTTGTATCCTTCCACATCCGCGAAGCAGACAGGGTCAGTGATGGTCCACCGTACGGTATTGTACAGGCTGTCACACTGTGATGATACTGTCAGAGAAGGCGTACAGGGCGGTTCGTTGTCAACCGGAATGGCGCAGGTGCGCTGCGAGAAGTTTATGAGGCCGGTGGGAGTTCCTGCTCCCTGATATCCACCGGTGGAGACAGCGTAATAACAGTATTCGATGCCGTTAACCAGACCTTCATCAACAAAGGTGAGCTGGTTTGTCGAACCCACAGGCTGCCATGACGACCCGTCGAATCTGAAGAAGTCGTAAGAGGTGTTGATCCATGGGACATTCCTTGTCAGCGTAAACCTAACCTTTCTGTCACCAGGGGCTGCCACGAGGAAGAGAGAGGAGGCGATACCGGGATCGCCTATCAGGAACCTGTTCCCCGGGGCGTTGTTGTAGAGCTCTATCCTGTATATCCAGCCCTTGTCAAGTGTGTTGATAAGGGTATCAACGTAAACAGTATCATTGAGATCGGATGTCGGCAGCGTATGAATGAGCTGGTAAGCTGTACCTGCTATCCCCTCAGCCCTGTAAATCAGGTATTCATACGGTCCGGTGGCAGGGATGGTGTCGAGCTGGCGTGGTTTCTGCCAGGCAAGTGTCAGCGATCCGTTGACAGCGTGAGTATTGCGTATTGACACATTGGTTATTAGCGGCACTCCCGTTATCAGCGCGGTCAGTATCTCATTTGAGGGCTTGCTCTCTGTACCATTGGGGTAAACCGCCACTATCCTGTATGCATACTCAGTGCCCGTATCGAGACCATTGCCGTTATCAGTGTCGGTGAAGGTGAGGGTATTGTGTCCGGAGACATATCCGACCTTGGTGAAACCTGCCGAAGGAGGTATTCCGTCATAACAGGTGTCAACCACCAGTGAAGAGGTACCTTCGCGCCTGTAAATGCTGAAGCCGGCTATCTCATCTGTGCCGTAGGAGGCCCATGAGAGCACTACAAACTTGCCCTGGGGGACTATGGAAGTAAGGAGAGGAGACGGCCCGAGCACTTTTATGCTCATGTTATCAATGTCTACCAGCTGAAGCTCTTCATTGAAGTCCTCTGCCTTGATGATGATATCATAAGGCTGATGCCTGACACTGCTGTGACACGGTACCCAGCTGAGCCGTGCCGTTGTCAGTCCGGGGGTGGAGATGAGGCTGGTGAAGGTGGCCGGACAGTCTGATGATGAGAAGATCCCGGAGGTGGCAATCAGTGCCAGTGAGTCTCCGTCGACATCGGTGGCGGTAATGTCAAGAGTCACAGTCTGCCCCACCTCAACACAGAGGTTGGGAAGCGGAGAGGTGACCGGCGGGTTGTTGTCAGTCTCATAGACCTCTATCTGCATGTCTCTTACCACCACCCCGATCTTTATTCCGCCGCGCCATTCCTGTATCTCCATTGCCACATTGTAAATGCCGATGGCTGTGGGTGCATCCCATACAAGGTCACCGGAGATGGAGTCTACGTAGAATTTGTTGGAGGCGGGTGGCAGGGTATAATTTTGAATAGGCTTACCATCTTCCTTGGTACAGACGGTCAGCTCGTACGACAGGCTGTCGCCGTCAGGGTCAAAAGCGGCAGGGTTATGGATGAAGACCTGGCCAACCGCGGCTTTGTCATATGGTGGATTGAGGAGTACAGGGGTGCTGTTCAGGCCTACAGAAGTATTTACTATTAAAATGGTTGAGATCGAGAAGACTACGTTGACTGAGTTGGGGATGTTTTCGACCCCCAGATTCCTGTTGGGGTCCTGCACAATAATCCTGTATATGCCCGGACCGGGGTAGGTGTGCTGCGCTACATAGACGTTCTTTTGGTAGTTGTTGGGCAGAGAGATTTTCGAGATTCTGGCCACGTTTGTTATTGAATTGTCACCCCATTCAACATCGAGCGCCGGTCTGTCAGCCTTGCTGAGTGTGTATGTAAAGGTTGTCACCGTCACCTCATACGTGAGGGCGGATAACTGTTTGTAGGTTATCTCGCCGGCACGGTTATGCGTGGCCATGGCGACAGGGATCATCACAAACAGGAATATAAAAGTTCCGGTAACTCTTCTTCTCATTTCAGTCCCTTTCATTTGACTTTGTAAATCTTCATCGTGTCAGTGGCGGTGAACCTGTATCCGTCTTCTATCTCATCAAAGCTGAAGAGGAGCATATTTGCCTGGTCTTCATACAGCCTGGCCATAATGCGGTTCACTACTGTGACGTTGCTGACCTTCCTTCCTCCCTTAGCCTGCAGGCTGAACCTGTGTTCCAGTCCGTCGGCATCCGTCTTCAGCAGTGTCATCTTAAGCCTCCTGCCATCCTCCATGATCATCAACCTGTCTGCAATATATTGAAAATATCTCTCAGTCTCTTCCCCGGCAATCTCTCCCCCGGCTGACAGGCCGAGGTCAATATCTGCCTGAAGATCGTCACTATAGACCTTAACAACGACCGACCACACCCTGTTCATGCTGTCATATTCAATTCCGGTAAGTGACACATGCACGGGATGGACCAGCAGTAATATGAACAGTGATACTATTTTCATGCCGTCACAGCAGGTTTCACAACAAAAATCAAGCCATCAGATCAGCCTCACTGATCCTCACCCTCTGCTTGAGGTATTCAACCGTACCGACTTCTATGAACGAGAAGCCGGAACCCCGCGAGAAGTTTCCGGCGACAACAACAACAATATCTTTATCCTCAAGATCATACTGTTTAAGCAGGTCTTTGAGTGAGACGAAAATAAACTCATCAACTGACATTTTCTTTTCGATATAGACAGGCACAACGCCGTATGATAATGCCAGTTCTCTCATTGTGCGGTAAGTATAGCACTGGGCAATGATCGGATTGAATCCCCTGAAGGCTGACATGTTCCTTATTGCCGTACCCCTTAAAGTATCTGCGAGGATGGCCCTGGCGTTGATTCTTATCGAAGTTTTTACGGCGACTTTTGCCAGGTAGGCAGAGACCTCACCGCTAAATGATCCGGCCGGCATCTCGATATACTTGTCCTTCTCGCACTCAATCTCGCAGGCTATCCGGGTCATTGTCCGGACAGATCCAAGAGGGTATCTGCCCGATGCTGTTTCGCCGCTGAGCATAAGGGCATCAGTCTGACTGTAGACAGCATTGGCAACGTCACTCACCTCGGCACGGGTGGGGCGTGGACTCGTAATCATTGAATGAAGCATCTGGGTGGCCACTATCACCGGTTTGCGCTTTTCAATACACTTCCCTATTATCATCCTCTGGATGCCGGGTATCCTTTCATAGGGCACCTCTATGGCAAGATCGCCCCTGGCAACCATGATCCCGTATGAATGTTCCATAATCTCCTCAAGATTGTCGACCCCCTGCTGGTTTTCAATCTTGGCAATGATCTTGATCTTGCTTGAGTGTTTATCGAGCAGTTTCTGAACTGCGATCACATCTTCCTTGCTTCTCACATACGAGTGTGCAATGAACTCAATATCAAGCTTCACTGCCAGGTCAATAAATGTCAGGTCACGCTTGCTTACAGACGGGAGGTTTATTCTTACCTGTGGAATATTGACGGTTTTCCTTGAACCGAGGATGCCGTCATTCTCCATACTGCCAATGAGGGTATCTCCCTCCCTCTTTACGATCCTGATCTCAATCTCGCCGTCGTCAATCAGTATGTGGGAACTTTCGGGAACAAACCTGGCAATGTCGCGGAGGTTGACGTTAATTACCTCCTGTGACGTCTTTTCTCCTGCATTGCCGGCTATGATGACGCTCTGTCCCCTCAGGAATTTAATGGGTTCGTCACACCGGGTGGTTCTTATTTCCGGTCCCTTTGTGTCAATAAGAATGGCTATTTTGTCTGAGACACTCCTGACGTTTGTGACGATTCTAACAACCCCTTCCGGGTCAAGATGCGCGGAGTTTATCCTGACCACATCCATTCCTGCCTCATAGAGGCCGCGAAGAAATTCAGGCTCACAGTTATTGTCAGCTATGGTTGCAACGATCTTGGTTCTCTTTTTTACAATATCTTTTGCCATGTCAGATACTATTTCGATGCTATTACCAGCAGCGCTTCCACCGCGAGCCGGTAACCGTCAACTCCAAGTCCCATAATCGTTCCCCTGCAATAGCGACCCGTGATGCTGGTATGTCTGTATTCCTCGCGCGAGAGGAGATTTGAAATATGCACTTCTATGACAGGGATACCTATGGCAGCTATTGCATCAGCTATTGCAACCGAGGTGTGGGTATATCCGCCGGGGTTGATGATCACTCCGTCAGAGAGGGCACCGGCCTCCTGCACCATCGTCACAATCTCACCCTCGATATTCGACTGATGACAGGTGAAGGTAATTTCCGGGTAACGAGCCGTAAGGTCTCGCAGAATTGTATCAAATCCTTCCGTTCCGTATATCTTCGGCTCTCTCCTGCCGAGAAGGTTGAGATTAGGTCCGTTGATTATGTCAATTTTAATCATATGAATTAAGTGCAATGGTTAATGGCGGTACTGCAAAAATAAAGAAATGAGCGGATTTATGACCGTTATATAATATAACTTTGAAGCCTGACAGTCGACCAAATGACAATACCATGGGCAGAAGCGGTGAAGGGGTTCGGGAGGTACCTCAGGATAGAGCGTTCGCTCTCTCCCAACAGTGTTGAAGCCTATCTCAATGATGTCCGGAAGTTACAGGACTACCTTGTTGAACATAAAGATGGCCGATTGCCTTCAGAGATCGCCTACAGTGATCTGAGCGACTTTATTGCCTTCACTGCTGGTAACGATGACTCGGCCCGGACGCAGGCAAGGCTGATCTCTGGCATCAGGTCGTTCTGCCGGTACATGCTCATTGAAAATATCATTGCCGATGACCCCTCTGCCATGCTCGAATCACCCAGGATGGGAAGGAAGCTGCCGGAGGTCCTTTCTTTTGAAGAGATAGTCAGAATGGTGGATTCGATAGACCTGAGCACGCCTGAAGGGCACAGGAACAAGGCTATCATTGAAACGATGTATGGCTGTGGCCTGAGGGTCTCCGAGCTGGTTAACATGCGTCTGACAGACATACACCGCAATGAAGAGTTCGTTAGTGTCACAGGCAAGGGAAACAAGCAGCGCCTGGTGCCGCTGGGGTCGGTGGCACTGAAAGAGATTGATAACTACATGGAACGCAGGATGATGCTGCCCGTCATCACCGACATGAATGTGCTCTTCCTGAACCGAAGGGGAAAGAAGCTCTCAAGGGTGATGGTTTTCATGATCATCAAAGAGACGGCAGCGGCAGCCGGCATAAGCAAGACCATCAGTCCGCACACTCTCCGCCACTCGTTTGCCACTCACCTGGTGGAGGGAGGAGCTGACCTGAGGGCAGTGCAGGAGATGCTCGGGCATGAGTCAATAACTACAACAGAGATCTACACCCATCTTGACAGAAGCTATCTGAGAGATACCGTGCTCATGTACCACCCGCGGGCAAAACATAAATGAAAAAGGGTGTTTTTTAATATCCGGTTTTATTGTACTTTTGCGGTTCGAAAAAAACCATTATTATTAATAAATAATCAGATTAAGTATGTCAAAAGTTAAACGCGTTTATTCCTTCGGCAACAGGACAGCTGAGGGCAAGACAGAGATGAAGAATTTGCTTGGCGGCAAGGGAGCCAATCTGGCTGAGATGTGCCTTCTTGGTCTGCCGGTACCGGCCGGTTTTACAATCACCACAGATGTTTGCACGGAGTATTACCAGAACAACCATCAGTTGCCTGCCGAGCTCATGCCAGAGGTATGGGAAGCGATGAAGAAGACTGAGGAAGCCATGGGAATGAAATACGGCGACAGGGAGAATGCTCTCCTGGTGTCATGCCGTTCCGGTGCCCGCAGTTCAATGCCCGGTATGATGGACACAGTTCTCAATATAGGTCTCTGCTCGGAGACCATCCCCGGTCTCATCAAAAAAACTGGCAACCCACGTTTTGTCTGGGACTCATACCGTCGTCTGATAATGATGTATGCCGACGTTGTGATGGAAAAGGCTGAAGGCATGGAGCCGGCTGACGGCAAAGGCATCCGCAAGCAGCTTGACGAGATGCTTGACGAGTTCAAGCACGCCAGGGGCTACAAGTCAGACACTGATCTTACATCTGATGAGCTTAAGGATCTTGCCGAGGCATTCAAGAAGAGGATCAGGCAGTCGCTCGGAAACGATTTTCCGGATGACGCACGCGAGCAACTGGAAGGCAGTATCAAGGCAGTGTTCAAGAGCTGGAACGGAAAGAAAGCCGTTTCATACCGCCGCATTGAGGGAATTCCTGATGAGTGGGGCACAGCCGTTAACGTTCAGGCCATGGTCTTTGGCAACATGGGAGACTCATCTGCAACAGGAGTAGCATTCACACGTAACCCGGCAACGGGAGACAACCTCTTCTACGGCGAATGGCTTGTCAATGCGCAGGGCGAAGACGTGGTAGCAGGTATCCGCACCCCGAACCCCCTCAATGACGACACCAAGAACGAGCAGAACAAGCACCTGCACAGCATGCAGGAGTCGATGCCCGGCACATACAAGGAGCTGGATGATATCAGGAACATTCTTGAGAAGTCGTTTCATGATATGCTTGACATCGAGTTCACCATCCAGGAAGGCAAGCTTTTCATGCTTCAGTGCCGCGCCGGCAAGCGTACCGGTACCGCAGCCCTGAACATGGCTATGGATATGCTTGGGGAAGGCCTCATCGACGAGAGGACAGCCGTCATGCGCGTTGATCCCGCACAGCTTGATGAGCTTCTGCACCCGATATGTGACCCTGCAGCGGAAGCAAAAGTCACTCCGCTGGTCAAGGGGCTGCCCGCAGGTCCCGGTGCCGCAGTCGGTAAGATTGTATTCACCGCTGAAGACGCCGTGGCATGGAACCGCAAGGGTGAGAAGGTAATCCTCGTTCGTGAGGAGACCAACCCTGAGGACGTTGAAGGCATGCGCGCTGCCGAAGGCATTCTGACCGCACGCGGTGGCATGACCTCACACGCTGCCCTCGTGGCACGTGGTTGGGGCAAGTGCTGCATCGTCGGCGCAGGCGGCATGCACGTTGACGTGGCCTCAAAGAAAATAAAGCTGTCAGGTTCAGATCTCGTACTGAAGGAAGGTGATGTCATCACCCTCAACGGTACGAGGGGACATGTATACAATGGTGCGATAGCACTGATGGATGCAACCGAGAACCCGAGATTCCAGACATTCATGAAGCTGGTTGACAAGAACCGTACCATGGGCGTCCGCACCAACTGCGACACCCCAGATGACGCCAGGATAGCCCGCGAGTTCGGTGCTGAAGGCATTGGCCTCTTCCGGACGGAGCATATGTTCTACGGTAAAGGCGCAGAGCAGCCTCTGTTCCTGCTTCGCAAGATGATCCTCAGCGAAGGTGAAAAAGAACGGAGGAATGCCCTGGATGAGCTGTTCCCTTATGTCAA
Source organism: uncultured Rikenella sp. (assembly GCA_964455705.1). Taxonomy (GTDB): domain Bacteria; phylum Bacteroidota; class Bacteroidia; order Bacteroidales; family VadinHA17; genus SR-FBR-E99. The sequence goes on from CAYVYM010000004.1 coordinate 111,629, forward strand.
GAAAGATATGAAGGGTACGATGGAAGCGATGGACGGACTGCCCGTTACCTTCCGTCTCCTCGACCCGCCGCTGCATGAGTTCGTGCCTCAGGGCACCGAGAAGCAGGCAGAGCTGGCAAAGGCATTGGGCATTTCCGTTGAAGCCATTGCAAAACGCGGTGAGGCTCTGCATGAGTCGAACCCGATGATGGGACACCGGGGCGTGCGCCTCGGGATAACCTATCCTGAAGTGACCGAGATGCAGATCAGAGCAATGTTCGAAGCTACAGCCGAGCTGCTGAAGGAAGGCAGGAACCCCATCCCTGAGCTTATGGTTCCCGTGACCTGCGATGTATCAGAACTGGATGTGACGAAAAAGATCTATGACAGGGTCTATGACGAAGTATGCAAGAAGTTCGGTCTCAGCAAGATAGACCAGAAGTACGGCACCATGATTGAGATTCCCCGCGCCACTCTCCTCGCCGACCGTATGGCGAAGACGGCCGAATTCTTCTCATTCGGTACCAATGACCTGACACAGATGACCTTCGGGTTCAGCCGCGATGATATTGGTGGTTTCATGAATGACTACCTCGACAAGAAGTTGCTTGCTGCCGACCCGTTCCAGACGATTGACCAGGACGGTGTGGGACAGCTCATCACCATGTCAGTGCAGAAGGGTCGCACAACGCGTCCTGATCTGAAAATCGGTATCTGCGGCGAACAGGGTGGCGACCCTGCATCGGTGGAGTTCTGCTTCAGGAACGGACTCAATTATGTCAGTTGCTCACCATTCAGGGTGCCCATAGCCAGGCTTGCTGCAGCGCAGGCAGCCATCAGGGCAACAAGGAAATAATCTCATCTTTTATGCAATAAAAAAGGAGGCCGCGCTGCGTGCCTCCTTTTTTATTTGCGATTGTCGATTTGCGATTTGCGATTAATCGACAATCGACAGTTCTACTTCACTACTACCCAACGCCGTGAGGTATGCTGCCATCCGGTCTTCCCCTCCTCCCGCAGGTTGAGCCTGACAGTGTAGACACCAGAAGCCATGGCTGCAGGGGGACTCCATTCCACCGTCTGGTGTCCTGATGCGCGTTGACCGCTGAATAAGTTCATCACCATGCTGCCATCGGAGGAGTATAGGTTTAATTCAGCCTGACACGGCGTCCGGAGGAAGAAGGTAACCCATCCCTGTGTAATGACCGGGTTCGGATAGAGAAGCAGATCTGTCTCAGTATACTCTTCTTCATCAATCTCCGTCGGCGTGATAACCATGGCATCATCAAAATACATGGTACTGCTCTTTGTCGCGCCCGGAGCCTGCCTTATAACTATGCTGTGGTACTGCCACTCGCCACTGCCACCGATATTGGCCATAGGGATTGAGATCAGATCCCATCCTGCCCAGTCGATGGCAGCAGCGTGAACGACCTGGTTCACCGAGCCCGGTGAATAAAACCAGTATTCAAGGTTATTGTGGCTGAGATCACCATAGACCCACATTGCGAACAACTGGCTGGTATTGCTCCCTATTCCCGGTTTGGAGGTATCAAAGACCCGGCACACTCCACCATTATCACCTGTGAAGGTATAATTCAGCTTCCCCGCCGACGTGCCTGACCTTAAGATATCATATGAGGCCGTGAAGGTGGTCACCGGATTGTCAGTACCAACAGTACTGCCGCTGGCTTCCGGATCCCAGAAGACCGATATATTGTCAAACGTCTCCACAATGTTCCCTGTCAGGTAAGAATTGGCGCGGGTGGTAAAACTTGCATCTGAGGCCGTTCCCAGCGTTATGCCTGAAAGGTCCTTCACACCGGCATCAAGGATAATAGTGTATTGTCCGTTCAACCGGAGCGCTTCCGAAGGTTCAAAACTGTAGGTACCCTTTCCTTCTGAGGTTGTAAAAATCTCGCGTACCTTGCCCATGGCAACCGACTGGCTGTTCATCAGCCTGACACCCTGAGTGGCTGACAGCTGGTCAACCGGAGCGTCAAAACAGATGGTTATCCTCGGGAAAAGAGTTACCCCAGTCAGGCCGGCAGTGGGCCATATCTTCTCTATCACAAGCTTTGTCCGCGCTTTTGTCACGAAGCTGGCCTGATACTCCTCCTGCAACGGTACACTCCATTGGGAGCAAGCATCCGTTGTAAGCCTGATAACATAGGAGGTTTTGCTGACAAAACCTACCTCAGGCCTGACAGTCAACACCCTTCCCTTCTCATCCCATTCGAAGAGCATGTCCACGGACGGATCAATCACGAATGCCGCCTGCACCGCATTCCTGTCCATGGGGATATTGAAAGTAAATGTGAAAGCCTGGTTGAAAGGAATACTGTCGGCCGCAGATGGAATGAAGCCTGTGACCACAGGAGTTATGGTTGTGTCAAATTGCGGAAGAAAATCTGCCAGTGTCGTCTTGCCGGCATAAACCATGGCAGTTATCGTATCATTGTAGAAATCGGGGATGCCGCTGCAAATAAGTTCATAATTTCCCGGGCTGATCGAGTCAAACATGAAGAACCCGTTATTGAGATTATCAAGCGTCACTGATATATTGCCCGGATTAAGAGTGACCACGGCGTTGTTTATCGGAATTGCCTGATCCTTTGTTCCGGGCTTGAAATAGTAACCGGGTGATGTCAGCACGTCCCTTACCGTTCCTGCGATAATACCTGTCGGCTCCGGCACGATGTTTTCATACAGGGCAAGGGCCCTGAGCATGGCCCATGCCTCATGGTGCAGGTGGTTGTTGTTGCGGAGCCTCCATCCTTCAGGCACATAATCGTGGTATGATCCTTCAGAGAGCACCCCGGGCATATTAAGGGTTCTGAGGACCCCCAGACCCTGGGTGCCCCAATCGGGGTAGAATGTCCAGTCGCCCTTGACCCAGGTGAAGGTATTAGTCCAGCAGTTTCCCTTCTCGAAGAGTTTTTCCCACAGTATTTCAGCCATCACCTTTGCTCCCGGGTAGACAGGCTGGTTATCATATCCCCTGAAGAGCACCAGCGGCTGGTTGCGGGTGCCGTCAAAGCCGTTGCTGTGAATCGAAAGGAAGATATCGGCATTGGCGGTGTTGGCCATGGCTGCTATGGTTGACAGCGGGAGGTCGTCTGATGTGAAGTTGGTGGTGCGCGACATGTATACTGCCGCGTTACGCGCCTGCAGCAGTTCCCTCAGGAAGAGACCTTTCTCCAGGTTCCCTTCCGACTCCCAGAAGTCGGTCTCCAGCATGTGCCTGTCGTCGCCGTCATTGCCGCCATGGCCGGGGTTGACAAATATCTTCAATCCGCTGAAGTCAGCGTTCTGCCCGCTCAATGAAATCTGGCATAGGGTGAGCAATGCCATTATCACCGGTCTGATCAACCACCTCATCTGATCACTATTTTCATCACGTAGATCTCCCCCCTGTCTGTGGAGAATGCAATTTTTTTGCCGCCGCCAAACGGGAAGGGGAACATTTCCGACCTGTCCTCCGTGTTTGTAAGAACGCTTCTCCTCTTTTCCTGCAATGAATAGTAAACCAGCTCAGACGAGGTTATCCTGTGACCATCATCCTTGTCATCCATTCCTATGACCATAGTGTTATTAAGCCACCTTGGGGCATTGATCCGGCCAAGGTCGTGCAGCACCTTGCCGGAGGTATCGCAGATCCAGCTGTTCCTCCCCTGGTAATTATAAAGTATCATGGAGCCGTCGGGGGAGAGTGAAGCCCATATATAGTATCCGTCGCCGTTGGGCATCAGTTGTTTTCTCTCCTCACCGCGATATAGAACCGGCATCATCTCCTCAATGACAACGAACGTCTCCCCTCCGGTTCCCTTGAGAAGCACTATGCCGGATTGCTCGACCCTCATCTTTCCGGCAGACTTCAGAAAGACCGCACTGCCCGATACAGCAGGCGGAAGAACGTCTCTCTCCTTATCGATCAGGAGCCGTTTCTCCCCTGAGGCTATATTGAAGCTATAAATTGATGAGTGCTTCCTGCTGTTTTTAAAACTGTCAGATCTGTAAAACACCATCCTGCCGTCAGCTGTGGTTGCGGGCTCATAACCGGCTCCGGCTTCGCTGGTTATCACCCTGATCGTCCCTCTGCGTGTGTCAAGCATTGACAACCCGTTGTATCCTTCGCCTGCCACCAGCAGATGGCGTGACCCCGGCACCACCCCCGTCAGGAGGTATGAACCGTTGTCTTCGGGCATCACCCTTTTTACTCTCTTAACCCTGATCTCCTGCGCCTTAGCCGTAAGTGAGAGAACCATTACAATTAATATAATTATTGTCCTCATGTCGTCTTGTATTGCCACTTAAAGGTAATGATTTAGTGTTAACCCCAACCTGCAATTATTTGCTTCCGGGTCACTGACAATTATCAGGGTGTAGGAATACTTAATATTATTAACTTTGATGGACATCAATACTACCCCTCTTATGATGTCAGAAGATATTTTAAAGCAATACGACATTACCGATATAAAAGGATTGGATTACAATCCCTCCTATCAGCGTCTCTATGACGATGAACTTTCTTCTGATCTTTCCGGGTTTGAAAGGGGGATACTTACAGACACGGGGTCAGTGGCGGTTGATACAGGCATCTTTACCGGCAGGTCGCCGAAGGACAAGTACATTATACGAGACAGCAAGACCGAAAACACAGTCTGGTGGAAGTCTGAGACAGCCACTGCCTCGGACAACAAGCCTCTGACTATAGAGGCGTGGGAGCACTGCAGGAAGATAGCGGTTCGGCAGCTTTCGGGAAAAAAGCTTTATGTGGTCGATTGCTACAGTGGGGCCAATGCCGACACACGGATCAGGGTGAGGTTCATAATGGAGGTGGCCTGGCAGGCGCATTTTGTTAAAAACATGTTCATCAGGCCTTCTGCGGAGGAGCTTGACGGCTTCACTCCCGATTTCGTGGTGCTGATGGCATCAAAGGCCGTGAACCCTGAATGGGAGCGGTTCGGGATGCACTCGGAGAACTTTGTGCTCTTCAACCTGACGGAAAACATGGCTCTGGTAGGAGGCACCTGGTATGGAGGAGAGATGAAGAAGGGCATCTTCTCTGTGATGAATTACTACCTGCCTCTCAAGGGGATTGCATCAATGCACTGTTCGGCCAACGTCGGCAGGAAAGGTGATGTTGCCATCTTCTTTGGCCTTTCGGGTACCGGCAAGACCACGCTCTCCACTGACCCGGACAGGGCACTCATCGGTGATGATGAGCACGGCTGGGATGATGACGGCATCTTCAACTTCGAGGGAGGTTGTTATGCCAAGTGCATTAATCTGAGCAGGGAGAAGGAGCCTGACATATATCGTGCCATTAAGCGCGATGCCCTCCTCGAGAATGTGGTAGTTGACGAAAAGGGATACATTGACTTCTCCAGCGCCGCAAAGACAGAGAACACCAGGGTATCATATCCCATTTACCATATTGATAACATTGTGAGGCCGGTATCGAAGGCGGGGCATGCAAAAACTGTCATCTTCCTCTCGGCGGATGCCTTCGGTGTACTTCCCCCCGTGGCCAGGCTGACAGGGGAGCAAACACAATATTATTTCCTTAGTGGATACACGGCCAAGCTGGCTGGCACCGAGTGCGGTGTTGTTGAGCCCCAGCCCTCCTTCTCTGCCTGCTTCGGGGCAGCGTTCCTGCTCCTCGATCCCCTGGTATATGCCCGTGAGCTGACGCGCAGGATGAGTGCCCACGGTGCTGAGGCATGGCTGGTGAACACAGGCTGGAACGGCGGAGCCTACGGAACCGGCCATCGTATTGACCTCCCCTCAACAAGGAACATCATCGATGCCATTCTCAACAGGACTCTTGACAGCGTACAGTTCGTCAACCTGCCTGTATTTAACCTGAGCATTCCCCTGTCAGTTCCGGGGGTATCAACCGGGTTGCTTGACCCGCGCCGTGCATGGGGCACATCGGAGGCATGGGACGGGGCCGCAAGGTCTCTGGCAGAAAAATTCGTAAAGAACTTCAGCAGGTTCACATCGAACACTGAAACGGCAAAACTGGTATCTTCGGGTCCTGACCCGTCACAGAAGTAATAATGGTATTAAGCTTATCCATCCTGTCTCTGATACTGGCCTATCTCGTCGGATCGATACCAAGTGCGGTATGGGCTGGCAAGCTCTTTCATAGCATAGACGTCAGGGAGCATGGCAGCGGCAATGCCGGAGCTACTAATACCGTAAGGGTACTCGGTTGGAAGACCGGTATCCCGGTACTGGTCTTTGATATTTTCAAGGGATGGCTGGCAGCCTCGCTGCCCAGATTACTGGAGGCTGCTCCTGACGGCTCGGAACAGATGATGGTACTGCAGATAGTATGCGGCATGGCTGCTATTCTCGGTCATGTATTTCCACTCTTCGCGGGGTTCCGTGGTGGCAAGGGAGTGGCAACGACATTCGGGGTGTTGCTGGCCCTGCAACCCTGGCTGACACTCGCCTGTGCCGGCATCTTTCTGGTAGCGCTCCTTATTTCAGGTTATGTCTCGCTTGCATCGATCATATCTGTCATTATGTTCCCGGTGCTGCTTCTGACGGTCTTCGATACTCCCTCTTTACTCTTCAGGATATTCGCAATACTGGTCGCCATGGCTGTAGTGGTGACACACTCTAAAAATATTTCGAGGCTGATCAGGGGCGAAGAGAAAAGATTCCTGAAAAAGAGACAGAGCTAAGAAATATGCCCCGGAACACCCCGGTTCTGAAGCTTCGCATTTATGATAATTATGAGGGTTTGCGGCTTTGCTCCAAAAAAGAATTATGCTATTTTAGCGCTAGATAAACCACACAAACAATCAAAACATGCACATATGGAAGGTATTAAAGGAACCCGTACGGAGAAGAATCTCCTCAAGGCATTTGCCGGCGAATCACAGGCAAAGAACCGTTATGAATTTGCAGCCAAGGTAGCTAAGGAAGAGGGCTATGAACAAATAGCAGCCATCTTCCTTGAGACAGCGCTACAGGAGCAACAACATGCAAAGCGATTCTTCGGTTATCTCGAGGGAGGCATGGTTGAGATCACGGCTGCGTACCCGGCCGGCAAGACCACTACCACAAGTGAGAACCTCGAGTCAGCTGCCGAGGGCGAGCACGAGGAGTGGGCTGAGCTTTATCCGTCATTTGCAAAGGTAGCAGAGGAGGAGGGTTTCAAGGAGATTGCTACCTGTTTCAAAGCCATCTCAGCCGCAGAAAAGGTGCATGAGGAGCGTTACAGAAAGCTGCTCGCCAGCGTGATGGGCAACAAGGTCTTTGAACGTGACGAGAAGATCTTCTGGTACTGCCGCAAGTGCGGTTATGTGCACTTCGGCACCAAGCCGCTAAGGAACTGCCCGGCATGCCTGCATCCGTACAACTACTTCGAGGAATTTGCTCAGAACTATTGATCATTATCTCCCCGAAATGATTGACGGAAATGGTATGCTCCGCCTGATTAAGAGCAGACAGAGTGAAAGAAAATATCTTGACAGGCCTGTCGAGAGGGTTAAGGTCGAAAGGATCACCGAAGCAGGCAGGCTGTCACCCTCCGCATGCAACGGTCAGCCCTGGCATCTGATAGTGGTTGATGAGCCCACAGTGCGGGATATGGTGGCATCTGCCACTGAATCGGAGCTCCTGCGGATGAATACCTTTGTCCGGCAGGCGCCCGTGCTGATTGTTGTGGTGCGTGAGAAATCCAACTTCACCTCAAGGGCAGGTGACCTGATTAAGCAAAAGGATTATTCCGTAATCGACATTGGTATTGCAGTAGCCTCGATGATTTACCAGGCCACCGCAGAGGGCCTTGGCACCTGCATTATCGGGTGGTTTGACGAGAAGGGCGTTAAAAAAGCGTTGGGCATACCGGCAATGAAGAAGGTTGAGCTGGTTATCTCCGTAGGTTACACCGATAACCGGCTGAGGGATAAATCGCGAAGACCGCCCGGAGAGATAATTTCTTATAACCGTTACTAGCCCAGTTTCGCCAGCGCCTCCTTTATTCGCCTGACTGCCTCGGTGATGCGATCGTCAGAGGTGGCATAGGATATGCGAATGCAATTGTCTGCACCGAAGGCGCTGCCGCTCACCATCGCCACCCTTGCTTCAGCAAGAAGAAAGAAGGTGAGGTCATCGGCATCTTTCATCACCTTGCCGTTATAGCTCCTGCCAATGAAGTTGCTTATGTCAGGCATGACATAAAACGCACCTTGCGGAACCCTGACCTTGAGTCCGGGTATCTCGCCCAGCAGCTTGCATATCAGGTCCCTGCGACGAAGGAATGCCTCGCGCATCCTCGCTCTGGAGTCGCTCTTTGAGGTCACCGCTGCCAGGGCAGCCCGCTGGGCAATGGAGCTGACCCCTGAGGTAAACTGACCCTGAAGCTTGTTGCATGCCTTTGACAGCCAGAGAGGAGCTCCCATGTAACCTATCCTCCATCCTGTCATGGCATACCCTTTCGAGACACCGTTGACTGTCACAACTCTGTCGGTAATCGAACTGAATGTTGCCAGGCTGACATGCCGGCCGGTAAAGGTGATGTGTTCATATATCTCATCGGAGACAATGATGACCTGGGGGAATTTCTCGAGGACATTTACCAGTTCGGCCATCTCCTCATGGGTGTAGACCATCCCCGTGGGGTTTGATGGAGAGTTGAAGATCAGAAGGCGTGTCTTAGGGGTCAGAGCCGCCTCAAGCTGTCCGGGGGTGACCTTGAAGTCGCTGTCAATGGTAGTCTGTATTATCACCGGAATGCCCTCGGCAAAGGTGATGTGATCAAGGTAACTGACCCAGTAGGGAGCGAGTAGTATCACCTCCTCGCCGGGGTCAACCACTGATAGCATTATGTTGATGAGGGTATGCTTCCCTCCTGCCGAAACTATGATCTGTTCAGGTGAGTAATCGAGTCCGTTTTCCTCTTTGAATTTCCGGGATATCGCCTGCCGCAGGTCGGCGTATCCGGGCACAGGAGGATAGAACGAGTAGTTGTCATCGATGGCCTTCTTTGCCGCCTCCTTAATGTCATCAGGAGTATTGAAGTCAGGTTCCCCGAGGCTGAGGCTTATCACATCAATTCCCTGTTCCTTCAGTTCGCGGCTCTTCTGTGCCATGGCAAGAGTCTGGGATACCGAGAGTGACTGCACCCTCCTGCTGACATGCTCCATATTGGTCTGTTTTTTTGTTATCCGGTTGTGACAGGGCCAAATGTAATTGTTAAAAGTGAAAAAGAAAAGGGTTTATTTCAGACCCGGCACGGATAATCGGGCTTGAATAAAAATGATTAATTTGCATGCTGTAACAATCCAATCGTCGTTCACATGGAAACCTTCCTTGAGATACTTAAAATATTGCTACCGGCGTTGCTGGTGATGATCACCGCATGGCTGGTGATACGCAACATGCTTCGTGATGACCACGACCGCAGGCGGCAGGATCTCCTGCTTCAGACCGTTAAGACCATTACTCCGGTGAAGCTGCAGGCGTATGAGAGGGTGGTTCTTTTCCTGGAACGCATCTCCCCCGAGTCTCTCATCATGCGGACAGCACAGCCGGAGATGACCGCCCAGCAGCTTCATTCGGCCCTGGTCAGCAATGTAAGGAGCGAATATGAGCATAACCTTTCACAGCAGATCTACATGAGTAATGAAGCCTGGGAGATGGTCAGGAATGCGCGCGGCACAGTGGTAAGAATGATCAATGGTGTTGCCACGCAGCTGCCTCCGGGAGCAACTGGAGAGGAGCTTTCACGACTTCTCATCGAGGAGGTGATGGAGATGGATACTGAGCCCAGCCGGGCTGCCATAACATATATCAAATCGGAGCTTGCCCGGATAATGGGATAAAAAAAGACGCCCTCAACAGGCGTCCCTTTATCTGTCAGTATTACCAGTGACTCTTCTAAAGGAGGCTGATGCTTCTTTTCACAAATGCGCTCAACGCCTCTCCCTTAAGCATATTGTTGGCCAGCATGGCGAGGTCAATCAGTTGTTTGACTGATTTGTGTTCACTCCCGAAACCTGAAAGCAGATTCTTCCTCTTTTCTTCAAGCTGTTTCAACTCACCCCTGAGTCTCTCAAGGTCATCCTTCTCTACTGAAGGGATCTCCTCTGGCTTCTTCTTACCGTGCTCCTTCTCCATGAAGTCAATCTCAACCTTTGTCTTCTCTATGCCCGCTCCGTTTTTCTTCAGCTCGTCGGCGTGTTCCTTGTCGAGTTCTCCGGCCAGAGTGACCACCAGCGGATGGTTGGTGTTCAGCACCAGGTCAAAACTGTCAGGCATCTCGCCGTAGAATGAGTACCCTCCGCCGAACTGCGCCATGTCCTTCATCCTGCGCATGAACTCGCTCTGGGTGATAACCAGCGGCAGGTCATTCTCATCAAGGGTCTCGGCTCTCACCTGGAATCGTGCTTTGTCGGTGTCGGCCACCTGGCTGCGGAACACCTGCGTAAGGTCATCAGACTGTGACCTTGACAGCTTCGCTTCATGGCTCTCATCCTTCTTTATGAGGTTCTCCACAACGTCACTGTCAACTCTGACGAATCTTGTACCCTGATTCTTTGATTCCAGGGCATTGATCAGGTGGGTGTCAAGCTGCCCGTCGAGGACAAGCACATCATATCCCTTCTCCACTGCCTTGGTAACATAGGTGTGCTGGGCAACCGGTTCAGTGGTATAGAGATGCACCAGCGACTTATCCCTGTCGGTCTGGTTCTCCTTTATAAAGTTATCATACTCCTCAATGGTGAAGTACTTGCCGGCACTGTTCTTGTACAGGGCAAACCTTGTTGCCTTCTCATAGAACTTCTCTTCGGTGATCATGCCATACTCAATAAAGAGTTTGAGATCATCCCACTTCTTTTCGAAGTTCTCCCTGTCTTTTTTGAATATGTCTGCCAGGCGGTCTGCCACCTTTTTGGTTATATGGCTTGAGATCTTCTTCACGTTGGAGTCGCTCTGCAGGTAGCTCCTCGATACATTCAGAGGGATATCAGGCGAGTCGATGACGCCGTGAAGGAGTGTCAGAAAGTCCGGCACGATTCCCTCAACGGAGTCGGTCACGAACACCTGGTTGCAGTAGAGCTGGATCTTGTTCTTCTGTATCTCGAAGTTGTTTCTGATTTTCGGGAAATAGAGTATTCCCGTGAGTTTGAAGGGATAATCAACGTTGAGGTGGATGTTGAATAGCGGATCCTCACCCATGGGGTAGAGCTCATGATAGAATTTGGTATAGTCCTCATCCTTCAGCTCCGAGGGTTTGATAGTCCATGCCGGGCGTGTGTTGTTGATCACTTTGGGTTTTCCCGTATCGACCATCTTGCCGTCTTTCCACTCCTTCTCATTGCCGAAGTGCACCGGCACCGGAAGGAAGCTGCAATATTTCTTCAGGAGTTGTTCCAGCCTTTGTTCATCGAGGAACTCCTTTGAATCCTTGTCGAGGTGCAATATCACATCGGTGCCTCTTTCTGCCTTGTCTGTCTCTTCCAGCGTATACTCAGGACTGCCGTCGCAGCTCCATTTCACCGCGGGCTCATCTTCACGGTACGACTTTGATATTACCACCACTTTGTCTGAGACCATGAATGACGAGTAGAATCCCAGACCGAACTGTCCGATGATGGCGCTTGCCTGGTCCTTGTACTTGTCAAGGAACTCGTTAGCACTTGAAAAGGCGATCTGGTTCAGGTACTTGTCTATCTCTTCGGCGCTCATGCCGATGCCGTTATCAGAGACGGTGATTGTCTTCTTTTTTTGGTCGAAGCTGATGTTGACCCTCATTTCGCCTAGATCGCCCTTGAATTCGCCCGTGGAAGCAAGCGTTTTAAGTTTCTGAGTGGCGTCAGTTGCGTTGGAAACAAGCTCTCTGAGGAAGATCTCATGATCTGAATAGAGGAATTTTTTAATTATTGGAAAGATGTTTTCTGTAGTAACTCCAATTTTACCCTTTTCCATATGATATAATTTACGTGATTATTCTGCCCCTGATCTTCAAAGTGCGTGCCGTGGGCAGGAAGTATGACAGAGTGTCAGT
>CAYVYM010000005.1:0-34387 GCA_964455705.1 uncultured Rikenella sp.
ATGAATTATGAGGCAGATTTGATGTACGGGAGCTATTTATTGTCAAAAGCCCGGAGCAATAACCTGGTTTACACAGTTTGTGATGGTGATCAGCCTGCTGTAATTAAACGTATTATAGATGAAGTTGAATTCATGGGATTCAAAACTGTGATGGCAGGAAATATGAAAGGATTTTTAGATCGGCATGTAACCCCATACTCCATAAATGAAGAGGCTGCAAAACGTGATCTGGATCCGAAAATGTGCTCATCTTATTCTGATGGCTCAAAATTATGTGTTGAAATGGCTGTAATGGCAAATGGAATTGGAGGTTATGCAGCTACTCCGGGGATGTATGGGCCGAAAATGTCCAATATTCATGAAATATTTGACCACTTTAATTTTCAAAAAATCTGGAATGGAAAAAATCCAATAGTTGATTATGTGCTTGATGCTAAACCAAAAGGCGGTGTCTTCGTAATAGGATATACTGATCATCCATATCAAAAAAGCACTCTGAACTGGTTACCACCGGATATGGGCCCCGGTCCTTTTTATCTGTTTTATCGCCCATATCACTTATGCCATTTCGAATTTGCCGCAACAGTTGCCGAAGTAGCCCTTAACAAAAGAGCAGTCCTGAAACCCGACTTCGGTTTTAAGACAAATGTTTATGCTTATGCAAAGAAGGATCTTAAAAGAGGTGAAACCCTGGACGGCCTGGGTGGTTATGGTAGTTATGGGTTAATTGAAAACTGCACCGACAATAAGCTAAAAGCCGGTTTGCCAATTTGCCTTGCTGAGAATGTTATATTGAAACGGGATATCCGGATAGATGAAAAAATATATCTTGAGGATATTGAATACGATGAAAATAGTGAAGGATTCTCACTTTTTTCAAAATCATTACAGGCACAATCAGGTATTTGAATCGATATTTAAAGAATAATTCTCAGGAAAAAAATCTTACATTTTATAACCTGTAGCCTGAGAGAAGTGAGTAGTTAAGTGCTACCAGAGGTTACTATGCATGTGTTGTAGAATGTTCATTACAATTAAAGTAGAAGTAACTAGGTTAAGGACCTGCTCAGGGAATAAAGTCAAGCCGGCCCTGACTCCCTGACAATCTTTGTCGGGGGCCAGGTTGCTGACTGCAATCGTCAGCATTCGATTCCCTCTCCAATCAGAGATCAATTATTGGTTGACAATGCTTCCTGCGAATTAGATGGACTCTGTTTCGGCCATCGCAATCACAGGCCATTGATTGTCCCCAAAATCAACCCGGATCTGTTAACAATGCCTGAAGACATTTCATCCCAGACAACGGAGAATTGCTGATATCAAATTTAGGCAGAACTAATCCTCCTGCAATATTGTTACTCAAATATAAGCGAAAATGAACGAAAGAGCCGGCTATAAAATGTGCGGTGCAGATCATCACCTGTATTTTTGCGTACTTCTTTTCTTTGTCCTTTCAGTCTTACCGTCCCATGGTCAGATTGATTCTACTGGCAAAGGATTGGGTAGCCCGGTTGATTCTGCCGGTCAGGAGCTGAAGGGTCATATTGATACAACTGGCCGGGATTTGCAGGGCCAGAGACCTCCCGGTAGATATTTATCATTATTTGAAGAAGAAGATCTCCTCGAAGTCTCGCTGCGCTTTGATGTTTCCAAATTCGTGAAGAAGGCAGAAAGAGACCAGTCAATTGACGGTGTCATGACCATGCACTTCAGTCAGACTGACTCAATTGAAAGTAAGGTTACTCTAAAATATCGAGGTCACTCACGTTTTGAAAGATGCCGATACCCACCAACACGAATCACTTTTAAAAAACCTCTGTATGAAGTATCTGATTCCGGCAGGATTAAAAACTTGAAGCTGGTCAATCAATGCCAGCAGGGATCAGTATTTGGAGGTTATGTTATCAGGGAATACCTCGTATACAGACTTTACAATGTCGTCACCGACACGAGCTTCAGGGCCAGGTTAATCAGCCTGAGATTTATTGACTCGGAAATTAAAAGGAAAACTATTACCCAATATGGAATACTCCTCGAACCGGAAAGGCTTCTTGAAAAAAGACTAAATCTGCATGAGAGTAAAATCAAAAGCCTGACACAGAGAAGCATGTATCCGGCAGTTATAGACCGGCTCGCGATCTTCAATTATATGGTGTCCAACTGGGATTGGTCCGTCCCTGGTCTGCATAATATCTCAGTCTTCACATCGTCAGGTTCTGATCTTGCAGGCAATGGAATACCAGTTCCATTCGATTTTGACCTGACCGGAGTGGTAAATGCCAATTATGCCATCCCTCCACCCGGTTTAGGAATAGAAGTTAACAGGGATCGCCTGTTTCTAGGCATCTGCCGCACAAGAGAGGTTTATCGGGGCGAACTGATGGCGTTTCTTGAAAAGAAGGAGGAATTCTATTCCGTAGTTGCTAACTTCCCATACCTTAGTAAAGCTGAGAAAAGGGATATTATCGGATTCCTCGATCAGTTCTTCAATCAATTGGAAAAACCAAGAAGTTTAGACAGAACGATCGACTACTTCCTTGAAAATTGTAAAGATATCCGATAATCAGGTTTCAGAATGTACAGCCCTGCAAACAGTACCGCTTTTCGGCTTTGGATATAAATTTAATACAACCAGATATGAAAACACTACTCATCGTAATGACAATCTGCCTCTTCCTCACTTTGAGTGCATCTGCCGCCTGCCCTTCAGGAGAAAGGGACAGCATTATCAATGATGGTCCATATTTTTTCCTCTCGAATGATACTCTCAGGGTTATATGGATTGAAAGCAGTATGCTCCGGAAAGGATATTTGTTACCAGGCAACATTAATGAGATAATGCTTCCGGCGCATCTGTCATATGACTACCAGGACCTTACTAAGGTATACCGTATAAAACCCAATTACCACCAAAAGTATAAACGCGTTGACAGCATTGCTGTAATAAGTGATGTGCATGGACATTACGATAATTACCTGAAACAACTTCTGTCAAACGGAATTATAGATAAAGACCTGAATTGGAATTTCGGTAAGGGTAACCTGGTTTTCCTCGGTGACGCTTTTGACAGGGGAGATAAGGTAACCGAAATCCTCTGGCATCTCTTTAAGCTTGAAAAACAGGCTGTAAAGAACGGTGGAATGGTCCATTTCATACTTGGAAACCATGAATTGATGGTTCTTGGTGGTGACCGGAGGTACATACATGAAAAATACAGGAAAGTCGAAGCCATTGCCGGCGCAAACTATTCAGAGCTGTATTCCCGGAATTCAGTACTGGGTAAGTGGCTCCGCTCGAAGCCGGTAATGATCACAATTAATAATATCCTGTTTGTTCACGCAGGAGTCTCACCGGAGCTTGTTCAAAATGCCATGAAGATCAAACAGGTTAACCAGATATTTTCTGAAAGAATTGTCGGGAAGGATATAGATCCTTCCCCTGAAGATGAAGAATTGAACCTCCTGAATGGAAACTACGGTCCCGTGTGGTACAGGGGATATTTTGCAGATTCAACCTTAAGCATAACCAGTCTGGATTCAATCCTGGATTTCTATGGCAAGGAGCATATTGTTGTCGGACACACCCCACAAAAAAACATCATGATCCTCTTTGGCAATAAGGTAATTGGTATCGATACAGGAATGGGGTATGGGCAACCAGGGAATATGCTTCTGTATAAAAATCGCCATTTTTACAAAGGGTCCATATCGGGTGTAAGGACTAAATTATGAAACCTGCGCCCTATCCGAATCTCACAACAGTGATTTAGGTTGGCAAAATAAATCATAAATTGTTGTCATTATGGAAAAAAGATCCCGAATTGCCTCTGTTGACATCATGCGGGGACTGACCCTGGTACTGATGCTGTTTGTCAATGACCTCAACATGAAGGTGGCACCCGGATGGCTGGGCCATATGGCTGCCGATTATGACGGGATGGGACTCGCCGACTGGGTATTCCCGGGATTTCTTTTTATTGTGGGGATGGCAATACCTTTCGCCCTGGCAGGAAGAATAAACAAGGGAGAACCGATCCCGAAAATATTTCTCCATATAATAATCCGGACCATTAGCCTGCTCATCATCGGCATATTGATGCTCAACACGGGAAGGGTTAACCCGGAAACCACAGGAATGGGGAAGGATTTGTGGGCACTGCTGATGTATATCTCTGTATTCCTGGTTTGGAATGACTATCCGACGGGCAGGAGAAAAGTGCTGTTCATGATCCTGAGAGCGGCAGGTGTGGCTGCCCTTATCTTCCTTGTAATAATATTCAGATCAGGCCCCGCAGATGATCCCGGATGGCTGATAACCGGATGGTGGGGAATACTCGGACTGATCGGCTGGGGTTACCTCGTCTCATCCCTGATATACCTCGGAACCCGTGATTCAATAACCGGGACCACCATTGCGGTTATTTTCTTCCTGACCGTGAATATCCTTGACGCTTCAGGAGTTCTCGGGTTCCTTGATCCGCTAAGGCCGGCGCTGGGTATAATTATCCAGGGAAATGTTCCCCTGATAGTGCTGACAGGCATGCTTGCAGGCGTCGTGGTAAGAAGGTTGAGGGAATCTGGCAATGAACGAATCATTGCGGTGTTTGTCGCGCTGGGAATATTTTCGCTTGCCATCGGATTCATACTGAGAAATTGGTTCATTCTCTCAAAGATAATGGCAACTCCCAGTTGGGGAATGATCTGCAGCGGAATCAGCTTCCTGGTCTTTGCGCTGATCTACTGGCTTGCAGATGTTAGGGGAATGACAAAGTGGGCAGCATTTGTCAGGCCCGCAGGAAAACATTCTCTGACCACTTACCTTGCTCCGGATATCCTCTACCACGCAATCTGGATGTCGGCCGTTCCGGTGCTGATATACAAGCAATCTTCTGAACCTCTTGTAGTCATCATAGGCTCCATCGCCTGGGCACTTTTAATGGTCGGACTTACAGCTCTACTAGCGAAAATTAACATAAAGCTGAAGCTCTGACATTTGTCGATTATATCTGACATCGGAGAGATAATTCTGATATTCTGCAGCAGGGATGTTAAAGATATTGTTGCTCAAGTATTTCAAGAAGTGGCGAGAAAGATCTGACGGTTATCAGGTGATCGGCAACAAGGTTCAGGTATTTGTTCTGTGAGTAAAAGGAGATGCCTGTCCCACACTCACGCACCATGCAGATGTCATTGTCGCTGTCGCCAATGGCAGTAATATCCTTGATGTCAATTTCATAGTTGGCAGAAAGTTGTCTTATTACATTGGACTTGCAGTATTCATGACTGCACCTGCTCTGTTTCGTTCTCAGGAAGTATGAAGGAATCTTCACTTCGCCGGTGGCAACGCTCCTGGAGAACTCCAGCTCATTTGCCACGGAAAAATCCATTCCCAGCCTATTCTTTATATGGTTAGTCACCACATCATAACTGTCACTGATAATCCCGCAGACATATCCTCTCTTTTTCAGTTCCGTTATCACCTCAAGAGCATCTTCAACAATCGGTATGGTGTCAGCGACATCAAGCACATCCTTGACCGTATGACCTTTCATGAGAGTAGCGATGAGCTTGGTTCGGATTATGGCAGAATCATTGTGGGTGACAACGTTTATCAGCTCCTCCTCAAAGCCAAGGATCCCTGATGCAGTGGTGATAAAACTTCCTTTTAGAAGTGTGTTATCCATGTCGAAGATCACCATTCGTGTCAGGCCCTTCCGGTTTTCCCTGAGAGCGTATTCCATCTGCGTCCTGAGCACTTTCACCTTCTTCAGGGTCTCATTTCCGGTTGTAGACAGGGGCTCGCCACGACTGATTATAGCCCGGGAGACCTCGAGCGACATTTTTGAGAGTTGTTCCCACGACTGCATCCTGTTTTCGATGTAGCCTATGTTCACCTCGGTTATGCGTGCACCCATCAGGTGCATGTCTATGAGCATCCCGATGTCGACGCCATAGTCATTTTCGAGTTCCAGCTTCTGCATGAAAGACTTCTTCCCGGCTGCCATGCCGCTGAGAGGTTGTGAAAAACGTTTCAGCTCCGGAAACAGGATCTTTAACAGAGGTTTTGCCACCAGCTCGGTCACCCTTCCCGCCTGGCGTGTGAATACCGATTTGACAAAATCCGCCGTATCATCAACCAGCGGTCCTGTCATCAGCTCAACGATATCTTCAGGATAAGTGGTTATGTCGGCGTCAAGAAAGAGTATCCACTCATTTTTGGCGAATAGTATACCCTCCCTCAGCGAAGCTCCCTTGCCAAGCATCGTGCTTGTATATACAGATGCGCCTGCCTCCCTGGCAACCGTCACGGTGTTGTCATTTGATTTGTCATCCATGACTATTACCTCAGAGACCATCGCTGAACCATTAACAAGCTCTATGACATGGCTTATGGTTTCGGATTCATTTAATGCGGGGATTATTACTGTAACCATTTGATCAATTTGAATGCATACATTATGTTCTTTATATACAGGTCCTTACCTTGCATGAGCAACCCTGACTGATCACATGCGTCTAATTAATAAACAAACCAGGTCCGGAATCGTTTATTTAAATCCTGCAACCTCATCGTTATCAGCATGTAATCCTGCTGTGTAAGTTATTTGGGCTGTGGTGCCTGGTAGTAAACCTCCCTGAAGAACCCGGTATCGTCCCTGCCGGTCATCATGAGAATGGCTTTTTCAACGGTCTGGCCACTGACAATTAAGCTACTCTACAGCTTCCAGGATACCTGTAAGGAACCTTTGCCAGTCAATTGTACCCCTTGGTGAACATCCGGTGCGCACGATAACCATCTGATGTGAGGGCAGGATGAAAATGCGCTGACCCTCATAACCGTCACAATAGAACAGATCCTCAGGCAGACCGGGGAATTCGCCTTTCCTGTTAAGCCAGAACAGAGCTCCGTACTCTCCTGCTGATCCCGGAGCCGGTGTGGTGGTATATGTCACCCAATCCTCCGGTAGGATCTGTTCTCCGAGCCAATTGCCGTTATGAAGGTAGAGAAGACCAAAACGGGCATAATCACGCATGGTGGCGTACAGATATGACGATCCGACAAAGGTACCAGAGGCATCCACCTCCCATATCACACTCCGCATTCCGGTCTTGTTGAATATCGCCTTGCGCGGCCAGGCAAGATACTCATCATGGCTGCCGAAGGCAGACCGCAAGTAATCCAGAATGATATTGCTCGATCCGGAAGAGTATGACCAGACCGAATCCGGCCTGTAAAGGAGCTTCTTCGAAATGGCATAGTCCCCCATATCGCCATTCTTCAGCAACATAGTTGTGGTGTTGGTCAGTCGCAGCTTATAATATGCTTCACTGAACTCAAGACCGCTGGTCATTTTCATAAGATTGTCAAGAGTGATGTTTTTCCTTTCATCACTAGCCCATTCTTCGATATTCACTGGCTCATTGATGTCAATGAGTCGCTCTTTGACCATGGTTCCAACCATTGCATTGGTGAAGCTCTTGGCCATTGACCAGCTGAGAAAGCGGTTGTCTGGCCCCATATCGTCCCGGAAGCGCTCTGCAACTATCTGATCCTTGTAAACAACGGTAACGGCAAATGTGCCTTTATATGCAGCAGTGTCTTCAAACACATTATCAAGCATGGCATTCAGAACATGCATTTTAATGCCTGCCGGTACAGTATCACTAAGCAGATCGCCTGCTGGCCATGGGATCGTATCTGGATCACCTGCCGGCAAGGGTACCTCCGGATAATCCAGGTCAAAAACATCCTCAATCGGGAAATCTCTCACCAGGGTGCAACCCAGCCCCTCATTATAAACCGCTTTTGATTTCCATATACCCAGAAACTTACTGGTCACAACCATCTTATCATGATCAACAATGTTTTTACTGAATCGTACAGGGAAAAAATCAATGTCTTCATTTTCAATGCTCTCCTGGGTACGTCCGGCGACAAAAACACCTGAGGCCACGTACTTGGCAGCGTACCCGGTGACACCCGGTGAGAGATAACTGATGTACAACATGGCCAGTGCAACCAGGAGGATTAGGAAAACCAACAGTGAAAGGAGGATGCGCTTCTTCATGACGGGATAGTTTTGTTTATGTAAAAATGCCAAATATCTGTTATAAATAGTGAGATTTATAAATATCATTTATTAATCCTACTCTCATACTCAGCAATAAGCTCACCGCGGCTGACCGGTTTACCGTGACCCGGGAGGAAGGTTTCACAACCGGTGTCAATGATCTTCCTCCAGCTCCCAAGAAGCAGGTCAACATCATCAGCAAAGGGAGGGAAGGGCTTGCCCGGAGTGGTGCCAATGATCGAATCACCTGCAACTGCAACAACATCGTCAATAACCAGGGTAACACCTCCCGGTGAATGGCCGGGGGTGTGAATTATGTACCCGTTGATGCCGAACCGGTTCAGGTCAAACAGGTCTGTGAAAACATGGTCCGCTACGCAGGGTTCATACCTGAACATGGGAGTGACCTTTTTCCCCAGGCTTATCAGTCCCCTGGTGACGGCATATGTCCCTTCGGGAATGGGGGTATCACCCGCAGCCAGTGACCGGGCTTCAGCCTCCTGAACTACAACCTCCGCACCGTACTCTCGGGCAAGCCATGCAGCATTGCCGGCATGATCAAAATGCGTGTGGGTCAGCACAACAGCCTCCGGCATCAGTCCTTTTTTTGCCAGTGCATGCTCTATCCTTGCCCTGTCAAACGAGATGCCTGTATCTATGAGTATCGTCCGGCTGTTGAGGGTCACTGCATAAATGTTGCACCTTGCCGGCGTCAGTCTGATTACCGAGGTACCTTTCCCTGTTTCAGAAATCTCAATCATTGCACTAAGATAGAACACTTACACGTTTTCTTCGGCCAGATTACCGGTAAACATTCATAACTTTGTACCCTACAGCGAATTATTTCCAAAATGAAAATCATACCAATCTATCAGGTTGATGCATTCACTCACAGACCGTTTTCCGGGAACCCGGCCGCCGTATGCGTTCTCGCTGACCCGGTCAGTGAAGAGGCAATGCAAAATATTGCCATGGAGAACAACCTGGCCGAGACAGCATTCATCACCCGGGGAAGTGATGAATGGTTGATCAGGTGGTTCACTCCGGTCACCGAGGTCGATCTCTGCGGGCACGCCACCCTTGCATCGGCATACGTTGTTCTTTATATTCTTGAGCCGCAAAGTGATAAGGTTGTTTTCCGGTCACGGGTGATGGGCAACCTTATTGTCAGGAAAAAAGGTGACCTGCTCGAACTCGATTTCCCGGCTGATGAGCTGCACGGATGCATTGTTCCTGACCTAATAAGAGAGAGCATCGGGAATGCCCCCCTGGAATGTCATATGGGCAGAACTGACTATCTGCTGCTCTATGGAAGCGAATCTGACATACTTTCCTTGAACCCTGACTTCAGAAAGCTTGCCCTGGCTGACGGCCGTGGTGTGATAGTCACAGCTCCGGGATCAGATGTTGATTTTGTGTCACGGTTCTTCGCACCGCAGGCCGGCATTGATGAAGACCCCGTC
The DNA here is from genome assembly GCA_964455705.1 of uncultured Rikenella sp. Lineage (GTDB taxonomy): Bacteria > Bacteroidota > Bacteroidia > Bacteroidales > VadinHA17 > SR-FBR-E99. Next base: position 9,536 of record CAYVYM010000005.1, read on the forward strand.
ACCGGATCAGCACATACAACCCTTACCCCCTTCTGGTCAGCCCGACTCGGGAAAAAGACGCTGACTGCCCGGCAGCTCTCCCCAAGAGGCGGTTTGCTTGGTTGCACACTCCTCAGCGACCGTACCCTGATTGCAGGCAGGGCTATCCTCTATCTTAAAGGCGAGATATACGTCTAACTTAGAGTAAAAACGATTAAGTTTGCGGTCGAATAAAAAAAGGATGATAAAGAAAGATGCCATTCATCCCTACGGGGAGAAGCAGGATCAGTTTGACAGGCGCTACCTGCGTATGGCTGCCATTTGGTCCGAAAATTCATATTGCAAAAGAAGAAAAGTGGGAGCACTCATCGTCAAGGACAAGATGATCATCTCGGACGGGTATAACGGAACCCCGGCAGGATTCGAAAATGTTTGCGAGGATGAGAATAATGTGACCAAACCATACGTTTTACATGCTGAAGCCAATGCCATCACCAAGGTAGCAAGGTCAAACAACTCAAGCGAGAATGCCACCCTGTATATCACTGACTCTCCATGTATGGAGTGTGCAAAGCTGATAATTCAGTCGGGTATGCGGCGTGTCGTCTACAGCAACCAGTACCGTAATCTTGACGGCATTGAGCTTCTGAAACGGGCTGGCATTGAACTTATCTATATCGACCTCGGAGAAAAGAAAAATGAAATATAACAAAGCTTACCTTCCGCTGATAATCGGATGTTCAGTTGCCCTGGGCATCCTGATAGGTTTTTACATGCCTCATCCGCAGAACGGACTATATACAAACTTCCCGGCTTCAAATGACAAGCTGGGACGGGTACTGGACATAATCGAGTCCGATTATGTTGACACTGTGAACCGTAATGCGCTTATTGAAGAAGCCATTCCGGCGATGCTTCGTAAGCTCGATCCTCATTCTGTATATATCCCGGCCACTGACCTGGCCAGGGCCAATGAGCCGCTGCAGGGTAACTTTGATGGTATAGGAGTATCATTCAACATGCTGACCGACACCGTCCTTATAATAAGCACCATCTCCGGGGGACCCTCGGAAAAAGCCGGCATAATTCCGGGAGACAAAATTATCTTTGTCAATGACTCCCTCATCGCCGGTAAGGGAAAACCCGACGAGGAAGTTGTCAAGATGCTCAAGGGTCCCCGGGGCACAAAAGTCGGTCTGAAGATCGAACGGAAGGGAACAGATACGTTACTTCCTTTCACAATAGTACGTGACAAGATACCCATATACAGCGTTGATGTCTCCTACATGATGTCAGATGAGGTGGGTTACATCAAGATTTCCAACTTCGCTCTTACCACCCATGATGAGTTCAAACAGGGTCTGAGCGGGCTGAAAGACCAGGGGATGAAGAAACTGATCCTGGATCTCAGGGGCAACTCCGGTGGAGTGATGGATGCCGCCACCATGATTGCCGATGAGTTTCTCCCTGACGGAAAACTCATAGTCTTTACAATGGGTAAATCACACCCGAGGCAGGATACAAAAACTACCTCCCGGGGCGATTTTGAGAAGGGTGAGCTGGTTGTGCTTATAGATGAGTGGAGTGCCTCTGCCAGCGAGATCCTGGCAGGTGCCGTTCAGGACAATGACCGGGGAACGATTATCGGACGCCGTTCATTCGGCAAAGGCCTTGTCCAGGAACCTGTAATGTTCCGTGACGGCTCCGGAATGCGTCTTACCATTGCAAGATACTATACTCCCACAGGCAGGTCAATCCAGAAACCATATGATCAGGGAGTGGACAAATACTATGAGGATCTCGGAAACAGGCTGATGCACGGCGAATTCGAAGAGGCAGATTCAATATGGATGGATGACTCTCTCAGGTTTACAACTCCGGGAGGAAAAACAGTCTACGGCGGAGGGGGAATAATGCCTGACATCTTTGTCCCCATCGACACAACAGGGATATCCGATTACTTCCTGGCAATCAGAAATTCCGGGCTGCTCTACCGCTACGCACTCAAGTATACGGAAGACAACCGGGAGATCATGAGCAAGTATAATGACCTTCCCTCTCTTGATAAATGGCTTTCAAGCCAAAACCTGACCTCAAAATTCGTCAGGTATGCCGACCAGAACGGTGTTCCAGCCAACCGGCAGCAGCTTGCAGTTTCGGAAAAAATCATACTTGTTCAGCTGAGGGCATACATTGCCCGTAATATGCTGGATAACATAGGATTCTATCCTATCTGGCAGGAGATTGACAAAACCCTGCTTGATGCCCTGGAATATATAGAAAGCATCTGATCATACTTTGACTGCCAGGCTTCCGGGAAACCATCCTGCCATAATCTGGCAGCCAGTTTCCGGGAGACCCTCCTTTCATAGGCTGCCACACCTCGCCAGCCTCAGGGTAACCGTGCAGGAGAACCAGTGAACGCCCTTTTCCCATCACCCTCCATGAAACCCTCAAACCATCAAATTCTATATACATGTTCACTGGTCATTTGTTTAAGGATAAAAACTTTATAAATTTACAAGGAAGAAAAGATTTTCCATTGATCTTTCAAAAACCCTGAACCTAATAGTACAACGCCGATGAACAAAATCCTTTTCTCGGCCGTCTCAAAGAAATTTGTGATGGCGCTGGCCGGTTTGTTCCTGCTGCTCTTCCTCCCGGTTCACCTGGGAATCAACCTGATGCTTCTCAGGAGTGACCCGGAGCCCTTTAACAAAGCCGCCCACTTCATGGCAACCTTTCCTCCGGTGAAGGTCATGGAGATTTTACTCATACTGGCCATACTGGTCCACATTACCTACGGGATATTTCTGCAGATACAGAACTGGCTATCGAGACCCGTCAGGTATACTGTAAGAAACAAATCCGAAACCTCCGCTTTCTCAAGGTTCATGATATGGACCGGGGGAACTGTGCTGATCTTCCTGGTTATCCATTTCTTCAATTTCTATTTCATCAAGCTGGGGATAATTGATGGTGATCCGGAGAACTTTTATGCAGTCGCTTACCAGCTCTTTGTGATCCCGGCATACGTAATCCTCTACTGGGTTTGCTTTCTGATTCTTGGTTTTCACCTCTACCATGCACTGCAGTCGGCTTTTCAGACCCTCGGCCTCGCCAATGAGTTCTGGACCCCGGTCATAAAGGCCATCTCCCTTATCTATTCGATAGCGCTTCCAATCGGATTTGCATTCATCCCGCTTGTCATCTGGCTTTTCAAGTAACCTGAAGAAACAAGACAACATGATAACTCTCAACTCAAAGATTCCTGACGGTCCTCTTGAAAAAAAGTGGACTCAGTACAAAGCCAATGCAAAACTGGTCAGTCCGGCCAACAAGAAAAAAATTGATATCATCGTGGTGGGAACAGGTATCTCCGGTGCACCTGCCGCCTCCACCCTGGGTGAGATGGGATATAATGTCAAGGTATTCTGTTACCAGGACACGCCACGCAGGGCGCACTCAGTGGCTGCCCAGGGTGGTATCAATGCAGCAAAAAACTATAAAAATGACGGTGACAGTGTATACCACCTCTTTTACGACGTCATCAAAGGTGGCGATTTCAGGGCACGTGAAGCCAATGTATATCGCATCGCCGAGGTAAGTAACCAGGTCATTGACCATTTCACGGCTATAGGCGTGCCTTTTGCAAGAGAATATGGAGGAACACTGACAACACGGTCATTCGGAGGGGTTCAGGTCTCCCGCACCTTCTACTCAAGAGGTCAGACCGGTCAACAAGTCCTTCTCGGAGCCTATTCATCACTGAGCAGGCAGATAAAGGAGGGATCAGTGACCATGTTTCCGCGTCGCGAGATGCTTGACCTTGTGGTTGTGGACGGCAAAGCCAGAGGTATTATTGTCAGGAACCTGATTACCGGAGAAATTGAAAGACACTCAGCCCATGCTGTGGTACTCGCCACAGGAGGTTACGGCACTATCTACTACCTCTCAACCCTGGCTGTCAATTCAAATGCATCTGCCGCCTGGAAGGCCTACAAAAAAGGAGCAGCATTTGCCAACCCGAGCTTCGTTCAGATACACCCTTCAAGTGTTCCTCAGATGAACGAATTCCAGAGCAAGCTGACACTTATGTCAGAGTCACTGCGTAACGACGGGAGGGTCTGGGTGCCAAAAGAAAAGGGAGATAAACGGCCTGCCAATGAAATCCCCGATGAAGAACGCGACTATTATCTTGAACGCAGGTATCCTGCCTTTGGCAATCTTGTGCCGCGTGACGTCGCCTCAAGGGCTGCCAAGGAGAGATGTGATGCCGGGTTTGGCGTTGGACCGACAGGATTGGCTGTCAATCTTGATTTTCGTGATGCAATTAATAAGCAGGGGAAAAAAGCAATAGAGGACAAGTACGGCAACCTCTTTGATATGTACAAGGATATTACCGGCATCGATTCTTATGTTGAACCAATGCGTATCTATCCTGCCGGCCATTATACAATGGGAGGCCTATGGGTCGATTACGACCTTATGACAACAATTCCCGGCCTGTTTGCCATTGGTGAAGCGAACTTCTCAGACCACGGCGCTAACAGGCTGGGTGCAAGCTCACTGATGCAGGGAGCAGGAGACGGTTATTTCATCCTGCCCTATACAATCAGCAACTACCTGGCCCCCGAGATAAAAACACCCAGGATTAAGACAGATATTTCCGAATTTAAGGATGCTGAAGAAAAAGCTGTTGAACGGATAAACAGACTTCTTGCAGTAAAAGGAAAACAGACGGCTAACGACTTTCATAAAAAGCTTGGCAAAATTATGTGGGATTATTGCGGGATGACGCGCAATGAGGCGGGACTGACTGAAGCGCTAAGACTGATAAGGGAGCTGAGAGATGAGTTCTGGACTGATCTTATTGTATCCGGTCGAGCTGATGAGCTCAACCAGGAACTTGAGAAGGCAGGCAGGGTCGCCGATTTCCTGGAGCTTGGCGAGCTAATGGTTAACGATGCCCTTAACAGGAGGGAGTCATGCGGAGCCCACTTCAGGGAAGAGAGCCAGACAGCTGATCATGAGGCCATGAGAAATGATGACGAATTTGCCTATGTGGCCGCATGGGAGTATAATAATGATCAGCCCCCCATCTTGCATAAGGAAGAATTAAAATTTGAGTTCGTGGAACTTAAACAAAGAAGTTACAAGTAAAAAATATCCCGGAAAGATATGAAGCTCACACTTAAAATATGGAAACAGAAGAATGCAGGATCCAAAGGCGGATTCGCAAAATATGATCTTGACGGAATAGCACCCGAGATGTCTTTTATGGAAATGCTGGCATACCTCAACCAGACACTTATTGAGAAGGGCGAAGAGCCTGTCGCTTATGACCATGATTGCCATGAGGGAATCTGCGGCAGCTGCGGTATGTACATAAATGGCTATCCCCACGGTCCTGTTCCGGGACTCACCACATGCCTCCTTTCCATGAGATACTTCAAAGAGGGTGAGACAATTGTTGTTGAGCCCTGGCGAGCAAAGCCTTTTCCTGTAATCAAAGACCTGATAGTTGACCGCTGTGCCCTGGACAAGATACAGGTCGCCGGAGGATTCATTTCCGTGACCACTGGTGCTGCACCCGAGGCCAACACTGTTCTCGTGAACAAGAAAAAGAGTGATCTGGCTTTTGATGCAGCAATATGCATCGGTTGCGGCGCCTGTGTGGCCGCATGCAAGAACGCCTCCGCAATGCTGTTTGTGTCGGCCAAAATATCTCAATATGCCCTCCTGCCCCAGGGCAGGCCCGAGGCTAAGGAGAGGGTAAGGGCTATGATAGCCGAGATGGACCGCCAGAGCTTCGGCAGCTGTTCAAACACAGGCGCATGCGAGGCGCAGTGCCCCAAACAGATCAAGCTTTTCAACATCGCCAGGTTGAACCGGGAATATTATAAATCATATTAACCGGTATTATTACTGATACCGACTGGTCTCAGACCTGTCGCAACGTCATCCCGATCCGGATCTGTCATTCAACCCGGCAGGTTTCTTCTATATCAGCCACGGTCTTGGGCGCCGTTTTGCCAAGCATCATTGAGCCGGTGGGGGTAATGAGCACATCATCCTCAATCCTGATACCTCCAAAATCAAGGTAGCTCTCCACCTTATCGAAGTTGATGAAGTCCCTGTGCAGTCCTTCACCCTTCCATTTGGCAAACAGTTCAGGGATGAAATAGATGCCCGGTTCAACAGTGAATACGTGACCCGGCTTGTATGGCAGCGCAAAGCGAAGCGATCTTAACCCGAACTGGGTGCTCCGCTTCACCTCATCATTGTAGCCAACAAAATTCTCCCCGAGACTCTCCATGTCATGAACGTCGAGACCCATCATATGACCCAGTCCGTGTGGCATGAAAAGCGCATGGGCACCTGCTGCAACGGCCCCGGCCGGATCGCCCTTCATCAGTCCGAGCTCCTTCAGCCCCGAAGCAATGATTTCGCAGGCACCAAGATGCAGGTCACGGTTTGAAATACCAGGACCGGCTTTCTTAATCGACTCCATGTTGGCTTTCAATACGATCTCATAAATCTCCCTCTGCCTCTGGCTGAAACGACCTCCGACCGGCGTTGTCCGTGTAAGGTCCGCCGCATAATGCAAATTTGATTCGGCACCGCAGTCGGTGACCATCATCCTCCCTTCTCTGAGTATATTATTGTGCTTGTGATTGTGCAGAGTCTGGCCATTTATGCTTAGTATCGTGGGAAATGCCGGCCCGCTTCCTCTGGCCCATGCAATCCCCTCAATAGTTCCGAATATCTCCTGTTCACTCATCCCCGGCTTGCACATCTGCATGGCCGTGGTCTGCATCTCGCAGGCAATATCTGCAGCTTTTTCAATCTCTTTAATCTCCACATCCTCCTTGATAGACCTGAGAGAAACAACTGCCTTTATAAGACTCTCCGACGCTTTTGTGCGCATCTGGCAGGGGTTCTCACGAAGCAGTACGCCCAGGGTCATCTTGGTCTCGGCTCTGTATGGGGGCAGGAAATGAACAGGCCTTCCTGCGGAAAGAGCCTGGTCAATATAATCGTCAAGCTTCGATAAAGGCAGATTGTTCTCTACTCCCGCACCGGCAGCCAGTTCCTTCAGGAGGGGCTGTGGCCCCATCCAGACAATATCATCAACATCGAAATCATTTCCGAAGATGCAATCCTCACCGGAATTGAAGTCAATCATTGCGGCCAGACCGGGCAGATCAATACCAAAGAAATAGAGGAAATCACTGTCCTGCCTCCAGTGATAGGTATTGTCCGGATAGTTCATCGGTGATTCGACATTCCCGATGAACAGGGCTATCCCATTATTCATCAGAGACTTCAGCCTTTGGCGGCGCTTTATGTAAATTTCTTTTTCAAACATCTTAGAAAAATTTTGTATCAGTACGCTAATTTAACAAGAGCAGTTGATATTTTTCAGGATAAATGTAAATTTTAATTGCGAAGGGCATTGTCATGTCTCGATAAGCGTGTATATTCGCATCTGCCAGAATCCATAACATTATAACCTCATGCCCTATCGCCGCCTGCCCAACACTGATTCAGCCCGTCTGAGGGCGTTGAAGAGAGCCATTGAAATCAGCAAGGATATTCCACCCTTCAGGCTTGCTTTTTCAATGAAGACGCTGGTTAAGATCAGGGCTTTTCTCCCGGCATTTGAAAATACAATCAGCCACCAGCGTCAGACCCTCGTCAACCAGTCGGAAAAGATCAAAGCAAACCAGGATACCGCACGTAAGGCCAGGTTATATATTACTCACTTTCTCAAGGTCATGAATATGGCCATAGCCAGGGGCGAGATGCCTCCGGAAACAAGATCATTTTACGGTATCGCACCGGATGATTCTTCACTGCCTTCCCTCACAACCGAGAATGAGTTGGTTGCATGGGGAAAGAGGATCATTGACGGTGAGGAATACAGGATAAGGAAAGGCAACTCACCGGTCACGAACCCCTCAATAGCAGTTGTCAAGATACGTTATGAAAAGTTTCTTGAGACACGCAACCATTACAAGACAATTAACCGCAGGGCCTCCGAGTGCGTCAACAAGACTTCTGATCTGCGCAGCGAGGCAGATGAGCTCATTGCAGCACTCTGGAATGAGATAGAAGCAAGCTTTGCCTCGCTCCCCGAAGAGGAGAAAAGGGCCAGTGCGGAGAATTACGGCCTGATATATGTTTTCCGCCGTAACGAGACCACCAGGAAGGATCTGTCACCTACCCTTTTTGAGGCAGATCAGGACAATCAATAATCAGCCATTGAAGCTCGGAAATACCATACTCAGGGAGCAGCCTCTCTTTCTTGCTCCCATGGAGGACATAACTGACCCCTCATTCCGATACGTCTGCAAGATGTTCGGGGCTGATTTTATGTATACAGAGTTTATATCCTCCGACGGACTGATAAGAGATGGGAAGAGCAGTCTGAAGAAACTTGATCTTTTTGACTATGAGCGTCCGATAGGTATACAACTGTACGGTCATATCACTGACTCAATGGTTGACGCCGCCCTCAGGGCCGAAGAGGCCGGGCCGGACCTGATTGATCTCAATTTCGGCTGTCCGGTCAGGAAAATTGCCGCCCGCGGCGCCGGTGCCGGTATGCTTCAGAATATCCCCCTGATGATCGAAATGACATCGGCCATTGTCAGGGCTGTCAAAGTCCCGGTTACGGTAAAGACCAGACTGGGATGGGATGACAATAATAAAATAATCGTTGAGGTGGCCGAAAGGTTGCAGGACACCGGAATTCAGGGACTGACCATACACGGCCGCACGAGGGCGCAGATGTATCGCGGTGAATCCGACTGGTCACTCATTGGCGAGGTGAAAAGCAACCCCCGGATCAGGATACCCATTATCGGTAACGGTGATGTCAACGGGCCGGAGAGAGCAAAATTGATGTTTGAAAAATACGGCGTTGACGGCATCATGATTGGCAGGGCTACCTTTGGCAGACCATGGATCTTCAGGGAGATAAGACACTACCTTGATACGGGTGAACTGGTGCCTGAACCGACCATTGAGGAGAAGGTTGACCTTGCCCTCCTGCACCTTGACAAATCTCTGGAACACAAGGAAGGCAAAACCTCTATACTTGAGATGCGGCGCCATTTTTCAAATTATTTCAAGGGATTGTCCGGCTTTAAGGAGACAAGGCTGAGACTCCTCACCTCACTTGACGTGGAGGAGATCAGGACTATCCTGGGTGAAATTAGGGAAAGATGGGGCAGCTTCAGAAGCAGCGACCTGTCAGGCGTCTACGGTATCTGACACGGTTATCCTTGCATAAAGCCTGCTGATATCCTTCCACCGGTATATTATGGCCATTATGGCCACAAACACAACCGACATCATCACAAGCCCGGCGAATTCCTGCCAGGGAAAAATCTCTTTCTGCTCATACAATGCCGCCGTCTGTAACGCAGAATCCTTATGTGTCAGAAATACTGACAGGAAGATATTGTTGGCAGCATGCGCACCTACGGCAATCTCTATTCCGTCATCAAGCATTGTGAGGACAGCAAACACCAGGCCGAAGAAGACATACTGCGGTATCATCGTAAGAAATCCGTATTTCTGTACTTCAGGATTAAGTGAATGCATAAGCCCGAACAGCAGTGAAGTAACTACTATTGGCACCCATCGGTTTCGTGCCAGCACCGCAAAACCCTGCATAAGATAACCCCTGAAGAGTACCTCTTCAAACCCTGCCTGGAAGGGTATCAGAAACACAGAGAGGCCAGCCAGGATCAATAAGGTGCCCGAGGTATTGTTAAGTGTGAAATTTCCGGGATCATTCTTAACCGAATATAACAACCAGAGAGCTGATATACCTATCCAGACAAGTGCTGAGAACATCATTCTTCCCCAGCGGACCCTTCTGCCGCCATTTACTACGGTGCCAAATCTGCGATTGTGCAGTGGTCTGACAATCCATACCATCGTAAAGAAAGAGAGGATAAAGGGAAACAACATAAGTGCCAGCCCTAAATTGAGATCTATTCCCATCAGTTCAAAATCAGGCATCCCTCCCTTTTGCGGTAACGGCGACCCGTCGAGAGTGTGACTGATTATCACTATGCCGATCGGAATCGCACCGATAATATTGGAGGCAAGAAAAGGCGCAATAGCTCCGATGAAATAGCGCCAGAATGCATTCTTTCCTCTGAAGGGAGCTGCCATGAACGGACTCTCACCTGTCAATGCAGTGGCAGCTGTGATTTTATTGTTTTCCATAGACTATGTTTTCTTAAAATTCTGACCCTGGTCTTGCGGGATAGTCAATTGAATAGTGAAGGCCCAGGCTCTCCTGCCTGTTCTGAGCCATCTTTATCACGAGGTAGCCTGCTGCAATCAGGTTGCGAAGCTCAATCAGCTGGCGCGATAAAGTTGACCGGCGATACAGATCCTCCGTCTCCTGGTAGATTATCTCCAGCCTTGCTTTTGCCCGGGCAAGTCTCAGGTCAGACCTGACGATACCTACGTAGTTGCTCATTATCATCTGCATCTCCCTGTAGTTCTGTGTCACGAGTACCATCTCCTCGAGATGGGTGGTGCCATGATAGTCCCATGACGGGATCTTCTCCTCATAGTCAAGATCACTTATGCGCGGGTAGGCGTCCTCAGCCGCACGGTGAGCATAAACAGCGGCCTCTATGAGTGAGTTGGATGCCAGCCTGTTGGCTCCATGGAGCCCCGTTGATGATACCTCCCCTATTGCATAAAGCCTGTCTATCGAACTCCTTCCGTTCTTGTCAACCTTAACCCCTCCGCATAAATAATGTGCAGCCGGAACAACAGGAATCATATCGCTAGTGATGTCGATTCCCTCAGAAAGACATTTTTCGTGAATGTGAGGGAAGTGTGACCTCAGCTCATCACTGTTCAGCTGTGTGCAGTCAAGCCACACGTAATCATCTCCCCGTAGTTTCATCTCATAGTCTATAGCCCTTGCAACTACATCGCGTGGAGCAAGAGAGCCCCGCACATGATATTTCGGCATGAATTTTTCTCCGGCGCTGTTTTGCAGCTCGGCACCGAAGCCTCTCAGCGCCTCGGTGATCAGAAACGAAGGTTTTACATTGGGATTATACAAAGAGGTGGGATGGAACTGGATAAACTCCATGTTTTCCACGACGCCGTTGGCCCTGTGAACCATGGCCACCCCGTCTCCCGTGGCCACAACCGGGTTGGTGGTTGTGAGATAGATATTTCCACATCCTCCGGTTGCCAGCACAGTCAACTTCGCCAGAAATGTCGTTACCAGGCTTGTGCTGAGATCAGCCACATATGCCCCGTAACACTCGATGTTCTTCCAATCCCTCGTGACATATTCTCCGAGGTTGTGCTGCGTCAGGAGGTCTATCGCAAAGTAATCTTCGTAGATGTCGATGTTTGTATGTTCACGTACCTTTTGAATGAGCACCTTCTCAATCTCAGCACCGGTGGAGTCCTTGTGATGAAGTATCCTGTGCTCTGTATGCCCTCCCTCCATTGCCATGTCCAGCCTGCCGTCGGCTTTTTTGTCAAAGTCGACCCCCATCTCTATAAGCTCCCTGATACGTTCGGGTGCCTCGTTAACCACCATCCTGACAATCTCTTCATTGCAGTATCCGGCTCCGGCCACCATGGTGTCCCTGACATGCTTCTCAAAGTTATCAGGCTCATACATTACCGCAGCGATGCCACCCTGAGCATAGTTCGTACTACAGTCCTCCATACTGGATTTGGTGATTACGCATACTTTTCCGTGAGCGGCGGCCTTAAGGGCAAATGAAAGACCAGCTATACCTGATCCTATTACGAGAAAATCACACCGAACTTCCATACAGCCATTTTCAGAAACGAAACGTAAAGATACAAATTGATTTCACACAATTTCCCGCGATTGTAAAACCGCGGATTTTAATATACTTTTGCCCGGTTAATGCGCAGAACCTAAATAATAAATATGGCTCACGAAGATATCTTTAAGAAACTCGTTGCACACTGCAAGGAGTACGGTTATGTCTTCCCCTCAAGCGAAATCTATGACGGGTTGGGTGCTGTGTATGACTACGGCCAGTACGGGGTTGAACTGAAGAATAACATCAGGAAGTACTGGTGGGACAGCATGGTTCTGCTGCATGAAAACATTGTAGGACTCGATTCGGCGATATTTATGCATCCGACAATCTGGAAAGCATCCGGACATGTTGACGCCTTCAATGACCCCCTGATTGACAACAAGGACAGCAAGAAGAGATACCGTGCTGATGTGCTTATAGAAGAGCAGCTTGAAAAACTGAACGAGAAGATAGAGAAGGAGGTTGAAAAAGCCAGAAACCGTTTCGGGGAGAAATTTGACGAAGAACTGTACAGGTCAACAAACCCGCGGGTTGTTGAGGTCAGGGAGAAGTACGACCTCCTGCATAAAAGATTTGTGATTGCCCTGGCGGGTCCGGACCTCGCAGAGCTCAAACAGATTATAGTGGATAACGAGATAGTGTGCCCTGTCTCCGGTACAAAAAACTGGACTGATGTCAGGCAGTTTAACCTGATGTTCGCCACGGAGATAGGATCAACCTCTGACGGCGCCATGAAGATCTACCTGCGCCCCGAGACGGCTCAGGGTATCTTCGTGAATTTCCTGAACGTGCAGAAGAGCGGTCGCATGAAGATTCCCTTCGGCATAGCCCAGACAGGCAAGGCCTTCAGGAACGAGATCGTTGCACGCCAGTTCATCTTCCGCATGCGCGAGTTCGAACAGATGGAGATGCAGTTTTTTGTCAGGCCCGGTACTGAACTGGAGTGGTTCGGCAAATGGAAGGAGGCAAGAATGAAGTGGCACCGTGCCCTTGGCTTCGGCGATGAAAACTACCGGTTCCATGACCACGACAAACTGGCACATTATGCCAACGCCGCCGCCGATATTGAGTATAAATTCCCGTTCGGCTTCAAGGAGGTAGAGGGTATCCACTCACGGACCGACTTCGACCTCAGGCAGCACCAGGAATTCAGCGGGAAGAAGATGCAGTACTTTGATCCGGAAATGAACGAATCATATATTCCGTATGTGATTGAGACCTCCATAGGGGTTGACCGTATGTTCCTTCAGGTGATGGCAGCTTCATATTATGAGGAGGATCTTTCCAAAGATGGTGTTGCTGACAGCAGGGTCGTTCTCAGACTCCCTCCAGTGCTTGCCCCGGTGAAACTGGCCGTACTCCCGCTTGTAAGAAAAGATGGTCTTCCCGATATCTCACGCAGGATCATTGATGGACTGAAGTTCGATTTCAACTGCCAGTATGATGAGAAGGATTCGATAGGAAAGCGCTACCGCAGACAGGATGCGATCGGAACTCCCTACTGCATCACTATTGACTACCAGACCGCAGAGGATGAAACCGTTACAATCAGGTACCGCGACACAATGCTTCAGGAGCGTGTCGCGATAGCTCAACTGAGATCCATCATTGCTGATAAGGTCAGCATGCAGGAGCAGCTTAAAAAACTCTGAGATGAGGTCCAGGCCGGCTAAGGTTCTGATAATTACCTACTACTGGCCTCCCAGCGGGGGCGCGGGAGTACAGCGCTGGCTCAAATTCTCCAAATACCTGCCCGCATCCGGCTGGCTTCCCGTTGTACTGACCGTTATTCCGGAATATGCGGCATATCCCTATAAGGATGCCTCACTCTACGGGGAGATACCTCTTGACCTGGAGGTCCACAGAACAAAAGCGCTCAATTATTTCGCCCTCTACGGCAGGGACCAGTCAAAAATTCCAGGTGCCGGGTTTGCCTCGGGAACCGAAAAGGGACTTAAACAGATGGTCAGCCGCTTCATCCGTGGTAACCTCTTTATTCCCGATCCCCGTATAGGATGGAACAGGTACGCATTCCGGAAGGCCTGCGAGCTGATCAAAGCTGAGAATATCACCCATGTGATAACCACCAGCCCACCGCACTCCACGCAACTGATCGGCTTAAGGCTGAAGCGTCGTTTCCCCCATATTAAGTGGGTGGCTGACTTGAGAGACCCATGGACCGACATCTATTACTATGATATGTTCAGGCCATCACTGCCTGCCAGGATGCATGACAGGCAACTGGAGAGAAGTGTACTGACAAAGGCTGACACTGTAATTACAGTGGGACACACTCTCGCTTCAATACTGGCCGGCAAATCCGGGACCCCGGAAAGGAAGATCCATGTGCTGCCAAACGGTTTCGACGAAGAGGATTTTGAAGGAATTCCACCTACAATGCCCGGGAAATTTACAATCACCTACGTCGGAACTCTTTCGCCTGCATATCCAGTAAGTGGTTTCATCGATGCCGTAACCGAAGCCAGGGGAAGCGGATTGTCATTGGCACTGAAATTTGTCGGTACCGTCCCTGGTCCGATACAGGATCTGTTCCCTGCAGATGATGAGGGCCGGACGCCGGAATTCATCCCATACTGCGAACATCCGGTTGCCATCAGGCATATGATGGAATCGAGCCTGCTGCTTCTGATAATCCCTGACCACCCTTCCAACAGGTCAATCCTGACCGGAAAAATATTCGAGTACCTGGCCACGGAGAAGCCTATTCTGTTCCTGGGGCCGGATGACGGAGATGCAGCACGCTTACTCTCTCTCTGCGGGTACCAGGGGGTATTCGGATACAATGCTGTGCAGGGTATTCGCGATTTCATAATAAAGGTTGCCGAAGGCAAACCGGTGAAGCGAAGCGGTCACCATCTCGAGTATTCACGAAGGGCACTGGCTGTCAAGCTGGGCAACCTGCTCAACGAGATCTTATAACTTTAACTTAAGCTTTGACACAACGGACCTGATAAGCCTGCTAAAGTCATCCGAAAGCCTCCAGAAGTATATACCTGCGACAAATATCAGAGTAACCAGGAGGCTTCGTATTATGATATCAGGTATCAGTGTGATCTGAGGTACGATATAACCTGCAAGGATCGCTGCCAGACCTACAATTGTCATTTTCAGATGCGCCATGCTGTATGGCCACAAACCAAACTTCCTGCCTGCAACCATTACCCCGAGCATATTGTAGACAATGTTCGAGATCATCGATGCAAGGGCTGCTCCGGTTATGCCAAAGAGCGGTATTAGAATTAAACTGGTTGCCACAAAAAGTGCAATGAGGATAAACATCAGCCAGGTCTGGTACCTGTATAAAGCTGAGGTGCTGAGAATTACACCGTTTATCCCTGCCGATACACTGGCAAGGTTTCCAAGGCCAACCAGGATTATAACAGCTGCACTGCTACCGTAAACATCAGGCAGGAGCCGAAAGATATTATCAATGTTGACCAGTAGCCCGATGAAAATGAGCAGACCCATTGCATACTGGTTGATGCTGCTCCTTGAGTACATGTCATCAATGGTCTCAAGGTCATCCTTTTTCCATGACTCTGCAAGGAAAGGGATGGAGATCTTCGCTACCGACCTGCCCGGCAGCAAAATAAGCACGGCAAAGTATGAGGCAATTGAATAAATGCCAACCTCTCCCTCCCCCAGATACCTGTTGATGAACAGTTTGTCAAATGTGGTGAGTGCTATCGAGCTGAAACCGGTCAGTATTCCGA
Source organism: uncultured Rikenella sp. (assembly GCA_964455705.1). Lineage (GTDB taxonomy): Bacteria > Bacteroidota > Bacteroidia > Bacteroidales > VadinHA17 > SR-FBR-E99. The sequence goes on from CAYVYM010000005.1 coordinate 25,107, forward strand.
AAAAGCAGAGAATTATTATCTCGCGGCGTAATTGAGGATTGACGAACCCCGGCTCAAACTTCAGCGATATCTCACCCCTGGCAAGAAGGCTGATAAAGATAATGATCAGCGGAACTCCCTGCGAGACAACATAACCGAAAACATAGCCGTTGAAATCGATCAGTCCAGCCCAGAAGAGGACTATCAGAATAAGGTTAAGAACCCTGAACAGGAACTCCCTGAGAAATGTTCCAAGTACAGCGTCATACAGTACCTTGTTATAATTGTCGAGCAGGTTGAACAGCAGGGTGACAAGCAGCAGGGCCGGAAGATAAAATGAGTACTCTGAGATCAGCGGTGAGCGCTCCATGTTTTCCATCTCAAACTGAGGCGAATAGAACTTTAGAAAGATAATGGCAGCGAGAAATCCGGCAAGGTTTATTACAAGCGAGAGAGCCAGGAAGCCGTTATGCCGTCCGCGGGTGTCCCTGAAATAGGGAAAAAGTCTGTTGATTACATTGGTGAAGCCCAGGCTTGAGAACTGAGCCAGCATGGTGGCAAAGGAGAGCAGTAGTTGCACCACTCCGATTTCACCTGTGGAAAAGATCTTCGGTGAGAGCAGAGCAATGTTCACAAAGCCAAGGAGGGCGCCGGTGTAGGACCATGCGGTGCCTCGAAGTGTCTGCTTCTGAACTATTCCCATTTATCTCTCTTGTTCCGGCAAATGTATAATAATATACTCATTTGATTTAAAGATCAGTTGGTGTATTTTTGTCAGATGATACTAACCCGGGGTTATTCCCTCATAAAGCCCAGCCGATGAAAATGAGTGCATTCAAACCTGCCTTGCCGCACCTTATTGCCGTAATTGTCTTCACAGTGATCTCCTTCCTCTATTTTTATCCTGTGCTTGAAGGCAGGAAGATCAATGCGCATGACACAAAGGTCTATGAGGGCTCATCAAAGGAGATAAGCGACTACCGTGAACAGTATGGGAAGGAACCATTATGGACCAACTCGATGTTCGGTGGTATGCCGGCATATATGATCTCTGCAATATACCCGGGAAACCTCTTCAAACATCTTGATAATTTTCTGAAGTTGTACAGGACGCCGGTTGCCGCCCTCTTCCTCTCGATGCTCGGGTTCTATATCCTGCTGCTCTTTTGCAGGATTAACCCATGGCTTGCCCTGGGAGGGGCAATCGCATACGGATTTGCCTCTTATCTCTTCGCCAGCCTGTCTGCGGGGCACAACACAAAAGCCTATGCCATGGCATACATGGCGCCTGTGGTTGGCAGTGTGATATACTCCTTCCGTAAACATGCCCTGACGGGAGGCATCCTGTTTGCATTATTCATGTCGCTCGAGCTGATGGCCAACCACTTCCAGATTACCTATTATACAGGAATGATAGTGTTGGTTTTTGGAATCTTCGAGCTTGTTGATGCCATTAAGAGGAAAACAATTCCTTCATTCCTGAAAACTCTGGGGATACTTGTAGCGGCAGCACTGATTGCGTTCAGCGTCAATTTCGCCTCGCTCTATTCAACATGGGAGTACGCTAAGGAATCTACAAGGGGAAAGAGCGAACTGACAAAAGCCGGGGGCACCAATGAAACCGGACTTGACAAAGAATATATTACTCAATGGAGTTACGGGATTGACGAATCGTTTACATTCCTGATCCCCAATTTCAGGGGAGGGGCCACTGCCCCATTCTCCAATGACTCTGAGACCGTAAAAATCCTCCGGAAAAACAACATGGGGCAGGTGCGGGGTCAGCTCTTCACATACTGGGGAAAGCAGCCGTCAACAAGCGGACCCGTATATTTCGGAGCCGTGGTACTGTTCCTCTTTATACTGGGAATCCTGATATTAAAAGGCAGGGAGAAATGGTGGATCCTTACTGCCATGCTGCTCTCTCTGATCCTCTCCTGGGGCAAGAACTTCATGCCGCTGACATCGCTTTTCATAGATTTCTTTCCGGGATATGACAAATTCAGGGCTGTTTCAATGACCCTGGTCATTGCGGGAGTATGTGTGCCATTGCTGGCCGTTCTGGCTCTCAATGCCATTATGGAAGGTACCGTCACAAAAGAAAAAACCCTCAAATCATTACTGACGGCTGCTCTGGTAACAGGAGGCCTGGCATTTATTTTCTTCCTGTTGCCCGGACTCGCCGGGTCATTCCTGAGGCCTGACGAACAGTCTTTGCCGGACTCGCTGTCATGGCTGAAGGATGCAATGATAGCTGACCGCAAGGCGGTAGTGCGCGCCGATGCCCTCAGGTCATCCCTGCTGATAGCCGGAGGAGCGGCATTGCTATGGTTCTTCCTGAAAGAAAAAATCAAGCTAAGATATTTTCTGATAGGCCTCCCGCTTCTCTTCCTCATTGACCAGATTCCGGTCAGTGCAAGATATCTCGGACCATCAAATTTTGAGACAAAAAGAGAGGCAATCAACTCATTTGCTCCCACCCAGGCTGATAAGGAGATCCTTCAGGATAAGGAAGAATACCGGGTACTGAACCTTACCGTTTCTACCTTCAACGATGCATCAACATCATATCACCACCAATCAATCGGGGGCTACAGCGGCGTCAAGATGAAGAGATACCAGGAGCTGATTGAATCAAGCCTCATGGATGATATCAATTCGCTGATCACCAGCCTCCGGGCTGCATCGTCATGGGAAGATGCCGAGGGGGTCATAAAGAACCTCAACGCACTCAACATGCTCAATACCAAATATATCATAATCGATCCAACTGCCCCTCCCCTGCTTAATAGTTATGCCGCCGGCAACGCCTGGCTCGTAGAGAGGGTTAAACTTGTAGAAAACGCAGATGCCGAACTCAGTGCAATTAAAACTTCAGACCCTCTGCATGAGGCAATTGTTGACAGGAGATTCGCGGATATGCTCCCTGTCACCGATACCCGGGTTTCGGATTCCGATACTGTCTTCCTGGCATCATACGAACCAAACCTGCTGACCTATAAATCCAGCCTGTCATTTGACAGGGTTGCCGTCTTCTCTGAGATATACTATAAGTACGGCTGGCAGGCATACATCGACGATGTGCCGGCTGAACACTTCAGGACTGACTATGTTCTCAGGGGCATGTTGTTGCCCGCCGGAAGCCACACCATTACATTCCGTTTTGAACCCAGATCTTACGTAATTGGCAACAGGGTTTCACTCACAGGCTCCGTAATACTGATTGCATTGCTTGCCCTGGCTGCACTTCAGGGATTCAAAACCCGGCGAAGGGATGCCTGAGGCGAGGGTTTGTCTCGTCTGCGGACAGACTGAATTCATTGACCTGTTTACAGCCAGGGATCACCTTGTGAGCGGTGAAAGCTTTTTAATCAGAAGGTGTAACGGATGCGGCTTCGTATTTACTTCTGAGCCTCCGTCTGAAAAGGAGATCGGCAGTTACTATCTGTCAGACAATTATATATCCCATTCCGATAAGAGACAGACCTCTACCGAAAGCCTGTATCACCTGGCGAGGGGCTATATGCTTGGAAGAAAGCAGAAGTTGGTAACCGGCGTCACTCACAGGGATTCAGGCACCCTGCTTGATTTCGGAAGCGGCACCGGCTATTTTGCTTCGTTCATGCAGCAGAAGGGATGGAAAGTGACCGGAATCGAACTGAATGAACAGGCCAGGAATTATTCCATTAACAGGTTCGCGATCAATGCTCTTTCCCCTGAGGAGATAAAGGATATATCTGACAGGTCGGTCGATTGTGTTACATTCTGGCATGTCCTTGAGCACCTATATGATCCGGCGAAGTGGTTGAGGGAGGCAAAAAGGATCCTGAAAGATGACGGCAAATGCATAATTGCCCTGCCAAACCTGGCCTCTGCCGATGCACGATGGTTTGGTGACCGGTGGGCAGCGCTGGATGTCCCAAGACATCTGTGGCATTTCTCCTCCGAGACTATGATCCGATTTGCCGGGGACCATGGCTTTATATGCCATAAAACAAAGGCAATGCCGCTGGATGTTTTTTATATTTCTGCACTTAGTTACAGGAGCCGCGGATGCCGGTTATCACTTTTCCGGGGTATATTAACCGGTACGTTACTGACGATACGCAGCCTGTTCCGGAAACACAGGGCCAGCTCTCTCATCTATATAACGTCAAAGCAGTCTCTTTAATACCTGTCAAGCCAGCGGTACTTCCTGGGGGTATCTCCAAATCTTACTGCCATTATAAACTCATGCGAACCATATGTTGACATCTGGATCTTCTGCAGGGTAAAGTCAAATGAGTACCCGAAAAAGAGCATGTCCCTTCTGACTCCCACATTGGCAATTATTGCACTTCCAGTCCTGAATGTAGCCCCTGCCCAGATCCTGTTGTCATATGACCAGGTCAGGCCGATATCTGCCTGAGGCCGTAGCTGTTCTGACATCCTGATTAATAATGAAGGCTGTATAAGGGTTTTGTTGTCAGGCTCAAAATCATAGTTCCCGAAAAGGTAATATGTCCTTTGTATCTTCAGGTCCCTGTATGCCTGGCTTCCTGCCCTGATAAACCCTTCCATCAGCTCCTGTGCTGAAAATCCGATTGCGAACTTCCTGTTGAGAAGAAACGCACCGAAGTTGAAGTCCGGAACAAATATTCCCTTCCTGAAATCAGTATTCAGCCACGGTTCATCAGGATCTTCAAACTGTATCTGCCGCTGGTCTATCTTATAGTGGTAACCGGTGAATGCCAGGCCGAATGAAAGCTGCGTGCCTCCACGGAGCCATATGTGATAAGCATAGGAGGTTGAAAAACCGGTCCGTCGCACAAGACCGTTTATATCGGAATATACTGTGCCGCCAAGTCCTACCTTGCCCTCGGTATGCGGTTTGAATATCTTCGTGCTGAAGATGTTGTCCCTGATAAGGTATTTCTGCTTCAGAATTCGACCCTGCATGCTGAGTGAATATGTCTGAGGCGCTCCCTGGTAGCCGGTCCATTGGTGCCTTGTGGTGAGGTTAATGCTTGTATATCCGTCACTACCGGCAACGGCAGGATTGATGAGATACTTGTTGAACAGGTACTGGCTGTATATGGGTAAATCCTGCGCATTAATCCGGAATGCAAGCAACAACGCTATAATTATTAACACTCCTCTTTTCACCTTACATGCTCCTCCGTTTCTGTACATACCTTACCTGATAATTGTCACATGTCCGACTATTGGTTTGGCTCCGTTATGGAGATCAATGGCGTAGTGATATGAACCCATGGGCAATAATTTGCCATTGGAGGCACGTCCGTCCCATGGCTCCGGGTATCCTTTCGCAGATTTCCAGACCACTTCACCCCACCTGTTGAGAATTATTACTTCGGCTTCGGAATAGAGCGTAATTCTGGCAATATTCCAGTACTCGTTTATCCCGTCTCCATCCGGAGAGAATGCATTTGGAATACCCACGCAGATTTCGTTTACCGGTGATAGAGTCACAGAGTCTGTTGCCGTGCAACCGTTAAAATCTCTTGCTTCAACCACGTAGAGTCCTGCCGTCAGGCCGCTGATCTCCTGCATCGTCTGGCCATTGCTCCAGCTGAAGCTGTAGGCGCCTTCGCCACCTGTCACTCCGGCAAAAATTGTTCCGTCGGTGCTCTCGGGGCAATAGGGTGAAATCATGCTGAAGGAGATAGCCAGAGGCTCAGGCTGGGTAAGGGTAAGTGATGTGTCAGCGATGCAACCGTTGGCATCTGTAATGATGACCTCATACATACCGGCACTCAGGTCGTGGCGTGAAGCACCCGGGAGGCCGTCTGACCACAGATAGGCCGCCATACCGGCAGCATTCACAGGTGAAATATCAACCCTGCCTGTGGCTCCTCCGTTGCAGTTGATGCTGAAGTTGCCCCCGGCGCTGGACCCAATGTTCAGTGACATGCTTAGCTGCCCGGGAGACGCCAGCGTGATGTTCCCGGTAATCTCGCACAGATGCCTGTCAGTGACAGTAACAGTGTATACACCCTCCAGGAGGCCGAAAATTGAATCAGTAGCAGCAGTGAAGCCTCCGGGACCATTCCATATGAAATCATAAGGTCCTGTACCGGTGAGCGGTATAACCTTAAGCCATCCGTCAGATCTGCCCAGGCAGCTTACACTAAAACCATTATAATCAGACAAGCTGAAATCGATTGTCAGGGGTTCCGGTATATTCAGTACTGTGTCCGCAGTAATAATGCATCCATAATCGTCTGTCACGGTCACCTGGTAGTCTCCCGGTATCAGTCCTGAAATATCTTCATCTCCTGAGGTGAATCCGGATGGCCCTGTCCATGCAACACTATACGGCGACTTGCCTCCGCTGACGGTCAGATCAATCGCTCCGTCGCTGTATGCCGGCGCTGTCAGGCATGTTATCTCAGAAACCTCCAGTGATAGCACAAGAGGCATAGGCTGGGTCATGACAACCCCTCTGTCGGTGGTGCAACTGTTGGCATCTGTAACATACACCCGGTATGAACCTGCCTTTACGGTCTGATCCTCCTGGTTACCTGACCAGCCGGGATTGCTGTCATCTCTCCATTCATACAAATAGGTACCCGGCCCGCTTCCTCCTGATACTGTTATGTCAATGGTACCATCATCGCCGTTGCAGCTGATATTATATGACCCGTCAGCAGTCAGTGACTTCACTACATCAATGCTCACAGAGTCGGGCTCCTCAAGCAGGTATGGGTAGATCTTCTGGCAAGAGTTAACGTCTGTGACAGTAAGCTCATAGGCGCCGGCTGTCAGGTTAGCTATCGAGGCTGTTGTTGCCGAATAACCATTGGGGCCTGTCCATGCATAATTGTAAGTTCCGGCGCCGCCGTCAAACTCCAGCGTAATATACCCTTCACTTCTACCGAAGCATGAGATCTCATAATTTCCGTCAGGGCTCAGGGAGACAGCTTCACTCACCATGTCAATGCCGTCTGGTTCTGTAAGGGTGTCAGTGAAATGGAATTCACAGCCAAATCTGTCGGTGACAGTCAGGTGGTAAGTTCCGGCAGGTACATTCACCAGTATGCTGTCAGTGGCACTGCCTGTAATCACGCCTCCGTCTGAAGCAGTCCAGAGGTAGGTGTACGGAGCCCTGGTATTGACAAATACTGAGTCTGCTCCTGCCAAATAATAACTCCTGATGCTATTAACCCATATCGATCCGTCATTGTAACTGTCACATGAGATATTGTACTCTGCGTACTGCGACTTCTCAAATCTGACAATGGTTTCGGGTGCATCGTAAAGCGTACGGAGCTCAGTCTTCTTGCATCCGTTGGCATCATCAACAATCAGGAGATATTCCCCGGGTTGAATATTGTCAAGGTATATGGGGGGATCGCCCAGCAGTGGCATCGGGCCCTGGTAAACCGTATCTGTCATGTTCCGGACGAGGTAGTAGTAATAAGGCGGAGCCTGGCCTTCAGCAAGGGCAAGTGCAATCCTGGCATCCCCTGCCCCGGGACATGAGATGAAATCATCAAAATAAAATGCCACTTCCGTATTTGGTTCTATCAGGTTAAGCCATCCGGAATTCACGCATCCGAGTTCATCAGTGACCGTTGCGGTATAATAACCCTGACTCCTCTCTTCCACGATGTACATATTATACCCTTCATCTTCCCAGTAATCAGGTCCGGTCCATGCGACCCACATAGGATCCATGCCTCTCGCGTGGATTACTTCCAGCGAGCCGTCCTGTCCTCCGTCGCAGGTTATGGAATCACGTATCTCTATCGACTGTAGCGGATGGGCATGCACCTTTATCTCAGATACTATAGTGGGACCGTACGGGCATCCCGGTCCAGTCACCTTTGGAGTGATATGGAAGAACACCGACTGCATCGTATCGCTTTCGTTTGTGTACTGGAACTGCAGGTGAGTGCCGGGGGCAATACTGTTGACAGGGGTCCTGTTACCATCAACAATGGTAGTCGGGGCGGTAGCTGAGATGGTGTAGTTGAACTCATTCACCCCCGAGCGCATTACTGTAGGAGTCAGAAGAATGACATCAGTGGTACCGCCGTAACAGATCTGGGGAGCATTGTTCACAGGGGTAGCCCGTGGTGTCGGATTGACCCATACCTCAACCGTATCATTAATGCCATAACACTTCTGGTTGCCATTGACATCCAGCGTCACCGGCGAAACCACATAGGTGACCATCCTGGCCGTATCACCGCTGTTGGTAAGCGCTTCAGTTATAATATCCGTGACAATCAGGCCGGTTCTGTCAGTGAATCCGGTTATTTCCGGATAGTTGTTGATGGCGTCAACATTGAATTCTATCCCCATATAAGCAGTGGTCAATGTGGAAAGTTGAATATTGACGCTCTCCCCGTTGCAAAGTTCATCATCTGCCAGTGTCAATGCGACTCGCGCAGTTGGTTCCACATGTATTAATACTGTTACTTCGATGCCGTCATGACAGCTCGGGTCTCCGGGTCTGCCCTGAATGTAGGGCCTGAAAGTATAGGTTACCGTCTGGTAGCTGTTTGTTGTGTTGGTAAGAAGGTCTTCAATATTGACAATCTGCCTCGAGCCATCGGACAATATCCCGCTGACGCCGGCAGGATAGGTAACATCAAGGTCGTACATGACCTCGCCTCTTGATACAACAAGCGAATCTATCGTGAAGTTGATGGTAGACCCGTTACAGAAGAGCGTGTCAGATACAGTGACTGATATCCGCGGTACTGGCTGCACCCATATAGTCTGATACTGTACGGTGGTGTTGCCACAATCATCCGTCAGGGTCCAGGTCCTGGTGATGTAACCCACTGTTGTAACGGTTCCCATGTTTACATCGGAATCAGCATAGAGTGCATCCAGCGAGGTATCGCAGTTGTCTGCCTCATCGGTGACATCACCGGTATTTGCCGCATCTCTGTCAAAGGTGCCTGCAATATCCCTGCAAATGGTAATTTCTGGCGGGACTGTAAAGGTCGGAGGCGTGTTGTCTTCTACCCGTATAGTCTGTACCTGTATCGTTGTGTTCCCGCAGTCATCGGTCAGAGTCCAGGTTCTGGTGATGATCTCCTCTCCCTCGCATGCTCCCGGTGCCACTGCATCAACATAGGTGGCATCAAGTGACGTGTCGCAGTTGTCTGCCTCATCGGTGACATCACCTGTAATACCAACGCTTGCATCATACCCGCATGTTGCATCCTTGTAGATTGTGATATCTGCCGGGACTGTAAAGGTCGGAGGTGTATTGTCCTCTACACGTATGGTCTGTACCTGTATCGTTGTGTTCCCGCAGTCATCGGTCAGAGTCCAGGTTCTGG
>CAYVYM010000005.1:34487-34869 GCA_964455705.1 uncultured Rikenella sp.
CGGTGACATCACCTGTAATACCAACGCTTGCATCATACCCGCATGTTGCATCCTTATAGATCGTAATATCAGAGGGGGCTGTGAATGTCGGAAACTCTGTATCAATTACTGTTACAAGTTGTTCACAAGTGGATATGTTTCCGTGAATGTCTGTTACAGTCCATGTGACAGTAGTGACGCCTGCCGGGAATTGAACAGGTGCATCATTTGTTACGGTATCTACTCCGCAATTGTCATCGGTGACAGGTATTCCAAGAACTACTCCTGTTGCATAGCACTCACCAGCATCAGCAGGAATATCAAAAATATCCACGGGGCAGATGATAGCAGGATCCTGGTCGTCGGTGACGATAACATCATACTGGCATGTCTCATCGTTGCC
>CAYVYM010000005.1:34969-121240 GCA_964455705.1 uncultured Rikenella sp.
CAGCAGTGTAGCTCGCCGCCGGGACCGCACAGGTGATACCAGGATCCTGGTCGTCAACAACCGTAACAGTCTGGTTGCATGTCGCTGTCAGACCATTATCATCGGTGACAGTCCAGGTAACAGTAGTCAGGCCTGTCGGGAATTGTGCAGGAGCATTATTAACAACTGTTGCCACCCCACAGTTATCCGAGGTGACCGGGAGGCCTAATGTAACTCCTGTAGCATAACACTGATTAACGTCAGTTGATATTGAAGGGATGTCTGGAGGACATGTAATTAGCGGTATAGTGTTATCAATAACAGTAATATCGAAATCACACTGTGTGAAATTACCTTTTGAATCGGTAAATGTATAACTGACTGTTGTTGTCCCAACCGGGAATGTTGAGCCGGGAGAATAGTTTCTATCTGAAAAGGTGACATTCCCATCGCAATAATCAATTGCCGAAGGCTCTGTCCATGTTGCTGTCTGGGTGCAAGTTGTACTGCCAGCCCCGGTGAAGAGTGTCATGTCAATCGGGCATCCGCTTATGACAGGGCCAACTACATCAGTGATCACTATCAGGTCGACATAGGAATATGTGGTTCCACATCGTCCCACGGTTACCACAGCCCTGTAATTCCATGTTCCCGGGATGGTAACCAGGTCGGTGATGACATTCATGTTCTCTGTCCCTGGTATAGAAGACCATTCGGTGTCAGTACTAAGTTTCTTTTCCCATCTGGCAACATATCCGGTGTTACCAGTCAGGGTGAATGTGGCATTATTGCCGACACAGGCGGGAGAGCGATCCACGGTTGTGGTGCCGGGAACGGGATTGTTGGGGTATATTGTGAGGGTGACCTGAGTGGCTGCGCTTTCACATCCGTTTACTGTCTGTGTAACATAGTATGTGAAAACGCCTGTGGTTGTTCTTCCTGAGGCAAAAGGGGTTCCCCATCCAACTAGTGTAGTCAGGCCGGCGTCTGAATACCATCTGAGGCTCATGCCTGTTGCTTCAAGGTCAACAATATTTCTTAGGCAGCTATACATGTTTGCAGCCAGTGGAGGCTGAGGTTCAGGTGTAACTATTATGTTTTTGGAGATACTGGCATCACATCCGCTTAAATTATGGGAATATGTTATTATATGTGAGCCTGCTCCGGCTACGCCAGGATTAAAAAAATTGCTGGCAATGCCTGTGCCTGAAAAAGTACCACCTGAAGGAAATCCCTCCAATGCAACAGGAAGGTTACAGACTCCCATCGACTCAAGGTATGTCAGGTCGGATTCTGTTCCAGCCGAAACAAAACCTTCTGGAGAGATTACATTATTATACTCCGTTTCCAGCCATCCGGGTGACTTATAGGACATTGAATAACGACCTTCATCAATTATACCATTGAAATATTCACCCCCGCTATAACTACCGAAGTATACAAATTGTGGTAATGCTGTCTGTGTTGCTGCTGTTGATGAGGTTACTTCAACTCCGTCAACATACAGTCTGTGATCTGTTCCGTCATATGTATACGCGTAATAGTGCCATTCATTGGCTGAAGGCATGTTGCTCGACAGCAGTGGTGCGCCTCCCCAATTCCAGACCACAAGTCTCATAGTTCCCCCAACCTCTCTGAACCCTATCTGAACCGCAGATGTTGATCCTGCACGCTGTAAAACCATCAGGTTTTGAGTTGATGTTGGTAAACTTGAGTATCTGGCCCAAAGACTGATAGTTTGATTATAACCATTTCCGCCCATCCCCGTTGTGGTCAGGGTCCTCAGATTATCATTAATTCCGTCGAAGCTCCGGGCCTCTTCAATCAACCCGTCAATATTCGTAGATCCGTTATTGGCTAAATCATTGTGATAGGAAGTCGCATCGGTTAGAATATCGTTGCTTAAATGCCAGACCCCTTTAAAACTGCTGATCCAGGTGTCTTCTGTTGACATATCTGATGTAACTGCCTGATTGCCATACATCATTCTAATTGTAGTTGTACTGCTTGCAGACAACTGAGGTATTCTGACCCAGGCGACGATTCGACCTGTAACCGGATCATATGATTCAACCTGATGGTCGAGCTTTGAGTTATTCAGGTCAGTAAAAACAATGTCATAACCAAGCGCATTCTGGACATGCCCCCCGTTGCCAACCGACCTTAACTGATCAAGGGTTAAACTTACAAGTACAGGAAAATCAGTGAGGTCCTCTGATCCGTAAGCCTGGCTAATAGTTAAATCGGTATTATAGTCATATCCAAAGGTGACTGAGGGTACTGTCAGGGTAGCCGGATTGCTTGGAACTGAGGCACCTCTTCCATCAGTAATGATGCAATAATACTCTCCATTATCTAAGGAGATTCCATTTGTGATTCCAAGGCTTGGTGTCGAAGTTCCGGAATAGTGACCATCATCCGTAAGCAATTCTGAGGGTGACTTGTACCATTGATAGGTTAAAGTCCCATATCCTGTTGCACTTACCGTAAAAACCGCAAGGTTTGAGCTGCCCTGGCACAGAATGGTATTTGACGGCTGCATTAAAATAATCGGTCCGGTTTTGCAGATACCATAATGTGTGCCGGCAGTCAAAGAAGAAATTTCCGAAGTAAGGGATTCCCGTCTTACGGTTGAACCAGTTACACCAGCATGAAGGCCATCGATCTCCCAATCGGCTGCACCGTCCCTTTTTACAATTCTTGCATGAGAAGTAATCGGATAGGGGCCAAATCCGGTTGCGTTCAGGCTTAAATCATAATCATTTGAAGAAAGTGAATTGCGGGCCTGAGCGGTCCAGTAGCCTGTTGTATATTGATTTGTAATATTATAATCACCAGCGTCTAACAACGGAAGACCGCTATCTCCGGGGTCGCCTGATACAAAGTTTACTAAAAGTGATCCTGAGGTAAGATCAGTGAAATTAGCGGTAAGATCCTGCGTCTGTATCATGGAGCCAACAGGGAAAAAGTAATCTTGTCCTGTCTGACTTATTGCTCTCTCAAGGTTTCCAACGACGGTTCCCGAGGTATAAACCAGAGAAGCAGGGTCACTGTCCGACAGCAGGAGGCTATTAGCCCCGGATATAATATTCCCGCTTATCATTGTCAGAGTGCCTGTAATGTCAATACTGCCGGTGAGGGTAAGGCCTGCACTATTATTCACTGTTAAGCTGCGGACAGCAGAAGGTAAGCCATCACCTGTTACCTGGCTAACCGAACCATTATATGTATAATCAGAATCCGGGCTGTAGGTCCTTGTTCCAAGGACTCTGATATTACCCCCGGCAGCTCCGGTTCCTGATAATGTAATACCATAAGGATCACCAAGCATCAATCCGCTGCCTGGATTTAAGGTGAAGGTGCCAGGGGCAACATATGTACCGGAAACATCTATGATGCTTGTACCCATGTTCAGCACAGCGCCATTGTAGACAGTATAATTTATCCTCGTATTTGAGAATGCCCCTCCGGTTCTGTTAAAATTCTGCAAACCAGGGCCTATGAAATTTATATTCCCAACACCAGATCCGCTTGTCAGAAAATTCCCCCCGGAAAAACTAAAGTCTCCGCTCAGGTTAAATGTACATGTAAATCCTCCTATTGCCAGGTTAAGACGCCCGTCTGTCTCCGCAAAGCCTCCCAGGTTCATGGTATAATTCCCTCCGGTTGCAATACGAAGATATCTGGTCCCTGTATTTGCCATAAAGAAAGTTCCGGCTACATCCAGGTTACAATTTAAATCTATATCGTTGTTCTGCCCTGAACAATCCCAGCGAAGATTTCCAAATGTCTGTGTTAATCCTCCCGGAGCAGCATTAGTAATGCTTATGATATTGCAGTCAGAGGAAACTGACCATACTGCAGTCGGAATACTTCCTCCGTTAAGTCTGTGATTATAGGCTGAATTATTATTGAAACGGATTTCAGCTCCAGGATTTGCAGTGGTATTAATGGTACCATAATTGTCAACCGTCCCATATACTTCCAGATCGTATTGCTCCGCTCCATTCCCTATGTACAAGGTCCTTGAGCCATTAATTCTAAGCACCGCACCTGCTTCGACAATCATTTGGTCAAGCGTTTCGGTACTTGTCAGAGTAGCTGTGTGTCCATTTCTGATCGTAATTACGCCACTGCCAAGACCGGGGTCAACACCTGCGGGAACCCATGCAGTTCCATTATATATCTCCCAGTTAGCAGCAGTATTGAACTGAACATTCCCGTTGGTCCGATAATCTCCTGTGGTCTGTCCATACAGAGAAACTTCAGATAATATTATTACTAATAAGATGGGAATGATTGCCCTTCTGACTCTTAACATTCTACAGGTAATATTTGTGGTACCTTCAACGGCTGCCTGATACTTATACTCATTAAATGCACAAATGGTTGCCTAATAAACGCATATTTTTTAGCTGTAATTGCGTGAAGTTCACAAAAATAATCGTGCCGGCAAAAAGCGCCGGCACGATTTATACACATTGTCAGATGTTTATTAACACCAAAGTATGCAGAATTCTAAAGAATCAGCATGGCATCACCATAGGTCCCGAACCTGTATTTTTCCTTGACTGCAGTGCGGTACGCTTCAAAAAGGAGATGGTATCCCGCAAAGGCGGAAACCATCATCAGCAGGGTCGAATAAGGCAGATGGAAATTGCTTATAAGCATGTCAGGAACCTTAAACTCATAAGGAGGGAAAATGAACTTGTTCGTCCAGCCGTTGAAAGGCTTTACCATCCCTGAAGTCGAAACCGAACTTTCCAGTGTCCGGATTACCGTCGTCCCAACCGCACAGATCCTGCTCCGGCGTTCCCTGGCTTTGTTGATGAGAACGGAGGCCTCCTCGGAAATCAATATCCTTTCAGAATCAACCTTGTGCTTTGTCAGATCCTCCACATCCACATTCCGGAAATTACCCAGCCCAACATGCAGGGTTATCTCTGCAAACTCAACACCCACTATCTCAAGCCTCTTCAGCAGCTCCCTGCTGAAATGCAGGCCTGCGGTAGGAGCAGCCACAGCTCCCTCATGTTTGGCAAAAATTGTCTGATACCTGTCGTTGTCCTCAGGTTCAACGGGCCGATTGATAAATTTTGGTAGTGGGGTCTCCCCCAGTGAATAGAGAGTCTCCTTGAACTCCTCATATGTTCCGTCAAAAAGAAACCTCAGCGTCCTTCCCCTCGAGGTGGTGTTGTCAATCACCTCCGCCACAAGCAGATCATCCTCACCGAAGTAGAGCTTGTTGCCAATCCTGATCTTCCGCGCCGGATCAACCAGAACATCCCATAGCCTCTGCTCACGGTTCAACTCGCGCAAAAGAAAGACCTCTATCTCAGCACCTGTCTTCTCCTTATTTCCATATAGCCTGGCGGGAAACACTTTTGTGTTGTTGAATACAAGAACATCACGCTCCTTAAAATATTCCACAATATCCTTAAATACCTTATGTTCAACTACTCCGGTCTCTCTATGCACAACCATCAATCGCGACTCATCTCTGTTCTTTGAGGGATAAAGTGCAATCAGGTCCTGGGGTAGTGTGTACTTAAATTGAGATAGTTTCATAATGCGATTATGATTAGTGCAAGAATGTTTATACGATTGATTTATCGATTTGTTTCAAATTTTCCAGAATATATTTTAATTCTTCTACAGTCAGAGCATTTTCAACCCGAAATCCTCCGATAGCATTTCGTACCAACCCCCGAAGATGAGCTCCACTTCCAAGAGCAATGCCAAGATCACGGGCGAAGGCCCTGATGTATGTGCCCTTGCTGCATACGATCCGGATCTTTGCCTCGCTCTCCCTGAAGTCGAGCAGCTCAAGCTCGCGAAAATTAACCTTCACTTCGTCGAGCCTCTTCTCTATCTTCTTCCTTGCCAGTTCGTAAGCTCTTTTACCGTCAACAAACTTTGCGGAGAAAAGAGGAGGCTCCTGATACTGCTCGCCAAGAAAACTCTCAAGCTTTTCAGCAATGAGCCCTGCAGTAATATGACCTGCAGGATACTCCCCGTCAACCTCACTCTCCAGGTCAAATGAGGGGGTTGTCTGACCGAACCTGATGATGGCCGTGTACTCCTTTTCAAGGTCACGGAACACATCAATCCTCTTTGTGGCTCTGCCCGTACAGACAATCATCAACCCCGTAGCCAGAGGGTCAAGTGTACCTGCATGACCCACCTTCAGCTTCTTCAGGCCACAGTGATGCCTGATGGCGAGTTTAACCTTGTTCACCAGGTCAAACGAGGTCCAGTAGAGGGGTTTCTGAAGCAACAGAACCTCACCTTCTTCAAAGTCAGAGCAGTTTTTCAACACCTTCAGGCAAAAAGTATTAGAGTAAGTCCGACCAGAAAACAGTACAGGGCAAACCATCCCAGTTTACCCTTCCTGACTATAATTATCATCCAACGACAGGCTACGTAACCTGATACAAAGGCAGCAACTGTTGCTATTATAAGGGGAAAAAGTACCACATTCACCGCAGCGGTTTCAGTAGTGACGACCTGTTCAAAATTTGCTCCGATAATCGGTACGATCACCATCAGGAAGGAGAAACGGGCCAGTTCATTCCTGCTGTTGCCAAGCATCAACCCTGTTGCAATGGTGGATCCTGATCTCGACCAGCCGGGAAGGACCGCCAGCGCCTGCGCAATTCCCATTATGAAAGCCCCGCCGTAGGTGATCGGCTTCTCCCTTTTTTTCACAAAATGCCCAACGGTAAGAAACAGTGCAGTAACCAGCAGGAACGAGCCGGTGATATCCATATCTGCAACAAAAAGCGACTCTACCTGGTCCCTGAGGGTAAACCCCACAATAGCCACCGGTATCATTGAAACAATAAGCTTCAGCACATATACCGTCTCCTCATTCATTGTGAATTTGAAAACTCCCTTCAACAAATAAAGGATATCCTTCCGGAAAACTGCAATTATGCTTAATACCGTCGCTCCGTGAACGGCCACAGAAAAGAGAAAGCTCTCCTCTATGCCTCCGAAAAGATACTTAACAATTTCAAGGTGGCCGTCGCTGCTGACAGGCAAAAACTCAGTCAGCCCCTGTACGAGTCCGAAGATCAGGGCTTCATACCAATTCATTCTCAGTTATCCGATTTCAAATAGTTAAAATAATTACTCCCTGGGTCTCTTCATTATTGCGTAAATCTCAAAAATGAATCCGGCAAGAACGATCAGTGGAGCCAGAGTTATCCTGCGAAAACTGAATATTTCCTCCGAGAATACTTTCGGGTCATCTGATCTTCCGCCGGCCATGAGAATGAATCCGACAATTATTATGGCAAATCCAATGGCCATAAGCTTGTAGTTCTCTCTCCCCAGAGCAAAGCCGGGCTTTTTGTCAACTTCCTTTTTCGTGACCATGTCTTTTTAATAGTAAAGTTTATCCTCATGAATACCCAAATACCTGTTCACGGCAAAAAAAGTCGAAGCAGCATTGATCACCACTCCTGCAATTGCCAGTGCCAGGCACAGAAGCAGGAAAAGGTTTATGTTCTCATAAGTGAACAGGGTAAAAAACTCCTTCTCAACCAGGTACATAAGTCCCATCAGCAGCATGATGGCAATAAGGGCAGCCAAAAAGCCAAAAAAGAGACTCCTCAAAAGGAATGGCTTCCTGATGAATGACCTGTTGGCCCCGATAAGCTGCATCGTATTTATTAGAAATCTTTTCGAGTAGATCGAGAGCCGGATCGTGTTATTGATTATAGTAAGAGCTATCAGGAACAACAATGCACTTATCACCAGCAGGAAAGCGCTTATCTTTTTTACATTGTCATTAATCAGGTTTAAAATAGACTCCTGGTAATAAACCTCTTCAACCACAGGGTACTCTGATATTACCTTCTCCAGTTTGATGACACTGTCAGGATGAGTATAATCGGCCAGAAGATAAACGTCAATCGTTGGCATGAGAGGATTATACCCCAAAAAGTCCAGGAAGTCCTCACCGAGTTCCTCGCTCAGCTTGACGGCGGCTTCATCTTTTGAGACATATTCAGTCTGCTTGACATAGGGTTTTGCATCAAGCTCCTTCTGAAGCATTCTGATGTCCGCCTCGCGTGCATCCTCCTTCAGCATAATTGTAAATGACAGGCTCTCACGGAAATAGTCTGAAAGCTGACGGGCGTTGATAAGCACCATACCGAGGATTCCGAGCAGAAAAAGGACCAGAGAAACACTCACAACCAGCGTTATGTAAGAACTGCCTAATCTGTACCTGGAGATTCCTCCGACTGTTTTTGCCACTGCTGAGACTTTGCGTCAAAAATAGCACACAAACCGCCAATTCCTTCAACCGGCAGTCAAATTTTTCAAAACAGCCGTGGAATAGCGGAACTTATATAAAATGATTGTCAGACCTCAACGACAGTCATCCACCCGAACTCATCCGGTTCATCACCGTACTGAATCCCTGTCAGCTTGTTGTAAAGCTTCATCGTAACGGGTCCCGGTTTGCCGTCTTTGCAGTATTCATAGATCTTACCAGTATCGGGATCCACGATTTTGGCGATAGGACTGATAACAGCAGCGGTACCGCATGCACCTGTCTCTTCAAACTCCTCAAGCTCCTCAACGGCAACAGGCCTTCTTTCGGTCTTTATCCCCATTTTTTCAGCCAGTGCCATGAGGCTTTTATTTGTAATTGAAGGAAGGATCGACTCTGAACGCGGAGTAATGTAGGTGTTGTTTTTTATACCGAAGAAGTTGGCGGGACCGCATTCATCGATGTATTTCTTTTCCAGTGCGTCGAGGAAGAGTGCATTTCCATATCCCCCGTCGCGTGCTTTCACTATGGCCCTGAGACTGGCGGCGTAGTTGCCCCCTACTTTTATGTTTCCTGTGCCAAGTGGTGCAGCGCGGTCAACGTCACGGCAGATCATCATATTGACCGGCTTAACTCCGCCCTTGAAATAAGGCCCC
Source organism: uncultured Rikenella sp. (assembly GCA_964455705.1). Taxonomy (GTDB): domain Bacteria; phylum Bacteroidota; class Bacteroidia; order Bacteroidales; family VadinHA17; genus SR-FBR-E99. The sequence goes on from CAYVYM010000005.1 coordinate 43,889, forward strand.
ACCGGCGACACGAAAACCAGGAAAGTGTACTCCGCTGAAGGCTTCACTCCCACCTCGGCGCCACTGCCGAAAAGCAACGGCCTGATATATAGCGATGCCCCTGAACCGTAAGGCGGAACAAACTTCTCATTCAGACTTACAACCGTGAATACAGCCTCCCTGAACAGCTCCATGGGCACCGGCTCCATTATCACTCCCTTTGCTGAGGAAATCATCCGTTTTGCATTCTCATCCCAGCGGAATAACCTGACCTTCCCGTCACGCCCCCTGTAAGCCTTGAGCCCTTCAAACGACTCCTGACCGTAATGAAGACCGGTAGCGGCTATGTGAACGTTAATATACTCTGAATCAGTAACTTCAAGCTTGCTCCACTCTCCATTCCGGAAGAAAGCTCTGACGTTGTGGTCGGTCCTCACATAGCCAAAAGGCAGATTGTTCCAGTCTAAATTTACCATGATTGAATGTATTAGGATTTTCAAATGTACTCTTTAATACCAAAGTACCAAATGATTTTAAATATTGTTGAGCTTCTCGCCTGCAAAAGACTGGAATGCATTGAGTTGGTCCTGCAAAGATACTGATCTCAGCTTCCGCGCTGTCTCTGTAAGGAATTGGTTTTCTTCGATTTTTACGGCCATATTCCTGAACCATATTTTAGGGTCATCAATTTTCCCGTAAGCCATCTCTTCCCTGTAGAGCCTGTCAATTATGGTTATAAAGTCAATCCTGCCGGTGAAATCATACACTGCATCATGCAATACCATCCCGGCGATGTTCTCCTGCTCCGGCTGAAATACAGAATCCATCAGACCGGTCACCACCTCAAATGTCTGTGGTCCGAAACCATATACCGAAAGTATCTCCCCTGCCCTCTTTCTGGCAGCCGTCTGAGGGTCATTATAATCAAAAACATACCCGAAAAAGATAAACACCGATGCCAGCCTGACATGAATATAATCCTGATCTTCAAGTTTCTCAGCCCTGGCAAGCAGGTCAGCCTGAAGACTCACACTGCGTATATATTCAACACTGTGGAAGAAGAAATCCGGTGAAGCTATTTCCGAATACTTTGTGAATACATGCTCCTCAACATCGAGTATCCGAATCATCTCAATCTTTGTGAAGAACTTTCTGCCGGGCGAACCATCAGGCTCACTCAACTCAGGCCTTATCCCGGTAACAAAATACATATCGAGGTCGCCCTTGTACTTGACCGGCATCCTCCCGCGGTAATCACAGATGAAATAGTCTTTAACAAACTCATAAGTGGTGCCGGAGATATTTATCTTGCCCGGCTCTCCTGATGATTCCATACGGCTTGCCGTATTCACCGTGTCGCCCCAGATGTCAAAGGTTATCTTCTTATGCCCTACAACCCCCGCAATAACAGTGCCCGTATGAATTCCAATTCTTATATCCCAGAACCGTGCTGCAGTTTTAGCCGGGTCATTCTTCATGAACTGCATGTATTTCTGCATCTCCAGGGCAGCAAGCACTACCTCAACGGGATTGGTCCTGTTCCTCTCGGGGATTCCCCCGGCGCACATATAGGCGTCCCCTATTGTCTTTATCTTTTCAATCCTGTACTTCTCAGCAAGAGAATCAAAGTGAAAGAAGAAGCGGTCAAGTTCATCAATCAGTACCTCCGGATTCATCTCTTCGGCTATCCTGGTGAACCCCTGTATATCCGAAAAGAGAACCGTGACAAAATTATATTTCGTTTTTGCCGCTTTGCCTTTTAACATAATCTCTTCTGCGGTACCTTTCGGTAACATGTTTGCCAGGAGGTTGTCGGACTTCTCCTTCTCGTGCTGCAGCTCTTCAGTCCGCTCTGCGATCAGCTCCTCCAGCCTCTTCTGCCTCTCCATGAAGAGACGGTGAGTGCGGATACGGAGCATCATCCCTGCCAGTATCACGAGAAGCGGATAGAATATCCAGGCCAGAGGTGAGAAGTACCACGGTGCCTTTACCCTGAAGCTGAATGAACCCTCTCCGGCTAATTCGCCGACGCCGTAGCGGTACCTGTACATGAATATATATCTGCCCCGGCCAAGGTTAGTATACTCCTTGTAGCTTCGGTCACTCCAGACAGTCCATTCTCTGTCAGGACCTTCCATGTAAAACGAATATTCAGTATCCTCACCCTTCACCATCCTGAATACTATTCCCTCACGGAACTTCAGAACAGGTGTGCCACCCGAGGTGTCAATCGACTCTCCGGTACGGTAAAAACAGACACCGGTTATCATACTATAATCCGGACTCGCTTCCTTCTCCACTGCCAGCGCAGGGAGAGTGTTCAGGCTGGCTCCCGCACAGAACAGGGCCCCTGACAAGACGAACCGGCACAAAAAGCTGATACCCATAAACGATTGAGATTGCCTGATATATACAAAAATAAACTAATATTTTACTCTTTTGGTATGCCGGCTTCGCCTTGTCACGATGCAATTACTATTTTTACCTTCTCATCAGACTGCACAATGGAACTTGTATTCGCCACCAACAATAATCATAAAATCAAAGAGATAAGCGATCTCCTTGATCAAAACTTCAAGATCCTTGGCCTGGCTGATGTGAATATCACGGAGGATATCCCGGAGGAAGCTGAGACACTTGCTGAAAATGCTCTCTTCAAGGCAAGGTTCGTGAATGACATGACCGGATTGAATGTCTTTGCAGATGACACCGGGCTGGAGGTCGACACCCTGGACGGCGCTCCGGGTGTATATTCGGCCAGGTATGCCGGCGAAGGGAGAAGCTTTGATGACAATATCAACAAACTGCTGGAGCAGATGGCAGATGCTGAAGACAGAAGTGCCAGGTTCAGGACAGTCATCGCCCTTATACTTGACGGAAGCGAATACCTGTTTGAAGGAACGGTTGAGGGAGTGATCATCAGGGAGAGGCGGGGAAAAGGAGGGTTCGGATATGACCCAGTCTTCCTGGCAGACGGGTATGGCCTGACATTTGCCGAGATACCCCTCTCTGAAAAGAACCGGATATCACACAGGGCACGGGCTATGAGAAAACTGCTTGCATTCCTGGCTGAGTGGAAGAGATGACAGGACAGAGCTAAATCAGAACCTCCGGGTTCGCCAGATGCAGACATCAGAATCATGAAGAAGATCATTTCATTTACAGCTATCTTTTCCGCAACTCTTCTCCTGAGCGGCCAGGGAGCGGTAGGATCTTGGAATGATCAACTCTCGTACAGCTCATCATTTTCACTGGCAGCAGGAGGTGAGAAAGTCTATTCTTCTGCAGGAGCCTCCCTGCTTGTCTATGATATCCGTTCCGCCTCATCATCACCTCTGTCACGGGTGTCAGGACTGAATGAGACGGCTATAAGTCACGTTGCATGGTGCGATGAGGAAGAGACACTGATAATCGTCTACAGGAATACCGGAGTTGATCTCGTCAGGAAAGGTATTATCACCAATATCCCTGATATAAAGAACAAATACATTCCCGGCATAAAAGAGATCTACGGCGTAACCGTTTCAGGAAACCGCGCCTTGCTGTCAGGTAGCTTCGGCATTGTAGTTATTGACGTCAGGGGAAAATATGTTGCCGACACATGGAGGCCCGGCCCCGACGGCGAAACCAATGAGGTCCATGAAACGGCCATGCTTAATGACCGGGTCTATGCCGCCACCTCCAGCGGGGTATTTTCAGCTCCGTTAAACCGCCCCGGCCTATCCTGGTTCGGGAATTGGGAACTATTTCAGGGCCTGCCCTCCCCCGAATCAGGTTATGACAATCTGGCTGTTGCCGGTCCGGCACTGTTCCTGAGCAAACCGGGATCGCCGTCTTCCCCGGATTCCCTGTTCCGGATAGTACCCGGACAAAGTGCCAGCCTCATCACCACTGCTCCTGCAGGAAGCATAAGATCACTCGACGACGACGGCAGTGCCGTCTTCGCGTCCATGACCTCCTCCATCATCATTTTTTCAACCCAGGGTACCGTCACCAGGGAGATAAACGGATACGGCTGGGCCTCTTCCAATCCTTCGGGGGTAACTAACTACCGTCAGAAGCTCTGGATTGCCGATGCATCAGCCGGCCTTGTTTCCACAGCTGATTACAATACCTTCACAAGCCATACCATCGCAGGACCCTATACAAACAATGTCTCAGACATCCGCTTTGAGGGAGCCAATTTCTATGTTACCGGAGGAACCGTTGACAATGCCTGGGGAAACGTCTATCGTCCACTGCAGGTTTTCACCGGCAGAAGCAACACCTGGAAAAGCCATATTCTTTACGGGGAAGCAGACAGGGATGCAATGAGGGTGATCGCCGACCCGGATGATGAAAGCCATTTTTTTGTCTCGTCATGGGGCAATGGCCTCTATGAGTTCAGGGATGGCGCGATGGAAAAAAACTACAATCAGCATAACTCTCCACTGTCAAGTATCAGACCCGGTGAGAATTATACCCGCATCTGCGGACTGGCATTTGACAGATCAGGCAATCTGTGGATGACACAGTCAGGCGTGCCCGGTAATCTCAAGGCACTCACCCCCGAAGGAAGCTGGATAACCACCTCCCTGAACCTGAATGTGCCTGTTGCCGGCGACATGATCACAGACCGGAATGAGTATATATGGGTGATACTGCCCCGTGGTTACGGACTGCTTGTCTATGACCCGGCAGGAACACCTGACATAACCACTGACGACAGGTATCTCAGGCTCCAGGTAGAAGACGGCGAAGGCCATGTGATGAACAATCTCTTTTCCATCACAACAGACCTTGACGGGAACATATGGGTAGGAACCGATATGGGACCGGCAGTTTTCTATAACCCGGGGAGAGTATTCTCCGGCGGGCTGACAGCATCCAGGATAAAGATCCCGAGAAATGACGGTTCCGGGCTGGCTGATTATCTCCTTGGAACGGAAACGGTGACCACCATTGCCATTGACGGGGCAAACAGAAAATGGTTCGGGACGATGAGTTCAGGCGCATACCTGATGTCAGACGACGGCAAGCAACAGCTGACACACTTCAACAGCGCAAACAGCCCCATTCTCTCTGACAATGTTGTTAAGATAGCCGTAAACGGAGACAACGGCGAGGTTTGGTTCGGCACCTCGGAAGGAATCGTCTCATTTCGCGGAGATGCCACCGCTGGAAAGGAAGACTATTCCGGAATATATGTCTTCCCGAATCCTGTCAGGGAGGATTATGAAGGAGTGGTCACCATCACCGGCCTCGTGGAGAACTCATCGGTAAAGATCACAGATGTCAGTGGAAACCTGGTGTACGAGACAACCTCACTGGGCGGACAGGTGACATGGGACCTGCACAACTACAGGTCAGCACGTGTGGCTACCGGTGTTTACCTGGTCTTCTGCACCAATGAAGACGGCAGCCTGGCCAAGGTAACCAAGATGCTGGTGATCAGGTAATCAGTCTGCCGTTATCAGGCTTTGAATACGCTCTATCTGGAGCTTTTTATTCACCTCCCGGAGACTCCGGGCGGTGGCTGTGAAATACTGGTGGCCTGAAATGAACTTCACCTGCATCCTGTTCCAGTCATTCAGTCTGGTGATCTTATTCTGAGCCTTCAGCTCTTCAAAAAGAGTATTTGATACCGGGATAAAGTCGCTTCGACCAAGATAATCGAGGTCGGAATCACAGATGATCTTTTCAAGAAGGTCGGCAGGCATTGGCGGCAGCTTGGTAGACATGATGATCTTGCATATGCGGTCAATCTGCTCAGCAGTATACCCGTATCCGGGCAGCATCTCACGGGCCATCAGCGTACCCTGATATTCATGATCATCATATGACACCGTATGCCCGGCATCATGGAACAGAGCTGCAGTCTTCAGCAACAGTATCTCTTCATCATTGCATCCTTCAGCCCATCCAATCAGTTCCACCTCCGTCACAACATCAACAGTGTGCTTTACATTATGATAAAAGAGGAACTCAGGTAACTCCTTTTCAAGCTTGTCAAGGATAACTTCCTGTATGTCTGTAAACTGTATGAGTCCGAGCTTTATCCTGAATGCCTCATTCGGTGTTACACCCAGGCCGTCAACGGATAAAGCCGGCAACAGACCCCTTACCTGGTACATCTGGATGCTGCCGGTATACTTAACTGGCAGTTTACCAATATACTCACAGATAAAGAACTCCTTTACAAGTTCATAGGTCATTACAGAAATAAGGATCGAATCCTTATCAGAGACAGCTTCAATCCGGCTTGCAGTGTTGACGGCACGCCCCTTGATGTCGTATGAAATCCTGTTTTTCCCTGAAATGGAAGCGGTGACAGGACCAGTGTGAATACCTACCTTCAGATTCCATATCCTTTCATCAACCCTCTTCACGGCTTCATATTCCTTCATGAAATGTCTCAGCTCAACTGCAGCCATGACAACCTCCACCGGGTTGGTAATGTTCTTCGCCGGTATACCGCCGGCACACATCAGAGTGTCACCGATAGACCTTATCTTTTCTACATGATATTTTCCGATAATCTTGTCGAACTCGAAAAAGATCTCATCAAGCTCATCCATTACACGGGCGGAGTCCATATCCTCCACCAGCCTTGAAAAGCCATGGATATCGGCAAAAAGGACCGTGACCATGTTATACCTGAACGACTTATCCTCCTCAATCGTCCTTGTACCGGGAAGCTCGTTCCTTTCAAGGAGAAGCCTGTACTTTTCGTTCATTTCCAGGATCTTCACCTTCTCACGTTCAAGTTTCTTTACCTGCTCGTCAAGCTCCTTGTTCTGGCGGGCAAGCCGCGCAATGCGCATTAGGAGCTGATCCTTTGATCGTGAATCCATTTTCAGAAATTGACGTGTAAAGATACAAATTTAACCAAGCTCTTTTTAAGCCGGCTGTCAGTAAACTTTATACATTTGGCAAAGTAGCGCACATGATGCTTGTAAAGACCAAAGCCATACTGATTCATCATGTCAGGTATTCTGACAACTCGCTGATCGCGCATTTTTATACTCAGGAGTACGGGAGGCTTTCGGTTATGGTAAAAGGCATTTCTTCACGAAAGGGAGGCGCCAGGTTCAACTATTTCCAACCGCTTAATATCTTCAACCTTGAATTATATCATTATGAAAACAGGGAGCTGCACAACCTCAGGGAGATTAACCTTGCTTTCATCCCTCAAAAGATCCCCGGTAATATTCACCGGACAACCGTGGCATTGTTTATAAGTGAGATCCTTTACAATGTCATCCGGGAGGAAGACGCAAACAGGATGCTGTTTGACTTCATCGAATCATCTGTAGTTACCCTTGACTCGATGACAGCCGGATTAAGCAACTTCCACCTCTGGTTCATGGTGGCATTCACAGCCTATGCCGGTATCGGTCCAACCCACACTACACTGCAGGAATACTATTTTGACATGCTCACCGGGCAGTTCACCGCACAGCAGCCTGTGCACCCCGACTACTTCGAGCCACGCGACGCTTTTTTGCTTAATCACCTGCTGAAGATGCCGGCTGATGAGATTGCATCACTGCAGTTGTCAGGCGAAGAACGCACGGAACTGCTTGCCATGATACTCAGGTATTATAACCTTCACCTTACCGGTATCAGGCAGATAAGGTCACTACAGGTCCTGAAGGAAATTTTCAGATGAATTGAGAACGGCTTTGATTATCTTTGGTGCAAAGTACGATCTATGCCTTTCATTCCTTCTTTCATAAAGTGGATAAACACAAAAAGACTATCACAGATCGATCTTTTCAGGAAATATCCTGCAGAGAGCCAGGCGAAGGTACTGACATGGCTTATTGCCCACGGCAGGGAGACTGTATGGGGGAAGGAACACGGATATGCTTCCATTGCAACTCACCGGCAATTCTGCAATAACGTTCCCATTCAGACTTATGAGGAGCTGGTTCCGTGGGTGGAAAAACTAAGAGCCGGAGAAGAAAACCTCCTGTGGCCCGGTGAGGTCAGATGGTTTGCCAAATCATCAGGCACCACAAGCACCAAAAGCAAATTCATCCCCATCACGGGGGAATCGCTTAAAGGGACACATTACCGCGGGGCAAAGGATTGCCTGGTGCTTTACATCTCGCTAAATCCTGATACAAATATATTTCGTGGAAAGGGCCTGACACTGGGAGGAAGCCAGGAGATCAGCAACTTCGGTAACAACTCAATATACGGCGACCTCTCTGCCATCCTGATTGATAATGCACCCGCCTATACCGATCTTTTACGTACTCCGCCTGCCCATATAGCACTGATCCCTGATTTTGAGGAGAAGATGGAAATGATCACCGAAAGAACGGTGGAAATGAATATCACCAGCATCTCCGGTGTACCCTCATGGAACCTGGTTCTGATCCGTCATATCCTTAAAGCCACAGGGAAGGAAAACCTCCACCAGGTCTGGCCCAACCTTGAGGCCTTCTTCCACGGCGGCATCAACTTCGGCCCTTACCGTGAGCAGTACAGGAGGCTGCTTCCTGACCCCGCGATGAAATATATGGAGACATACAATGCTTCCGAAGGCTTCTTCGCCATCCAGGATGACCTCTCCGACAGCTCCATGCTTCTGATGCTCGATTACGGCGTTTACTATGAATTCATACCGGCAGAGAAGGTTGGTTCTGACAATCCACGCTCACTAACCATAGGAGAAGTCGAAAAAGGCGTGAATTATGCCGTCGTCATTTCAACCGACGGCGGCCTGTGGAGATATGCCATTGGCGATACGGTTGAATTCACCGGTCTCTTCCCTCACAAGATAAAAATAACCGGTCGTACCAAACACTTCATCAATGCATTCGGCGAGGAGGTTATCATTGACAATGCCGAAAAGGCGCTTGAGAAGGCATGCCTCGGCACCGGTGCGCACATCATCGAATATACGGCAGGACCGATTTACATGGGCAATGACACACGGGGCTCACATGAATGGGTAATAGAATTTGACAGGGGGCCTGATGACCCTGACTATTTCATTGAATTGCTTGACACAGCACTCAAGGATCTTAACTCTGACTACGAGGCTAAACGGTATAAGGACCTGACCCTTGGAAGGCCAATAGTGAAGGCTGTGCCAAAGGGTACCTTCTATAAATGGTTCCTTGAGAGAGACAAGCTCGGGGGGCAGAATAAAGTGCCGAGATTGTCGAACACCAGGGAGTATGTTGAAAGTGTCCTGAAAACTGCCGGTCATTGAATCTTTTTATCAACAGACAGAACTTCTCCCTCCCTTTTTCATATATTTAAACTCAGATTTAAACCATCAATTTTATGCATATAGCAATAGCAGGCAACATCGGATCAGGCAAGACAACTCTGGCCGGTCTGCTCTCTAAACACTACGGATGGCAGGCTCATTATGAGGATGTTGACGAAAATCCATACCTCAATGATTTCTATGAGGACATGCAGAGATGGTCATTTAACCTCCAGATCTACTTCCTCAACTCCCGCTTCAGCCAGGTACTTGAAATCAAAAAGGCAAAGAACACAATCGTCCAGGACCGCACCATATACGAAGACGCATATATATTTGCTCCAAACCTTCATGCAATGGGGTTGATGTCAACACGCGACTTTGAAAACTATTTCACCCTCTTCAAACTGATGAGCTCGCTCGTTGAACCTCCCGACCTGCTTCTTTATCTGAGGGCCTCCGTGCCTACCCTGGTAAGCCAGATACAGAAACGCGGACGTGAATATGAAAGCTCTATCAGACTTGACTATCTCAAAAGACTCAATGAACGGTATGAGGCCTGGATAGAATCATACAAATTCGGCAGGCTGCTCATTCTTGAGGCCGATTATTATGACTTCCCGGAAAATAAGGAACACCTCAATGAAGTGATCGACAAGATCAACGCCGAACTTCACGGACTGTTCTAAATATTTTTATTCCGAAAAATAATAAAGGCAAAACCATCTTCAGAGATGGTTTTTTTTCTAAATTTGATAGCAATAAGTGGTGTCAATGTCTCTGAATACTAAAAACAAAATGTAATCATGAAAAGATTTCTTCTTCTCTCATTGCTTGTTGCCGTAACCCTGCCGGCTATGGCACAGACCACAACTGACAAAACCGTTCCTGTTGATCCTGCCTGCCGCATGGGCAAACTTGACAACGGCCTTACCTGGTACATCAGGTATAATACCGAGCCTGCCGGAAGGGCCAGTTATTACATCATCCAGAATGTGGGAGCCATTCTTGAAAATGACAACCAGAACGGACTGGCTCACTTCCTTGAGCATATGGCCTTCAACGGTACGAAGCGCTTCCCGGGCAAAGGAGTCCTGAACACACTTGAACGCCATGGCGTGGCTTTCGGCCGGAATATTAATGCAGGCACAAGCTTTGATGAGACCGTCTACAACCTCAGCGATGTACCTGTCGATAAGCCAGGGTTGATTGATACCTGCCTCATGATTCTTGCCGACTGGTCTGACTTTCTTACTCTCTCCGAAGAAGAGATCAATAAAGAGAGGGGCGTAATTATTGAAGAGTGGAGAACAAGACGAGATGCCTCATGGAGGATGATGACAAAAATGCTCCCGGTGATTTTTGAGGGATCAAAGTACGCTGTGAGAGATGTCATCGGTGATACCGCTGTTCTTAAAAACTTCTCTCCTGAAACGCTGCGCGATTTTTACCACGACTGGTACAGAACTGATCTTCAGGCTATTGTTGTGGTAGGTGATATTGACGTTGATGCAGTCGAAGCAAAGATCAGGGAGATCTTCTCGCCTATACAGGCAGTCGAAAATCCGATCGCAAGACCAGAGAACCTGCTTGTCCCGAAATCAGGCACCCGGTATCTGATGGTGACTGATCCTGAGGCAGCACAGACAACAGTAAGCCTTTATATAATAGACCCTCACCCTGACACAGTGGCCAGGGATATGGATTATATCCGTGACGGCTATGTCATTGCACTGATGAACAGTATGATGAGTAACCGCTTCAGCGAGATTGTGCAGAAGGGAACACCGCCTTTCATTAACGGATCTCTCAGCTATGGTTCATTCCTTGCAAGAAACTATAATGCCCTGACCCTCTCAGCCTTAGTCCGTGATGACGAAGAGAGCAAGGCTTTTGAAGCAGCCCTGACGGAACTTGAAAGAGTGCAGAGACACGGATTTACCAAAGGCGAACTGGAGCGGGCCAAAGCAACCATGCTTGCCAATTTCGAGAACAGGTACAAGCAAAAGGACAAGATCAGCAATGACAGCTGGGCCTCACAGATAACTGACCATTTCCTTACAGGAGAACCAATCCCGTCACTTGATCTGCAATATGATTACTACAAGCAGATCCTTCCGCTCATTACACTCTCTGAGGTGACTGAAAGACTGAAAGGCCTCGTTTCTGACAACAACAGCTTCATTGTTGTCCAGGGGCCGGATGACAGGGATCATCTCTCCGAAACCGAGGCACTGGCTCTGTTCAGCAAGGTGCAAAATGCTGATATCACCCCCTATGAAGACATTACGGGTGGAGCTGACCTCATCAGCGAAACCCTCCCCGGAGCAAAGGTGATAAAGAGTGTTGCCCTGCCCCAGTTCAGTGCCACTGAGTGGACTCTGTCAAACGGTGCAAAAGTGGTATTCAGGCATGCCGACTATGAAAAGGACAATGTGACGATAACAGGTTATGCTTTCGGAGGGTCGTCACTATATCCGGACTCCCTTGTGCCGTCACTTACGCTATTCCCGCTGATAGTCTCAATGTACGGTGCTGGCGAGTTTGACAACGTCGCCCTGACAAAGATGCTGGCAGGCAAGAAAGCATCCGTCTCACTTGGCTTGCAGGAGACAATGCAGACAATATCCGGCTCCTCCACACCGAAGGACTTTGAGACCATGATGCAGCTTCTCTATCTGCGGGTCGCAAAGCCCAACTACAACCGGGAAGCCTATGATGCCATCATCGGACGCTATATTGCCGTGATTACTGCAATGCAGAAAAACCCGAACAAGATAATTTCCGACTCTCTTTCGATGAACCTGACAGGCTACCACCCCCGTACGTTCATCATGACACCTGAAACAATGAAGCTGATAAGCTATGAAAATGTAAATTACATTTATGAATCGGCATTTGATGACGCCTCGGCTTTCACATTCGTACTTACAGGGAACGTGGATGAATCGGAGGCCCTCAAAATGACTGAAAAATATATCGGCTCACTTCCTTCGAAGTACATTCCTGAGACCTGGAAGGACAACGGTATTAAACAGCCTGCCGGCACTGTCCGGAAAGAGATTCCTGTTCCGCTGGCCGTTCCAAAGGCAAGAGTGCTCATGAACTATTCAGCTAAACTGGGGTTCAACCCGAAGAATAACCTGATGATGGATGTTCTCAGTGCTATTCTTGACCTGGTCTATACTGAAAAAGTGCGCGAGGATGAGGGAGGAACTTATGGTGTCAGCACAGGTGCAACATCGTACATGAGGCCTGTTGAAAAGGCTGACCTGCTTATTACCTTTGAATGCGACCCTGTAAGAGCTGAAGAACTAAAAGGAATTATCTACCGGGAACTGCAGGAGATTTCCTCCAATGGACCCTCAAAGGTGAATCTTGATAAGGCTGTCAGTAACATGCTCAAAACCCGCGAGGAAGAGAAACAGCATAACAGCTACTGGGCAGGCACGGTTACAAATTATTATCTTTATGGCATTGATGACAATGACGAAAGGAATTTCGCCGGCATTCTTAACAAGCTTACTGTCAAGGATATGAAGAAGATGGTCAAGAAATATCTTGTCAAATCTGACCTGCTTGAGATTGTATTTGTGCCGGAGAAGAAATAGAATCACTGATTATCTGCCCCATCTCTGCGCTGTGGGTCCTTTTGTTGTCGGCAAGGTCGATGTAAACGGCACCCTTTATCTGCCGCGCTATCTCCATTCCCTCGTCATGGCTGTGGAACCTGTCCTTTGAGGCAACCACCACCAGTGCCGGTACGGAAATTTCCTGCAGGCAACTGCTCATACAGTATCCGCTCAGATGCCGGATGGCAGCTCCGAGACGTACAGGCTCAGCTGAGTCAAGTATCCTGCTGTTGATGCGGTACATCTCATAATCCTCGGCAAGGTTGATGCGGAAACGTCTCAGGTACCATTTGAAAAACGGCTTTAGCGGATAATAGATTACCCGGGCCGCCCTGGCAAGAAAAACCAGCCATCCCTGAAACGGAAAGGAGCTGTTGGGCTCAATGAGAATGATTTTAAGGGGTTTGTTCTCCAGCAGCGGGATAGCCTCTGCTATCGCCGTTGCTCCAAGCGAATACCCGGCCATGACATAACCCGAACCGGGAGGAAACATCATGCCTGCAAAATAAACCAGGTCAGAGGTGATATCCTCAACAGTGAACCTGTGCTTTCGGGTTATCTTCGCACTTTTTTTCTCCCTGGTTTCCACGTAATATACAGTATGATGCCTTGTAAGTTCAATGACCGTCTCCCTGAAATTCTCAATCACGGAGCCCAGCCCCGGAATAAATATAACCGGAGGAGTATCGTGCGGTTCGGGCGGTGTGAAAGTGACGGTCAGAAGCTCCACTCCTGTCAGAAGGGCAGAGTATTCAACCTGATAGCGAGCCCCTGCATGGCAGAAGTCAGAGTAATCGGTCTCCATGGAAAATATCCTTCAGTCTGAAAATGAATTCACAAGTATACTAATATTCTCTATTTTCAGGACTTTATAGATTGAAATGCTGCCAAATCAGTCAAATCTGTGTAACTTGGTCATTGATAATGGTGCAGAAGGAGGCACATGCAACAGGTATGAAAAGAAAAATATCCATGTCACTGGTCCTATTCATGGCTTTCATCTCCTGTGATGGTCCGGATACAACAATCACAAACATAGTCGGCAGAAACGGCTCCGTTGTGAGAAAGGCAGAATTGAGATATACACAAAACAAACTGAATCTTGCCGATTTCACCGTGCCCGTAGACAGCTCCTGGAGTTTAAGGGATTCTGTTGTCATCTCTGCGAAAGGCGACACAACGTGGTTCTTCCTTGCTGAAAAGTTTTTCGGATCGCCTGATGCCATCAATGAAGCGTACCTGTCTGATACAGGAATAAACAGTTCTGTAACCAGGTCCGTAATCTTCAAGCGGAAATTCAAGTGGTTCATCACAACCTGGTATTTTGCTGAAAAATGCGATAAAAGCCTCCTTCACGGTTATCCCCTCACCAACTACCTGACAGAAGAAGAGATCACTTTCAGGAACCTTCCCAAAAAGATAAGTGATGAATTGGTCATGGGACCAGACAGTCTTGAGTACAGAAACCTGATTGATTCGGTTCAACTTCACACAGAACAATGGATGATGAGGTCACTGATCTCGGAATTCATAGAGGATGCAGGCGCCCTATGCGAATCTTCAGGCAAGGACTCTCTCACTGCTTCTATCCTTAGAACTCATGAGGATGAACTTTACAGGCTTGTAGGCGAGGATGGTGATCTTGATGTATTATGTTCCGCAATTCTGGGTGACAGCATCTATGCAGTATTCAAACCTGAACTTGATAGTGCCGCCACCATATTCAACAGGAAGTTCGATAACTCATGGTTGTTTGAAAGCTATACTATGCAGATAGTCATGCCTGCTGATCTAAAAGCAACAAACGGCTATATCATGAGTGACGGGACCCTGGCCTGGCCTGTCACCGGCAACCATTTCCTTACAGAAGACTATATCATGTACGCCAGATCGCATGATATCAATTACTGGGCGGTCATTATTACACTTCTTCTCCTGGCTCTGGCAGTTTACTCCATGTGGAACCTGAAAAGGAGTTAAAGGAAGTCTGGCAAATGCCCCCGTTACACCCTGGTTATGAAGATCGGATTAATCACTGACATCCACGAAAACGTGACAATGCTGGAGGCTGTTCTGAGGATGGCTGATTCCCAACGGTGTGATGAGCTTGCCTGCCTTGGTGATATAGCAGGGTATGACCGTAGATTCTATAACTATCATTTTCAGAGAAGTGCCAGGCAGTGCATTTCACTCATAAGGTCATCATGCCGCTGGGTGGTGGCCGGGAACCATGATCTTTTTGCGGTAATGCGGCTTCCCTCCTGGTCAAACGGATACATCTACCCTGATAACTGGTTCCATATTTCTCCTTCAGAAAGGAGAAATGCCTCACAGGGCCTCGTCTGGTCATTTGACGGCGAAGACCCGAATGACCTGGGCGATGAGGAGATGGATTACCTGAACGCAATTCCTGAATATGACATTATTTCTGAGAACGGGCTAAACCTTCTCCTTTCGCATTATATATGCCCCGATTTCACCGGTTCCACTACCAGGTATGTAGAAAAGCAGCATCACATCAGTGAGCTGTGGAAGTTCATGAGTCTTAACGGCATAAACTTCTCCCTGTCAGGTCATTCACACAAGCCCTTCGCATACTTTTCGCACCGAAGGCCATTCTCATTCCTGCGCGCTATCAATCCTGTCCCGAATGACAGAATCTACCTGGGGCACGAGATGACGATGATTTTACTGCCCCCGGTGACGGGAGGCAATGGCAGGACCTCATTTTCGGTAATCGACACCAATACAAGGGTGTTAAACCTTATGCATGAAAAAGTCACTTAGTGCCAGATTATGAAAGAGACCTCTACAAAAGGAAAAAGAAAGCTGTTCCTCCTTAAGATAGATCTGCCGGCACTTTCGGCTGTCATACTCTTCGCCGGAATGATCTTCTTCTATCTGATCCCGGGCTTTGAGAAAGTCATGATGGATCGGAAAAGATTCCTTATCCATGAAATGACTGCTTCAGTTTACAGCCTTCTGGAGCACTATCACTCCCTGGAAAATGGAGGCTCACTTGAGGGGCCGGTAGCACAGGAACAGGCCAGGGCAGCAATCAACACTATAAGGTATGGTGACGATCTGAAGGACTATTTCTGGATAACTGACAGGCATCCGGTTATGATTGATCACCCCTACCGGCCTGACCTTAACGGACATGATCTGACAGATTTTCATGACTCCCGGGGCAAGGCCATATTTGTTGAATTTGTAAAAGCCGTCGCTGAAGACGGTGAGAGTTATGTTGAGTATATGTGGCAGTGGAATGATGACTCTACCCGCATTGTTCCCAAGCTTTCATATGTCAGGCTGTTCGAGCCCTGGGGATGGGTCATCGGCACAGGCATATATATTGAAGATGTCAGGACAGAGATACGGAGTATGGAGATCAGGACTCTTGCCATATCCGGGGTCTTTGGCCTCGTCATTTTTGCCCTTCTGTTTGCAATTTCACGGCAGAGCCATAAAATAGAACAGAAGAGAAGCCTTGCCGAAGAGGAGCTCCGTAAGTCAAGGGAACTCTACAGAACACTTGCCGAGGCTGCCTCCGAAGGGGTTATAATATGGTCTGATCAGGGATTGCAGGCTAATAAAACTTTACTGTCATGGATCGGGTTCACAGGCGAGGAGATCCTTAACCGGCCTGTCTCAGAAATAATTATTTCAGAAGTGATCAGCGATGCTGAGAGTCCCGCGAAATTGTATGATGAGCTGACATCCAGGCAATATGTCGAGTGTATGCTCAAAACCAGTACCGGAAGGCAGGTCTCCTGTCATGCAGGTCTGTCAAGGATCACTTTTGGTGAACGGCAGGCAGTGCTTATAGTAGTCCGGCCCGCTCAAAGCCTCTCATCGGCTTCAGGCTTGCAACTTCCCGCATCAATTCTTGAGAGTACGGCAACAGGGTTTTTCCGGATCACCTTCGGGAAAAAACCAAAATTCATTCATGCAACCACCCCGGCACTGAATATTATCGGGTACTCTGACATGAAGGAACTTCTTCAGCAAAACCCTGAAGCTCTGTTTGCTGATCCTCACCAGTTCGAACAGATCAGGCAGGCGCTCGGGAACGGCCGGAATATATCTGACATGGAGGTACTGCTCAGGAGAAAGAATGGCACCGGAGTCTGGACTCTTCTTACAATCGTCATTACCGATAGCGGCACTGATGAAAAATGGTGTGACGGAAGCATCGATTACCTTTCGGCCTCCTCTTCCGTTTCAGGACTCCCGCTCTCAGGCAATGACGCCTTTGGTTCTTCATATATCACCAGAGCCCCCGTTTCGGCCATAATGAGGCCCCCCCTCACCTGCCCCGAAAATACCCCCGTTACAAGAGCAGTATCACTTATGAAGGAAGCCAAAACCAGTATCATAGTCGTACTGAACAGTTCGGGTGATGCCATGGGCATAGCTGATGCCGGCAGTATGGGCTCCGCGATAGCTGAAGGCGCCGCGTCCTCCTCCGAAATTTTCAGGTTCATGCAGGCACCACCCCTGTTTATCGGGGAGGATGCAAAAGTTGCCGCCGCCATGGAGAAAATCAGGAACAGCACAACCGGATGCCTCCTTGTCTTAACAACTGAAGGCAAGCTTACTGGTATGATAACAAATGAGGAGCTTGCATATGCCTCTTCCCAGGCTCCGGGTTTGATCATGAGTGATATTGCCGGCGCAGGCACGGCTATCAGTCTTAAAAAAATATATTATGACAGCCATAAGGCAACCCTGGCCATGGTGCCCGGCCATGCTGACCCTAACACTTTATTGGTGCACATCTCTTCCATCGCTGATGCCATATGTGTCAGAGTAGTTGATCTTTGTATAGAGGATGAAGGTAAACCCCCGTGCCGTTTTGCCTTTATCCAGACAGGCAGCGCCGGCCGCAGGGAACAAAGCTTCCTGACAGACCAGGATAACGCAATAATCTATGAAAACCTCGAAGGAGAGAAACTGAAAAAAGCGAACGAATACTTTCTCTCACTGGGGAAAAGAATAAATGAAATGCTTGATACTGTCGGATTCCATCTTTGCAGGGGAAACAACATGGCAGGTAACCCGAGATGGTGTCAGCCGATCGACAGATGGAAGGGCTACTTCTCAGACTGGATAAGGATGCCCGGCCCTTCAGAGATACTTGACGTCAGCATATTCTTCGACTTCAGATTCTGTTACGGAGATGCTTCCCTCAGCAATGAACTGAGGGAATATGTAAAAACAAGCCTTCAGACAAGTGATATCTTCTTCTACCATATGTCAATGGCACTGAAACAATTCAACCCTTCACATACAGTCCTGTCCGAAGAGACAACCGATATTAAGAGGCTGCTTATGCCGCTCACGGGGGTAATTCGCCTTTATGCCCTGAAACACGGGCTTGAGGGACTATCAACGGTTGACAGGATACTTGAACTGCATGCAGGCAAACATATCAGCCCGGAGCTTCTCCGTGACGTGCTGAGAGCATGGAAAGACCTTGCATACATTCGTCTTTCGCATCAGGCATCATGCATTAACCGCGACCGGGAACCGGATAACAGGGTTGATTTCAGGGTCAGGTATGCCGATATGCAATTCCTGGCTGCCAGGGCAATTGACGATATA
This sequence comes from uncultured Rikenella sp., assembly GCA_964455705.1. Classification (GTDB taxonomy): domain Bacteria; phylum Bacteroidota; class Bacteroidia; order Bacteroidales; family VadinHA17; genus SR-FBR-E99. Next base: position 62,315 of record CAYVYM010000005.1, read on the forward strand.
AATAACCTTGTTCTGAAGGCAGGGAATGATTTCCATTCCGTTACCATCTAAAACCGGTATATCAGGCTGATCAGCAGGCGCACATTTGTGACATTATGAGTATCTGAGACCCTGCCGTCACCTTCTCTCGTTCCGTAGGCTGCAAGAGTGCTCTCAAGCTCACCCGCCACGCTCAGTTTCCCCTCTGTGACCGTTATCCTCGGAGATACCCTGAACAGGTGATCAATATTGCTGCCCCTGCCGTACACATCGCCCATGATGGCTTGCCGAGAACCAAGATTCTTGCTGTAGCCCGAAAATATACCGGCAACTGCTCTCTTACCATTGGTACTCAGATCAATCCAGAATCCCGCCGTATTCAGAGTTGTCCATTTTTTAATCTGATCAACCGGGTCAATATCAGACATGGCATAACCGCCAATCATCATCATATCACTGGCATTCTCTCCGTAAGTCGCCATAACGGATAAGTTCAGCGGTTCTGTTTTGAGTTTCAACCCGGCAAATGCGGCTATGCTGCCCACTCTGGCACTGGTTTCAATATTGACTGCGGTTCTGATCTCCGGCCTGATCGTCTTCCAATCTGCTCCGGTCCATGCGGTCAGATAATCCCCGGCAGGTATCTTTAACTGGAGATGCATCCCCGGCGTACCGCTGTTTCTCAGATACCTGTTGCTGTTGCCGTCAGGTCCTGATGAGGTGAAGTCGCGCTGAGAGTAGGCCACCAGGGTAAAGCTGATTTTGCCCGGAAACCATACCATCCTGACCTGCGGGTTACGGCTGAACGGAAGAAAAGGAACCCCGGTATTGAAACTGACTGTTCCCGGAAAGTTCTCCGCCGGAAACATAGGATGCCAGTACTGTCCGGCAAGCAGACTTACCTTCTGCCAATCCATCTTTACATAGGCATGACGGAGCCTGAACCCGTTCAGGTCACTCTCACTCGTTCCAAAAAACTCAGCTTCAATGGCACCCGATGTTCTGGCTCCGAAAGCATCAGGACCGGTTATATCACCGCGAATCCTTGTCTGTATATTGAGAATATGAAAAGATGGATTGGCATTCAGATCATTCATCTCGGCATCATACAGCACATCATCGGGATAGAGGAAAAAGTGCCCTTCCCTCAGACCATTGGAGGCGGATGACTGCCTGGAGTCATAAAAAATATCTGTCTTTACGAACCCGGAGAATTTTATGCCATAGATTTTTTCGGCATCCTGCGCCCCCGCATTAAGCATAGCCAATAAGACTGCAACAATCAGAACATATGCCCTTTTCATAATAACTGTTTTAGTTACTGTTTACAACATGATTAGCGGATAAAGTTATACACATGGACCTCACCTCTTCTTTCTGTCAGGAGGAAAAAGAGTCTTGATGAGACCCGGTTTCACCGGCTCACCACCGAGGAGGACACTGAGGTTACTCTCTGCCGTCCGGTTATCCTTCCATAATACAAGAGCCCTGTCATACCAGACAAGAGCTGAGTCCTGCATCATCAGGTGGCGGTATGCCGTGGCCTTATTGGTATAGCTCACGGAGAGCCTTCTGGTGGTTTCAATCCGTGCCAGCATTATATCGCTGACCCTTTTCCCGGATATTCTTTTAAAGTTTAACCCGGCAAATGCATTGTCGTTTTCATCCATTTCTTCATGCACCCGCCTGGAAACCTCTTCTTCAGGCAACTCTCCCCATTCATCAAGCCACCGATTATATACTGTAATACTACTGTCGCAGTAGGTGATTGACAGTTCCAGGAGCGTTTCCTTCTCAGGTTCTGTTATTGTGCTGTCATACAAGGCCATCAGCAATAATCCGCTGCATTTATTGTTATAGATCACACCGTTCTCCCACGAGGTTCTGTAACCGGGAACGCTCCTGTATACCAGCCCGGCAGAATCAAGAAGATGAAACCATGTATAGCTGTCCGTTCCGCCGGCCATCCTGTCGTATTCGGACATATATCTCATGGCCTCCGCAACACGAGGGTCAGCCGACCTGTTTACCGAGCGGTAGTAGAAGAAAGCAAATATTATTGCCAGCGCTGCGACCGAAATGGTGATCGTCAGAATTTTTCTTGTGCCTGGAGATATTACTGTCAGATCTTGTAATCTCATCAATTATGAACCTGCTCTGCGAGAAACTTCTTGATCTCCAGAGGAGTGGGTTTGGTGAATTTTGAGACAATAATGTTGACCACTATTGCCAGTGGTGCGCCAATCCATGCGAAATACCACACATTCAGCCAGTATGAGATAAAGGCCTGCCCCGGAAGGCTGCCTCCCCTGAGACCGACGATGAAATATGTCAGGGCAATGACTGTGACAAGACATCCTGCAAACAATCCGGCCTTTGCCCCTGCCCTGTTTGACCCGCTCCACCAGATGCCAAGGAGGAACAGTGGGAATATCGTACAGGCGGCCATTGAAAACGCTACGGAAACAAGCTGTGCTATAAGACCCAGCTTCATGAGAGCCACTACTGTGACAAGACCGGCCATGAGTACCGTACCTATCCTGGCAATCTTCAGCTGCTGCTTGGGTGTAGAGGATGGATTAATGACCTTCACATAGAGATCATGCGAAAAGGCGGAGGCTCCGGCCACCAGAAGGCCTGAAACGGTTGAGAATGCCGCAGATACCGCTCCCGCCGCCAGGAGACCAACAATCAGTGAGTTAACCCCACCAAGCTGAGCAGTATAGACTACAATCGCATCCTTGGCCAGTACACCGACCTCGGGATTTGATGACAGGAGCTTGCCGAACGTTGCATATGCAGGGGCCGTCCAGTATATTAACGAAATAAAGAACAATCCCCATACAACTGACCATCGTGCATCGGTTATTTTCGGAACAACATAGAAGCGCTGTATCACGTGCGGGAGTCCTGCAGTCCCTACCATCAGCGAAAAACAAATTGCCATCCACTGGAAGAAGGTTGTGCCTGTTGACGGATCCCATGGCATTGCAAATTCAGGGCTCGGTACAATTGAAAAATCATGTCCATATGCATTCAGCAAAGCCACTCCATCAGATATATTGGGAGCAGGCAGGCCCTGAACTATGTCCGTTACGGCAGCACCATAGCCAACCTGGGGCAGGAGCCAGAAGTAATCAAACTTGAATGCCAGGATAAACACGGGAAGGAGAAACGAAGTCACAATAATTACATACTGTATCTGCATGTTTTTGGTAGCGCCTATCATACCTGAGATAAGCGTGTAGAGCAAGACTACCGATGACCCTATGATCACTGCCCATGTGTAGTTCAATCCGAGAATCCATTTGAACATAAGGCCTATGCCACCAAACTGGCCGACACAGTAGGCAAATGATATCAGGATGGTTAAGATGGCGCTTACAATCCTCAGGTCACGCGAGTAATAACGGTCACCAATAAAATCCGGTGCCGTGTATTTGCCGTATTTTCTTATCTGGGCCGCCATAAGAATAAGGAGTAGAACATAACCCCCGGTCCAGCCCACCACATATGCCAGCCCATTGTACCCGAAGCCGTACATCATCCCGGCCATGCCCAGCACCGAGGCTGCGCTCATCCAGTTTGACGCTATCGCCATCCCTGACCCTACCTTGGAAATACTCCTGCCGGCAGCATAATAGTCAGCAGGATCCTTGGCGCGAAAGAATATCCCCACCAGGATAAAGGTTACCAGTATTGCTATCAGGATGATAGCCGGACCGGTCTTGAAACTACCTTCCAGCTGGGTCAGATTCTGTGCACTTAATGAAACAATCCCCGAAAAGAGAAGAATGAATGTGAAGTATAACTTTTTCATGTTTGTCTGCAAATTATCTTATTCAACAATGCCTTCCTTATTTAAGCGCCATTCTATCAGTTTGTTGTAAACTATGCACAGCACCACGAAAAGCACCAGCAGAAAGACAGCAGTATAGAAGTAATGGAATGGGAAGCCCAGAAACCTGGTATCAGTGAGTACCGACTGGTTATGAATCATAAATAATCTCATCAGATCAGGCAACCGGTCAAATGAGGAATCAGTCAGCGACCCGGGAAAATCCTTCTGAAGGCTTGCAGCCAGAATGGGAGCCTCCAGTCTGGTTGTTCCAACTCCCGTATAAGGCTCCAGCATCGATATTACGCCCGCGCTGGCATCCTGAATACGGAATTTGAGATCCATATAAGGCTGACCCTTTAAGGTCGTAATATCTGAGTGCATAGACTCAAGCTCCGAAACCTTCTCACTGAGCAAAGGCCTTACAGAGTCAGGTACCAGGGTGAATGTGACATTGCTTATTGCCTCGGAGAGAAGGAGCTGATCGGCTGGAGTAACAGTAATCTTCCCCCGGGCCATCAGGAGTGAGCCAAGAAGAGTCTGATAATCTGCCTGATCACTGTTTCCGCCGATAATGTGAGACCACTCTGCCTCAAACAGTGTAAGAGCCTTTTCCGGTACTGGCTTCTCAATCACCCGCAGGAGGATCTGGAAGCCGAATACCGCTACTGCCCAGATGGCAAGCATGGTGAAGATGACATTCCTGTTCTTCCTGCCATGCCGGTTACGGGGAGTGAAAATACTGAAATTGTACTGATCGCTTGATTCCATAGGTTGTAGGGGTTTATTCAAATCAAATTAAGGTTTGCTAAAATAGGAAATTTCTCCGGGAAAAGCTTCCAACAAGCTCGAGATAAAAAATTGAGAGAGATGCCGGGCATTTTTTCTACAATTTTACACCGGTGGAATTATTCTGGAATACCGGATCCTTCCTGACCCCGGGTTCGGATACCTTCAGGTCTCTGAAGGTCGCCCCGTGAACATCGTCAAGCACAACTGCAGTGCGGTAATCCTTCTTTTCACAGACCAGCTTTACATTCTCAAAAGTGATACCCTTTGCGTGTCTGATGTAAAATCCCCATGCCGGCAGTTCTTTGAACATTGAAAACTCGGGATAACTGGCGCCCATTTCAGGCACCTTATCGAGCTCGTCAAGCCCCACCTTTGCATAATTCGGGTTCCCGCCTCCGGGGTAATGTATCTCTATGTTTTTCAACGTGACGTTTTCAATCATGGCGTCAGGCATACCCACAATCGCCGAGGGTGAAATGTTCCGCGGCAGGTCCTCCACCGGACCCTCGTAGTTATACCCGGCGTCAGGCTTTGTTGGCGGCACCTCGGCATAGAGATTGGAAATGGTCACGTCACTCATCCGCCCTTTCTTTCCTGCACTCCTCTCGCCTATCCTCAGGAAAATCACATTACCCGTGTTTATAGACCTCAGGCTGTCGACCACAATATTCTCCACGAAGCCTCCGTCAACGGCTGCAAAGGTTATCGCCGACCTGTATGTGTCAAAAACAATGTTGTTGACGATGCGGATATTCCGGAATCCGCCGTGCCCCACAGTACCGAACTTGATGCCATTGGCGCTCGTCCTGACAGTATTGTTGTATATGTAAACGTTCTGACAGACAAAGCTGGCGCTGTGCGACTTAAGGCAGATGCCGTCGTCGGCGGCATCAAAGTAGGAATTTGATACCACAACGCTGTCGCAGTCGACAATATCCACTCCGTCATTGTTCCAGTACGACTTGCTGTCGACAGTGATATTATCGATGACCAGGTTACGGCACTGGTCGTACTGCTGGTTCCAGCTTCCGGGATCTTTCAGCATGATACCTTTTATAACAATGTTCCTGCAGCCTCTGAAGTAGATATTTTGCGGACGGATGGTCTCGCGCGGCCGGTCATATTTCAGCGGGTCCCTGACTATGCCCTTGTGTACCATATCAACAAGGTTGTAAGCCACCTGGAATCCCTGGCCGTCAATCACGCCCTTGCCGGTTATGCCTATATTCTCCTGTTCAAGGGCAAAGATGAGAGCGGTCCAGTTAAAGTTCATCTCATAGTCAAACGGGTTAACCGAACCGACCAGGATAGCTCCCTCCTCAAGCTGAATGGTGACATTTGACTTGAGATATATGGTCCCCGTCAGGTACCGGCCCACATAGAAGACCAGCCGGCCACCGCCGTTTTCGCTGATATAGTCTATACCCTTCTGTATTGAGTTGGTATTCAGGGTAGTGCCGTTTGACTTAACGCCGAACATTGAGGCATTGTAATCCTTTGCCTGCAGTTCGATCAGGGCTGCAAGCAGAAACACTGAGAAACAGATTGTCCTGGTTTTCATCATAACATAATTTGATTATCAAAGGTATCAATGATGTGAGTTTCATATTTTATAATAACTGACCGGTCCGGTCATGCCCATAGACTGCAGGGACTGGATCTTCCTGCCCTCATTCGTCCAGTACTGAGCTGTCGGGTTGTCAGTAAGTGATTTCATATAATTGCCCATTGAGGTGGTGACCTCCACCTCAATCAGGTTTTCCCCCGGCCTGATAAATGAGGTGATGTCCCAGGTCCTGCGGCCGTACCATTTTACACCACAGCTTCTGCCGTTTATCCTCAGCTCGCTGGTGCCAAACACCTTCCCGAGGTTAACAGCGAAACTACCGGAATCGTCAGTCTTAACCACATTGCGGTAGATAACCGTACCGGAAAAACTGACAAAACCTTCCATCTCCCTCAGGTCAGTCAGGCTGTCCATCATAACCTCCTTCACTGATCCGTCGCGGCAATGCCTGAATTCAGCCTTCCAGCCGTCATTGATCAAACGGGTATCTGTACCGACCACCGGCAGTGGGTACCACTCCTCCGTCACTTTTTCATGGTCAAATACGAAAAGGATTGATTCGGCCGGACCGAGGTCAAGGCTGATTCCTCCATCCTCTTCAGGATTCGCCCTCAGGCGCCTGCCACTCTCCGGATCCCAGACTGAACAATGCTTCCTGCGTGAAACATCAGCTGAAAAGACGACCCTTGTCTTACGGGTATCATGCAAATGAGAGTTAATGATGAAGATGTACTCCGAACCGTCATCAGCGCAGTACCTGGTCTGCATTACAAAGGGATCCGGATTTTCAATCATGAGATATGGTAATATCCTGTACCGTTCCTGCACTGTTCTGTACCACCCTATGAAGTCTACTTCAGGCTTATTAAGCAATATGAACCTGTGCGAATATGTTTTCATCTTTTGAATTATGACAGCTGTTTCCCTGTCGCGGTTATGGTGGTTGAGCCAGCCTGCAGATTTTGACGGAAAGGTTTCGATGCAAAAGATCCGGCCTCCTGACCGCACGAACTGAAGAAGCTTTCCGGCAGTTTCAGGGTTCAGGCTTTCTACACGGACCAGGAAGAGTGTATGGTACTTCCTCGCACCGTAATGAATATAACCTCTGTCAATCTTCGACTCTCCCAGTATCCGTTCTGAGATGTAGTCGCAACCTCCGCCGTTTTTGACAATAGCTTCCCAGACCAGGGAAAGGTAGTCAGCATGCAATACCGAAGGAAAAGGTTCATTCTGCATTCCGATGAGGCTCCACATATCAGCTGTAGGAGGCAGTATTGCTATGTCTGCATACATTTCGCAGTTCTGCAGCAGAGCTGATAACCGCCCCTTGTATTCATTGAAAAGATGCAAATGGGGCCACCAGTTGTTCTTCTCATTATACCAGGCACCATACCTTATCCAGCCGGGATACGGAGCCTCCGGTGGTGAATAATTGAACCCGTGTAACACGGAATGGGTTATGCCTGAAATTATACTCTGGTCGCTCCCGATTTTAAGGTTCTCAAGTGATGTGTTGAATACAGTGTATGTGTCAGTCATCTCCTCGCAGCTTATCACCCTTTTTCCGCTCAGATGGGCCGCGGAGGAGACATATTTGTTGATCATGGTATAGGCTCTTCCCCTGCGGTAATCGGTTTCAGGCATCTCCTCTCCTATACGATGCCTGAGCCAGTTCATGGTCCATGACTCTCCCTCGGGTATATCAACGGCCATGCTGCTTTCCAGCGGGAAGAAACCGCGTCCGTAGGCCTGCATGCGCGACATTACTCCCAGACCACTGCACCATCCGGCAAAGGGTCTGAGAAACCTCTCTTCCAGCAGCTCTGCCTTTGTGGTCTCGAAATCATACCTCATCCGTCTGACCGTCTCCTCAAAGTCATGGCCGAAGGAGACACCATAACCTGGTTCCGTAATATTGCCCATAGCCCCGGAGCGGAACAACACGAAAGGAAGGAAGGGGAAGATATCATACCCCCTCCTGCTGATAAACTCGCTTCTCATGTCAGAAGTCCAGTTGGCTCCCTCGAGCTCCATGCTGTCGGTGAAGAGTGCACGCAGGTGTTGTGAGAGCGGACCAGTTCCTGCTTCAATGGTGTCTGACATCCGCTTGAGATACCTCTGTACTGCCGCTTCACTGTAATGATCGAGGACGGGCCCGCTGGCACCGGGAGAGCCGTTGATAACCTCCATGAAGCCGGTGATTTCGGCAAGCGCATAAAGTGCATGGCTGCCCTCCGGAATGAATAGATTGATATATTCACTGTCAGTTCTGTCGGAGAGATCGGTTATCTGACCGGCGCCCGGCAAAGGGTCCGGAACCAGCGAAAGTGAGAGCAGTCTGCTGGTACGTCCGGACCAGGGGGAACTTATCGCAGGGAGAGCCTCGGCAAGAATCTCATCCCTTGAGATTGAATAGTCAAGAGGACCGGCGAGCTTTTTAACGGCCACAACCACGATACTTGACCGCTCCTCCTCCCTGAGATCCTCTGACCCGAATGGCCACCCTGATCCGACAATAAGATCACAGGTCATCCCGAGCACCTTCGCCTCGTCAAATACAACACGGAGCATCCCTGACCACTCATCACTGAGCCATGTGAGTGAAGGAATTCCATGGTCATCACCCTCATATCGCGACGGGAACTGTACGGGGTTGATCTCAACGCCGCCTATCCCTGCCGCCTTTAGCAGCCGTAGCTCCCTTACGAGTTCGCCGGGCTCCACCTTATTGCCGTTCCACCACCATCTTACGAAAGGGCAGTAGGTTGATGCGGGGTCTCTGAACATATCGTAAAGCCCGCTCTTGCCGGCCATGGTGCCGCTCTCTGCCTGAGAGCCTGCCAAAAGTGACATACGGTCTGCCGGTGAACCTGCCAGAAGGTTCAGACGGCCCGCCGTCACCCATCCGGCAGCCGCCAGAGCACCACCTGCTATGAATTTCCTGCGCCTCATTGAATAGCGAACGGGAATTCTTCAAGAATATCCCAGTTGCGGCCGTTATGCCTGAGCAGAAAAATACTCCGCACTTCAAATGACGATATGAACTCTTCATTTTTCATCTCCTGCCACGCTTCACTGAAAGCCTCTCTGGCAAGGTCTCTTGTCGCAACGGTGATGTGAGGTTGCAAATCATTCAAAATCTCACCCGGGCCAAATCCCAAATCTGTCAGCAACACATCCCTGAGACGCACGTGCAACGACTTTAAAGGAGCAGGCTCCACGATCTTTATGAAAATAACTCTTGGGACAAAAGCGCCGTAACCATTCAGTTCCACATTGAACGGCTTCTCCTTAAGGGCAAATCCTGCGAGGGCATCGCACATTCCCCGTTCCTCCGAAGGCGGCCTTTTAAAAGGCATCTGAAGGGTGATGTGAGCGGGTGATTTCAGGGCATGTCCTGCCCCGTAATGATCCCTCATATGTTCCTTAACCGCTCTGATCTCATCCCTTAATTCACTATGCGGAATGAGCGCTATGAAATAAAGGAGCTGGTCATCAGCCCTCATTGCCGAATCTTCTTTTTACAATTTTGAAGATCTCCATCACTACCAGCAAAATCAGCGCAATTGGCAGAATGTACCACCATTCACCCAGTGATATAGTGTCTGTGCCAAGAATCTTCTGCATGAAGGGCAGGTTTATGGCAGTGATGTGAATCAACTGGGCCAGTAAAACTCCGCCAATAATGTACCAGTTCCTCGACAGAGGTACTTTGAAAGCCGAGGTTTGTTCTGAGCGGCAATTGAATACATGCACGTTCTCAAGGAGAACCATCAGCGTAAATGCCAGTGTGCGGCTGTGCATCTCTGACAAGCCAAGGTTATTCAGGGTGTATGAGAAGAGCCCGAATGCCAGGAGTCCCATTGTTATACCCGAAAGCAGCGTCTGCTGTATCATCTGCCTGTTGAAAATCCCCTCCTTTGGATCCCTGGGTTTCCGTTTCATCAGGTCCTTCTCCGGTCCTTCAAAGGCCAGGGCCACATCCTGTATACCGTTGGTGACAAGGTTCAGCCAGAGGAGCTGTACAGCTGTCAGCGGAAGTGGCTGGTTTGTGAAGAGTGACAGGAGAAACAGCAGTATTTCTGCAGCACCTGTCGAAATAAGAAGGTAGGTCACCTTCCTGATATTGTCGTAGGCATGGCGCCCTCCCTCTATTCCCTCTTCAATACTCTTGAAATTATCATCCGTTATAATGATTTCGGCAGTCTCCTTGGCCAGGTCCGTTCCGCTTCCCATGGCTATACCGATATTTGCCTTCTTAAGTGCCGGAACATCATTGACACCGTCACCTGTCACTGCCACCAGGTGTCCGTTCTCGCTGAGCGCTTCAACTATCTGCATCTTCTGCAGCGGACTGACACGGGCAAACACAGTCTTGTTCCCTATGACTGAGGCAAGCGGTGAATACTCCCCCTCGGAGAGGTTCTGTACCTCAACACCGGTGATCACATTCTCCATAGACTCGGCTATGCCCAGGTCCTTTGCTATCGAGAGTGCAGTAAGCGGATGGTCACCTGTTACCATCGATACCTTCACTCCTGCCCTGAGACAGCTCCTTACAGATTCGTAAGCTTCCGGACGCAGCGGGTCTTTCAACCCCGCCAGCCCAAGAAAATGAAGGTCTTTTATCGACTCATCAGTGTACTTGTCTGCTCTTTCAACCTCGGCTGAAGCAACTGCTATGACCCTGTATCCATCAGAGGTCAGATAGACAGCATCCTCCTCCAGTTGCTTTTTAAGCTCCGGGTTATTCTTTTTTCCGTCTGAACAGACACATAGCGGAAGAAGAGTCTCCTGCGCGCCCTTGATTGCTACAAAAATCTTCCCGTCCTCCTCGTAGAAGGTGGCTGCAAATTTCCTTTCCGATTCAAACGGAAGTTCGGCAACTATTTTATGGGTTGACTTTATCACCGCAGGGTTCATGCCATTCTTGTAGGACAGGGCGAGAAATGCGACGTCAACCGAGTCGCCGCTTTTCACCCAATGACCATTCCGCTTTTCCAGCTCCGACTCATTGCAAAGCACTGATGCCATCACAAATGCATTCATATCCTGGCGGTGCGGACTGAAGTCTGCTCCTTCATAAGGCACAATCTCACCGGAGTCATTGTATCCCTCCCCGGTAACGTTCATTTTTTGCCCTGAAGCCAGAATGACTTTTTTGACCGTCTGGCTGTTCATGGTGAGAGTTCCGGTCTTGTCACTGGCTATCATGGTACAGCTGCCCAATCCCTCCACTGCGGCAAGCTTCCTTATGATCACATTCTTTTTCGCCATCCTGGAGGTGGAAATTGAAAGGGCCACGGTGATGGCAACCGGCAGGCCTTCAGGAATTGCAGAGACGGCCAGGGCCACGGAGAGGAAGAAAATGTCATGAAGTGGCATTCCCTGAAGTGCGGCAACCAGGCCAAGGACAACCACCACAACCATAATGATATATGCGACCTGTTTGGCAAATTTTTCCATCCTGATGACTAACGGAGGCTTGAACGAGACGGTTGTTTTAATGGTTCCGGCAATCTTACCTATTTCAGTGTAGAGCGCTGTTGCGATGACAACCCCCACGCCGCGTCCGTAGAGGATTGTTGAACCGGCATATGACATGTTCTTGCGGTCTCCGACCACCAGTTCACCCTCCAGGGGCTCTGTCATTTTAACAACACCCTCCGATTCACCCGTGAGAAAAGCCTCATCGATCTTGAGATCGTTTGCTTCAATAAGCCTTACATCGGCAGGCACCTTATTCCCGCTCTCCAGAAAGACTATGTCACCGGGAACCAGTTCCTCAGAATCAATTGAGACAACAGAGCCACCCCTCCTTACCTTGGCCATCACCTTGACCAACTGTTGCAGTGCAGCGGCACTCTTTTCAGCCTTAAACTCCTGAACAGTTCCTATTACAGCATTGAGAAGCAGAACCACAGCAATGAATATGGCGTCAGTATACTCTTCAAGGACAATGGTAACGACTGATGCAATCAGCAGAACATATATAAGAGGGTTTAGAAACTGTGCAAGGAATATCTTGAGCAGACCGACCTTTTTCTGCTCAGGCATCCTGTTCATGCCACACTTATCACGGCGTTTTTTTACCTCTTCATCTGACAAACCGTTTCTGGTGGTGTTCAGGGATTTAAGTACGCTCTCAACTGTATTGTTATAGTAAACCATTGCAGTAGTTTTTTGATTCTGGCTTTTTGACCTCCGGGCTTTATCGGACCTCAGATCGTCTCCTTGTCCTTTTGGGTGATTTTATCCGCCTCCTTTTCATCGAACGAACAGACCATCAGACCGGCTTTCTTGATTAAGTAATATGCAACTGCCAGAGCAACTATGATAAAAGCTATGCCAATGATGGTCACCCCGTCAATCTCTTCGATCTTGAGTACCACCACCTTCCTGGCAACTGCAATAATGGCAACCAGTACGACCACCTCCACGTGAACCACATTCTCCTTAAGATAGACCTTAATAGTGTCCAGTAGTTCTATGCCTATCAGAACCAGCATAAATACACCGAAAAGATCCATTAGCTGATCGAGGTCTATAAGGGCAAATTTAGACTCAAACACACTCTTTACAAGATAATAACCAAGCTCGACGGTGGCAAGAATAAGAACACCGGACATCAGCACTATTAGAGTATAGATGATGCTTTTCTGAATTATTTTGCCTGCTTTCTTCACAGAAATAGTGGATTAAGGTTCTATATGCCAATTTGGCTAAATATAATAAAAACTGTCATTACGGGAAACCACCGGTGCGGCAGATAACTAAAAGCTGCCAGCTGATGCCGGCAAGACAGGATTATTATGTCGCTGATAATCACGTCTTTCAGTTATTCAAACCAGACCTTAATGAAGACCTCGCGGTCATGCTGCAGGTCCGTTGCCCTGTATGAGACGGAAGCGTCATTCTCTATAGTGTAAACCCAGTATCCTGAAACTATTCCGGGACTGTAGAAAGTCCTTCTCAGATACAGCCTGTCGCCTTCGGCAAAATCACATTTTCTTCCATAAGCGGATATCTTACCGTATATATCCTCCATTGAAGTCTTTATCCAGATCATATTGGGCCCGTCATAGTTCTCCGGACCGGTCTGGCGGTGTTCAATGAAATCACCTACATATTTGCGGGTTATGATAAGCTCATCCTCCCCGGGGGTGACGGAGGTTTTCCTGAGTGAACTGCAGGCGACGGTCAGAACCATTAATATCAGAACCATTAGTTTTTTCATGCCAGTCATGGTTATTCCGACTTTTACCGTTGCATTCCTGTAACACGGGAAAGCACCATATAAAATTACTTAATTTCCCGGACCCCGGTAAGCCTGAACAGTTTTTTGTACATATTTGTGTATGCTTTGTCAGAATTATCCTTCAACCAGCGGCAGAAAAAGAGTTTATAAATAATTACCTGGTGAAAAAGAGTGAATTTCTAACCATTCCGAACATTATCACCTCCTACAGGCTGGTCATCGATCCGGTTATCCTCTATTTCATAATTGCAGATAAAGAGCGACTGTTCGCGATTTTCCTGATAATAAACCTTCTTTCCGATGCCCTTGACGGTTTCCTGGCCCGCAGACTAAAGCAGGAGACAGAAATCGGTGCAAAGCTTGATGGATTTGCCGATAACTTTACGTACCTGCTGGCCTTTATCGGAATCTTCGTTTTCAGGATGGAGGATATCAGGCCCCACATGATAAGCTTCATCGTTATGATAAGCATACTGGTCTCCACAGTTATCGTTTCACTTATTAAATTCAGGAAATTTCCCTCGTACCATCTGTATTCGACTAAGGTCGGAGGTTATATAGAAGGAGGCTTTTTCATCTGCCTGTTCACCATCGGCTTCATCACGCCTTATTATTATCTGGTTGTGGGATGGGCTGTAATGGGTGCCATAGAATGCATCATCATAAACCTGCTGATTCCCGAAATGCGATCTGACATAAAAGGACTTTACTGGGTGATAAAAGAAAGAAATAATCAAAAGAAGATTTCTGAATGATCTATCACTCATCATTTGAAAATGCATATTTATGGCTGCCCCTGATCGGATTTATGGCAGGATTGATAAGTACCATGATCGGTGGCGGTGGCGGTGGCTTCTTCTTTATCCCTGTTCTTGTGTTTCTGTTCGGAGTGCCTGCACATGTCGCTGTCACAACATCGCTCGCAGCAACACTGCCAGTATGCCTTGTGGGATCAATAAGCTGCTACCGAAAGGGACTTCTCGATCTCCGCCTGGGTCTGCTGATGTCAGCAGGAGGTATACTTGGTGCCCTTGGAGGAGCATCCTTCACAAGTCTTATTACACATCAGCAGCTTATCATACTCTATGGCATCTACTCTGTCATCCTGTCCCTTATTGTGCTCCGGGGTATCCGGAGTGAGAAGAGGGATAAGGCCAACGGGGTTGAGAATGCTGATGACACAAAACTGCAAAGGATTGTCAAAGGTACATCGTATGGCTTCCTGGCAGGGGTGATAACCTCCACATCCGGTGCTACGGGTGCAACACCGGTGCAGGCCGGATTATTCGCAATGCGGAAGCCGGTTAAAGTGGTGATCGGAACTTCCCTGCTGGTCGTATTGGTAAATACAGCCTCCGCCCTCGGCGCGCACTTTATCGTCGGTGATATCGACCTCACCCTCGTTGGTTTCCTTACAGCAGGGACAATTGCAGGAGCCCTTATTGGCCCTATCGTGATAAAAGGCGCAAAGCTCGACAATGTTGACGGCCCTATCCGCTTCTGGTTTGCCATAGGTATGATCCTTTTTGGAATAGTCATGATAATCAGTGCGTTTATTATAAAATCACCGGTACCGCTTCCATGAAATCAGTCTGGATCATATATCTTGTCATTCTGATTTATTACCTCCTGGGAACAATAGGAATCTATTTCATCAATCGTAAAAAGGATCCGGAAGCAAGGCGCAAAGCCTGGATTAAGCATGTCACCTATTTTTTTCTTACCAGCCTGGTCTTTTTCAGCATCGCCATTAAAGTAAACCTGTTCCGTTATGTTGCAGTTGTGATAATCATTGCCGGATTCCTTGAGCTTACAAATCTTTATATCAAATCAGGAAACCGGCATTCCCTCTTCTTTGTCTTATCATTGCTCGTTCTGGCCATGCTGTCTGCCAGCTTTTTCTTTTTTTCCGGAATGGGGCAGGGCCTGATACTTTTTGCCTTTTTAATTTTATGCATCTTTGACGGCTTCAGTCAGGTAACAGGTCAGCTCCTTGGCAAGAGGAAACTCTTTCCGGCAATCAGCCCCGACAAAACGGTGGAAGGCCTGATCGGAGGTGCAACTGTTTCGATTTTGAGCGCCCTTGTATTCAGAAATACTATCCCTGCTGACTGGTCAATGGCATTGATAACAGCTGCTGTCGTCGTCCTTTTCTCCTTCGCAGGAGATGCGGCGAAATCACTCTATAAAAGGAAATACAATGTCAAGGACTTTTCCAGGCTCATTCCCGGCCACGGAGGCTTTCTCGACAGGTTCGACAGTCTTATTGCAGGAGGAGCAGGTGTGGCACTAATGGGATGGCTGACCGGCCTTTAGCTCCTGAAAATATCCGTCCCGTCAGCCGAAACGCCGGCCTCCTGCCCGACTTTAAAATAGTGTTTACCCTCTGGATTATAAATAATATTCAAGGCGCCAGGCAACACTCCGACTTCAAAATGTTGTGCAAAATACAGCTCCCCGTCAATATGAAACGGCATTTTGCTCCGGAACTCCAGTACAAGCCTGTCAGTCTGGTAATAGTTGACCCTACTGTCATTGATATGTGTTCCGGCCGGTACCATGAGCAGGATCTTAAGTCTCTGAAACAGGGTCAGCCTTTTGATGGCGCAGACGTCCAGAAGGCTGTCATTTGCAAGGGCTTTAGGTGTAAGATAAAAAGATCCCGCGAATCTCCTGCCGTTTGCAACGGTATTCATGAAACAGTCAGTCTCATAGGTTGATCCGTTGCAGGTCATCTTCATCCTTTTCTCCCGGTAGCCGAAAAGGGTTTTTAATATGTGCCATATATATTTGCCCTTGCCGCCTGGCTTCACCTCGCCAGATTCAGTATAATTCTCCGATGCCACCTGTGCGTCAAATCCCAGTCCCAATCCGTTCAATATGATCTTCCCGTTGCAGATGCCAACATCCATTGGCATCACGTTCACCCTGAAAAACATCGCCCAGTCTTCCTCCTGGAAGCGGTCGGGAAATCCGGTCACCTGTATGAAATCATTGCCAGTGCCTCCGGCAATCAGGCCTGTGACAATGTCTTTACGGTGAATGAGCGGAGCTGCAATTTCATTCATGGTACCATCACCGCCCACACCGATGATGCAGTTGTAACCGCTGGCCGCATACTGTTCAGCCAGTTCGGTAGCATGGCCCTTCCTTTCGGTAAAGACAATTTCGGCATCAAGATTGTGGAGGGCTGACATCTGCCTGATCTTGTCGACCAATGTCAATGCAAAACCGTTACCGGCAACAGGGTTAACTATAAAAACCCATCTCCTTTGATTTTCCATGGCGGTTTGTGGTGGTTGGTATCGTTCAGGGGTAAATATTACGAAAATATACCGTTTCAATGGCAATAATCAACAATATATGGAGATGTTCAGAGCCGTCTTCCTGCCTCTACTTTCCCCATTCCACCTTTCCTGACCGGAAAAAGTTGATGCCCATCGCTTCCATACGTTCACCCTGGGCGCCGAGTCGCAGTCTGTATTCATCCCAGCTGCGCTGTTCGGCAGGGGTCCACCCTATCTCGGCATAACCCAGCAATCTCGGGAAGAGGAGGTATTCAGCTTCCACACGGTTTGAAACGGTCTCGGACCATAGCGGGGCCTCTATTCCGATTATGTTTTCCCTTTTAATTTCAGGCACAAGTGTGGCCGGATCCCAGTTGTAACCGTGGTCAACCTCTATGTACCCGGCCCAGTTCAGCCCATAGATACTGGTCGAATCATACTTCATATCAAGGTATGCATACCTGGCCGGTGACATCAGTACTTTTGCTCCCTGGTTCACCCCTTTAATTGCATTATCGGCCCTGGCCCAGTACTGAACAACAGAGCCAGGCTTCAGTGTAGCCAGCGCAATCTCGTCCCATCCTATCACCTGCTTGCCGTAGGCGGTGACGATATCCTGCACCCTGTTGATGAAAGGAATGTAATCTGCAAGCCTTGTGACATGAGACTCATCTCCTCCAATGTGCAGGTATGGTCCGGGAGTAAGGGCGGTGAGTTCGCGGAAAACATCATCCACAAATTTATAGGTTGTCTCGGATTTCGTGTCCAGGGTACTGAACCCGACCTTGATGCCTGTGTACAACTCAGGGGACACCCGGCTTATGTTCAGCTCGGGATAGGAAGCAAGGGCGGCATTGGTGTGACCCGGCATGTCAATCTCGGGAATGATTGTGACATACCTCTCCTGTGCAAATCTCACCATATCAGAATACTGCTCACGGGTATAAAAACCGCCTTCACCACCGCCTACCTGGGTG
Organism: uncultured Rikenella sp.; assembly: GCA_964455705.1. Lineage (GTDB taxonomy): Bacteria > Bacteroidota > Bacteroidia > Bacteroidales > VadinHA17 > SR-FBR-E99. Next base: position 80,013 of record CAYVYM010000005.1, read on the forward strand.
CTTCCGCCATGAATGGCAAGGTTGGGCCATGAGCTGATATCAATCCTCCAGCCCTGGTCGTCCGAGAGGTGCAGGTGCAGGACATTCATCTTGTAAGCTGCCATCTGGTCAATAAAGATCTTTATATCCTCCGCTCCGAAGAAATGACGGGCTACATCACGCATGGCACCGCGGTATGAATAGACAGGATAATCACGGATCGTTCCTGTGGGAATCTCCCACGGACCCTCCTGCAGTGTGGTCAACTCCACCCGGGCCGGTAAGAGCTGCCTGAGGGTCTGTACCCCGTAAAACAATCCTGCCGGCTTATTTGCGGTAATTCTTAATAATTTACCGGTGACTACAATCTCGTACCCTTCATCACCCAACTCTGCATCTCCCTCTGAAAGAGCAAGAAGGATATCTCCCTTGCCTGGCTTTTTGCCGTCAGAAATTACTTTCAGGTCAAGACCGGTTGACGGATTTAACCTGTCTGCCAGGAACCGGCCTGTCCGGAGAAGCTCATCTGACTCCTCTGAAACAAAGATGTCGCTCTTACTTGTCAGGATGAATGTTTCACCTGTGGCAGTTATTGACACCGGTTTCGGGATAATGTTCGCCTTTGTCATATCTGTCGGGGTTGTGGAGCATGCTGTCATACCCAGTATCAGCAAAGATGACAAGACGGCCCTGATGATATTTGATTTTTTCATGAGTGGATATTTTGTTTTTTTCGAATCCCGTTATCAAGGGTAAATATATCCATTTTTGTAAGACAGCTGGTACGAGTATTTATATAAGCATTGTTTCAAGCGCCGGATGAGGCAATTAAAACCTTTTCATGACAACCGCCCCGAATACCTCCATTTTACTGCATATTCTATTTTACCACCTCTCTGCAGGAGTTCCGGATAATTATTAAATTTGTCGACACTGCTATGAAAGTTGTCGAGCCAAAGGATTTCGAAGGTCTCTCTTTCCTTTTCAGGGGAGAAAGAGGGCACCGTCTTGCCGGATTTACTATGCGGCTGCTGGCAATCGATAAGGTGAACCGGGTCTATGATAACTCCGGCGCCTGGATGGGGGCTGAATTCACCTCAAGGCTGCTTGATGACCTCGGGGTAAACTATGTTGTCGGAAACGCCGAACGATTGAAGAGCCTGCCCGAGGGACCCTTCATCACCGTGTCAAACCATCCTTACGGTGGCCTCGACGGGATAATGTCCATAGACCTGTTTGCACGGCTGCGCCCCGATTACAAATTCATGGTCAACCGGATGCTCTCCATGATTAAGACCCTTAACCACAATTTTATTTCCGTGGCGCCAACAGGCAATAAATTGACTGGCATAAAAGCAGCCAGCATAAGGGGGATGCGCGAAACGCTTGAACATATCCGCAATGGTCACCCTGCTGGCTTTTTCCCCTCGGGAGCCGTCTCCGATTTCAGCCTGAAGGATCTCCGCGTCAGGGACCGGAAGTGGCAGGAAGGCATATTGCACATGATACACTCGGTGAAAGTCCCCGTTCTGCCTGTCCGGTTCTTCGACAAAAACTCTCACTTCTTTTACTTCCTGGGATTGCTCAACTGGAGGATACGCCTCCTCAGACTTCCGTCGGAAGTGTTCAATAAAAAAGACCAGGAACCCCGCATTGGCATTGGGAAAATAGTAACCGTTGAAGAGCAACGGCAATTTACTGATACCGAGTCTTACGGGGCCTTCTTAAGAAAAATGGTTTACGAAATGCCCCTTCCTCAAAATTTTATCCCCCGAAAAATGATCAATCAACAGATAATTAAACCCGCCTGATATGCCTGAGGATATAAATGAAGTTAAAACTAAAAGGGCGCTCAAAACCAGCGAGGTCCTGAATTCCGTTTTCGGTGACAGGACCCGCACAAACCTTCTAAAAAAATACGAACAACAGGCAATTGCATGGCTCGTTCAGCGCATTCCTCCGTGGGTTACTTCAAACTTCCTGACCGGAGTGGGTTTTTTTGGTTATACAGTTGTGTTCGCAAGCTTTGTGCTGGCGAGCTATTACGGCAAAACCTGGCTGCTTCTCGGGCTGCCTGGATTCATTATTAACTGGTTCGGAGATTCCCTTGACGGAAGGCTGGCCTATTACCGGAAGAAACCAAGGAAACAGTATGGCTTTACACTTGACATTACAATTGACTGGCTAAGTATCATACTCATCGGTCTGGGCTATATCATTTATGTCGAGGGTGTCTGGAAGCTGTTCGGCTATGGCTTCGTTTCAATGTATGCATGGGAAATTATCCTTGCCCTGATCAGGTATAAGATCACGGGGAAATATTCAATTGACTCAGGGAAGCTGGGGCCCACGGAAGTAAGGATAGTGATCGGCACCATAATGGTGGTAGAGGTCTTGCTGCCCGGATCCATTTTATTCTCAGCAGTCCTCCTTGTCTCAGCCATCTTCGTTGTCAATATAATTGATACAAGGAAATTGCTTCGCGTCGCTGATGAGATTGACAAAAGCGAAGCGCAATCGAAATCATAGACTATATTTGTTTACAGTCAAACCGACCGTCATGGGGGAAATTACCATAAAAGAAGTAGTCACACGGAAAGACCTGCGTGCTTTCATCTATCTGCCTGAAAAGGTTCACCGCCATGAACCTGATTGGCTGCCTCCAATCTACATGGATGAATGGGAATTGTTTGACAGGAAGAAAAACAAATCTTTCGGCTATGCCGATGCCCTGATCCTGCTTGCATGGAGGGACGGCAAGCCGGTTGGAAGGATCATGGGGCTCATAAACAGGAGATACAATGATATTCACAATGAGCAGCATGGCCGCTTCTGTTTTATGGAGTGCTATGATGACAGTGAGGTGTTCCATGCACTCATCAGCAGGGTTGAAGAATGGGCCAGGCAGAACGGAATGACCAAAATGATAGGTCCGCTCGGATTTTCCGATAAAGATCCTCAGGGGTTTCAGATTGAAGGGTTTGAATACCCGCAGTTCATTACAAGCGCAAACAACTCTCCCTATATGGTCAGCCTGATAGAGAATGAGGGTTTTACCAAGAAGATTGACCTGGTCAATTATCTTGGAGAGATGCCAAAAGAGTTCCCGGAAGTATATGAAAGGGTGCTGGAAAGAATAAACAGAACCGAGGAATTTACAATCACCGAATTCCCCACCAAAAAGCACCTCAAGCCATATATACTCCGCGTCCTCGAGCTTATGAATGAGACGTTTTCGGAGATTTACGGCTTTGTCCCTCTCAATGACAGGGAAAAATCTGATTTTGCCGCCCGTTACATGCCGATCGTTGATCCGAAATTCATCAAGGTTGTCGAGAAGGACGGCCAGCTTATAGGCTTCGCCATTGGCATGCCGGATCTCAGCAAGGGCATAAAAGCCTGCCGGGGCAGACTTCTTCCCTTTGGAATACTCAAGGTTCTGCGGGAATCAAAAAGATCAAGGAAACTTATTATGATGCTGGGCGGTGTGAAGAAGGAGTTCAGGGGAAAGGGTCTTGACGTGCTGATGGGTGTTAAGATACTCCGAGCCGGAATAAACAGCCGGATGGAAAGCCTCGACAGCCACCTCGTGCTTGAGAATAACCTCAGGATGAGAGGGGAATACGAAAGGATCGGCTGTAAAGTCGTCAAGAAATTCAGAATCTATCAGAAGGACCTGTAGATCTTCAGTCTGCAGTTCTACAAGGCAGTAGGCAGCAGGCAATAGTGGAATTTTCGATTTCAGATTTTCGATTTTCGATTTAATCAAAATTCGCAAATCGCAAATCGCAAATCCTTCAGACTTTACAGACTTTTACTCCCAGGTAATAACGGAAATACGCTTCTTCCCGTCCATCTTAACGGTCAGGTTGTTTGCGAACTGAACATGCGTGACATACCGTCCCTGCCTGATGACCTTCTGCTCCTTCAGAATATCCCAGTTCAAAACGGAACTCTTCTGACTATGCTGAATTGAAAAATAGCCCACATTCATAGATGTGACATTGTGGAAGAAGTGAGAGCCTGATGAAGCGTCAAGGGGAAAATCCTCGAGGCTGGTCTCGATAATTATTTTTGCATTGCTTATCTGCGGCCACGTTACAGGAATGCCGATCCACCTGTCACGCGTTCCCCACCGGCCGGGTCCGAGCAAAATATACTGCCTGCCAATTCTGATCATCTCATCATTAAACTCATCTATCTCGACTGCAATCTCAAGGGTTTTAGATTTGTCAAACAGATCTCTGTCAACATAAATCACATCCTGAATATTGCCTATCATGCCATTCCCCATACTCTTCTCAGTAAAAAGCAGGATGTGTGATCTGTCAATCTCATCCATGTTTACATCGTAGTCAAGCGATGCTCCTATTATGGGCTTTATCTGCAGCAGGTAGAACGAGGCCTTGTAATCGCTGTCCCTTGTCAGGTCAACGGCAAACTCGATCTCAACCGGAGTGCCGAGGGCTTCCTTTACAATATCCAGAATCTCCGTCAGTGACCTGGCCAGCGGTATGTAATCATACTTCAGAATATCGGCAAAGTTGATGATGCGCGGACCGGGTTTGTCTATCCCGGGAAAAATAGTCTTGCTTTCTGCTGAATAAACAGACGCGCAGTGCCTTATCACTCCGTGACGTTCCGCGTCTTCAATGCTTAAACGAACCAGTCCTGCGGTATCGCCTTCAAGCAGGTTGAACTCCTTCTTATCAAGGTCAATGGCATAAAATTCAACCTGGGAATTAAGATATTGATCCTTGGGGGAATTATTTTCCAGGTTGGGGTATTTTGGCGAAAATCTGAATGCTTTTTCCCCTTCCACAACGTAGGTTCCCAGACCCACGGCAACAACTGCAAACCCATCTTCAGGCTGCATGTGCCCGTAAGGGTAATAATTATATGACTGACTGACTCCGCTGATGTGCGGATAATAGGTGTTTTCATATTGCTCGCCCACTACCTCCTGGATAATGACAGCCATTTTCTCCTCTTCAATCTTGTAGTTGATGGCGCTGATATAGCCGCGGGCGGTCTCAGAGTAAATGGATGCATATACCAGCTTGATGGCATCCATGAGCTGAATCAGCCTGACTTCGGTGTCCTCGTTGATGTTTGGCAGAAGATAGGTTTCAAAAATTCCCGCAAAGGGTTGCATCAGGGAATCCTCAAAGAGACCTGATGAACGGACTGCCAGCGGTTTCGTGATCTTCCCGAGGATAATACGGAGCTTTTCAATCAGTGGCTGAGTAAGGTCTCCTTTGATGAACAGCTTCTTAATTGTATCGTAATTGGTTTCCGAAAAGATCCTGCTCCTCAGTTTATTGTTGTCAAGGAAATCTTCAAACTCATTGGTGCCGATAATAAAAGTTCGCGGTGCCTTGATATTGAGGCCGGGAACGAAATTTGAAATATCAAAATTATAGATCAGGGTATGAATAAATGCCAGCCCTCGTCCCTTTCCTCCCAATGCTCCCGGAGACAACTGGATAATATTGCTCTCCTCGAGGATCAGGGTCTCGTCAAACTCAACAATTTTGCCTTTGTTCTTCTCATATTTGAGCCTCTTGACCACATCAACCAGGTAGTTTCTTAGTGAATCAGCATCCTTGAAATCGCTTATTCTCTTGGGGGCAATCTCCCTGGCAAGCTGAATTTCACCGCGGGCAGTGAGCCAGAGTGAAAAATGATTCTTGCGGGCGTGGTACAACAGTGTCTCCGTCGGGATCGACTGAAGCTGGAGCTCAAACTCATTCATATTCTTGGCCGTACCGATGGTCTTCCCGGTTTCATCCTTGTAGATGAAATCACCAAAACCCAAATGGAAACTAATGAAGTGCCTGATATCCTGGGCAAGGGTATCAGAATTCTTGTATATAAATACGCAGTTAAGCTCCCTGGCCTGCTTCTCATTTTCCCTGTCAGAAGACTGAATAATTGTAGGGAGATCCGGAATCTCTGATTTGATGGCCCTGACCAGCTCAAATCCAGCATTCTCATCAAATACCCCGTCCTTCTGAAACTTCACATCGGTTATCAGGCAGAGAAAGAATTCGTTGTACTTTTTAAAAATCCTGATAGCCTCTTCATAATTTGATGCCATCAGTATTTTAGGACGTACCCTCAGGCGCAGGACCTTGTACAATTCATCCATGGTGCTGACATCCTCAATGATCCGCCTGGTCTGCTCCATAACGCAATGGTAGAGAAGCGGGATGTAACGCGAGTAATATTTTGCCGAGTCTTCAACCAGCAATATAATTCGACTATACCCAACCTTAGTGTCATTTTCAACATTCACATAGTCTTCAAGCTGCTTCACCATTGCAAAAAAGATCCGCGAATCTCCGTTCCATACAAAAACATTATCAATAAGACTGGTCCGCTTCTGTTCGCTCTGAAAAAAGCTTATGTACTGATTATTGTTGAGCAGGAGATATATCGGAATGTACTGGTAAAGTGACTTAAGCTTCTTCGCTATCTCCATAGGGGCTTTCTTGTCAACACCCACCATTATGATTATCAGGTCAAAGTGCTTAAGGTAGACCTTCTCCAGTGCCTCTTCAAATGATGAAACCCCCGTGATACGGGGTATGGTGGTCAGATTAAGCTGGTAATACACCCCCAGTATGTAATCCGAGAATTTGCCCTCACGTTCAAGGCTGTAGGCGTCATAAAGATTGGATATGATCAGGATCTCCTTGACCTTGAATTTCATAAGATCATGAAAAATGTCACGGTCATAATTATTCTTCTCGAGAAAGTTCTGAAGCAGTTTACGCTTGTTCAGCAGAAAATCCTTTGCAGCCTCGAACTTCTGCTTGAGCTCTTCGTCTGACCTGTACTTCTTGATGGCAACCTCTCCTTGCCTGGAATTCAGATAGTTACATATCAGTGACGAGATATTATTGATCAGATCTCTCTCCTCCTTCATGAAGGGGCCTTCATGCATATCCGGGAAATCTTTGGTATAGTATACCTCAATCTCTCCGATTTTATCATCGATCGTCAGAAACGGTTGGCGCTGCCTCCACTTGGTCACCATAAAACCCGGCGAGGCATACTCCTGCCCGTCGTAGCTGATCCTGGCCACAGTGTGTTCGGGATACTGCCAGGCATCAGGCATGATGTAAGCTATCTGCTTCAATGCATTCTCAAGCGATTTCTCAGCCTGCAGAATTGAAGTTGTCTGATTGATGCATGATAATTCCTTGAGGCGCTCCGTCTTTTCGTACATGATCTTCTTCATGCCCATTTCTGTGGCAATGACGGTATCAAGTCCGTAGATGAGGTTGATGAATCCGGAGATCAGGAGCGCCAGGGTCTCCACATATTGCTTTTCCTCCTCCAGGAATGGTTCCTCATCACCGGTGGTGATGTCACCATAATAATATACCTCTACTGACCCGATCTTTGCCGAAATGGTCTTGAAATTTGCAGTCAGAAATACCGGTGTCTCAACGAGACCTTCCGGGGAATACTCCTTTTCATCATATTTAATGCGACATCTAATTCCCTCCGGAGAACGGAATGCTCCGGGAATTATATCCACAATCTCGTTCAGTGTGGTGCCAATAGAGAGCCCGTTCCTCAGCCGCTTTGAGATCTCATTGATTGAAGCAAATATCCTTGCGTTTCCATTTGTTACGCCTGATGTTACCTCTTCCCTGTCGGCCGTATTTCTTATTTCATTCCCCTTGATAATGTTCAAAAAACCGGTGATGAGGTTTGCCATATTGCTCAGAAGCACCCTCTCCGATTTCAGGTAAGCCTCCTCCTCGGTAATGGGAAACCCCTTCAGATAGTAGAATTCTATCTTGCCTTGCTTTTTGTCAATGGTGGTAAATTCCTCCTTCAGGCTCCATTTATGATCTTCAAAGCTCTTATCGGAACTAAGGTATTCCTTTCCGCCGTATACAATCCTTGCAACAGCGTATTCAGGATAGTGCCATGACCTGGGCATGTTCCTGCATATCTGTGTAAGGGTATCATTTATATTCTTTTCTTCACTCTGTTTTCGCGTATGTTCCAGCCTCAGGGTGGTTTCCTCCGCGATCTCTTCCGACCGGCCGGCCGCCAGCTGCGAATTCAGAAAGTTAGACACAATGGTGGCAATGTTCTCAAGCAACTGCCTTTCCTCATGAAGGAAGGGTCCTTCGTCAGCCCTGGGGAACTGCTTGGTGTAGAAGACATCAATGGCTCCCCACTTTTTATCGTAGGTTTCAAAAACCTGCTTCTGTATCCAGCGTGACTCCCTGAAATCATCAGGGCGGTATTCCCTGCCATCATACTTAATACGGGCATAGGCATACTCCGAAAACTGCCAGGCCTTCGGGATTTCCTTAACAATTTCAAGCAGTGTGTTTTCAACACTGCCCTTTGTGCTGATTACCTTGTTTATTGTGTAAATAATGGATAAACCCTTCTGACTCTGGATCTTCTCTGCCAGAAGCTTCTGCATCTCCTTCTGCCATCTGGATATATTTTCCATTCTCTTGTCAGTTCAGCAACGACCGGGATTTGTAACCCGATACAATTTGCTTTGAAAGTTAATAATAACCCGATTATTTTTTTATCACCTGCGGAATATATGGAAATTTAATTATATAAATTTGTTTCTTAACACCCAATAATCCCTAAAACCAATTACTATGTCAAACCCAGTAGAAGAATTCATGGCGAAAGTCATCGCCAAAAATCCCGGTGAAGTTGAATTTCACCAGGCAGTCAGAGAGGTAACTGAATCCCTGATGCCTTTTATCCTCGAAAACCCGAAGTATCGCTCTGCAAAAATCCTGGAGAGGATGGCAGAGCCTGAAAGAATTATAATCTTCAGAGTCCCGTGGATGGACGATAAGGGAGAAATCCAGATCAACAGGGGTTACAGAATAGAGATGAACAGCGCAATTGGCCCGTATAAAGGCGGTTTGCGCTTCCACCCCACTGTGAACCTGGGTATCCTGAAATTCCTTGCTTTTGAGCAGGTTCTTAAAAACAGTCTTACAACACTGCCTATGGGTGGCGGTAAGGGTGGCTCCGACTTTGATCCGAAGGAAAAGTCTGACAACGAAGTGATGCGCTTCTGCCAGTCGTTTATGAGTGAACTCTTCAGGCATGTCGGAGCAGACACCGACGTTCCGGCCGGCGATATTGGCGTCGGAGGCAGGGAGATCGGCTTCCTGTTCGGACAGTATAAGAGACTCCGGAATGAGTTTACCGGTGTGCTTACAGGCAAGGGACTCGACTGGGGCGGCAGCCTGATAAGACTCGAAGCAACCGGCTACGGGCAGGTCTATTTTGCCGAGGAGATGCTTAATACAAGGGGCGACAGCCTCAAAAACAAAATCTGCACCGTTTCGGGCTCAGGCAATGTGGCACAGTTCGCAACTGAAAAGGCAATACAGCTGGGCGCTAAGGTGGTCACAATGTCAGACTCCAATGGCTATATCCATGATCCTGACGGTATTGATGAAGAAAAACTCACCTTTATCAAGAACCTGAAGAATGTCAAGAGAGGCAGGATCAAGGAGTATGCCGATAAATACAAATGCCAGTACGTTGAGGGTAAATCAACACCATGGGAAGTGCCATGCCAGGTGGCGCTGCCTTCTGCCACACAGAATGAGATCACTGGCGCTGATGCTGAACTGCTCGTTAAAAACGGATGCTTCGTCGTCTCTGAAGGAGCCAACATGCCATCCACCCCCGACGCCGTAAATGTCTTTCTCCATCACAAGATATTGTTCGGCCCCGGGAAAGCCGCAAATGCAGGAGGCGTAGCCACCTCAGGACTGGAAATGACGCAGAATTCAATGCGCCTCTCATGGTCAAGAGAAGAGGTTGATACCAGGCTGCATCGCATCATGATCGATATCCATGCAACCTGCGTGAAATACGGTACCGGTAAAGACGGGTACATCAACTATGTCAACGGCGCCAATATCGGAGGCTTTGTCAAAGTTGCCGAAGCAATGCTTGCACAGGGCCTCGTTTAAGCCCTGACATATGCCTGTACCTGACCCTTGCACTATAGGACCAGGTACAGGCATTTTCATCTTGTTAAAATTGGAAAATGTACAAGCTCAGGAAAAACATTTTCAGGGAAACCTCTTTTGAGCTTCTGATGCAGAAACGGGTTCAGTATGTCCTGCTGATCTGCAGCAGATATGATGCATTCATAATGGAGGAGGACGGGAAAATTGACGAAAAGGTCTTCAATGATTATGTATCATTCAATCTGCGCTACCCGCCGCGCTTTATCCATGTGACATCCGCCCGGGAAGCAATGGAGGCACTGGGCACAAAGCAGATTGACCTGGTCATAAACATGCTGAGCATAAACGACCAGGACCCGTTCGAGCTCTCCCTGGATATTAAGAAAACCTATCCTGATAAACCTGTCGTAATACTTGCTCCCGACTCGCGTGAGAATAACCTCAGGCTGAACAGCGAAGATCTCTCAGCTATCGATTACGTCTTTACCTGGCCGGGCAACACGGACATCCTGCTGCCGATAATCAGCCTTGCAGAGGATAAATTAAACGTTGACGAAGACAGTAAGTATGAAGGAGTACAGTCTATTTTACTGGTTGAAAGCTCCTTCAAAATGGCCTCCGTCTCCCTGCGCCACCTCTACTCCATTATCCTGGAACAGTCGCGCGAGTACATAACCGAAGGTCTCAATGAGCATCAGAAAATGATGCAGATGAGGGGGAGGCCCAAGATCCTTCTTGCTTCAACCTTTGAAGCAGCAGGACAGCTGTTCGGGAAACACCAGGCGCAGCTTCTGGGTGTCATAGCGGATATCGACCATAAGACAGGCACTCCCGAAGTCAAAGGCATTGCAGCGGATTTCTGCAGAGAGATAAAAAAGTATGACCCCAACCTTCCGATAATAATACAATCAGCAAATAATGAAGATGAGAAGTTCGCTGTAGAATACGGTGATGCATTCCTGCTCAGCAACCCCGGATCTCTTCCCCTTGATCTGAAATCGCTTCTGAAAAAACACTGCTCATTCGGTGACTTTATTTTCACAGACCCCGATACGGGTCTGGAAATTGCCAGGATTTCAGATTTGCAGAATTTTCAGCGCAGGCTGTTTGATATCCCTGATAACTCCTTTCGTTACCACCTGTCAAGAAACCATCTGTCAAAATGGCTCTACGCCCGCGCACTCTTTTCCCTGGCTGAGTTTATTAAAGAGGTAAGCATTGACGATTTTGCCAGCATCGACCAGGCCCGCCGGTTTATCTTTGATACAATTGCCAATTTCAGGCTTAACAAGGGACATGGTATTATTGCAGATTTTTATCGCGAGCACTTTGACGAGTACCTGACATTCACAAGGATTGGCGAGGGTTCTATGGGGGGGAAAGCGCGCGGACTGGCTTTCCTCGATTACCTGATCAAACAAAACCAGTATTTTGAAAGCATTGAAGATACGATGGTTTCGATACCCCGGACCGTCGTCCTCTGCACTGATGTGTTTGATGAATTCATCTCCCAGAACAACCTTTATCAGATCGGTCTCTCTGACAAAAGCGACAGGGAAATACTTGATGCCTTCGTCAGGGCAACCCTACCCGTCAGAATTCATAAGGACCTGTTCGTTTTCATCTCGATAATCAACGGCCCGGTAGCCATACGCTCATCGAGCCTGCTCGAAGATTCCCATTTCCAGCCATTCGCCGGAGTCTATTCTACCTATATGATACCGAAGACAGATGATGATGCAGTCATGCTTGAGCTGCTCAGCACCGCAATTAAAAGCGTATATGCCTCGGTCTTCTACAAGGGCAGTAAAGATTATATGAGAGCAACAGCAAACCTCATTAAGGAAGAAAAAATGGGGATAGTCCTTCAGGAGGTCTGCGGACAGCAGTACGAAAACCGGTTTTACCCGACAGTTTCCGGTGTTGCCAGGTCGATTAATTTTTATCCTATCGAACCTGAAAAATCTGAAGACGGGTTTGTCAGCCTGGCATTCGGCCTGGGAAAATACATTGTCGATGGCGGCATTTCTCTCAGGTTTTCTCCCAGACACCCCAGGAAAATCATTCAGCTGTCTGATACAAAGATGGCCTTGCGGGAGACCCAGCAGGAGTTTTACGCTCTTGATCCCGACCCGGCAAGCTTTGTGCCGAGCACTGATGACACCGTGAACCTCCTCAGACTGAAAATCAGTGATGCTGAAAATGACGGTTCGCTGAAATTCGTGGCATCAACATATGATTACCAGGATGATATCCTCAGAGATGAAGTGGTTGAGGGAGGAAAAAAGGTCATCACCTTTTCAAGCATCCTGAAATATGACCTCTTACCGCTTCCTGAGATCCTTAAGACCATTCTTCATCTCGGCCAGCAGCAACTGAATAACCCTGTCGAAATAGAATTTGCCGTAAATATTGACCCTGCCCGAAAGAAGCCCAACCTTTTCAACCTTCTGCAGATAAGGCCGATAGTTGAAAATTATGAAACAGTTAAATACAAGCTTGAGAAGATCGGCCAGGACGAAACAATAATCTCGTCCAAATCAGCTCTCGGGAACGGGACCATTGAAGGAATCCGTGACCTGGTCTATGTGCGGACAGAGAACTTCGATGCTTCTAAGAACCTGGAGGTTGCGACAAAACTCAATGAACTGAATGACAGGTTCCTGAAGGAGGATACTCATTATATACTGGTCGGACCCGGCCGATGGGGGTCTAGCGATCCATGGCTCGGAATACCCATTAAATGGCCACAGATCTCCGCCTCCAGACTTATCATTGAGTCAGGGCTCGAAAACTACCGTATCGATCCGAGCCAGGGCACACACTTTTTTCAAAACCTTACAGCCTTCAGGGTGGGTTACTTTACCGTTAATCCGTTCATGGATGACGGGTTTGTTGATTATAATTTTCTTTCGGGACTGGAAGCCGTGTATGAGGACACCTTCCTCAGGCATGTCAGGTTCCCGGAGCCGCTTACAATTCGTATTGACGGACGGAAAAAGCTTGGAGTTGTGATGAAACCGTCAAAACCTGCTAACTCTTAATGTAAAAAGGTCACATCGCCTACCTTGTCAAAATACCCGCCGTCAGCATACCGGCCGTGTACTATCCATACATAGACTCCCTGGGGTGCCAGGTTTCCGTTGCCGAAATAGCCGTCCCAGCCCTTGTTCAGATCATGGCTCTCATAGATGAGCGCTCCCCACCTGTTGTAGATCTGCAACCTGTATTCAATTACATTCTCAAAGAAAGGCCTGAAGACATTGTCCATCCCGGGATAAACACCTTCATCCCATTGCCCGCCGGTGGGTCCCGTTTCGTTCCATTTGAACACATTGGGGAACTCTATCTCTCCTGTTTTCCATTCAACCACCACCGGTGTTTCCATGACGGCTGAATCAACGCAGCCGTCGCTGGTGGTTACCTTCAGGGAAACCGTATAGGATCCCTCATGTTCATATTTGTGATATGGATTCTCCTCGGTTGAGGTCTCACCGTCACCAAACATCCAGAAGTAGTTGTCGGCATAATATGAATAGCTGTAAAAAATTACAATCTGTTCATTGTTCACAACATTGACAGGGTATGCATCAAAGATGGCGGAAGGGTTCTGGTATACTTTGACAATGCCGTTTCTGACCGATTCTCCCGCAAGGTTCCTGACCGTCAGCTTCACCACATACTCCCCCGGCACATAATAGATATGAACCGGGTCCTTTTCTGCTGAGTACTGTTTGTCGCCAAAGTCCCAGGTATAACTCTCGCCGTGCTGGCTTTTATTTATAAACTTTACCGTCAGGGGTGCGCACCCGGCAGCATCGCCTTCGAAATCAGCCACGGGGGGTGGAGGCAGGATTACAGTGATCCTGACCGACTCACTGGCAGCACAGCCCCAGCTGTGAGGGGGGAGTGAATAGGTAAGAAGATGCGTTCCCAGTCCCGCCTCAGCAGGGTCGAAGATGTTGCCTGTCATCCCTGTACCCGTCCAGATGCCCCCTGTGGGATAAGAAGTGATGGGCACCGGAGGTCCGTTGAGGAAGAGGGTTCCGGGGTCCACAATAATAATGTTCGGGAGGGCCATGACGGTGATGATCGTGCTGTCATTATCACTGCAGTCTGTATTGAAGATGTTATAACGTATAAGATGGTTACCTGCACCTGCAATTGCCGCGATGAACTGGTTGCCCACCACCCCGGGCCCCGACCAGATACCTCCGAAGTCATGAGCCGTGAGAGTGATCGCCGGATTGTCTTCGCACAGGGTGTCAACCGGTGTAATAGTGGCATCAGGAGTGGCAACGGTCAGGATTGACTCGTCAGAGTCCGTGCATCCGTTAGCGTCGGTTATGGTATATGTTATGACATGATTGCCGCTATTTGCCACGGAGGGATAAAAAATATTTCCTGTTACCCCCGTTCCCGACCATATGCCGCCCGGATCGCGGGCCTGCAGAAGCACAACAGGGTCTGTTGAGCATACAATTCCTTCGGTTAGTATGGTGGCATCAGGAACGGGAACAACGGTGATAACCGTCTCATCGGCATCGCGGCAACCGTCAGCATTGATGATTTCATACCTGATTGCGTGATGTCCCGGCCCGGCAATTACAGGGTCGAAGATATTGCCTGAAACCCCGGCACCTGACCAGGTCCCTCCCGGGTTGAGGGCGGAAAGTGTTACAGGAGGAGCATTTGCGCACATGGGGTCAACCGGTATTATGGTGGCGTCAGGGTAGGGCACAATCAGAATAATTGCGGTTGTCACCACAGGGGGATGATCTCCGTTCAGGCGGTCGTGCGGCCCACCCGGGATAGAGGGGTCATCATAGGGATTGCAGTAGTTCCAGTTCCGCAGGGTCACTTCAAAGTATTGCCCAATCAGTTTGTCATCAGCTACGAAAATTACATCAGACCACACCCCTGATCCTGTGACCGGACCGGTAAGGGTGATAACATCATCAGTAAAAGGGAAGGTCCTTGATCTGCCGTCAATGGTGACAGGTACACCTGTCATCGTGATATCCGTTCCGTATATCCACTGTATCCACCGGGTGCTTACATTGGGGTTATCCCTTTCCTGAGGTGGGACACAGTTGAATTGGGTCAGGTCCTGAAACCGGACATTGGCACTGTTCCCGAAACAGATGGGATAGATCTCGGGACTGATGTGCATATGTCCCCCGTTATGATCGTCATCATCCCAGACCGTTACAATCTGTTCCTGTGAAGAGGATGTGCAGAGCACCCCATTTACGATAAGTGTAGCCTGCGGATGATAATTGCATATGCTACCGGCCGATGTATATGTCACAATCGCCGTAGCTTCAAACACTCCGGGAGCAGTGCGGATGGCAGGCACCGTTTCAACCACACCGTTATTCCAGTCAAACCTGATCTGGACCGGAGAACCGGCATCATTGACGCCTGTGTAACTGACAGTCCAGGTAGCCGTAACAGGTGAACACAGCTTGTCAGGTGTTATGTTGTTTGCCTTTGAAAAAATAGTGCAATCCTGCCCTGACAGGCTGTGTGATAATAATATAGCAATAATATAAAGGATCCATTTGTTCATGAACCTGAGACTACATCCCCCTCGCCGGGTTGTATGGCATTCAGTTAAACGTGGGCAATGCCCTGTTGGTTACAATATCTGAACCCTTTTTATGACCTGTACCCCCTTTGAAGGCTAATGGAATCGCGGGATTATGCATGCGGCAACTGGCATATTTATCATCTTTTGTCCGGCAGTATTTATAAATTGCTTTTATTGCTGTTGTCTGACTGATGATGAGCTGTCTGATACTGTCTTTCAGTTCTTTCTCATAATGAATAATTATTTAAAATAATACCCATTAGCTTCACTTTCAATCGTTTTTATTATATTAGTATCTTCTTATTATTAATGACCTAACAATACCTATTTAACTAATTCTAAAACCTGACTCTATGAAAAAAACTGTGATGCTATTTGTCCTTGCAGTGTTTGCCAATGTCCTGGTTGCACAAGATGTTACGGTGCAAGGACGCGTAACCTACCAGGCTGACGGTAGCCCCCTTCCCGGGGTGACAATCATGGTGGCCGGCACCAATACCGGGGTCCTCTCCGGAGTTGACGGCACCTTCTCAATCCCCGCACGTATGGGGGCAACACTACGGTTTTCCTTTATTGGCATGACCCCGGTGGAGGTGACCGTAACATCCGCAACTGTCAATGTAACAATGGCTGATGCGCCTACCGACCTTGATGAGGTGGTAGTGATCGGTTATGGTGTCCAGAAAAAGGCGCTGGTGACCGGCGCCAACCTGAATGTGAAAGGTGATCAGATCGCGGAGCTTAATACCTCAACTGCAATGGAAGCCCTGCAGGGTATTGCAACCGGTATCAGTGTCACCAGGAACAGCGGAGCCCCCGGTGCAGGCACAAAGGCTACAATCAGAGGTCTTGGAACAATCCATAACTCAGCACCACTTTACATCGTTGATGGAGTATCTGTCGGAAATATTGACTACCTGAACGCATCCGACATTGAATCTATCGATGTTCTGAAAGATGCGGCCTCATCAGCTATCTACGGTTCAAGAGCTGCAAACGGGGTTATCCTCGTGACAACCAAAAAGGGGGTGAGAGGATCAGCTCCGGTCATTACCTACGATTTCTACTATGGGATGCAGAACATTTACAAGAAACTGCCTGCACTCAATGCCCAGGAGTATATGTTTATCATGGATGAAGGCCGTGTAAACGACGGGCTTGCTCCAAACGACTGGGAAACAATGCTTAAGAACAATTCATATATCAACGCAAACTTCCCGGGAAACCTCGGAACACAGCTGGGTGAAGAGGTCTGGGCAAGGCTGCAGGCCGGATGGGAAGGCACCGATTGGGTTGAGGAGATGTCGACGAAGAATGCCCCGGTTCAGAACCATTCACTTAATATTATGGGGTCATCCAATGACGTTACATACGCTCTCGGGATATCCTACTTCGACCAGTCAGGTATTCTTGGAGGCGACCTGATTGATGCAGGTTACAAGAGGCTGACAGCCCGTCTGAACACTGAAATGGTGCTCGTTAAAGGTACCAGCCGTGACATCATAACCGTTGGCGAGAACTTTACACTAACAAACTCCCGAAACAAGTGGCTGGGAACTGGAAACATCTACTGGAACGACCTGCACAATGCGCTTGTGGTCAACCCTCTCCTGCCCGCATACTGGGATAAGTCGCCTGACCCATACGGTTTTACCCCTACCCTTGAGGGAATATCTCTCGGCCAGACCAATCCGCTTGCACAGCTGTTTTACAACCGCTCAAACTTCCAGTGGGGCAAAGGGAACAGCATCACAGGTAATGCATATATTAACATTGAGCCTGTAAAGAATTTGAGGATCAGATCATCATTTGGCATAAACTCCTGGTTTGGACATAACAGGTTGTGGGCTCCCACCTACAAGCTGTCAACACAGTATAACAATGCGAATGACAGAGTTGAACAGTCAATGTACCAGGGAATTAACATTACCCTTACAAACACAGTCTCATATGAATTCACTTTAGACCAGCATAAGATCAGCGTTCTTGCCGGAAATGAAATCCTCGATAATGTTCTGAATTCAAACGTTGGCGGAAGTATGTCAAATTCAATCTTCGGTACCCCTGATTACGCCTACCTCGATAATGTGACTCCCGAGTCACTTGCCGGTATTGATACCTGGGGGAGGGACTGGGCTGCCCAGGGAGGCGGATTGCTCTCCTACTACGGACGCCTGTCGTACAACTTCAGGGAAAAATATATTCTTGATGCGGTTTTCCGTGCTGACGGCTCTTCGAACTTCGCCAAAGGCAACCGCTGGGGCTTTTTCCCCTCGGTCTCCGCCGGATGGATCTTCTCAGAAGAAGACTTTATGAAGAACAATTCATGGTTAAGCTTCGGTAAGTTTCGTGCCAGCTGGGGTCAGAACGGCAACCAGAGTATCGATAACTTCATCTACAGTTCAAACATCTCTTATCTCCCACAGGGATATTATTTCGGACCAGAAAAGCTTGTCACTTCACCTACGGCCATACCTGCAAACGTGCCTAACCCGGATGTGACATGGGAGACCTCGGAACAGCTCAATGTAGGTATTGACGCCCGTTTCTTCAACTCAGGCCTCGGGTTATCAATCGACTACTATAACAAGATGACCAAAGACTGGCTGGTTCTGGCACCTATACTCGGTACTGCCGGTGCTGGAGCTCCCTGGGTCAATGGCGGTGACATCAAAAACTCAGGTATTGAGTTCACTATCAACTGGAAGGGCCAGGTCTCAGATTTTATTTATGGCGCTTCATTCAGCGGGACAATGAACAAAAACGAAGTAACCCGACTTGCCAATGCTGAAGGCATTATCAATGGCTCGGGTGACGTACTGTCACAGGGAACTGCATCAATATCAAGAGTTGAGGTAGGATTTCCAATCGGTTTCTTCTACGGCCTGAAGACAGATGGTCTGCTGCAGAACCAGGACGATGTTGATGCTTATGTCACTCCCGAGGGAACCCCATATTTCGAGGATCTGCGCCCGGGTGATGTAAAGTTCATCGACCAGAACCTTGACGGATTGATCAATGATGACGACAAGGTAATGCTGGGCAGTCCGCTTCCGGATTTTGAAATGGGTGTTCAGTTGAATGCAGAGTACAAAGGCATATATGCCAATGCCACCCTGGTCGGTAAATTCGGAATGCAGGTGATGCAGTCATACAGGTCTTTTGCTGACAACTTCACCCAGAACTATACCACTCAGATATTCGGTCGCTGGCACGGTGAGGGCACCTCAGACAGAATACCGAGACTGGGCTACGCCTCTACCCGTAATATAAACCTGATCTCAGATATCTATATGCATGATGCCGATTTTGTCAGGATCAGCAATGTGGTACTGGGTTACCGGTTCGGCAATCTCCTCAAAAACCTCAACTGGTTTAAGGGTGCATCAATATATGCCTCGGTGAATAACCTCTATACCTTCACAAAGTATGACGGAATGGATCCGGATGTTGGTTATGGCCCTGACAGCTGGGCTTCAGGCATTGACCTGGGTCTCTATCCCTTACCAAGAACGGTTATGTTTGGTGCTAGTGTTACATTTTAAATAAAGCCAAATGATGAAAAAATTAATCCTTATAATAATTGCTGCAACAGCCCTTATGGTAAGCGGCTGTGAAGATTTTCTCGATACACGAAACCTGTATCAGAAGGATCTTACGAACTTCTACAAAACGCCGACTGATATTAATGAAGCTATGGCAGGTGCTTACAATGCTCTGTATGTCAATGGAGTCTTCGGCGAAGAACATCTGGCTGCAAACCTTATGAGTGACTACATGCTCGGTGGCGGCGGTCCGGATGATATAACGGCAAAAAATTGCGATAGATTCCTTGACCCCACAGAGGATACCTACAGTGACCTCTGGAAGCAGACCTACAATGGTGTATATAGAACCAATGCCATCATAGAAGCTGTAACAGATGCCGATTACTCAAGCTACTTTGATACTGAAGCGGAAGCCACAGAGTTCAAGAATACCTCCCTTGGCGAAGCTTATTTCATGAGAGGTTTCTTCATGTACAGGGCCGCAAGATTTTTTGGTGGAATGCCGCTGATTCCCAAAACGGATTCCCCGCGTGATGTTGCACGCTCAACCTTCACTGAGACATTCGGACAGGTTGCCGCAGACTTTATAAAAGCAGCTGAAACAATGCCGGCGATTGATCCCATGGCTGTCCCCGAGTCTGAATATGGTCATGCCAACAGGTGGGTGGCTAAAGCCTATATCGCCCGGACATACCTGTTCTATACGGGTTATATGACAAACATTGAGAACCAGGCTACCACCGATCTTCCTCTTCCTGAAGGCGGCAGCCTGACAAAGGCTGATGCAATAGCCCATCTCAATGATATCATGACAAGCAGTAATTACGAACTCACTCCCGATTTCAGAAATCTGTGGCCCTACTCCTATGTGAACGAAAGCGCCGGCAGCGTTGTGCTGGAGTGGGCTGATGACGAAGGACTTGAATGGGTTGGTCAGGATGGCCCGAACTCCACGGTTGGTACTGGAAATAAAGAGGTCATGTTTGCGAAAAGGTTCGCCTTCGGCAACTGGGGATGGAATGAAGGACCAAAATACAATAACCGTGTTTCTCTCTTCTTCGGGATAAGGGGTAATTCAATGGTACCCTTCGGCGAAGGTTGGGGATGGGGACCGATCCATTCTGTATTCTTCAATTCATGGCCGGACGATGACCCGAGGAAACTTGGCTCAGTCCTTGAAATGGGCAAAGCAGAACAGGGTACCGGTGGATACCAGGCAAACAAGGGTGACCATGAAACAGGCCTTTTCAACAAGAAATATTCAAGCCTGCAGCACGACGGTGCCGATGGAGTAGGAGGAATGTTCTACTATCTTCATCACTCGACAAATAAAGACATGCAGTTGTGGCACGCCCAGGACTACTATTACCTCAGGTATGCAGATGTACTCCTTATGCATTCTGAACTTACAGAAACAGCAACGGGTATGAACGCCGTCAGAGCAAGGTCTGGACTGCTTCCGGTAGATTGGTCACTTGACAACCTGAAGAAGGAAAGACTATATGAGCTTGCCTTCGAGGGTCTCAGATGGTTCGACCTGGTAAGGTGGGGTGATGTTGAAGATCCGACCAAGAACTTCTTCTCAACTCCCGTCGATGTAATGAATTCAGGGGTTGCCGCTGTGTACACCAATAGTTATCGCCCTGAAATAAAGGGACTGGTTCCGATTCCGGAATCCGAAATTCGCCTCTCCAACGGTGTCTATACACAGAACCCAGGATGGTAACAGGTATAGTAATAACTTAAAATTCTACTATGATGAAAATAAATAAAACAATAAGCCTGATAATCGGAGCGCTGACTGTTTTCTTTGCAGCATGCGAACCGATTGAGAACAGGGATGTTCTCTCAAACAGCTTCGACCCGGATGATATCCAGCTCGAAGTTGTGCAGTCTACAACCGGTGGCAATGAACTGTCAATCCGGATGAAGACACCGGGCATTGCCGGATACTGGGATTACGTGATTGACAAGAAGTTTACAGACAGGGTAGATGTTATTTATCCCATCCCCGGAACCAGTACTTTTACGTTCTATGTCACCACTCCATACATGCAAAACAATGACTTATCCAATGTCAGCTACCCTTCCAAGAGCATTGATGTTACAATTACCCAGCTTGATCATGAGCTTCCAGAGGCTTACTATAAGCTTGTAGGTACAAACCTCGAAGGCAAGACATGGGTGTTCGACGGTGTTGGCGGAGATAACAGATGGTGGTGGGGCATGGTTGCAGGATATAACTGGCAGGAAAAATGGTGGAATGCAGGAGGTGAATGCTGCCCGCCCTCTGACGCCGAGGGAAGAATGGTCTTTGACCTGGACGCAGGTGCCAACTTCACCTACTATGATTCACCTGCCGGTACTGCGGTGACCGGAAGCACATGGGGGTTCAATGCCGATTACACAAAGCTCACAATTAAAGGTGATGCAAACATCCTGGGTTCTTATGCAGGATCAGGCGCCGCTCACGCTAATAAAACGTATGAAATCAAGGAGTTTACAGCAGATCGACTGACCCTCTTCGTACCTGATGCAGAATGGTCTACGGGATGGCTTTGGGTGTTTAAGCCTGCCGTCTAAGTTAAGTCACCCCTGCAGAAGCAGAATAATCAAAGGTACCCGGTCAAAAGCCGGGTACTTTTTTATTATCCCCGCCGGAGAAGTTAAAAATGACTTATTTTGCATCTTCACGTGGGGAACGATAAAACATGAACGAACCAGATTACATTATCTTTGACTTTGACGGAACAATTGCCGACACTTTTGACCTGGCATTAGAGATCTATAACACGGTTGCCCACGAGTACAACAGCAGGCCTGCAGGCCCCGAAGATCATGAATTGCTCAGGGAAAAAAAGCCACAGGAACTGCTTAAAATCTACGGCGTCTCAAGACTTAAACTGCTGTCACTGCTGCTGCGGGTAAGAAAGGAATTAGCCGGCCGCATCCATGAAGTAAAACTGATAAATGGCATGGAAGCCTCCCTCCGGGAAATCCGGAACACAGGATACAGAATGGGGATACTGACCTCAAATTCAGTTAGTAATGTAAATAAGTTTCTGGATATTAATAACTTATCCGACCTTTTTGACTTTGTATACAGCGGCAGGAGTCTCTTTGGCAAAGAGAAGGTCATCAGGCGCTTGTTCATCCATGAAAACCTCTCCGCCGACAGGGTGGTCTATGTGGGTGATGAAACACGGGATATCGAAGCATCAAAAAACGCAGGGATCCCGGTTGTGGCAGTATCATGGGGACTGCACCGGAGGGATGTTCTTGCCTCGCTGTCACCTGATCAGATTGCAGATGACCCAAAGGAACTCCCTGACTGCTTTCTGCGCATTTTCAACGGCCGCCCCTGAGTTGTAAATCCAGTTTATATCACGGGAGATATACTGTTTATCCTGAAATCCCGTTACTCTTACACGTGCCAATGAAATACCTCTTCATCTTATTGTTGTTTCTTCCTGTTTCTTTAAAAGGAATACAGGCAATTGCTGACGATGCCGACAGCGTCATCTGCGGACCTTCTGACGATTTTATATGGTTACAACCGGAGAGTTCTGATTTTCCTCCGTTAAACCTGCTTAAAACAGCCCTGGCGGGTTATGAAATACTTGTTAAAGACAAATCAATAAGCCGCCCTGATGTTATTACAATAATTGATTTCAGTCTTCAGTCTGACGAGGAAAGACTCTGGGTACTCGATCTCAAACAGGGAAAGGTTCTGTTCCATTGTCTTGTTTCTCATGGACGTAATTCCGGTGAACTCAAGGCTAAGAATTTTTCCAATACACCGGGTTCCTATGAAAGCAGTCCCGGTTTTTATGCTACCGGTGAGACATATATCGGCAAACACGGTTTATCACTCACGCTTGATGGCCTGGAGTCGGGTATTAATGACAAAGCCCGGGCGCGTGCCATCGTTATCCATGGAGCAGATTACGTTTCCGACGAATTTATCAAAAACAATGGCAGACTGGGACGCAGTTTGGGCTGTCCTGCTGTTCCTGTTGAACTGAGTGAGCATATTATCAAAGCCATCAAGGGGGGCTCATGCCTGTTTATTTATGCTCCTCAATCAGGTTATGCTTCTGATTCACCTGTTCTCAGCAGAATTAATCCTATTACAAAGACATAGCCCTGGCTATTACACCTTGAGGTTTTCTATTTAAGGCTTCCAGCACCTTTCCGTCATTTTGATACACATCGTTCCGGAACTGTATCCGGTCTTTACCGTCAGTCCATGCTGTAAGGTAAACCACAATCACATCAACAGGCACCTTCAGGTTTACTGTTTGTTCCCTGGTCTGCTGCATGGCATCGCGGATTTTGTCAGGCGACCATTCAGGGGCATCAGCCAACAGCAGGACAGCCAGATCAAGCGGATCTTCCACCCTGATACAGCCTGAACTGACGGCCCTTGCATCACGGGCAAAAAAAGTCTTCGAAGGTGTATCATGGATATACACATTGTAATCATTGGGGAACATAAACTTGACCCTCCCAAGAGAATTTTCGGGTCCGGGATCCTGACGGACCATATAGGGGAAATTGCTGCTTGAAATCATTGACCAGTCAATGTCACTGTATGCCAACTCAGTCCCGTTATTTCTGAGCAGCTTCATTTTCTTTTTAATAAGATATTCAGGGCCTTTGAGTAACTCGGGGAGCACATCCTGCTGTAATATTGTTTTGGGGACAGTCCAGTTGGGACTGAATACAATGTAGGTCATGCTTTCGTTGAAAACAGGTGTCCTCCGGGTGTCCTTACCAACGATTGCTTTCATCGAAAGAAGGGTATCCATTCCCTTTATCAGATCGAGCCTGAAATTGGCAATATTTACAATAATGTGTTTCCCTTCCACCTGTGGCCGAAGCCACCTGAACCTTTCCATATTAACCTTCAGTTGGTCAATAAGTTTTATGGGCAGACAGTTTAAATATTCAATAGTTTTCTTCCCTATCACGCCATCAGCATTCAAACCCCAGTCATCCTGGAATATCTTAAGCTGTTTCTCCAGCTCTTCATCAATTATATTTGAGGTGCTGTCTGCTAAAGCATATCTCAGCTTTATCAGCCTTTCTCTGACCTCTGGAACTATCCGACTCGTATCGCCGGGTCTGACAGCTTTATCCAGGTGAATTACCGGCCAGAGCTGGTTATCCAGTCTGATAAAAAAAGCAAGCTCGTCTTTCATCCTCCAATATGCTCTGTACCCCGGAGCAAGCATATTGAGCACATTGTCCACCTGGTTTTTCTTAAGTGCCTCTTCAAGCTTCAGGTCCATGCGTAATTCCGGATCCTTACGCGGAATTTTCCAGCTCACACCTTCCTTTGCAGGATCGACTTTCCCATAGTAAAGATGAGAGCCGAGCAACATAAAAGCATCAGTAAGCAACAGATCCAGGTTCATTATTGCAGTTGTATCCACTGGTGTATGAGACAGTATTTTCCCCAGATACACCTCAATCAGGTACAGGTGATAATCATCTGGTTGAAGACCCTGCTGGCCAACATGGCGGATATAATTAAGCAAATCGAATCCATTATTATTAAAACTGGTCATGGTAAACCAGGCGGGATCATAAAACCTTTTCAAATAAAATAGTTGAAGCTCAGTGCCACACAGAAGGATTTCATTATCAACTTTATAGTCTGGTCCTTCCATTTTATCATTGATAAATCTCCGCATAGATTCGGAAATTTCTCCAAAACCTGATGAGAATGCGGTTAGAAGCAAAATCGCTGTAATAGTTATTCTATTCATTTACTGCAAGTAGGATTTACCTCATAACATCATTATATGAGATTAAATGCTAAAGTTAAGGACCGTTTAGTGTTAAAATATTATACAATTATGAGAAAGATTTACATAATTCGGCATCAGATTGCAGAAAGGCCGATGGAGCTTTTAGGGAGCCTTTTGTACATTTTCAAGGATAAACAGACAGCAGTTAAATGACCCGGCTGTCAGGGCTTCGGCGCGGACCTGAGGAGGATTCTATTTTGGCCCTTACAGAAGTACGCAATTGTTAAGAAGTACATCCATAAGATAACCCGAGCACTGCCCCCTTACGGATATTTGTGATCCCACCTTTAATAAGTCCGGACTAACTTCTGCAGGGAAGGTACAGATGACGGAAGCAAAGTCACTGTCAGTCTCCAGAGATACATTTACAGAATTATTCTCCCCTCTCTCAACAGAACTTACTTTTCCGGTTACTTCTACAATTTTATTGACATATTTTGCAGCGGCAGAAGCTTCGTTTTCTTCAAAGGATCTCTGCAATTCGGCTGACGTAACTTTAAAATCAGGTTTTACCTTGCCGAGATCTTTTGGTTTGAGGTTGTATAAATAATAGCCGGTTACTGCACCTGCCACGGCCAGGGTGGCTATTACTATCAGTATGATTTTCAGATTTTTTTTCATACCCGGCATTTTTAAATACTAAATCGGAGCATACTTCATCGCTACGGTCACCTCAAGGGTCTTTGCGATTTTTTCTCTCACCACAGCCGGAATTTTAATATTAAAATCTTCAGGTGCGATGATGAATTTCGTATTGGCATTCAATCCTCCGGTCACCACTTCAACTGTTCCCTTCACGGACATCTTTTTAGTCACGTCACGGATAGTCAGATCCCCTTCAACCAGAACCTCATAGGTGCCGTTCTTTTTAAAATCAACTGCCTTCAGGTCTGATATTTTCCCTTTGAAACCCGCCTTCGGAAACTTATCCGACTCCATATAGTTCTCATTGAAATGTTCTTCCATAAGGGTCTTTTCAAAATGAAAGGATTTAATCAGAACCTGGAAAACGAGTTCACCCGTTGATGCATCAATAACTCCGGCAACCTGGTAGTTTTCTGCTTTGATATCCTCCATCGGTGTGTGAGAGAAGAAACTGATAAAACCGTTTTTCGTCATGTACTTCTGTGCACCTGCAGACAGTGCAAGCATCGTTAGCAAAGAAAGAATGATCAGACGTTTCATAGTTATCGATTTTTTGTTCAACAAACACGTTTAACTATTCTTAAACAATTGAATGTGTGAAATGTTTAAGATTTTACGGCCATTGTAATTCCCTACTGTGCTACAGGCTTGCCAGGTTTGCTTTTCAGGGTGAATACTCTTGAAATATTGAACCCGAAATGGATATCACCATTAAGCCACTGACCCGAAGTCTCCCCGATAAACCCTTTCTCAATCATTGACAGGGAGTTGGTGAATATAAGCTGGAATACATGACCACCGGTCTCAACATCAAATCCGACTGACAGAGGATTATAGACGGGTTGACTCAGTAAGTTGTTATTTGCATTGATGAGATAATAATACTCAGCATTCAGGCTTATGCGGTTTGTAAGTTTCATTCTGCCACCTGCACCGAGAGCCCAAAGATCATTGGGGTCAAGCTCGGAAGGTACAAGGTTGCGGTGAACATATGACGGTGTTAATTGAACTGAAAATGTCTGATTTAACTTTCTGGCAATAAGGATCTGGCTGGAATATGAAAGACGTGATGAAAAATAATTGACCCGTTCGGGATCAGCCCATTTTACTGTTTCCAGAGCAACAGACGAGAAAAAAGATACTGAGACCGGCATTGTTTTTCCACCGGAAGATTGGCGCAAAGGAGAAAGCTTGACAAATCCGTCATAGGTCTTCTCATAGGAACCCCTGCCAACCCCAACCATCATCCAGTCGGTTATGCCGTATTCAAGCCCGAGGTGGATACTCGACTGGTCGAGTCCGAAAAACTCATAAGCGCCTGAATTCAACTTCCCGAAACGGTGAGAAATCCTGAAATCAAGCTGCCCTGAAGGCATTCTCTCAATTGAGTGACCATTCATTATACGGGTCGACTTGAAAGTGGCCGTAGTAAAACTGATCTCCTCCCCGGTGTTTTCATTTAGCAGGTCCATCAGATCATCCTGGGCAGAAATACTGGCTGACATCAGGAAAAACAGAAATACGGGTAAAGCGCGTCTCATATAGTTCAGTATTAATTATTAAGCATTCCCTTACTGACCCATATATCAAATTGTTTTATCGAGCAATCCTTCAGCTTTCCGCCATTCTTGGGCATGGGAGAATAACCACCGGCATGCTTAATTGAACCGGCAACATCGGTTGCACTTGTCTGAACATCTGCGTGGTCCTCGAGCCGGATATTGCTTCCAAAACCGGCAGCTGTAGAATTGGAGTGGCATGAGAGGCAGTTGCTGGCTAACAGGGGTACTATTGTTCCGCTGAAGGTTACATTCACCGTATCACAGACTGTGCTGTATGAAGGATAAAGTGCCTCTTCATTGTCATAATAACAGGAAGCCAGCAGGGCGATCGCGGTTATCACAAGCAACAGTAGTAATCGCATCATATGGCTTTTCTTACTAATTATTGGGGTATCCTGTATTTATCCATAGCTCGAACTGACGTATCCGGCATGTTGAGAGAGAGCCGGCAGGCGGCATCTTGGGAACGCCGTTCCCTCTGAGAGCATCCATAAGAATTCCGCTTTCAACTATGGCAGAAACATTTGCGTAGTTCTCAAGTCTGACCCCTCCTCCAGGCGTTGTACCGCTGTGACATCCCGTACAATATGTATTGACAACAGGCCATATTGTAGCCGAATATGTCACTGTATTGATGGTATCGCAGGCTTCACCGCAGAATTCATCCAAAGCACCATAATTGATCCATGCAGCAATGGAATCTATCTGGGCAGAGGTAAGCCTGCTAAGAGGAGCAGGTGGCATCCTGTCCTCTCCCTCAGGGGCAGTGATTACCTCATATAGTTTGCTCTCCTCCGGATTTCCGGGTCTTACAGCCTGCAGAGTTGTTGAATATCCAGCAAAAATATAATCCTCCTCATGGGTAACGGCGTCATGACACCCGGTCATCGCACAGCTTGAAACCAGAACGGGAAGTATATCACGCGAAAAGCAGGCGCGCGGATTGACATAATCCGCGGGTTTGGAGGTTGTGTCCGGACAAGAAGTAAGCCTTGCTCCCTGCTCGATCCACAACCTGATGATAGTCCGGTTTTCGATGGAAAGCGGCTTGTCAGGAGGCATCCGGTCATCTCCGCTTTTGGCTGTGATTGCCTTGTAAACCTCACTTTCATATGGCTTACCGCTAGCTACCGAATGACTTATCCCCAAATAATCAGTCAGTATATAATCATCCTCTCCGCTTCCGTCATGGCAACCCGTTATAGCGCAGCTGTTCCGGAAAATGGGTAAAACTTCACGCTCAAAACAAATTTCGGGAAAATTATCAGGGAAAACGGTCTCGTGCTTACAGGATAAGAGATTAATGCCGATAATCACCGGTATTATGTAAACCGGAAGAATATGAGCCCTGCTGAGTTTCATACCTGATTAATTCAAAGATGATATATTCTCTGTAAATATATCGATTCCCTGCTTACATAAATTCTAAGTGTCGTTTATCATAATGAATTGAACATAAAGGATCGCCATGTGTTATTTTTCAAATAGCCGGATTATGAAAAGGATAGTAAGTTCTAAGATCAGGGTGGTACTCAGCATCGTTTTTCTTGTTGCTGTTTCCGGTTTTATGAGTAGCTGTGAAGAATCATCTATGAATCCTACGGGGGGAGGTCCTGGCGCGCCAACAGGTCCAGGTGCAAATGAAGTATTTATCTCGGGCAGTGCATTTACACCATCATCCATTACAGTTACGGCAAATACTTCAATAACCTGGACGAATAAAGATTCGGCTCCTCATACTGTTACAAGCAATAGCGGTGCTTTTGACAGTGGAACAATCAACTCCAACGGGACTTTCAGCCACACATTTACTGCAGCAGGAACCTATTCATACCATTGCGCTCTTCATCCTGCCATGACCGCTTCCGTTATTGCCAATTAGTGACTGCAGCATTAAGAATTATGTAAATCTGCACCGGAATTGTGTAAAGATTACCGGTGGCTGAGAGTCTACCTTTGTGCCATAAATACGCAGCAAAGCGTGTTTCAATGATTATTTAAAATCGCTAATAAAATAAGATGAAAACATTGAAAAAAATTGCACTGTTGATTGTTCTGGCTTCTATTACAATGATCGCCCTCGGTCAGACAAAAGAAGAAGTAACGAAAATTCTTTCTGATCCTGAAGCAAGAACGCTTGTCATGGATCAGATTTCAAATGATGCTACCATGTCTAAGGAAATGACGTCCAGAATCATGGAATCATGCAAGGCAGATACGGCAAAGAGGCATCATATGATGTCAAAAATGATGAATGCATGCAAGGCAGATACTGCAATGAGGCATCATATGATGTCAGAAATGATGAAGGCTTGCAAGGCAGATACGACAATGAGGAACTGCATGATGGCTGGGATGATGGAAGCTTGTAAATCCGACTCCACGATGATGAAATCTATGAACAGGCATATGATGGGAAAACCCAAAATGAAGGATGCCATGGAGCAGAAGAGGACAGAAAGTCAAAAATCAAAAGCAGTGGAAGGCCTCGACAAGACGACACTCTCTGTTACTAAGAAAAACCCGTAAACCAACTATGCTTCTGTAGTTCAGGGTGTATAGATAGGATTACTTTGCGAGCCTGTGGAGATTTTTGTGTAAACGAGTAGCAGCCGGGTTTAAGAGCTCGCTACGTGCCCTCACCCCTCTTAATGATCTGAAACCGGTGAATCATTTCTTCTTATCATCATCTGGTTTCTGATCATTTTCTTTTGTTACCTGAGATTCCTTAGCCCGCTTTTCTGCTTCCCTTTCCTTCCGGTTGAAATAACCTTTCAGAAGGAAATTCTCCTTCGCTGCATGCATATTCTCATCTAATCCCTTGCTGCTTTTTCTGAGATTAATGATCGTCCTGTCAAGGTTATCTGCAATTGTTGAGTCCTGAATTAATCGCCCGAGCGTTCCGTTTCCACTGTTTATATTAATCATGATTTCTGCCAGCTGGTCAGTAATAATTGCTGCATTGTATGCAGTTATTTGGGTACTTTCCATTATTGCATCCGCTTCAATGGGTTCTTTTGATCCGATGTAAGCCCCGTCTTTTACCAGCGGAGCATCTGTGCTGCCCTGGGAAATGATTAAGATGCGGTCGCCAATTACCCCGGCGGAACCGATGCCGGCTTCACAATCATCTTTTATGAATTGCTGAACGCTTCTTTTGATTAACATATCAACACGCACCGTGGTATCATTAATTAGCTTAATATGATCGACAGTGCCCACATTGATTCCTGAATAACGGATATTACTTCCGGTCTCCAATCCGCTTACATTTTTAAACGATGTACTGATTTTAAAAACCGGATCGAATAAATGTTCCTTCTTGCCTATTATAAAAACGGCAATGACAAAAATCGCCAGCCCTCCTATGATAAACAATCCTAACCTTATTTTGAACTTTTGTGTGTGCTTTTCCATGTCATTTTTATTTAAAGAATGATTTAATTGATGTGTCTGTCGACTTTTCAAAATCAGCCAGATCTCCCTCCTTATAAACTTCTCCGTTGAGCAGCATAATGACCCGGTCTGCGGTGGTACGGGCACATTCAATATCATGTGTGATGATGATAGAAGAGGTTTTATATTTCTTCTGAACCTCATTGATAAGTGTGCTTATCTCATCTGACGTTACCGGATCAAGCCCTGTAGTCGGTTCGTCATACAACATTATCCTTGGATCAACCATAAGGGTTCGTGCCAGGCTGATCCGCTTTCTCATTCCGCCTGACAGCTGAGACGGCATTTTATCCAGGGTGTCAGGTAAGCCTACATTTTCAAGAACTTCTTCCACCTTTTCATTTATCTCCTTTTGATTGAGATCCTTCTTTATCCTTCGCAATGGAAATTCCAGGTTTTGTTTTACGGTCATTGAATCATACAGCGCGCCACTCTGAAACAGAAAACCGATTTGCTTCCTCAATTCTCCTAGTTCGAATTGGTTCATAGTACTCACATCATCTCCGAAGACCTTGATTGTTCCCTCATCGGGATCCAGTAAACGAACAATGCATTTTATCAAAACTGATTTTCCTGAGCCTGACTTCCCGAGCACAACGAGGTTTTCACCGTCATTGAGTTTCAGGGAGACATTCATCAGAACATCCTCTGTACCAAAGCCCTTCCTGAGATTATTAATTTCAATAACCTGCCCTGGGCTATCTGCTCTGCCTGGATCAACAGCTGTTGTTGGTGTAGCACTCATAGCATATCGGTAATTTGCACTGCAATCAAATCTATGATTATCACAAGTAATGAGGCCAGTACCACAGCTGAGTTCGCAGCGATACCCACACTTTCCGTACCACGCCCTGCAGTATATCCTTTATAGCATCCGACTAACCCGATTACGGCTCCAAAAAAGAAGGTCTTGATAATTGCCGGCATCAAATCATTAAATCCTATATGGCCGAATGCCTGTGAAGCAAACAAAACAAAAGTTACATCTCCCTTAATGTTTGCTCCGGCCCAGCATCCCAGTATGCCCAGCGCATCAGCGTATAGTACCAGTAAGGGTATCATCAGCATAGCTGCCAGCACCCTTGTCACAACTAAATATTTAAACGGATTGACGGATGATACTTCCATCGCATCAATCTGCTCCGATACCCTCATTGAACCCAGCTCTGCCCCCATGCCTGAACTGATTTTCCCGGCACAAATTAAAGCTGTAATAACCGGCCCCATTTCTCTTATCAGAGATATTGCAACCATACCGGGAAGCATGCTGACTGCCCCGAAACTCACAAGAGCAGGCCGCATCTGAATAGTAAGCACCACCCCAATAATTAGTCCTGTCACTGAAATAAGCGGCAACGATTTATTGCCAATCTGATAACATTGACGCATGAACTCTTTGAATTCAAAGTTGCGCGAAAATGTTTCCTTTGCGACTCTTGTAACAAATAAGAATCCATCGGCAATATTTGTCAGAAAGTTGCCGGCCTCAACGGTCCTTGCAATAGTCTTTTCTACTATCCTGATTGATCGTTCCGCTGCAACTTTTTTAACTTTGGTAACAGGAATAATTATTTTCATATCAGGAGGTCAGATCTTATCTGAACACTATCAAAGCTCCAGGATAATCTTGTAGAGCTCCTCTTTTGTCTTACCAAGCTTTACCTGAATTTTTCCAAGCATCTCGTCCTTTTTGCCTTCTGCAAACATTAAATCATTGTCAGTCAGCATCGCAAACTTTTGTTTAAGCTTGCCTTTTTGTTTGTTCCAATTCCCCTTAAGTTCTGTTTTAATCATTTTCTTGTTTTTTAAAGTGTACAATACTCCACATTACAAAGGTTGATACATCAATCCAAAAAAAGTTACATAACGCTGAAAATAAGTTATATAATTCCCACATTTGACATGACAAATCTTGACAAACGATGATTTTGCCATACCTTCGTGATATCTGTTTTAAGAGCTGGATCTTAAGTACGGGCGTGCATGCAAAAACTCTTTTTAATAAAATATTTTAAATCCTCTTTGCTCCTCATCACCGGAATTCTATGGTCTTCCACAGATGCTTCATCACAGGATTATTTTCAACAGGAGGTGAATTATAGAATTCAGGTGACTCTAAATGACAGCAATCATGAATTGAATGGATACGAATCGGTTGAATACATCAATAACTCTCCTGATACTCTCCGGTTTCTCTATTTTCATCTCTGGCCGAATGCGTATTCAAACAACAATACCGCACTAGCCAAAGAGATTTTTGCGAGGGAAGGGAAGGGAAAATTGTTCGATGATCCGGAGTTAAAGGGGTTTATTGATTCACTGGACTTTAAGGTTGACAGCCACAGCGTTCAATGGTATCTGTTATCAGAGGCACCTGACATTTGCAAAATCATTCTTAATGAGCCCCTTAAGCCAGGCGACACAATACTGATAACCACTCCGTTTCACGTTAAAATACCCAAAGGTGTAACATCACGGTTAGGTCATATCGGTGAATCATACCAGGTCACTCAGTGGTATCCCAAGCCTGCCGTATATGACAGACAGGGCTGGCATCAAATGCCGTACCTTGATCAGGGCGAGTTCTATTCGGAATTCGGCAGCTACGATGTAAGCATCACTCTCCCGGCGAATTATGTTGTTGGAGCTACGGGAAACCTGCAGAATGACGAGGAAAAAGAGTGGCTCGATATGCTTTCTGCAGAGTTCTCCCTGATGAGAATGCATGACTACGGAGGAGGAGATTTTCCTCTATCATCAGTTCAACTGAAGACCCTGCGCTATACTGAGGAAAACATACATGATTTCGCATGGTTTGCTGATAAGAGATTTCATGTGCTTAAAGGCACTGTAATACTGCCGGGATCGGGCAGAGAAGTAGTTACACGGGCAATGTTTACTGAACAGGAAGCACTATACTGGATTGACGCTATTCCTTATCTTAATAATGCAATAGTGAAGTTTTCAGAATGGATCGGAGATTATCCGTATGATAGCTTTACTGCAGTCCAGAGTGCACTTAACGCAGGTGCAGGCATGGAATATCCGGGGATTACCGTAATTGGCCTGGCAAAGGATCCCTGGCGTCTGGAGGAAGTAATAATCCATGAGATTTGCCATAACTGGTTTTACAGTGCAATCGGATCTGATGAACGTTCTTTCCCTTTTATGGATGAGAGCATCGCAAGTGCATACGAATCAAGATACATGGAGGAAAGACATCCCGGGAAGAAACTGTGGGAGGTCGTTTTTGGAAATAGCAAACTGGCCAGACTGTTCCATTTAACCGATATGCCGGTACAACGAATGCAGGAGATCGAGTGGCTTGTCCCTGCCCGCCTGAACCTGGAACAACCCGCTAATCTTGGAGCTGCTGAATACAGCTATGAGAATTACAGCAGCATAATCTATAACAAAGCTGCAATTGGCTTTAACTGGCTCAGGGCTTATCTGGGAGATTCTCTCTTTGATTCCGTCATGAAAGATTATTACCGGATATGGAAATACAAACATCCCGGGCCGGATGACCTCCGTGAAGTATTTGAATCACGCTCGGAGAAGGATCTGTCATGGTTCTTTGATGACTTCCTCGGCACAACAAAGCGGCTCGATTATAAAATAGTCCGTCTTGAAAACCAGAAGCTGCTAATTAAGAACAAAGGTGAATTGAATGCTCCACTTTTAATAGCAGGATTGTCAGGAGATTCAATCATCTCAGAACAATGGGAAGAGGGATTTGCAGGAAAAAAGTGGATCAGCGTGCCACCGGGTAATTATTCTGAGATAAAGATAGACCCTGAACATAAAATGACTGAACTTTACAGGCTCAATAACAATATACGGAAATCAGGCTTTTGCCGGAGAGCTGATCCGCTTCCATTCCGGTTCCTGTATACTGTAGATGACCCTGACAGCCGGTCTTTATTATATTTTCCTGTTATTAACTGGAACCGCTCCGACGGTTTTATGGCAGGTCTCGTAATAAATAATGGGACACTGATACCAAAGCCTGTGGAATATTTTGTCATTCCTTTGTATACTTTCAGTAACCAGAGATTTACAGGTTATGGGAGAATCTCATTCAATATAATTCCTTTTGACAGATTCGTCAGGATTGCATCAATTTCCCTCGAAGGAGAACAATTCGGTGCACCCGGAAATCAAAAATATAATATGGTCAGGATAGGATCAGAACTAGGTTTCAGATCCGGCAATATGATCAGCCATGTCAGTCATGGAATTTCCGGGTACTATATTGCTGCATCTGACCTCTCCGTGACAGAACCGGGCGGGGAGACAAACATGCGTTCTTATTTTCAGGCCGGGTACACGGTGGAGAGAAAAAGTGTAATCAATCCTTTCCGAATGCTGCTATCATTTGAAACAGGCAGATCATATCAGAAGACATCACTGGAGTACAACTACAGGCTTAGTTATTATGGTAAAAACAGCGGACTCGACAGCAGGTTATTCCTGGGGACGATGTTACAGAACAATAATGCCGACCCGGTTTACAGTTTTGCAGCAGGCGGAAGAAGCGGGAGGGAACAATATTTATACCAGGGGTTTTTTCCTGATCGGTTCGGCAGATTTCCTGAGACCTTCTGGTCAAGGCAGATGACTCTGGCTGAAGGCGGATTGATATCGCCGGTAAACGATAGTCTCGGATACAGCCGCTGGCTTTGTTCACTGTCACTGTCCGGCAGCCTGCCGGGGAAAGCATCCCTGATTCCCGTCAAACCCTTCGTTAACCTGTTGCTTAACGACCATGGCAGCGGAACAAATAACAAATCCCTCCTCTTTTGTGAAGCCGGACTGAAGGCTGGCATATGGGATTTCTTCGAGATCTACTTCCCCATCCTGGTGTCTGATAACATTGATGAAATTACCGGATCTTTAAGAAACAGAATCCGGTTTGTTTTCAGACTTGATGCCCTGATCTCCTCATTCTGAGCTCATTTTGCGGGAAATGCTTAAAATTTATCAATTTTTGAGGCCACTATAAAATCATTCTCCGATAATCCGTTAATGGCATGTGTCCATAATTCAATTTTAACCTTCCCGTAGGAAACATGCATTACCGGATGATGACCTTCTTCTTCAGCTAAATCAGCCACTTTATTTACAAACTCCATCACATGTTTGTAGTTTTCAAATAAAAATTCTCTTGATATTACTTTATTATCTGCAACCTCCCAATCGTCTTCAATATGTTTTTTATATCCGGCGACTTCCTGCTGGTTCAAAGGGGCAATACCTCCTTCACATGGCTTACATTTTTTCTCACTTAGGTCCATATCCTTCTTTTGTTAAACTCTTTATCCCCTGACACCTCAAGAAGCAGACAACTCCTACAGAGGAAACCAATTGCTTATTTCAGGCTTACAATTTTAATGTTAAATGCCCCATTACTTGTTGCGCCATAAATCCGTAACCACAAAGGCAGGTACATTTCTGTTCCTCTTGCTGAGCTTATATCGCCAAGATCAAGAATACTGTTATCAGGCCAGCCAAATGATTTTAAGATTTCTTTCACGCTCTCCTTTGCATCCGGATTATTTCCGCAAATGAAAGTTGTATGATCTGCTCCGTTCAACATGGCAGGATTTACCATTAGTCCGTTCCACATTGTATTCAGTGCTTTTACAACTCTTACATCAGGAAAAGTTTTTTGAATTTCCTCGCCCAATGAATTTGTATTTGACAGTTCGGGCACCAGATTTGGTGGCATACCATTACTAAAATCCAGAGGATTTGCTACATCGATCAGGATTTTCCCGTTCAAATTCTTTACATCTGCCATTTTCAAGGCCGCAATTGATTTGGCACCCATTGTGGCATTGAGGATTATTTCTCCAAAGAAGGCAGCCTCCTGAAATGTACCCAGTTTAACATTCTTATTGGCTGAATGCCATTCACTGAAAGGGGGGTTCCCGTAACCATCCTTTGAAGTATCCGCGAGTTTGTCCGACACATTTCGTGTCCCCAGCATTACCTCATGTCCAAGGGTAATGAATTTAGAAGCATAGGCCTGGCCGACACTTCCGGTTCCCAAGATTGCAATCCTTTTCATAATTTATTCTGTTAGAAGTTGTTAACGCCTGAAACAAAATGACAATCCATTATCCCTATATTAACAACCGGCGTTTTAAAAAGTTTGGACCGGACGGTCTTAATACATTCAGGGCCTCTCAAAAAAAAGGCCGCTCACATGAAATTCACCTGAGTTTTTAACTTGCTTTGCCTCCTGTCAGGACCAGAGCCTGAGCGGGCGTGTAGTACAATCAACCCAATGGTTCGTAATCTGTCTCGAGAAAGTCGCTGACTTCCGGAATCCATATAGTCCGGACAAATGCAACATGATCAGGATGCTGATTGTAATCGTCATATGCCTTTGCCGTTGCGAACTCCATTGACAAACCGTAATCAAAATTGTTTTTCCTGCTGGTTTGCCTCAAAAGTTCAAAATTCTCAACTCCGGGAATAGCTGACAATTTGCTGATAGCATTCAGAAACGATTTTTCTTCAGAAGAATTTTTGGGATGCATCAATTTAAAAGCAACTGTGTGTCGTATCATATCTCTAATTGTATAAAAGTCCTCACTCTTCGGTCCTCTGTCCTCAGCCTTCAGTCAATCACCCCCCGGGCCGACTAAAGTTAATAATTATCATCTCAATGTAAATGCTGTTCCCGGAGTTAACTCAGAGAAACACATGCCCGGGAGATTATTTTACGTTAAATTTGATTAGTGTTACCGGGAAAGAATTTATCGTGAATTGTTACATCGTCATCAAAACTTCTATGGATGAAAATTACAGTAAACAACACCCTGCTTGAGCTGCACGGCGGAGCAAAGGTTAAAGATGCAATCGTGAGTTTTTTTACACATACAGGTCGAAAAGTGCCCAAAAGATTGCCCGGTGTCGAGGATCGTTTTGGGAACCGGGTTGCCCACGATGGCGAGCTTACGGAAGGAAACGCCCTTTTCATCGTGCCAGGGCACAAAAAGAGCTCCTCTTCACTGAAAATTATCACTACGGTGCTGGCAATCGGATTCCTTACTTCCTGTAGCAGCCAGAAGCATACTGGCACAACCCTTCCATCAGAACGACAGGCAGTTATTTTTGCCGTTAATGATATGCACGCGGCAATCGATAATTTCCCGAAGCTTGCCTGGATAGTCGACAGCCTGGAAGCCGTCTATCCGGATCTGCTGCTTGTAGCCGCCGGAGACAACCAGACGGGTAACCCGGTAAACGATCAGTTCCCGGAGAAGGGATGGCCTGTGATTGACCTGATGAATGCAACAGGCTTTGACCTCAGCGCCTTAGGAAACCACGAATTCGATACAGGTCCTGAAGGATTCAACAGTCTGGCCCGCAAGGCGGACTTCAGTTTTATATGTGCCAATGTATCATCAGGCGGTCAGCATACTTTAAAGATCAGCCCTTACAAAATATTCACTTTGTCCAACGGACTCCGGCTTGCTTTTCTCGGGCTGCTGCAACTCGGCCGGAACGGCATCCCGGACAGCCATCCCGACAATGTAAAGGAATTTTCTTTCCGTTCTGCGTTTGAGACAGCCCCTGAATATCTACGGCTGAAAGACAGCAGTGATTTTCTCATCGCACTTACCCACCTGGGATTTGAAGAGGATGTAAAACTGGCCGAAACCATGCCTGCAGGTATTGACCTGATCATCGGAGGGCACTCCCATACAAGGGTTGAAAAGGAACAGATCCACAACGGGGTTATGATCACGCAGGCTGAAAACAAACTGAAGTACGGCACTCTGATCAGACTTTTTGCTGGCAGTGACGGATCCATTCAAAGAAGCATGCAGCTGATCGACATCCGGAACTCGAAGCATGAGGAGCCTGCTATCCGCGCCATGGTTGACAGATACAATGATAATCCCGTGCTGAACGAGGTGATTGCAACAGCCACCGACGACTTTTCCTCATACGAGGAGCTGGGTTACCTGATGGCCGATGCACAGCGTGAAGCTGCCGGGGCGGATATTGCCCTGATGAACCCCGGAGGTGTACGTATTGACCGCCTGGAGAAGGGTCCGGTCTCAATCAAGAATGTCTATCAGCTCGATCCCTTCGGAAATGAGCTGGTGGTCACAAAACTGAATGGTGAGGAGATATACTCCCTTATGCGTGCTGCCTGGCCCGTTGATGACAGATCACTTCTCTATCCTTCAGGGATCATCACGAAACTGAAGCTTGATGCAGAGGGCAATCCGGGAGAAATAATCATTCTGACAGAAGACGGGACCCCTCTCGAAATGAACCGTATCTACTCGGTTGCGATGAACAATTACATGACACAGGTCTACAGCTATGAACACACTGATCCCGGGCAATCGCTCTTCTTCACAACCGCTGAGGCTTTAATCAATTACCTGAAAAAACACAGCACTGTCAGAAGTTACAGGGGCGAGAAAAGGATTCAGACTATCGCTATTCAATAGTCTGAAAAATAGCTTAACTTTGTAATATTTAATATTTTACTACCATGCTCAGGGTATTATGGGATAAATATGTCCAATATTATATGGACCATTATTCATCTGCGGTTTCCTCTAAGGAAGAAGGGTTGCCTGATCTGAGAGACAAGTTATTCATTTCAGTACTGCTCCTGGCCTTCCCCATTTGCCTGCTGGTGTTTATCCCAAGCTTCATCATATCGTTACAAACAAGTCAATTTGTCATCGCATTATCCGATACGATTGCTATGCTTAGTCTGGTTTTTATTTTCTTTATTAAAAATCTAAGTATCCGGTACAAAAAAATAATGTTCAATGTTACTTTTTACATCCTGTCTTTCATCTTGTTTACTTACATTGGTATTAAAGGACCAAGCATCACCATATTTATTTGCATGTCAGTGTTGATAACCCTTTTTCAAAGCAGACGTGCCGGATTGATTGCCGTTTCCTTAAATGCATTCCTTTTTTTGTTTATTCTCGCGGCAGACCCCATAAATTCAATAAATCTGACATTTTTTCAGATATATACACCAGTAGAATGGTTAGGAGTTGGTTTAAATTTAATCGCATTTAATGCACTTTTGGTCTTTTCAGTCGCAACCTTCGTAACCCAATTGAACGAATCGTTTTTGAAAGAAAAGGATTTACGGGCAACCTTAAAGAGGGAAAGTCTTGATTTAATGGTGGCAAAACAGAAGGCTGAAGAAAGCGACCGGCTTAAATCTGCATTCCTGCGTAATATTTCACATGAAATCCGTACACCCCTGAATGCTATAACCGGTTTCTCAGCGCTGCTAACTATACCTGACAAAAGCCCTGATGAGCAAACAATGTACATTGAGTCAATTCAGAAAGGCAGCGATCACCTTCTATCAGTTATCAGCGATATAATTGATGTTGCAAGTATCGAAGCGAAAGCAGCCAGTACACAACTAACTAAAGTCAATCTGAACACGAGAATAGAAGACCTGAGCAAGCAATATCTGACGGATGCAGAAGGAAAAAGCATCTCCCTTGTTTATAAAACCGGTCTTCCATATGAAAAAGCCGAAATACTTACAGATCGTTCTAAGCTTGACAGAATTCTGTCAAATCTGATCAGTAACGCAATTAAGTTTACTTCAGAAGGACGGATCATTTTTGGATACGAGCTGAAAGATTCCTTCATTGAGTTTTACTTTTCTGATACGGGTATTGGTGTGCCTGCAGAACTGCAATCTAAAATCTTTGAAAAATTTTTTCAGGCTGAAAGATCCCTTACCAGGCAATTCGAAGGAACAGGCCTTGGGCTGCCAATATGTAAAGCATTTATCGAACAGATGGGTGGGAAAATATGGCTAAAGTCTGAACCCGGAAAAGGGTCAACTTTTTATTTTACACTGCCCTATGTACAGCCGGTACCAATAATGAAATCCGGAATTCAGGCTCCGGATTCTGATTTAACTTCATTGTATAAGCAGATAACGGTCCTGATTGCAGAGGATGATGAGATCAATTTTACATTGATTAAAAGTTATCTGACTCCACTGAATATTAAGGTAATCCGGGCGGTCAATGGAATAGAGGCAGTGGAATTATGTCGACTTCATAATAACATCGGCCTTGTCTTAATGGATGTTAAAATGCCTGGTATGGATGGGTACACTGCTGCAAGAAAGATCAGGGAGTTTCGTCCCGATGTTATAATCATTGCCCAGACAGCATATTTTGATGATAAGGAAACCGCTCTCAAAAACAGTTGTAACGATTTCATCAGTAAGCCTTTTACACGAAAACAGCTTATCTCAAAAGTCAAAGAAAATCTCGACAGAGTATAATGTTATCAAACCTTTAGCTCAAGCTGTCAGGCATATTTGCAGCTCGCGCAAAACCACACTTTGTATTGTTTTTTCTATACTGCAAAAGCCGGAAGCCCTGACCACATCTGGCCGGGAATTATACCATTTTAATACAGGGTTATTTACCAGAGGATTAACTCCGGCACAGGGTGGTAAATTTACTCCGGCGGAATGTGGTCAGGTTATCCGGCGTACGCACTCAGGATTTGTAATTTCTGTATCAACTTACCTCATCATTAATTGTTATTTAGAAATATTAAACATTTAATAATACAGGAGAATAACTATCTCAGTCAATGAT
>CAYVYM010000006.1:0-113352 GCA_964455705.1 uncultured Rikenella sp.
GTCATATCCCTCCGGTTTCTTTTTCTGTGGCACCGGTGCCAACTGCCTGGTTTTTTTGCCTCATTCATCTTATTGCAGAAGGGCCAGAACATTTTGTTTAACGGATTGTTATACAATAAAAATAAAAATCATGGCAGATCTGAGAACAACTTACATGGGTATTGAACTGAAGAGCCCTATTATTGCAGGTGCCAGTAACCTGGTGACTGACATTCACAACCTGCGCAAACTCGAGGAGGCAGGCGTTGCAGCCATCGTCTACAAGTCTCTGTTCGAAGAACAGATCCAACTGGAGAATCTCGAACTATCAGAGCGTATGACAGAATACGAAGAGAGACATGCGGAACAGATCACACTCTTCCCTAATTCCCACTCGGTACCTGAATCGCCTGATGATTACCTGCTGAACCTGAAGAAAGCCAGGGAGGCGGTCTCGATCCCGCTGTTTGCCAGTCTGAACGCACTCAAAGATGATATTTGGGTCGAATATGCCGTCAAGGCAGCTGCCACCGGCGTTAGTGGCCTGGAACTGAATTTTTACTCGCTCCCCGATGAGTCGGACACAGTCGGGGCAATAATCGAGAAGAAGCAGCTTGAGACCCTCCGCAAGGTTAAGGCAGCCGTGAAAATACCGGTATCGGTGAAACTGAGTCCCTACTATACCAATCCGGTGCAGTTCATAGCTGACCTCGACAAGGCAGGAGCTGATGCGGTTGTTATCTTCAACAGGCTTCTGCAGCCAGACATAGACATATTTACAGAGGAACACACCATGCCCTACAATCTCAGTAGCAGCGACGACAACAAGCTCCCTCTCAGGTTTGCAGGAATGCTTCATGGCAATATCAGGGCTTCGGTATGTACCTCCACGGGAGTCTATTCGGGCAATGATGTGATAAAGATGATCTTTGCAGGTGCCGATGCCGTACAGGCGGTCAGCACAATCTATCGTAACGGCACTGACGTGATAAAATCTATGACCGGGGAGGTGGCCAAGTGGATGGATAGCCACGGCTATAAGACTATCGATGCTTTCAGGGGAAAACTCTCAATGAAAAACACCGAAAACAAACTACCCTACCAACGTGCACAGTATATTGATTTCATGATGAATTCGGGCGATATAATGAAAAAATACAAGACTCTGAGCTGATCGACGCCCGGGAATAAAATAAAAATGTAATGTTCAGGCCGTAACTTCCCTGAACCCGTTAAGACCCCTGAGGAAAAGGTCGGCAGAGATCGAAGATATACGGATGGCTTCACCGGGGCCATCCTTTTTTGTCAGTAGCCTGTCACTCCCCCGGAGTAGATTCAGAAAGATCACTGCATACTCTTCCGCAGAAGGCTGTCCGGGAAACTCCTTATGACTGATGTACTTACGGAAAAAAGGAGTCAGAATCTTCATCTCATCCCTGTTGAGTCGTTCCCTTAATCGTTCCACCCTGCTGTGTCCCTGCGAGAAATCCTTGAGGAGAAGCGGGTTCCTGAGGAGCAGGGCATTAAGCTGACTGGCCCTGACCTCCACGTAACGCTGCAACACCGTCTCAAAAATCTTTCCTGACGATACCAGGTCAAGGAGCGGCCCAGTGATCTGCCGGATCTCCCCTTCAACCACCGCATCATAAATTTCTGCCTTATTGCTGAAATACATGTAGATGGTTCGTCTGCCCCGTCCGGCTGCCGAAGCGATCGTCTCCATGGTAGTCCTGCGCAGGCCAACTGTGGCAAACAATACTGCTGCAACGCCAATGATCATATCGCGGGTATTTTTTCGGGCCATTGCACAAAATGAGAAATATGTGCAAATGTAATAAACGGAGGAAATAATGGCTTAATTTTATTGTGTTATTAAACAAACGGACGCTAATGAAAAGATTTGTCTTTGCCTCTCTACTCTGGTTGCCCATTTTACTGACCGGACAGGTGATATTTGAAAGTCCCCTGAGTGCGAGGCTTACCGGTTATGATATTGATGCTGTACTTAACACGGAGACTCATACGGTCAGAGGAGATATGACAGCATGGTGGGTCAACAACTCTTCGAAACCTGTGGATGATGCCATGATGCACATGTACCTTAATGCCTTCAGCAGCAACAAAAGCTCTTTCAACGCGCATGGGCGATGGAGCCCGGACGGTGACGATGGATGGGGATGGGTTAAGATACGGTCAATCAGCGACCATCGGGGCAA
The DNA here is from genome assembly GCA_964455705.1 of uncultured Rikenella sp. Lineage (GTDB taxonomy): Bacteria > Bacteroidota > Bacteroidia > Bacteroidales > VadinHA17 > SR-FBR-E99. The sequence goes on from CAYVYM010000006.1 coordinate 2,196, forward strand.
TGACCTGTTGGATTCAGTGAGCTTCCAGTCGCCTGATGATGGAAACATCCACGACCGGACAGTCGTGCAGGTGATGCTGTCCGAGCCCATCCTTCCCGGTGATACGCTGCGGTTAAATATAGTGTTTGATTCCAGGCTTCCTTCTCCCATTGTGAGAACGGGGTACGCCGGCGATTTTCATTTTGTTGCCCAGTGGTTCCCCAAGTTCGGGGTCTATGAGACAGCCGGCATGAGGCAGCGCGAGGCTGACGGCTGGAACTGCCATCAGTTTCATCCCAACTCTGAGTTCTATGCAAACCATTCGGTTTATAACGTTGCAGTCACCATGCCGAGAGAGTATGTTGCCGGGTCGGGGGGAATGGTTGTCGAGGAGATTGACCTCGGCGACAGCCTGAAGAAGGTTGTGTGGAGGGCTGAAGACATAGTCGATTTTGCATGGACGGCATGGCCGGGATACAGGGAGGTGACACAAAAGTGGAGGGGTGTAGACATAACATTACTCACCTCTGAGAAAGGACTGAAAAAGGCTGATAACCAGTTTGACGCTGTGATTTACGCACTTGAATACCTCGATGAAAGGGTAGGGCCTTATCCCTGGCCTCATCTTACTTTCGTTGATCCGCCAATGTCGGGCTCGGGTGCCGGCGGCATGGAATACACAACGCTTTTTACCTCTGCAGGTGGCGGTGTCGTACCTTCGTTCCTGAAGATGGCGGAGATGGTCACCATCCACGAGTTCGGACATGCCTATTTCATGGGGATCCTTGCCAGCAACGAGTTTGAGGAGCCGTGGATAGACGAAGGCATCAACTCATACTGGGAGCAACGCATAGTGGATCATTTTTACGGCGGCGGTTACGGCCTCATCAGGCTTCCTTTCATCAAGATGTCCGATGCAGACCAGGGAAGAATGGGTTACATATCATCTCCCAGTCGTGCCGTATCAACCAACGACCTTCCATCCTGGCTCTATCCGCACGGCACATACGGAATGATGTCATATAACAAGGCAGCTGCATGGCTTCATACCCTTGAAGGGCTTATCGGGACGAAGACGATGGACAATGTTTTCCGTGAATATTACCGCCGTTGGGGATTTCGCCATCCGTCGGGGCGCGACTTTATTACGGTGGTGAACGATGTAGTAACGAAGGAGCACGATGACAGGTTCGGAGAGAACATGGACTGGTTCTTCGACCAGGTTCTGTACGGGAATGAGATATGCGACTACAGGATTTCGGGTGTCACCACCCACAAGATCAGGAGCTACGCGGGAGTAGTCGACGGCGATTCCGTGACATATACCCGCAGTGACCGGACCAGCGACACCCTGTACATTTCAAGGGTCAGCATCGAAAGACTTGGAGGAGTTACCCTGCCGGTTGAGGTGCTTGTCGGCTTCGATAACGGTGAAGAGGTGCTGGAGGTATGGGATGGGAAATCAAGTTACAAGGACTTTGAATACACTGGCGCCGCGAAAGTAATATGGGCAAAACTTGATCCTGATGACAAGATTGACATCGACGTTGACAGGATCAACAATTCATGGAGCAGCGTCCATAAGTTCACGGCAGCACGCCGCATGGCAAACAAGTTCGTTTTCCTTATGCAGATGATGATTTCAATATTCACCTTTTAACAGTTTTAAGATGGCCCTTATAAGAACACTGACCAGAGGAGCCGCTGCGGCGGCATCATCATACAAGCTGATCTTGCTGATGTGGGTTGTTACCCTGGTAATGGTTTTATTAGTTTCCGTTCCTCTGAAAAGCTTCCTGGTAAATATTTTCGGGAACAGTATGACCGTTGAGAGGTTTACGGACGGGTTTGACCTGGGTCTCGCAGGCGATATGGGCAAGCCCTTTGTGAACCTGATGTCAGCGTTATCGCTGGGTGGACTGCTTCTTCTGGTGGGAGGATTCTTTCTTTTTACTTTTTTTGCAGGGGGACTCTTTGCATCATATTCCGCTGCCTGGGGAGGGCTTAAGGTCAACGCCTTTATCAGGGAGTCGGCCCGCAATTTCCTTCCCTTCCTGAAGATTGCCCTTCTCATATTGCTCATTACCGTAGCCTGGACATTCATTGTCATCGGTATTCCTATGATTGTCACAATGGCTGCATCAGAGGGTTCGACCCCCGGCTCGGATATTATCTACCTCTTTTACGCCATCTGGTTGCTTGGTTTACCCGTATGGCTCTTCGTGGCAGATGCCTCGAGGCGATGGGTGGCAGCCACCGGTTCAGGGAAGGTTTTCAGGGCTCTGGGAGTGGGCTTCAGGGCGTTGGCGGAGAGATTCTGGCTGTCGTATGGTACAATACTGGTGATTTTCATACTGAATATCGTCTTCATATTCCTCTCATTATGGTTCGCAGCCTGGTCAGTCCCGTCGAAGGGATGGATGATCTTTCTCTTCTTCCTGGCAACACAGGCTCTTTTCATAATCAGGCTTTTCATGAAGGCCTGGCGTTATGCTTCGGTGTGTAAGATGGTTGCTATTCCGGCGAGAGGTAGTAATACGAAGTGACTGAATAGTCGATAGTCGTTTTTACCCAGTGCCAGAGCTCCATATCAACCCTTATGGATTCATTGAAGGGTATGGCATCGAGGATACGGTATCTCATGTTGACACTCATGCCGGGATGGAAGTTGCCCTGACCAGTTGGTTGAGCAATGAGAGGGTGGGAGAAGGGCTCGGGCCTGCACCATGCGTAACCGTAATAGTCTTCAGTACCTGTCCCGAAAGAGGAGGGGAAGGTCTCACCGTCGACATAGATCTTCTCATCTCCCTCGCCCCACCATGCGTCAGCGTTGTTGAATACAAGTACGGCGTCACCCGCGTAGAGACCTCTGCCTTTCAGGTCAGCAATGTTCAGGTCGGTGTGTAGTCCTGTTCCCCCGGTATTTTCCGAGCCGGCGGTTTCTATTGCGGCGTATTCCTTCCATGAGGCACCGAAATACATTGAGGAGTCATCCCACTTATATGGAGACAATGAAACCGATGCGGTAATAGACACTGTGTCAGATGTGCCGTTTATGATGCTTATCTCACAGTTTTTGAGGAAGGGCATGAGCCAAGAAGAGCTCATGTTTCCGCCCTGGTCCACGGCGGTGAAGTGTGTCTGGTAACTGTTGTACGAGTACCCGGTGCCAAAGAAGCATCCGACAGGTACCTCCACCGTCTCCCGGCCGTCAAACCGCATCCGCACAATGGCATTCTTCAACACCGATGCGGTGTCTTTTGCATTAAGCGCCAGGGTGAAGCTGTTCACAGCAACGCCCGGTTTGGTGATAATGACTGAGCATGCCTCACCCGGGGCAAAATTTCCTGATGTAAAACTTTTCAGATCGTTCTTACTTTCGGCTTCAGGATATGAGAGAAGGGCCTGAGCACATTCCGAGATCGCCAGGGTGTCTGACCCGAACATCTGGCTTTTCACTGAGACAATCCTTGTCCCTTGCTCATACAAGCGGGCGTTAATGTTGTAGTAAACTGAAGGAGTGCTTCTCCGGGGGGTGATGACAATCGAGTCATTTTCCAGTGTGATCTTGCATTTTTCTGAGAACGGAAGTGGAAGGTAGAGGTTATACCCCTGGCGTTGCGGTTCAGTCAGTGGAGACACGGCAGTGCTCAGGGGAGCAGGGGCGAGGAGGCCTTCACCCACCAGTTGCGGTGCCATTCCTTCAATGACAGGGGTGGACTGGCCGTCGACATAGACCCGGATATATGAGTTAAGTGCGTTGGCGTTTCCGAAGGTCATCCACCACCTGACGATGGCTCCTGGGCCTTCAGCCTCGAGCATTACATATTCACGACGTCCTTCATTGTTCTCCTCCCTGATGAAACGGGTGTAATCATCATTGGCAAACCACCCGGCACTGTCAGGGTGAATACTTCGCCTGTCATACGAGCTGAACTGCACCAGCCTGTATGACGGGTCGGGAAACCTTGCAAGGGTCTCATTCATTGCCATCTCCTTCAGTAGTGATCTGAAAGTGACTATCTTTTCATTCCTGCATGAAGGTAAAATTACAGCGGTTGAAAGTGTTACCAGGAGTGCGATGATGAACCTGTCTTTTTTCATATGTCGGGCTTTGGGAATAAAGTTATCCATTCAAATAAAATATTTACATTGTAAAATGGATTAAAACTACTGGAATGAAAAATATACTGATGTTGCTCACAATTATCAGCATGATGGTTTCATGTGACACCTCTGAACCTTCATCACCCGGATTCCTGAAGACTGATGGCCGGCATATTGTTAACGGAGAGGGGGAATCTGTTCTCCTGCGGGGCATCGGGCTGGGAGGCTGGATGCTACAGGAGCCCTACATGCTCAAGCTGTCAGGGGTGGCTCCCGCACAGTATGATATAAGGAAAAAGATAGCCGCTCTGACAGGCGAGGAGAGGTGCGGGGAGTTTTATAATGCCTGGCTTTCCAACATGGTAACCCGCAGGGATATAGATTCACTGAAGGAATGGGGATTCAATTCAGTCAGGCTCGCGATGCACTACAATCTGTTCACTCCGCCGGTTGAGAAGGAGCCTGTAGCCGGTGAGATCACCTGGCTTGAGAAGGGATTTGTGATGACGGACTCCCTTCTTAGCTGGTGCACCTCGAATGAAATTTACCTGATCCTTGATCTGCATGCCGCACCTGGAGGGCAGGGGAATGACATACCCATTGCCGATGTAGACACCACCAAACCTAACCTGTGGGAGAGTGAGCTGAACCGTCAGAAGACCGTAGCGCTCTGGAGAAGGCTGGCACAAAGGTACAGGGATGAACCATGGATAGGAGGTTATGACCTGATCAATGAGACCAATTTTCCGCTTGAAGGCAATGCGGCTCTGCTTCAGTTATTTATCGAAATCACTGACGCCATCCGCCAGGTTGATACCAACCATATCATCTTCATTGAAGGCAATCATTTTGCCACTGACTTCACAGGACTTACACCACCGTGGGATGACAACATGGCCTACAGTTTTCACAAGTACTGGAATCCGACCACCGTGGAGACGATCCAGAAGTATCTTGATATCAGGTCGGAACACAATGTCCCGCTGTGGATGGGAGAGTCGGGTGAGAACAATAACGAATGGTACCGATCGGCTGTTAAGCTTTTTGAGGCTGAAGGCATAGGGTGGGCATGGTGGACGCTCAAGAAGTTAGATTCGGAAAGTGGCATCATGAATGTTACAATTCCTGACGGCTACCAGCAGATAATCGACTACTGGAAGGGCACCGCGCCTGCTCCTTCGCCTGACGAGGCTCACAGTGCGCTTATGGAGCTCACAGAGAATCTCCGGATTGAGAACTGTACTGTCAACCACGGCGTGCTTGATGCATTGCTTGGCAGATAACTTGTCAGTCCGCAGTCCACAGTCATCAGTCAATCAATTAATTACGACCGCAAGACCGCAAGACTGCAAGGCCGTCCCGACCTATGGTCGGGATCTCCGCTCCGCTCCTACAGGACCTTTTGACCTTCAGACCTCTGACCTTTTGACCTTCAGACCTCTGACCTTTTGACCTTCAGACCTCTGACCTTGAGACCCTGAGACTGCCCCTAAGTATAAATACCCCCGTAAAATAGGCTTTAATAGCGTACCCTGTGAAGGGCATCATGACTACTTTTGAGCTTCCCATAAAAGGCGAAGATTAAAATCATGGAAGATCTCTATTCAAGGCTTATGAAGGACGTCCGTTTTGAGGAGGGACTGAATGCATGCATGAACTGCGGAATATGTACTGGAATCTGTCCTGCAGCCGAATATTACAGCTATGACCCGAGGATGGTTGTTGACCTCGTTCAGACGAGGAACAACGAAGTCATCAGAGAGTTGCTTAAGAGCGAGACCATCTGGTACTGCGGGCAATGCATGAGCTGTAAAACCCGCTGCCCGCGCGGAAACACCCCGGGCATGGTGATAATGGCTTTGCGCAAGCTGTCACAGGAACTGGGCTACTTCACCGCCTCCGAAAAGGGCCGGCAGCAGTTCGCCATTAAGAGAACAATCGGAGACAATATCCTTAGAATCGGTTATTGTGTCGCCTCATATGAGGTTGATCCCAAGTCACATCCCGAGCAGGGCCCGGCATGGGAACACTATTTTAAATACATGGATGATTCGCTTACACGCCTGGGTGGTGAGCTGAACGGCAAGGAGGGCCCGACACGCAAAATAAGTGATGATGTACTTGATGAACTAAAAAACATCTTCAAGGTGACTGGCGGACAGGAGCTCTATGACACCATAGAGGAGGCATCGGAGCAGAAGGCGGCAGAGATGGGCCTTGAATTCAAGAAAGAGGGAAAGGACTTTGAATACTTCAGACACGTGGTCTCGGCCGACAATGGGACTCACCAGTGCGAGGCAGAAGATGTAAGGAAGGATATCTATGAAACTGGAAGGTAAAAAGAAGATCTGGGCCGAGTACCAGAAGGAGATACCCGACGATCATTTTTTTTATGTCAGGTCATGCATCAGGCAGACATTCTTTGCCGGCTCCGAGCAGGTCTTTTTGAAGATTATGCGTGACGACCTGGGCAAGGATATCTTTGAGGACCCAAGGCACACAACGTGCACAGGCATTGGCTATCACGGTGATGTGGTGCCTTTTGAAACGATTCAGGCGGTTGTTGCCCGTCATTTCGCGCTGGCCACGGAGGCCGGTTACAGGAACACTGCAATTTCATGTGTCACCTCTTTCGGCATCTATACTGAGATACTCGAGACCTGGAAGCATTTCCCGGAGACGCTTGAACGTACACGCGAGGATCTCTATAAGGCCACCGGACGCACCTTTGAGATACCTGAATCGATCTCTCACGCCAGTGACATCATTTACAAATTCAGGGATGAGATAGCACGCAAGGCGAAGTACAACCTGGTTGACATCTCCACGGGCAAGCCTCTGAAGGTGGTTGAGCACATTGGGTGCCACTACTCAAAGATGTTCCCGAAGCACGGAGTGGGCGGGGCAGAGTTTCCTCATGTGCTTATAGGTATGGTTGAGTCATGGGGGGGTGATATCATTGACTATCCGGAACGCCGCCACTGCTGCGGGTTTGGCTTCAGGCAATACCTTATACAGGCAAACAGGGGCTATTCGCTCTCTGCTTCCCGCAAGAAGTTTGAGTCGATGGAACCCTATCGTCCTGATTTTATCATCGCCAACTGTCCGGGATGCTCTATGTTCATGGATAGATGGCAGTATACAATAAAGGAGATTGATGGCATTACTTATGGTGCTGAGAACCAGGGTATCCCGGTTCTTACTTACGAGGAGGTAGCCGGCCTTGTTCTGGGTTACGACCCATGGGAGCTGGGACTTCAGTATCATAATGTCCAGTCGATCAAGTTACTCCGTCGGATGGGTATCAGAGTTGACCCTGAAGAGCGGTTCCTGGCAAAGGATGGTTCAAAACTTCCTGAACCTGTGAATCTGATGAACGAAGAGAGGGTATGACCGGAAAGGGGAAGCATGTTATCATAGCCGGTGGCGGCGTGGCAGGCATGGAAGCTGCCGGGTCACTGGCAGAGATGGGAATGAGGGTGACCCTCATAGAGAAGGGGCAGGATCCGGGTGGCCACCTGCTACAGTGGCATGCGCTTTTTCCCGACCGAAGGCCGGCAGATGAAGTCAGGGGATATCTCAGGAAAAGCATTGACCATGAAAATATTAATGTCATCACAAGCACGGCAGTTGAAAAAATAAGGCATCAGGGCCATGATGTGATTGTCAGCCTGTCAGGCGGGACCGAAGAGAGAGCTGATGCGGTGATCATCGCCACCGGCTTCGATCTCTTCGATGCACACCGGAAGGAAGAATACGGTTACGGCATTTATGACAACGTCATTACCTCATCTGAGCTGGAGGAGATGTTCGGCAGAGGAAAGATCGCCAGGGCAGACGGGTCAGTCCCTTCACGCATAGGGTTTATCCACTGCGTGGGCTCCCGCGATGAAAAGGTCAGCAACAACCACTGCTCAAAGGTATGCTGTGTCACTGCAGTCAAGCAGGCCATCGAGGTAAGGAGGATGCTCCCCGGGTGCGAGGTCTTCTGTTTTTATATGGATATGAGGATGTATGGTCCCTATTATGAGGAACTCTATCGTGAATCACAGGAGTTCCACAACGTAAATTACATAAGGGGCAAAGTGTCGGAGGCATCGGTAAATATCAACAACCGGCTGGTCATCAAGGTAGAGGATACCCTTGCCGGGAGGCCCCTTAAGATGGAGCTCGACCTGATGGTGCTGATGGTCGGGATGGAGATGTCGAAGACAGGAGCAAGGCTTGCAGAAGTATCCGGCCTTGAGACCGGCATCAACAGGTTCCTTGAGACCGGTGATCACCATTATGGCAACAACCTGAGCCGGGTGAAGGGGGTCTTTTATGCCGGCACCTGCACCGCACCGATGAATATCACAGATACCATATCGCATGCCCGTGCGGCAGTTGCCGAGACGGTAAGATACCTGAGCGGAAGATGAGCTCGAAACAGGCAAACAGGTTCGGTTTCGGAATCAACCAGAGCAGGCTGATCAATTATGACACCTCAGACCGTAAGGTGAGGGAGTATGTCACTCTCATGGAGCCGAGCTTCAGGCTTTGTTTTGCCTGCGGCGGGTGCACTGCCACATGCACTGCAGGTCAGCATATATCATTTAACCTGCGTCGGATGAACACTCTTATCCGGCGTGGTGAGATCGACCTTCTTCGCGAGGAGGTTACCCGGTGCATGCTTTGCGGCAAATGCCTGCTGGTATGTCCCAGAGGGGTTAACACACGCAACGTGGTTGCCGTGACTGCCGAAGCCATCAGAAAACTGGACAGGAATGAGCTCTGAGATATTCGTATGGCCATTCAACCTGGGATTGTATTTCATCCTGATCTACAGTGTGGTACGCAGTACCGTATGGTTCCGCAACCTGTCGCGGTCCGACAAACTGCGCCTTCAGAGGGGTTTCTTCGGCAGGCCTTTCGTGCAGAGTCTCAAGGAGATTTTCATGGAGAGCCTCCTGCACCGCAGGATATTCAAAAAGAATCCCGTCCTGGGCTATATGCACATGAGCCTCGCTTTCGGCTGGTTCCTGCTGATTGTCTTTGGCACCATCGAGGCTGACTTCTTCGGGGCGAAGCATCTCAATCCGCCCTCACATGCCATCTTCTTCCGGGCGTTTAATCCCGAACACGGCGGTGCCGGACTTGCAAGAGGATACACGCACCTGATGGATCTTCTTCTTGCCTTCATCCTCTCGGGTCTCCTGCTGGCCGTGATCAAAAGGTTCATTCCATCCCTGATGGGCATGAAGAAGACCACGAAGCACACCTGGAGTGACCGCTTGGCGCTGTTGAGTCTCTGGCTCATTTTTCCCTCGAGGCTGCTGGCCGAGAGCTTTACATGTGGTGCATATGGAAGCGGAGGGTTCCTCACCGCCAGCCTGGGGGCATCACTGGCATCATTCCTTCCTGCAGCACAGATAGCACCCTGGTTCTGGTGGCTCTACTCGCTGGCGTTGGGAACATTTTTCTTTCTGCTGCCTGTGACACGGTACTTTCATATACCCGTCGAACTGTTGCTCATTTTCATGCGCAACTCAGGCATCACCACGGGAGACAGGTCATCATCATATACCGAGGTGCAGACACATGCCTGTTCGTCATGCGGGGTTTGCATCAGCGTCTGCCAGATGAGCTATGCCGCAGGGATTCATGACATTCAGTCGGCCTATTTCATCAAGGGCCTTCGGAACGATAGGGATATAGCGGCTATCACCGCCAATTGCCTCATGTGCGGCAGGTGCGAGGAAGCCTGTCCCGTTGGCATAGAGCTTGGCCCGATGCGCCTCATTGAGCGAAGGCAGGGGGAGAGACCCGATATCAAAAAGAAATTTCTTGAGGGCTACTCACTCTCAGGTAAGAGGAGCACTATCGAAAGAGAACCTACACAGTCATACGGTTATCTTGTCAGGGAAGAAGCTGAGAGCGCCGATGTCCTCTTCTTTGCAGGATGCATGACCCATCTGACTCCGTCTGTCATCTCTGCCATGAAGAAGATCATGGAGAGTGCGGGGGTACGATACCGGTTCATGGACGAGGAAGGAGGGGTATGTTGCGGCAGGCCTCTCATGCTTGCCGGGAGGGACAAGGAGGCACGTGAGCTTATAAACCATAACTCCGATATTATCTGGAAGTCTGGAGCAAAGATCCTGGTGACCTCATGCCCCATATGCTATAAGGTATTCAGGGAGAGCTATTACCTTGAAGCCAGTGTGATGCACCATTCAGAGTTCATTAATCTCCTGATTGAGGAGGGGTCGCTCCGGCTGGGTTACCTTCACCGGAAGGTTGTTTACCATGACCCATGCGAGCTTGGCCGTGGATCGGGTATTTATGAGGAGCCAAGGGCAGTAATAAGCTATGTCGCTGAGTTGCAGCCCACGCCGCAGGAGGGTAACATGTCATTATGCTGCGGAGGTAGTCTTGGTAACCTGACCCTGTCATCCGGGAAGAGAGCCCTGATAGCTGTTGATGCCGCAAAGAGCCTTACCCGGTCATCACCCGATGAGCTGATTACTGCCTGTCCGCTTTGCAAAAAGAGCTTCGGGCAGGCCACGGAGACCATGGTGAGCGACATAGCCGAACTGGTCGCTGCCGCACTCCCGAAACCGGCAAAAAAGAGCAGGAGCAGACCGGCCAGAGTGGCAGTTAAATCCCTGAACAACGGTTAATAACTTTTTTCCTCAGAACATACATTGTTGATTACAAGGTGCTTCTAAAGTCAAAAAAATGACTTTAATTTGCCTCCGGGTTTCTCCAGGCAGTGTGGAACGATTTTTGATGCATATTATTATGTGCTTACATGGTGCATGGTGAAAGCACACGAAAAAGCCTTTTAGTGCACAAATAACTATTGAATATAAATAGTTCTATGTAGTTGGTCAAATTAAATATTGTAATATAAAAATGAAAATTAATTTTGGATCTCATAAGTTTAAAAAACCTGGTTTAATGAATAAATTCTGGATAAAGGCTGTTTTATTGGGATTGGTGATTGTATTTCCCATGACGGCGTGCAATGATACCGGCGGAGAAGGCAAAGATAGCAGGATGGCAAAGGCTGAGAAATCAGGCGGACAGGCAGAAGGAGTGACACTCCTTATAAGAGATGCTGCTCTAATTCAGGTTGATTCCAATCCTCAATATAACACTGCCGAGTGGCATTTTACGGTGAAGAAGGCAGGAAGGTATGATGTATGGCTTTCAAGCCTGACATGTGATACCACCTTTCTTAGTTATGGAGACAGTGTTGTAATTACAGCGGGCGACACCCGGCTGACCGGGAGACCTGTCGGGGATAAAATTGTTACTGAGGACATGAGTGTAAAGAAACCCTGGTACAGGGCAGACTCACATATGGGTTCGATTTTCTTCAGCAAACCCGGCGAATATCAGGTGCAGGTCATCAGTGACAGGGTGGAGAAACTCTCGGCAGATCTTTCTGACCTCAGCGTTGACAAGCAGACGCTCATCAACTCGCTGATTCTGAAGCCGACGGTACGGTAAAGTCGAAAGTCTGTAAAGTCCATAAAGTCGAAAGTCCGTAAAGTCTTAAGAATTTGTGATTTGCGATTTTTGATTAAATCGACAATCGAAAATCTGAAATCGAAAATTCTTTAAACTGCCTGTTTTTCAACCCATTTACGGGCATTGACAAATGCCTTGATCCATGGCGTAACGTCATCATCCCGCCTTTCCGAGGGATAGTAAGCGCACTGCCATGGAAGGTATGCCCTTTCCAGGTGAGGCATAACTACCAGATGCCTGCCATCGGCTGAACAGATACCTGCCACATCGTACATTGAACCATTGGGGTTTGCCGGGTAGTGACTGTGGCTGTATTTCATTGTAACGTTGTACTTATCCTCCGGGTAAGGGAATACAAACCGTCCCTCACCGTGTGCGACCCAGATGCCAAGCTCCATCCCCTCAAGTCCGGAGAGCATGACTGAGTTTCCCGGATGGACCTTCACCCCAAGGAAGGCAGACTCGAACTTATGGGAAGCATTTCGTTCAAGCCGTGGCATCTCCTTATGTTCCGGCACAATGAGTCCCAGTTCAGCCATGAGCTGGCAGCCGTTACACACACCCAGAGACAGGGTGTCATCCCTTTTATAGAAGTTTTCAAGTGCCAGGCGGGCTTTTTCGTTGTACCTGAATGCTCCGGCCCATCCCTTGGCGGAGCCCAGCACATCAGAGTTGGAGAATCCCCCCACAAAGACTATCATGTTTATCTCTTCAAGGGTCTCACTACCGGAGATGAGATCAGTCATATGCACATCCTTCACGTCGAATCCGGCCAGCCACAGGGCATATGCCATCTCCCTGTCGCCGTTGACCCCTTTCTCCCGGATGATGGCAGCTTTAGCTCCGGTGCGTGCCTTGCGGTCAGGTGTTATTCCAAGGGAGGAGAAAGCCCCTTTGAAATCCTTCAGGTTAAACTCCAACGCCCCGGAGCCATGATTCTCATATCTCTCGGCTGCCAGCTGAGGACCCGACTGCCTGCGGTCAAGGAGGAAGGAGCTGCGGTACCAGAGAGAGCGACAGTGATCAATGTCAAAGGTGTGTTTCCCCGAGCCGTTTGTCACAAAAATTTTTCTCTCTTTCACCGGGTGTCCGATGCTCACAAAACTGACGCCCCGTTCCAGAAGGAACTCCTCAGCTTCTGATTCCTCCGCCACCTGGATTACCACCCCGGGGTTCTGACTGTAGAGCAGTCTCACCGTGTCATCCTCACCGATCTCTGAAAAATTCAGCGCCAGCCCGCCCTCGCGGTTAGCAAAGCACATCTCGAGGAGGGTGGTTATCATACCCCCGGCAGAGATATCATGTCCGGCAACTATCATTTTCTCTTTGATCATCTCCTGCAGAGCAGCGAAAACATCTGCAAAATATGAGGCAGCGCTGACAGTGGGAGCTTCAGTACCAAGGCTGCCCAGCGTCTGCCCGAGGGCGCTTCCTCCGAGGGTATGCCTCATTGCGCTCATGTCAATAAAGAAGAGAGGCATTGAGGAGTCATTCCTCAGAACGGGTCCGACTATTGCCCGGATATCATCAACCTCTGCCGCCGAGGTGATTATCACCGTTCCCGGGCTGTACACCACACCGTCGGGGTACTTCTGGGTCATAGAGAGACTGTCCTTGCCTGTCGGTATGTTTATACCCAGGGCAATGGCGAAGTCACTTGCTGCCTCTACAGCTTCATAGAGTCTGGCATCTTCACCGGGGTTTCTGCAGGGCCACATCCAGTTGGCAGAGAGTGACACACTTCTCAGTCCGTCAGTCAGCGGAGCCCATACTATGTTTGTCAGTGCCTCAGCTATTGACAGCACTGACCCCGCCGCGGCGCTGACAAGTCCTGCTGCAGGGGCATGTCCCAGTGCAGTGGCCATTCCTTTAATGCCGCGGTAATCAAGGGTGATGGCGCCAAGGTTATTCAGTGGAAGCTGAAGCTCTCCGGCACACTGTTGCATTGCTATCCTGCCGGTAACGGACCGGTCGACCTTGTTCGTCAGCCAGTCTTTACATGCAACCTCTTCAAGTTGCATGACGGCCTCAATGTACTTTTCAGGGCCGGAAGGGTCATAGCTGACCGGACGGAAATTTGATTTAACGGTATTGTCAGTCATGACTGTTTGGGGAGGCTTCCCGAAAAAATCACTCAGCTGCAGGTCAATGGGTTTCTCTCCGGTAACGGAGTTATGGAAGGTGAACTGGTTGTCGCCGGTCACCTCTCCGATGATGTAGATCGGTGCACGCTCACGGTCGGCGACTGCTGAGAGCGTCTCAACGTCGCTCCGTCGCATCACCAGTCCCATCCGTTCCTGCGATTCGTTGCCTATTATCTCTCTGGCCGAGAGGGTAGGGTCACCTACCGGCAGCTTGCTTATGTCAATTTTTCCGCCTGTAGCCTCAACAAGTTCGGAGAGACAGTTGAGATGCCCGCCGGCGCCGTGGTCATGGACCGAGATAACCGGGTTAATGTCACTCTCGGCCATTGCCCGGAGGGCGTTGTATACTCTCTTCTGCATCTCGGGATTGGCTCTCTGGACGGCATTGAGTTCAATAACGCTGTCGTATGCCCCGGTGTCTACCGATGAAACGGCCCCGCCACCCATTCCAATCCTGTAGTTATCTCCTCCCATCATAATGATGATATCACCTTTCTCAGGCCTGTCCTTGGTGCTGTCTTCCCTCTTCCCTAGGCCAATGCCGCCGGCCAGCATTATCACCTTGTCAAATCCATAGCGACGCATCTCCTCAAAATGCTCGAATGTCATCACTGATCCGCATATCAGAGGCTGCCCGAACTTGTTCCCAAAGTCGCTGGCACCGTTGGAGGCCTTGATGAGAATCTCCTCAGGTGTCTGGTACAGCCACTGACGAGGTTCTGTTGCCTTCTCCCAATCACGCGGTCCGTCAGGCCTGGGGTAGGAGGTCATATAGACTGCTGTCCCAGCTATGGGCAGGGAGCCCTTACCACCTGCTATACGGTCACGTATCTCTCCCCCGGTACCGGTGGAAGCACCGTTAAAGGGTTCAACGGTGGTGGGAAAGTTATGCGTTTCCGCTTTAAGGGCGAGGACGGCGTTGATCTTTTTTACCTCAAAAAAATCGGCTTTATCCTGCCTGGCGGGTGCAAACTGTTCAACCTCAGGTCCCTCGAGAAAGGCGCAATTATCTTTATAAGCCGAAACCACATGATTGGGGTTAGTTGAGGTTGTGAGCTTTATAAGTTTAAAGAGCGACGATTCATGTTCGGTGCCGTCAATCACAAAGGTGCCATTGAAGATCTTGTGTCGGCAGTGTTCCGAGTTGACCTGTGAGAAGCCAAACACCTCCCCGTCGGTAAGTTTCCTGCCTAGGTTACGGCTAAGTTCCTCAAGGTAGGCTATCTCTTCAGTGCTGAGCGCGAGGCCTTCCTGCACATTGTATGCTGTAATATCATCTATCTCTCTTACCGGTTCCGGTTCATGATGCACGGTGAAGATCTCCTGGTCAAGACCGTGATAGACCCGCTGGAGCATCGGGTCATGATCCGGATTCTCCCCGGTTGCCGGTGCATACTCTTCTATCCTCGAGATACCAGTGATGGCCATGTTTTGCGTGATCTCAACGGCGTTGGTGCTCCAGGGGGTTATCATCTCGCGCCTGGGACCTATAAATGTTCCGCTAACAGTATCAGTGCCGAGAAGAATGGCATTACTGAAGAGCCACGAAAGCCTGTCGGTCTCCTTAGGGGAAAGATGCCTGTCAACGCCTGCGGCAATGATCTTTCCTGAAGAAGTGGCAAAGAAAAGAATGGTCTTGCTGGTCATAAGATATTGGTAGAATGTATTATACGGTCACCGGATCACCTGCCCTTTCCATTCCCAAAGATAATAAAACAACTGTTGTGCAGCGCATGAAACGGTACAACGGCAGATGAAACGGCTCAGTCTCCGAATCTCGGATTGACAACATTATTATATATTGACCCGAAAGTGTAAGTGAGTCCGATGCGTGTCCCAACCTGGTAGGCTGTAGCCTGTTCCCTTAGCCTGAGGAGTCTCTCCGCCTCAGACAGTTCCCCTTTTCTGAGACTCAGCTGATCATTGATATGGGCCGCTTCAATATTCGTAAACAGCGAGAGACCTTTAAAAATCCTTATCCTGGCCCAGAGGTCAGCTGCCAGCATATTCTTTGAAAGATCATGGAAATAGTTCAGACCCCGCACCGAGAGATAAATTGATCCCCACTTCTTCTGCACCTCATAGGCAATCTGTATCTGCTGCCCGAAGAGATTCTCTGTGATCTTGTTAAAGATTGTTGTATCAGTGTAGTTGCTGTACTGGTATCCTATACTGTAGAGGAATCTCAGCTGGCGGTGGGTGGCCTCGGAGTATGGGAAAAGATCATATTCAACTGAGGGCATGATTGTAGTGTTTAGGTCATAATTTGAAGAGGAGGAGGAATTTATTTCCCATCTCAGGCCGGCAGACCAGTGATCTCCCAGGCTTTTCACGAACAGGTTATCCATGCCTTTATAACTTCTGATATAGGTAGTATCGAGATACTCTTCAATAAACCTCTGTTTAATATATCTCTGATCGATATCTATTTCCAGTTTAATGTCAGGAGTGACCTTTGAGATCCTAAGAGAATTTTCAATCTCCAGCCTTTTATAATGTTCTTCGGCTGTATACCGTGGGCTGGTCTGGATCTCAAAGACCCAGTTTCTCCATTTGTCAACAACCTCCTCCTGCTCAATGGCTTCGCTGTGCGAGATCTCAATCTCGTTTATAACGGGGGTCCGGCTGGCGAACCTGAGCAACCCTGCCTTGAGGAGATTGGTGCGTTTTTCCCTGATCTCGACAGATGTATCATGAGGATTGCTGGTATAGGTCAGGGTATCGTCCATGCCGGCAAATTTGTTCATACCGTGGAAAATATAAGTATACATGTTCCCCCCGTTTCCTGAGTTCTGCCTGGTGACAAGTACGTATACCTGTGCGTCCTGAACCTGCCTGACGTAGTTCACCCACGGGATTTCCTGCCGTGTATAGCTCATGTCACAGCTGCTGCAGTCGAGGAATAGCTTTACCGCCTCCTGGCGGACGTTATTGGTTGAGAGAGGAGGGTCCTGTGCAACGGCGGCAATTGAAAACAGAGCCGTAAATGCTGTTATAAACAATCGGGGAATGTTGTGTTGCCTCATATAATATGCGTCAGAATTCAGATAGGCGCAAAGATATTTAAAAGGTCAAGGTGTATAAATTTTTAACAACAATTAACAGAAAAAGGGAGATGGCTGGTCAGCGCGGAGAAAGGGTTTGCATATCGCCGGATATCTCGATTGATGCATTTCTCCCCTCTCCGGTGTATAGTATCCGTCCGGTGTTTCTCTCTGAGAGTGTCAGGCTGATAGTCGATGTCATGCTCTCTTCT
Source organism: uncultured Rikenella sp. (assembly GCA_964455705.1). Taxonomy (GTDB): domain Bacteria; phylum Bacteroidota; class Bacteroidia; order Bacteroidales; family VadinHA17; genus SR-FBR-E99. Next base: position 19,200 of record CAYVYM010000006.1, read on the forward strand.
ATACGGCCACCCATCAGGCCTTTCACCGGAGATGCCAGTGAGGTGGTTCTGTCAACGGGGGCAGAGATGTTGATAATGACGGATCTGTTCGTGAACTCAAGCTCAACCGTGGAGTTGGTCACAGAGAGCCTGCTTAAACGTGTTCCATCGTACTTTGTGAACTGGTAAAGCCGGTCGCCAAGCCACAGTCCGGCAATGAAGCCGGTGAATTTGCCGGTTACCCACGGTATCCTTGCAACCGAAGCTTTGAATGAGATCCCGGGAGAGCTGAAATGGTTCGACTGCATCCAGATATAGGCAGAGGGGAAGGAGTGGCCCCAGTCTTTTTCAATGTAACCTCTTCCGCCGGTGAAGTCGATCTCTTCTCCGTTGACGGTCAGCGACCCGGACAGACTATGGTCCATGCTTACGATACCATGATTGCACTCCATGAACGGAACGAATGTATAGGGGCCCATTATCCCGGGTGAGTACCACCGGCCTGGCCATGGAACAACACCGGAAAAACTCAGGCTCCCGGTGACATGTGGGAGTTCAAGCCTTAATCCGTCTGCGGAGAAGTAATTATTTTCTATTGAAAGCTCGAATTTCTTATCTGAAGGGATGAATGAGGCGGCATAATATGAAAAATACTCCGATCTCTTTTCCTTACCATCGAGGAGCTGGACAAATGCGTGGCTCTCACCCGATTCCTCCATGGCTATTCCCGGGATAAAAGCAAAGGCCCTCGTTTCAGAAGCGTTGACTACCTTGAAGTACCAGCCCTCGAAGTACCTTTTTTTATTTCCCCATCCCTGGTAGATGGAAGGATTGAACAGTGATCTTATTTTTTTTCGTATTGCCAAAACAATTGCAGCTTAGCACCGGATTTAAAGATAAACAAATTACAGGGAGAGGCAGTTTCATTGTTGTTTCTGAATTTGATCGCGGCGCAGTTTTCTGCGGATACGGGTAAGAACAAATATTACCAGCAGGATGAAGAGGGCTATGATGAAGAAGGGGATGACAAGAGAGAGTATGGATGTGCCTGTTGCAGCAACGTTCTCCACGGTGGCAACCACGGGGTTGCCCAGGCCTGCTGTCAGCTTCGTTGAGGTAAGCCTCGTCAGTGCGCTGCCTGTCTGTACAATTGCAGCGCTGCCGCCGCCGACGGCAGCGCCGGTGATCCATTTCATCAGTTCACTGTCTATGGGAAGCACGGAGGTAAGCAGCAGCGTTCCGGCAACAACTGCCAAAGGGGTGGCAACCGTGTCGAGCAGGTTATCAACCACAGGGATGTAGTATGCCATTATCTCAACTACGGTTGCTGTACCAAGTATGACAATGGAGGTCCATGAAGAGAGCCACTGGAAGCTCTCATTCAGTGGCAGGAAGCCTGCTTTGGCGGCTATGGCGGCTACAAGCATCGGCACGAAGACCCTGAAGCCGGCACTGGCAGCAAGTCCTATACCTATTGCTACAGCCGTGATAAGTTCAGCACTCATCATTATTTACAATCAGTTATTCTCTGACAATCTTATGTTTAATAACCTTCCCGCGGCTTATTATCTCAAGCATGTAGAGGCCTGGTTCCATCGCAGCCATATCAATGATCCGTTCATTTGTTCCGCTGTAGACCAACCGGCCGTTCAGGTTATAAAGCCTGACAGAAAAATCAATCTCACTGATAATATTGAGGTTGTCACTGACAGGATTGGGATAGACCGTTATGGCATCCTGGTGGTGATCCTCAACCGCCGAAGCTGACGATACTGTTATATATCCATTCTTGGTACTGGTGTTGCTGCCCTGGATATTGGTCGCAACCAGGGTGACACTGAATGTGCCGGCATTATTATAGGCGATAACAGGATTTTGTGCTGTTGATGATGCAGGTGTTCCTCCTTCAAAACTCCATGTCCACGAGGAGGGCTGATTGACTGACAGGTCAAAGAATTTCACCTGGAGAGGCGCATCCCCGGTCTTGACGTCAACAGTGAAATCGGCTACGGGCGGCAGCGTAAGGTCCCTGGCACCGGTGGCAAAGTAAACAGGCCATCTGGCGTCCGGTATAATCCGTGATTCCGTTCCGGCGGGAGAAATCTTGTCAGCGGCTAATCCAATCGTATATATGCTCTCAGCCGGTCCGTCTGCTTTCGTGAAGGCAATCCTGTCATCATTCTTAGAGAAGGAGGGATAACCAAGGGTATTGTTCATGGTAATAAGGTTATCCTGCCCGGCATTAAGATCAGCACCTATGACTGCGTATAATCCGTTCTCAGCTTCAATATAATCGAATGCGATAATCCACGGTGAGTTTTTGGAGAAGACCGGATTGCCGATGCTGACATCCTCGGGGAGGGAACCGTACAATTTGGAGATCTTCCCGTCACCCCAGTTTCCGGCATTGTTGTCCCAGACATTTATGATCCCGATATCCCAGTATCCGATGTTCTCTCCCGTGGTGGAGGTGAGTTCATTATAGGAGTCATAAATCAGGTACTGACCGGTTATGTCAAATTCAATCGCATCGGCGTACAATACGCCACCGGCCGTTGTATTGGTATGGCTTGTTGTAGGATTGTACAGTTTGAAGACTTTTTCACGGACTGCCGTTCCCTCGAAGTCAAAGAGATAAATGGCGGTGTCAATGTAGATGCTTATTGCGGCAATTCTGTTTCCGTCTTTTGAGATAGCAACATTATCCCATATCTGTTGGTCCGAAAAAATAAACTCCCCCGGGTCGGAAGGATTATCGGGCGATAAGCCCCTCAACCTGCTATCGGTAGACACGAAAACTGCAAGTGAACCGTCATCAGTCACACTGACCTTGCCTTTCATCTCCGTTGAGGTAAGGGAAGCGTCATCGGTGCCGTGGGTCCTGTATAATGTAACCGGGTAAGATGAACTGGTATTATAGTTGAGGAGATACTCCTGGCCGTTGTTCACGGTATAATCCTGTATCTTTTCGACCTGTTCCTCCTGCTGGATACCCACGGCTGTAAATGCTTCCTTAGCTTTTGTGACTTCATCTGATGATGCACCGTAAAGGTCTGTAGCTGCCTGTACAACGGCGATTCTGAAATCGATAAACTTCGACGACATGGTCAGGTAATCGGTCAGCGCCTTGTAGAAGACCTGCTCCGCCTTTTCCTTTGAAACGGCTGTGGCATAGAGGTAATAGGCATGATTACCTATCCCGCTGTTTATATGCACTCCGCCGTTATCCTGGCTGCCGGTGTACATCTCAGAGACACTCTTCGGTTGCCAGTATGGCTGACTCAGCGATGTGCCCCCGTTGTGAGGATCAGCCATATCCCTCAGCGCCCCTGAAGGCGAGTATGAGGTTCTGGTTATATCTTCGCCAATGCGCCAGTTATCCCTGTCGACCATTGAGGCGAAGATATCTGCGTATGATTCGTTAATGGCACCTGACTGTCCGTAATACTCAAGATTAGCGGTATTTGATACCACGCCGTGCCCCAGTTCGTGAGCTGCCACATCAAGTGCACCTGCAAGTGAGTAGAAGCTTGTTCCACCATTGCCGTAAAAGACAGCCTTGCCGTTCCAGAATGCATTTTCCATAGATGAGCCGTCATCTTCAGCCACATTCACGAATGAGATGATGTTTCCTCCCTGTCCGTTGATTGAATTGCGACCGAAAGTATTCCATAAATACCTGTAGGTCAGCGTAGCATGGTTATGAGCCGAGACGACGTTTTTCTGCGGCCATGTGTTGTTTGACGAAGTGACGTAGCTGTAATCGAGATCAGTTGTGGAGGTGTTGTTGGCGTCAAGTGTCAGGATGACCCCCTCGCCGGTTGCCTCTGTGAACATATTTTCAGAAATATTCATCAGGTAATATGTACCTGTCTCCAGGTAGGTGCTGATTGTCTGAAGCACGTTGTTGAGGTCAATTGCCTGGGCAGTCTCAGGACCGTCGGAACAGGTGTTGTTGAACTTATGTATGATTTCACCGTCGGAGGCATCAATGAAGTATTTCCATTCCTCTATGAAGTTGGGTCTTATAATCACAACCCATGCCAGCCTGTAGTTATCGTCACCGGTTGAATAAAGCATCAGCGAAGATAAGGGGGTTGTATAGTCAAGGATATTCTGTTCCTTTTTGGAGAACTCCCTGTAAACCGTCTCAACGCTGACATCTTCGATCACCCGTCGGACTGCAGCAGCAGCACTTACTGACGGAGTGGTCTTAGTATTCACGTCAGGCCTGTGAAAAGCGCCTGTGAACCGTTCCCTGGTGGCATCGAGGTGAACGGTAGCCTCAGCACCATAGATATCCACTCCCCTGAACTGTTGAACGGTACGGATACGGGTGATACCCAGCTCATCTGTATGGATGCCTGCTATCTTAAACGACTCCTTTGGGTTATCGAGGCCGGACCATGCTTTTGTCTCATCCAGGAACCTGTAGAGCCTCTCTTGAGGTGCTGCCTTTGTTTCCCTGCTCTCTTTTTCAATGAAGACCGTGCGTCCTTGGTGCCTGATTATCCTTGTCGCCTGCTCTTTATTGCCCACCGTCACAGGTTGCACCAGGGTTTTAAACTGAGATGAGCTGAAAGGAGCCGCCGTTCTGCCCCCAGTGACAGGCTGCTGGTGTGCAGCCGGGAGATCTATTACCGGTGTGCCGCTCTTCTTTTCCTTTGTTTTGAATGCGTCAGCCTGCCCGCTGGCTGCAAGTCCCGGAATAGCTACAAGCAGTAATAGCAGGTATTTTTTCATTGTTCTCTTACCAAATTCATTAATCTGACATAAAGCTCCTTAAGCTGAGGACTGCGGTCGTGGTCGGACCACTGCACCGCATGCTGTGAGTCGCCCCGGACTGCACTGACATAATACGTCATGTTCCCGGGTTCATCTGTCATGATCGACATGAACTGCATTTCTTCAAGGGAGGCTTCGATGGCCCTTACTTCCTGCCTGCTGATCTTTCCTGTCTTTATCACCTTGTCATTCTGCAGCCTGCATATGGTTCCGTTCTCGAAAAGCACGAAATCAGTGCTCATATTTGTGAATCCGCCCTTGTTCCCGAAAAAGATCCGGTCACCCTTGTTGCTGTTCAGTAGTTTTTCGGGAGAGGCGCAGGATGTTGTCATTATCAGGCAAAGTATTAATATTCTGTGCATTATACGGGAAATTGTATAAATAGAAGTATCCATCACCATGTAAATTTACAATTGAATTACCTCCGGCAAATAAACCGAAAGCTAACAAATTCAGGCAGAAATTCCTAGGGTTATTTACACGGCATTGCGGAGTTTTCCTCCAGCGCCCTGAGCAGTGCTTCCTCAAACTTAAAGCAGATGGAGGACGGGTTCCTTGCAGGACCTTCAAGGCTGCCGTTCACTATGAAGACGAAACCGTATTTGCCTTTCGGATCGAAGAAGAACGCAGAGTTAAGTCCGTAGGCTGACCCTGTATGGCCCATCATGTGCGATCGTTCCGGCAGCGGGTCGCCAGGTAACATTTCGGGCAGAATATGGACACTCAGGCCCCTGCTCCCCAGCCTCCTGCCCTCATTGTCGCCGTTGATTCCCTTATATATCCATTGAGGTTTATGCATCAATCTGATACTTTTTGAGGAGATGATCCTTTTTCCATCATATTTTCCCTTGTGGAGGTGAAGAATCATGACCCGTGCCAGTTCGGCAGCGGAGATCCGCAGGCCACCCTGGGGCGAGAAGACCGCGGCATTGGTGCCGGTGACATAACCCGAGAAGTCGCGTGGCGCCGTCATAACGCCCTTGAAGTTGTCCGTCTGGGGGACCCACTTTCCCTCTTCACCCCGGTAAATGACAGCAAGGTTATTAATGTCAGTCACTCCTTCGGGAATGTATGAACCTGTAATGCCCAGAGGAACGAAGAGAGTCTGCTGTATGTAATCCTCAAAACGCTGGCCTGTGATTCGCTCTATCACCGTACCGGCAAGTCCGAAGTTGGCATTGCAGTAGGTGTAATATTCTCCCGGAGCCTCTTTCCGCCACATATCCTCAGTATAGTATTTTCCGCCCGGCACCAGCAGTTCGGAGAATGAGGGCGGATTGCTCACATTGTTGTATGTTGCCATCAGGAACCCGTCATATCCGCTCCCCTCGAAGATTGAGCTGGTGTGCAGCAGGAGCATCCTGACAGTGATGGGCTTGTCGGGATGGGTCGGGTTCCTGAGCCTGAAGCCGAGGTAGGTGCTGACATCCTTATCGAGGTCGAGCAGTTTCCGGTCATAAAGCTTCATCATGGCGGTGGTCATTACGAGCTTGGAGATGGAGGCAATCCGGTATTTGGTGTTCACATCGACCGGCAGGTTTCGTTCAAGATCGCGCAGGCCGGCATGATAAGTTCCTGTGATCTTCCCGTCGCAGACAGTTGCTACAGAGATTCCCATCAGGTTGTACTCACTCCTTACTTTCTCGACTGCTTCCTGTAGTTGACCGTTGAGGGCCTGAACCATACCGGCAATTATAATGACCAAAAATACTTTTTTCATAATGAGTTTATTATTTTGTTTCAATCACCGCAAATTTCACGACTGATTTCCCCTGGCGGGTTTGCATTATGCACATATATAATCCCGGAGAGAGGTACCCGGCATTCAGGGGTTCTGTATAGGAGCCCGGCTCCATCACTCTTCCGGCCAGGGAGGCAATCAGCCTGCCGTCGGTATCATATATGCTCAGGGTCACATGTGATCTTTTTGTGATGGTGTAGTGGATAACAGATTGTTCAGTGACAGGATTCGGAGTGATCTGCATGTTTCCGGCAGGTTCAGCCGTGGGCCCCTCCCCTGATGAGGTATAGCCTGCGATGAAGGCTCTCTTCAGCCCTTCCCACAGTTCCGGTCTTCCGGCTTCGTAACTAAGGGCCCAGATGCCTATGCCGGCCAGGTTCATCTCCTTGGCGATATTGTTTTTTATCCGGAGGCTGACGCTGTCATCGTACCACATCTGCCTCCACTGAGTTGTCTGATAGCTTATATACGGTACGCCTGTCACATCGTCAAAGATCCTGGTATTGGAAGCGACCAGTCCAAGCGCGGTGTTGTAAATCCGTGATGTTCCCGTTCCCGTGGTGGCAGCCTTCCTCGCGCTGCTGGTGACAGGCCAGTCGTACCCGTACCACGGCACCCCGAGGAGCAGCTTGCCGGGAGGTACTCCGTCAGCAAAATAATCCTCATTGATGCTTTTCACAATGTTGTATGTCTCACCTGATACAGGAGCTACCGGCCCTGCGGTTGATGATCCGCTCCAATAGTAATTATACCCCATCATTATGATGTAATCGCAAATGCCGGCAAGGGCGCCGAGGTCCCATCCGTCGGACCAGTTGACTGCCGGCGTGGCAAGCGATATCTCAGCATCAGGCATCACGGCCTTTATCCCTCTTACGGCCCTGCGGCAGAAAGAGACCATGTTTGCCTTCTGCGCTGCCGGAACAGACTCAAAGTCGAAGTTCACTCCGTCGCCGTTGCGCAGCTGCAGCTGGTTGATCACCGTGTTGATCAGGTTCCACTGCTTTACAGTATCGGTAAGTAGTTCAGTATTGCGTGCCGACCCGAAGTTGGTTACTGTCAGTGTCACTTTTACCCCTTTCACGTGAGCATAACTGATAACAGAAGTGGTGTCCCATCCTCTCAGGGTTGTATATCCTCCTGTCGCGGTGTCAACCTCAAGGCTGAAGTATGCTATATGGGAGAGAGCGCTGTAATCATAGAAGGTATATGCCATTGAACCTGCCCAGTATGGATGCCAGCCATATACCTTATGTGTCAGAGTGCCGGTACTCTTGCTCTTGAGCAGGGAGGGGAGGGCGGGCGAGAGGTCACCCCGAGTATGTAGATTACCGGTTATGCGTGAATAGAATTCACTCTCAGCCTGATGGATACCGACAAATGATGTGTCATATTCCTGGGCAGCTGCCACGAAAGATGCAACAGAAAACAGAATTGCGGTCAGTGTGGTCCTAATGCGCATGCATGCTGACTGAATGAATGTCTCAGCTGGTTTTAAAATACTTCTTGTAAATCTCCATGTTACGCTCCAGGAGGCTGACGGAGACCTCGTAGGCCTTCCGGCTGTCCCTTTCCCTGAGAGCTTCAAGAAGCTCCAGCTGGTATTTCATTGTATATTCTTTTTCGCCTTCAATGTTTCCGTAGATCAGGTTCCTCATACGCGGCAGAAGGGAATAGACGGGTTCAAGGCTGATGATAACAATTGGGTTGCCAGTGGCCTTTGAAAGATTCATGTGGAAGCGGTTGATGAGATCAACCTCAAGTTGGGTGTTGTCAGGATTGCATTTCTCCAGCTCGTGCTGGTTCTTCTGAAGGGTCCGGATGTCGTCATCGGTCCGGTTCCTCGCCGCAAGCCTTGCCACTTCAGGTTCAAAGAGCCGCCTCACCTCAATAATCTGGAGTATCAGGTCCGAGTTGAACCTCAGGTCATAAAAGAGATGCAGGGAGTTGATGGCATCCTCTATCTTCAGCTCGGAGATATACATACCGCTTCCCTTACGGATATCTATCAGTCCGCGTGCGCTCAGGCGACGCAGAGCCTCCCTGAGGGCCGTTCGGCTGACAGCGAACTGTCCGCATAGTTCCTTTTCCGTTGGCAGCTTGGAGCCCGGCAGGAGCTTCTTCTGTCTGATTGCTTCCTCAATCCTCCTCTCTATCTTCTGGCTGAGAGTGAGTCCTGAACCGATTTTGCTGAAGATATCATTAGTCATGGCGGGTTATTTTATCAGGTCAGAATAATGTTTAAATCCTGATCTTTCCGTTATATATAGTTATCCCTGTAAAACTCCAGGGCTTTTTTAACCGATCCCTGCTCGATGAGCAGAATACGGGCAGCCTCCCTTTGGATATTAAGCTCCTCCACAATCATCCTTGTGCCCCGTTCTATCAGCTTTTTATTGGTAAGCTGCATGTTAACCATTTTGTTGCCTTTGACCCTTCCGAGCTTTATCATGAGAGTGGTTGTGATCATATTGAGCACCAGCTTCTGGGCTGTGCCGGCCTTGAGCCTGGTACTTCCCGTGACAAACTCTGGTCCTACAACAACCACGACAGGAAATTCAGCGGCATCAACTATCGGGCCTGTCGGGTTGCATGTGATGCACCCTGTGAGGATGCCGTTATCCCTTGCCTTCTGTATGCCTCCTATGACATAGGGGGTAGTGCCGGAGGCTGCAATCCCGATTACTGAATCTTTTGTATTGATATTGAATATTTCAAGTTCACTCCATGCTTTCAGCGGGTCATCTTCAGCAGACTCCACGGCCTTCCGGAGCGCTGTCTCTCCTCCTGCTATCAAACCTATGACCACCGTGTCAGGAACGCCAAAAGATGGAGGGACCTCAGATGCGTCGAGTACCCCAAGCCTGCCGCTGGTGCCTGCTCCCAGGTAAAAGAGCCTGCCACCCCTCTGCATCCGGCCCAGGATCTGATTTATCAGGATTCCTATTTGTGGGATGGCTTCCCTGACAGCAATATGTACCTTAGCATCTTCCTGATTTATGTTAGTCAGCAGCTCGGTGACGGTCATCTTATCGAGATCCTCAAAATTAGAGGGTGATTCGGTTATGCTTAACGACTGCTTTATTAAAGCCTGTTTACTCATACCTCTAAAAGTGTGAATTATGAATGTGAAACTTAACGAGGTTATCCATGGGAGAAGCGGTGAATATTCCGGGTTTCAGCCTGTGTTTTATCAGCAGCTCCTCAAGTAAGGGTCTGAAATGATATGCTATACTGCCCGTAAAATGAACCTCGTATTGTCTTGACTCCGGGTATGAGAGAACGTTACGCATTATGAACTCGTCAAAACTCGAAACAATAATTGATCTTAGTTCGGGAATATGTAATTTATCATCAATGAACCGGGAAAACTGACCCAGGAACCGGTTGGGATAGGGCATGTTGTAGACGTTTTCCAGGATTTCTGCAGGGGTAAATGGAAATGCCCTGAAAAAATCCACAATGATGTTTTCCGGCAATTGTTTCTTCAGAACACTAGATACAATCTTTCTTCCTATCACTGCCCCGCCGCCTTCATCTCCCAGTATATAGCCCAGGGGCGGGACATTGGATACGATCTCCTTACCGTTGTAATAACATGAGTTGGATCCTGTACCTATTATGCATGCTATCCCCGGATCATTCAAGCAGAGTGACCTTGCCGCACCGAGCAGGTCACTGCCGATAACAAGCTCCTTCGTGCCAAAGAATTCAGAAAGGGCTCGCCTCACAATATCTACCTTGGAGGCATGGCTCACTCCGGTTCCGTAAAAGAAGATGCGGCCCACACTTGCACCGCGCATCTCCGGTAACTCCCTGCGCAGGAGACGGATGATATCCTCACCTGAGATAAAAAATGGATTTAAACCTGAGGAGATGTATGACTTCCCGGGAACACCATCTTTCACTACCATCCATTCGGTCTTTGTGGAACCGCTGTCAGCAATCAGCATCATACGTGCAGGGAAATTGTTATTTACTTTTGTTCAGTTAATTAGGAGAAAAATAATCAATCTTCGCTTGAATGTGCATCACTCGTAATAACAAATATAAATAAAAATATTGAATAATCAGTTTTTTGTCAGATGTATGACATATTTAAAAAACTTTCTATTTTTGAATCTTATTTACTATATTAAGCAAAATCAATTCCATGATGCGAGTTTCCCATCTCATTCATTACGTTGTATTTACGCTTATCATGTTTGCCGTGCCGGCAAGCCTCTGCGGCCAGAAGGCCGGCAGGGCGGAGAGAGCTGCTGAGAACAGGCTTAAAGATTGGACAAGTACTGTTGAAGGGTGGCATTTCCCTGAAAAACTAAAGATTGATTCTCTCAGGGTTGACCAGGAGACAAAGGAGGTGAACATATGGTTCCCCGTCACCCTCTCATATAATCCCCTGAGAGAGGAGAACACCACGAGGCTTGTCACTTCGCTCAGGGATGAGCTCGGGAGAAAGTTTAGCGGTTACGATATCAATATATTTACCAACGGGTTTAGTATAAACCGGCTAATACCGAATTACTTCAGGTATATCACCCCGCATGATATGTCAAGGATACCGCCGGCCCCGGGTGAGAGGCCTGCTATTGTCAACCGTATTGACAGGGTCAGCGCATCTGAAGGACTTGACGGAAGGTACATTGCCATGTGGCACAGCCATGGTTACTATTTTGACATGCCCCTCGACAGGTGGGAGTGGCAGCGTGCAAAACTCTTCGGCAGTGTTGAAGATCTTTCAGTGATGGCTTATGTGATTCCCTACCTGGCGCCTATGCTTGAAAACTCCGGTGCAACCCTGTTCCTGCCGCGAGAGAGAGATATCCAGTCAAATGAGGTAATTGTTGATAACGACCGTTCAACGGGAAGATCTGAATTTGTATTACATATTTCCACTCCAGCTGTGGAGGCCGGCAGGGGCTTTCTCCTGAGAGATACGCTTTTTACCGGAGACAATCCCTTCCTTATGGGCACCTCACTGCTGATCGGTGACGGCTTGGCAGAATATGTCCCTGAAATTCCCGAAAAGGGCTACTACGGTGTTACTGTCTCCTATCCACAACTGAAAGATAACGGCGGCAAGGTCCTGGTGAAGGTCATGCACACCGGGGGGAGCACTGACTTCATTGTTGACCAGGCAATGGGAGGAGGCACATGGCTCTGGCTGGGATCTTTCAAGTTTGATGAAGGTATTAACCACGCCAGGGGCTCGGTCACGATATCGGGTTATGATGGATCGGCGGCAGCTGTTGATGCCGTCCGTTTTGGCGGAGGCATGGGTAATGTTGCGCGGCGGCCTGCCGCAACGGTTATTTCCAACCAGTGGTCGCTCAACGCGGGCAGCCAGTCGCAGGAAGCCGGTCCTGTGTCAGACAGTATAACCTATAGCTGGAAGCTGAGCAGCAAACCCCGTTACCTCGAGGCTGCCCGCTACTGGCTACAGTATGCAGGCATGCCTGACACCCTTGTCTACACAATAAACAGAGGGAAGAACGATTACAACGATGATTACATGTCACGTTCCGAATGGGTCAATTACCTTCTCCGCAAGCCGGACAGTGCAGGGCTCACAGGTATGGGCATTCCTTTGGACCTCTCCTTTGCATTCCATACCGATGCCGGAGTAACACCTGATGATTCCGTAATAGGCACCCTTGGCATTTATTCGACCCTTTCAAACCAGGGTCTGTTCCCCGACGGGACCAGCCGTCTTGCAAGTCGCGACCTTACTGATATTATCCAGACGCAGATCGTTGAGGATATCAGGGTGCTGTTTAACCCTGAGTGGACCCGTCGGGGGCTGTGGGACAGGTCATACTACGAAGCCCGCAAGCCTGACGTACCCGCCATGCTCCTTGAGCTATTGTCACATCAGAACCTTGCTGACCAGCGATACGGATTTGACCCCCGTTTCAGGTTTCATGTCAGCCGGGCAGTCTACAAGGGCATCCTGAGGTACCTGGCAACTGCTTCAGGGACAGGTTATAGTGTTCATCCGCTTCCGGTATCTCACATGGCCCTGGCACACACCGGAGATATGAGCGTCAGGGTCAGTTGGGAGCCGGTAAATGACCCCCTGGAATCAACGGCGGTTCCATCCTCATACAGGGTATACATGCGCACCGGTGACGGAGGGTTTGACAATGGGACCCCTGTTAACGGTAACTATTTTGAAACAGAACTGCCATCTTATAACACCGCGTACAGTTTCCGGGTAACCGCCGTGAACGACGGTGGTGAGAGTTTCCCTTCCGAGACATTGTCAGTGGGACTGGTTCCGGAATCTGAAGGTACGGTGCTGATAGTCAATGGATTTGACCGCATATCGGGCCCTGCGTGGTTCGACCGCGGAGGAATGGCCGGCGTAGCCTGGTGGAATGACCGCGGAGTGGCCGATCATTACAACTTCGTCAGCGTGGGCGACCAGTATGACTTTGACCGCAAGTCGCCGTGGACTGACGACGACAATGCCGGGTGGGGCTCATCATACTCTGACAGCGAGGGCCGGGTCATCGCAGGAAACACCTTTGACTTTCCATATATTCATGGCCTCTCTGTCATGGCTGCCGGAAAATCATTCGTTTCAGTGAGTGATGAGGTGTTCAACAGGGAAGATTTTGATCTGGATCCCTGGTGTGCTGTTGACCTGTTGTTTGGAGAAGAAAAGGCCACGGCATCAGCATATGATCCGGTGAAGAAGGATTTTCAGATATACACACCGGAGTTCCTGAGGAGTCTTGAGAGGCTGAAGGAGGCCTCTCTTCCGGTCTTTATGTCGGGGGCTTACCCGGGTACTGACCTGGTCATGCTGGCTGATACGGCGACTGCCGCAAGAGTGATGAAAACCCTGCATTTCAAACCCCGCACAGACCATGCCGTAAACACAGGCAGTCTCTATGCCACAGATATTGCCGGGCCGGACTTCACCGGCAGCTACAGCTTCAACACCGGATCAGTTGATGACATATATGCCGCTGAGGCTCCTGATGCCATCGAGCCGGCTGACAAGCTCTCAGCCACAGCATTCCGGTACACTGAGAACAATACTTCTGCCGCTGTCATGCACAGGGGTGAGGTGAGGAGCTTCGTCATGGGATTTCCCTTTGAAACAATAATGTCACAGGACGAGAGAGACGAGCTCATGAAACAGATACTGAACTTTTTACTGAAAATAAAATAGCGGGATTCAATGGATAATTCAATAACATGCTTCTTACCCTGGTCTGACTCGGCATCAGTCGCTGCAACAGTCAGTTCAATGAGAGCCTCCGGCGTTGTCAGCAAGATCTTTGTTGTGGTTGCGCCTGATCATCAGGAGACATTGCCGGGTGTTGAGGCCGATTACCTTCGCTCTGCCGGATTTGCTACCACCGATGCCCTGAAAAAAATGGCTGCCGTGACTGACACTGACTTTGCTGTCACTTACAGCAAGGGCTTTCCTCTTGACCTCGGAAGTTTCGCCTTCAGCAGGATGATGCAGATCTGTAATGATACCGGGGCAGGAATGGTCTACTCAGATTATTTCGAAAGTAAGAACGGGGCCCTCTCTCCTCATCCCCTCATCGATTACCAGGAGGGAAGCCTTCGTGATGATTTCAATTTCGGCTCTGTCATCCTCTGTAACGCAAAAGCATTCAGTGAAGCATGCAAGCGGATGGATGAAGATTACGGTTATGCCGGCCTGTATGACCTGAGGCTGAAAATTTCGCAGACGCACCCGATTGTGCACATCCAGGAGATGCTCTATACGGAGGTTGAGACCGATACCCGCAAGTCGGGCGAGAAGCAGTTCGATTATGTTGACCCGCGCAACAGGGCGGTGCAGGTTGAGATGGAGAACGCCTGCACCCATCACCTGAAATGCATCAACGCATGGTTAAAGCCTCATTTCCGTGATATAAAATTTGACGATCAGAGTTTTGATTTTGACGCCTCGGTGGTTATCCCGGTCAGAAACAGGGTCAGAACCATAGGTGATGCAATTGAATCTGTGCTGAGCCAGAAGACAAAGTACCGGTTCAATCTCATCATAGTAGACAATTACTCCACTGACGGCACAACCGATGTGATCAGATCATTTGCCGGTGATGAAAGGGTGGTGCATATCATACCTGAGAGAAAGGACCTTGGTATCGGAGGATGCTGGAATGAGGCCGTCATGAGTGAGAAATGCGGCAGGTTCGCCATTCAGCTCGACAGTGATGATCTTTATATTGATGACCTGGTAATCACACGGGTTATAGATGCCTTCCTTGATCAGCAGTGCGCTATGGTGGTCGGATCTTACAGGATGGTTAACTTTGACCTGAAGGAAATTCCTCCGGGACTGATAGATCACAGGGAGTGGACCCCTGACAACGGACGCAACAATGCACTCAGGATTAACGGTCTGGGTGCCCCGAGGGCATTCTACACGCCTGTCCTGAGGAGTATCAGGATTCCCAATGTAAGCTACGGAGAGGATTATGCAGTTGGGCTGGCAATAAGCCGTCACTACCGGATCGGACGCATTTACGACCCGCTGTATCTTTGCCGCAGGTGGGATGAGAATTCGGATGCCATACTGGATGTGGGTAAGATGAATACGCACAATCTCTATAAAGACAAGATAAGGACAATTGAGCTCCTCGCCCGGAAACGGATGATGAGCAGTATTGATGATTAACCAACTTATGAAGGACTTTTCCGCTAAAATAAGAGATCTTTTTGAAGGCCAGTTCAGGGAGTGGAGCCTGGCCCGGGACAATTACAGGCAGCTTGACGAGGTGAGGGTCCGGAAGGTCCCATTCAACGGTTACGATATTGCCGTCCAGTACAACCCCGGAAGGATAATCTCGTCTGCTGCAAAGGTTGATGCAAAGTCGATAGAGGCCAGGCCCTGCTTTCTTTGTGACAGAAACCGGCCGCCGGAACAGAGGGGTATCGGATTCGCCGGGAGCTATATCATACTGATAAACCCGTTCCCCATATTCCGGAGACACCTGACAATCGTGTCCGGATCTCATAGCCCCCAGCGCATATCAGGAAGCTTCCCTGAAATGCTGGCAATGGCAGAGGCGCTACCCGGGTATGTCATATTTTATAACGGACCCCAATGCGGGGCATCGGCTCCCGATCACCTGCACTTTCAGGCCGGCAACAAGGGGTTTCTTCCGTTGGAGCAGGATTTCAGCAATCCGCAGCTTTGCTCAAAAGAGACAGCCTCCGGTGGCATTGAACTATGGCGGTGGCATAATTATGGCCGGGGCATGATGACTCTTACCGGATCTGACAGCGAGGCAATTGTCAATACATTCAATAAATTCCATGAGAGATTTGCGCCTCTCCAGCCAGACAGACCGGAACCCATGCTGAATATAATTGCGTACCATACCGGAGATAAATGGTTAGTGCATATCATACCGC
Source organism: uncultured Rikenella sp. (assembly GCA_964455705.1). Taxonomy (GTDB): domain Bacteria; phylum Bacteroidota; class Bacteroidia; order Bacteroidales; family VadinHA17; genus SR-FBR-E99. The sequence continues at coordinate 35,110 of CAYVYM010000006.1, forward strand.
GTAAAATCCACAGACCGGCATGTTATTTTTCCGGGGGAGATGAAAAAATCCTGCTCAGTCCTGCTTCAGTTGACTTAGGTGGAGTGTTCATTACACCTCGCGAAGAGGATTATGAAAAAATCACCGCCACTGACATTGCAGGAATAATAAAAGAGGTGTGCCTTGACGAGGAAGAGCTTAAAACATTAACTCTAAACCTGATATGACAGAAAAGCGAACACCCGAGATCAGCGCCGGTATTCTGTCCGGGAGCGGACTGACATTCACCCTGAACGGAGAGTATACTGCAGGAGAGGCAGGCAGGATGCTGTCAGGCAGGTTTACAGCCCTGATCCGGGAGGGGAAGCTTATTCTTAAAAGTGAAAAAGAAACGGTTGAGGCAGGTTCTGAAGTCAATCTCACACCAAAAGATTATGGCAAATGCAGCTTTACCCTCCATGCCGTTACAATAGGCGTCGACTTTCACTGGCAGAGGAACGAGGATCAGACCTTCAGGGGCACCCTCAGGTTCATTACAAGGGGAGGGCAGGTGACAGCCGTTAATCTCCTTCCTGTTGAGGATTATCTTATCAGCGTAATTTCATCGGAGATGAGTGCCACATCGTCCGGAGGGCTTCTCAGGGCACATGCTGTCATATCGAGGAGCTGGCTGCTGGCACAGATAGACAAGACCCTGCATCTCAGTACCACGGCTGAGAAATACCGCACCAGCTTCGTCACAGACGCTGAGATCACAAGGTGGTATGACCGTGAGGATCACAAGGAGTTCGACGTTTGCGCCGATGATCACTGCCAGCGATACCAGGGCATTACCAGGGCCTCCACAAAGGAGGTCGAACAGGCGGTAAGGGATACCATCGGTGAGGTGCTGATGTCAGGAGATGCTATTTGTGACGCCCGGTATTCAAAGTGCTGCGGGGGCATAACAGAGCAGTTCGAGAATGTATGGGAGCCGGTCAGCCACCCCTACCTGCAGAAACTCAATGACGGCCGACAATCGCCGGAAGGCTTTGCCACTGACCTGACCATAGAGGAAAATGCGGTCCGGTGGATCATGGGAAACCCGGATGCTTTCTGCAATACAGCAGACGGCAGTATACTCTCGCAAGTACTCAACAACTATGATCAGGAAACCAATGACTTCTTCCGCTGGAGGGTTGAATATTCCCAGGGTGAACTGAGTGCCCTGGTAAGGGAGAGGACAGGCATTGACTTCGGGCTCATAACAGCCCTGGAGCCGTTGTCGAGAGGCACATCCGGGAGGATTATAAGGCTGAGAATAACCGGTGAGAACAAGACAATGATAATCGGCAAGGAGCTTGAGATCAGGAAAGCGCTCTCGAAATCGCACCTGTACAGCTCTGCCTTCGTTGTGGAGACTGTGGCCGGTGAAGGTGAGATGACTTTTATCCTTCACGGTGCAGGCTGGGGTCATGGTGTGGGGCTTTGCCAGATAGGTGCTGCAGTGATGGGCGCATCCGGATTTGGCTACAGGGAAATTTTGGGTCACTATTTCGTGAACGCGGTAATAACTAAAATGTACTGAGATGAAAAAAGCAGCACTCTCAATTTTACTGCTCTGCCTGATTGTTATTTGCGCCCGGGCGGATTCATGGATCAGGATCAACCAGCTCGGATATATGCCGGGGTCAGTTAAGGTTGCGGTGTACATCTCCCGGGAAGTCGGAACGCCATCTTCATTCACTGTTTGCGACGCTGTAACCGGTACGCAGGTCTTCAGGGGCAGAGCGTCGGCCTATGACGGAGCCGTATGGGGCATGGCCGCTGCAGCAAGACTTGACTTCTCCGGTCTGACTGAACCGGGAGGATACTATATATTATATGGCCGCACGCGGTCAGAGACATTCCGCATCGGGGCAGGCGTCTATGACGGTACAGCTGACTTTATTCTAAACTATATAAGGCAGCAGCGCTGCGGTTACAATCCCTTCCTTACCGATTCATGCCATGCGCATGACGGGATGATCGTAGATCACCCGACCCTCTCAGGGACAGTCATCGATGTATGGGGAGGTTACCATGATGCCAGTGATCACCTCAGATACACTGCAACCACAGCCACCTCGGTCTACCAGATGATGTTCGCATGGCAGAGGGCTCCGGAGATCTACGGCGACACGCATGATGCCGCAGGGCTCCCCGGCAGCAACGGCATACCGGACATCCTTGATGAGGTCAGATGGGGCCTGGAGTGGCTCCTGAAAATGAATCCCGACAGCGGGGTGATGTACAACCAGGTGGCTGACGACCGTGACCATCAGGGCTTCCGGCTTCCGAACCTTGATAAGGCTGAGTACGGTCTCGGGCCCTACAGGCCGGTTTACTTCGTGACAGGCAAACCCCAGGGGCTGGCCAGGTTTAAGAACCGTACGGAGGGTGTAGCCTCTACGGCAGGCAAGTTTTCATCTGTCTTTGCCATGGGTGCGAAGATTTTTGCCGTGAATGACCCGGTGTTCGCGGAGACAATGGCTTCGAAGGCCGTTGATGCCTTTGAGTTTGCTCATACTGACCCCGGAGCCACCCAGACTGCATGCAACGTTTCGCCATATTTTTATGAGGAGGACAACTATGTTGATGACATGCAGCTTGCAGCATGGGAGCTTTTCTCTCTGACCGGGGAGAACTACTACCTGACTCAGGCCGATTACTGGGGCACACTGGAGCCCTACACACCGTGGATAGAGAAAGACACTGCCCGCCATTACCAGTACTACCCCTTTGTGAACCTCGGCCATGCTAACCTTGGAGAATCCGGTACGGAATATTCACAGAAGTACCTTGACTTCATGCGCAAGGGGCTGGAGCTGATTTACATGCGTGACCAGAATGACGTATTCCAGGTAAAGATACCTTTTGTCTGGTGTTCAAATAATTACATTGCTGCTGCGCTCACGCAGTGCAGGCTCTACCGTGATGCCACCGGCGACACCAGGTATGATCATATGGAAGCTGCAATGAGAGACTGGCTCTTCGGATGCAACCCATGGGGCACCTCCATGATATGCGGCCTGCCTCAGGGCGGCGACTATCCCCTTTATCCTCATTCGGCCGTGACCCGCTTTCTGGGCCAGACCACCACGGGCGGACTGGTTGACGGACCGATATACAAGGGTATCTACGAGACCCGCAGGGGACTGACGCTTCTTAACCCTGATCCCTATGCTGCATTCCAGGGCGGGAGAATCGTCTATCATGATGATATAGGCGATTACAGCACCAACGAGCCGACCCTTGACGGCACCGCCGGCCTCAGCTATTACCTCTCAACGCTTGAGAAAGAGGGGAGAGCTCAGAAAGAGCAGTCGGCGGGTAATGTTATTGATGTTCACGGTGCCCTGATCAGGAAGGGATCGGACGAGAAGACCATTTACCTGCTCTTCTCTGCAGATGAGTTTGGCGAAGGATTTGACCATATCCTGGATGTACTGGATGACAGAGACATAAAAGGTTCTTTTTTCCTGACCGGCAATTTTCTCAGGAACAGGAATTTTGCCCCGGTCACTAAAAGAATCATTGCGGATGGGCATTACACCGGACCCCATTCAGATGCTCATCTTCTGTACATACCCTGGGAGAACAGGGACACCCTTCTTATTACAAAGGAGCAGTTCAATAACGATCTGCGAAAAAATATTGTTGCACTGGGAAAAGCGGGTCTGAAGAAGCAGACGCCGCAGTACTTCCTGGCACCGTATGAATGGTACAACAGAGCCATAAGCCGCTGGACGGAAGAGATGGGGATGACCCTGATCAACTTCACCCCGGGCACCGGCACCGGTGCTGACTATACCACGCCTGATATGGCCCGTTACAGGAGTTCTGATTACCTGATTGAACAGCTGGCCTCATTTGAAAAGAATACCTCCGGCGGGCTGAACGGTGCCCTGGTGCTCATTCATCCGGGAACCGCTGAGACACGGACTGACAAATTATATCTCAGGCTCGGAGAGCTGATTGATTATTACACAGACAAGGGATACATCTTTAAAAAGCTATAAAATGGCAGAGAAGAAAACGGACAGGTCTCCATGGGCATGGGTCCCCTCGCTCTACTTCTACCAGGGCATTCCCTACAGTATTGTGATGACAACATCGGGTCTTATATACAAGACCATGGGCATCTCCGTTGCCTCGTTCGCATTCTGGACGAGCATACTCTATCTCCCGTGGGCACTCAAGCCACTGTGGAGCCCGTATATTGATGTTGTATCGACAAAACGCAACTGGGTTGTCTGGACCCAGCTCCTGCTTGCCGTCACTTTCATCGGAGCCGGGTTGGCCATGCAACTGCCGATGTTTTATCCCATTACCATAGCAATCTTTGCCATTGTTGCCATCTCTTCGGCCAGTCATGATATTGCTGCCGACGGTTTTTACATGTATGCGCTCAACCAGCATAAGCAGGCCTATTTTGTAGGCATTCGAAGCACCTTTTACCGGTTTGCCATGCTTACCGCGCTGGGGCTGATTCCCCTTGTTGCCGGAATAATCCAGAAGAACACCGGGCTTGAGCCAGTCGCCTTCGAAGCGAGGTCGGTCCGCGTCGCAGATTATACTCCCTTTGACCCATCACTGATTGCCATATCAGAGGAGGAGGGGGAGCCGAGGATTCTTGTATTCCCTGAGGAAATAACAGTTCCCCTGTGGGAATCGGGTGTCTCGGACCTCGATTCGGCGGTGGTATATATTGCCCTCTCGGCGCCGCCGGAGGAGGGAGAGACCATCGTTGTAAATGTGTCACGCGAGGGTGGAAGCAAGGACATCGATATCCCGAGAAACCAGACGGGAAGGTTTGAATTTACCAGTGGCAACTGGGACGTACCTGCTGCTGTCTCACTGAAGTCGCACCATAACCTGAGGGAGGTGACCGCCACGGAGTTTGGTATTACGGCAGGCAATATCGCATTCAGCTGGACGGTCTCGCTGGGCGTGCTCGGCATACTTCTGCTCCTGCTTGCCCTCTATAACCGTTTCATCCTTCCCCGCCCGAAGGAGAATGAGCTGAAGGAGCGTGTCAGCCTGAAGGTCTTTGCGGAGGTCTTTGTCTCATTCTTCTCCAAACCCGGCGTGGTTGCAGCCCTGGCCTTCTTCCTGCTCTACAGGCTCGGCGAGGCGCAGCTGGTGAAGATAGCCACCCCCTTCCTTGTCGATTCAAGGAGCATGGGCGGCATTGGCCTTACATCTGCACAGTACGGTATTATTTACGGAACCATCGGGATGATCTGCCTGACCATCGGTGGCATCCTGGGCGGTATCCTTGCAGCGAAATTCGGGTTGAAAAAGCTTATCTGGTACATGGCCGCGGCGATGAACCTTCCTAACCTGGTGTATGTGTACCTTGCCTATGCCCAGCCTATGCCCGGCGATATGGGTGTTTACCTCTCGGTAGCAACCGAGCAGTTCGGCTATGGTTTCGGGTTCACGGCCTACTCTCTCTTCATGCTCTATTACGTTGGAGAAAGCAAATACAAGACAGCAGAGTTCGCCATCGGGACATCGCTGATGGCACTGGGAATGATGCTTCCGGGAATGGTATCCGGGAAAATATACGAGGCAATCGGATATCAGCACTTTTTCATATGGGTACTGATCTGCACAATACCCGGGATGCTGTCAATTCTGTTCCTGAGGATTGATCCGACCTTCGGGCTGAAGAAGAATGAATAATCGGACTGCATGGAGCTGAGATGAAGGAGAGCAAAAGGTTTGCAAGACTCGCGGGTGAGATCAGGGGTGATCTCTACACTGATGCAACACAGCGGATACTGTATGCAACCGACGCATCGGCCTACCGCGAGATCCCGCTTGCAGTGACGAGGCCTGGCGGGAACGACGACATAAAGAAGATCCTCGCCTTCGCCCGCAGCGAGGGAACCTCCGTCATCCCCCGCGGCGCCGGCACTTCATTGGCAGGGCAGGTAGTGGGTCCGGGTATCGTCATTGACATCTCGAAATACCTTAACCGCATACTGGAATTCAATGCCGCTGAACGATGGGTGAAAGTTGAGCCTGGTGTGATACTGTCGGAGCTGAACCTCTACCTTGCTCCACACGGACTTCAGTTCGGGCCGGAGACATCGACAGCTAACCGGTGCTGCATGGGCGGCATGCTGGGCAATAACTCATGCGGGGCACATTCGCTCATACACGGAAGTGTCAGGGACCATATCCTTGAGGTTGATGCCATCCTCTCAGACGGGTCTGAGGCTCACTTCGGAGCCCTTACAACGGAAGAGTTCAGGGCAAAGTGCGACGGTGACCCTGCCCTCGTTGAGACACGGATCTACAGGAACCTTCGTGACACACTCTCTGACAGCCGCAATGCGGAGGAGATAAGGAATGAATTCCCCCACCCGGAGCTGCGGCGACGCAATAACGGCTACGCCCTCGACTCCCTGCTGCATACAGACCCCTTCACCGGCAACGGCGAAAAGCTGAATGTTTGTAAGCTTCTTGCAGGGTCGGAGGGGACCCTGGCCTTCACTACGGCGATGAAACTGAACCTGGTTCAGGTGACGGTACAGAAGACCGGGCTGCTGTGCGCCCATTTCAGCAGCCTACAGGATGCCGTCAGGGCCAACATCATCGCCCTCAGGCACAATCCTGCAGCTATTGAACTGATTGATGACTATATCCTTAACTGCACAAAAGACAACATAGAGCAGAGTCGTAACCGCTTTTTCGTTAAGGGCGATCCGAAGGTCATTCTCATAATTGAGATTACCAGGCCGACCGATGCGGAGATCGAGAAGGCAGCTGCCGCGATGGAGAAGGATATGGTCGCTGCCGGATACGGCTTCCACTTCCCTCTTGTGACTGAACCCGATGAGATGGCCAGGGTCTGGGAGCTTCGCAAGGCCGGGCTCGGTGTGTTGCTCAACATCCCGGGTGCGAAGAAGAGCGTGCAGGTGATTGAGGATACTGCCGTTCTGCCGGAGCTCTTCCCCGAATATATTGAAGAGGCGGGAGAGGTTCTGAAAAAATACGGGCTGAGCTGTGCCTACTATGCCCACATAGCCACGGGAGAGCTGCACCTCAGTCCACTGCTCGACCTCAAGGATCCTGATGACATTCGCACCTTCCACGGTTTGGCTGAGGATATCGCCCGCCTTGTAAAAAAGTACCGCGGCTCCCTGAGCGGTGAACATGGCGACGGAAGGCTCAGGGGTGAATTCATTCCCCTGATGCTGGGTGCACATAACTACGGATTGCTTAAGGAGTTGAAGAGAACATGGGATCCGTACAATCTTTTTAACCCCGGCAAGATAACCGATACGCCTCCCATCATTGAGAACCTGAGGTATCCCGCAGGTGTCAGGACCAGGGTGCCGGGACTTGTTTTTGAGTTCCCGGAGGAGGAGGGGCTTCTCTATGCCACCGAGAAGTGCAGCGGGTCAGCCGACTGCCGCAAGAGCGCCCTGATGGGCGGTACCATGTGTCCCACATTCATGGCCACGGGTGATGAGGACAAGTCGACCCGTGCCCGGGCCAACATACTCCGTGAGTTTCTTACAAGGTCGGATAAGAAGAACCGCTTTGACCACGAGGAGATCTACCGCGTGATGGATCTCTGCATCTCATGCAAGGCCTGCAAGTCAGAGTGTCCCTCTAACGTTGATGTGGCCAAGTTCAAGGCAGAGTTCATGCAGCACTACTATGACATCCACCATGTGCCCTTCCGCGCCTGGCTGATAGCATGGCTGCCAAGACTATATGCACCGGGGATGATGGTGCGTCCGCTTACCAATTTCCTGACGGGCACATCACTCTTCAAGCGGGTGATAGGATTTTCCGTCAGGCGTCCCATACCGTCTCTCTCACCCGTCACCCTCAGGCGATGGAAGAGAAGGCAGGAGAGGAATCCGGGTGCGGTGAGCGGAAGGATAGGCAGTGTATGCCTCTTTGCCGATGAGTTCACCAACTACAATGAAAGTGATATCGGCATCAAGGCGGTGATGCTGCTTGAGCGGCTTGGATACGATGTGGTCATCCCCCTCCACAAAGAGAGCGGCCGGACCTTCCTCTCGAAGGGTCTGCTGAGTTCGGCGCGTAAGATTGCGGTAAAGAACATTCTCATGCTCAGGGACCTGGTCTCGGATGAGAGGCCGCTGATAGGCATCGAGCCGTCGGCGCTGCTCACCTTCCGTGATGAGTATCCGGAGATTGCCGGCAGCGCCCTTACGGGCGATGCCAGGGCCATCGCCCGCAATGCCCTCCTCTTTGAGGAATTCATCTGCAGAGAGATGGAGAAGGGAAACATCTCTTCCGCACAGTTTACAGATCAGCCCCTGAAGGTCCTCCTGCACGGTCACTGCCAGCAGAAGGCTATTGCCTCAACAGCACCCACCCTCAGGATGCTCTCCCTGCCGGCCAACTACCATGTGGAGGAGATAAATGACGGCTGCTGTGGCATGGCAGGGGCTTTCGGGTATGAAAAGGAGCACTATGACCTGAGTATGAAGATAGGTGAGATGGTGCTCTTTCCGGCAGTGCGCAAGGCCGCTGAGGATACTGTTATCACCGCCCCCGGAACATCATGCCGGCATCACATAGCTGACGGCACCGGGAGGAAAGCCATTCACCCCATTGAGGTGATGTACAATGCTCTTAGGAAATAAACGGAGGAGTCAAAAAACAAGGAATTATGAATAGTGCAGGGTTTAGCAAGGTTGAGCAGGCATTCTTTGCCCGTTCAGGAAGGGAAAAGACTTCGACAAAAATACCTTATGTGGTGGTAAAGAATTTCCCCGGTCTCGGACTGCTTACAGCACTGAGGTTCCTGGAATGGGTAGCCGGGAATCCGGACGGAGTAATCAGTCTCCCCACCGGGAAGACACCGGAATATTTTATCAAGTGGACACAGTACCTGCTCAAAAACTGGGATAAGCCCGAGGCGAAGAAGATCAGAGAGGATAATGGTCTTTTACTTAATGAGAGACCATCGCTGAGAGGACTGCATTTTGTCCAGATCGATGAGTTTTACCCGATCAACCCGCGTCAGCACAACAGCTTCTTTGATTATGTAAGCAAATACTACATCGGAGGCTTCGACCTTGACCCGGGAAAAGCCCTGCTTATTAATACAGAGGAGATTGCACTTGCCGAAGGGAAGCATTTCTCGGAGGTTTTTCCTGACAACATCATCGACCTTTCACTGAGGAACAGGGAGGCACTCAATCCCTTTGAGAAGCTGCAGCAGGCTTCAATATTTAAAATTGACAACTGGTGCACCAACTATGAAAAAAGGATACGGGAGCTTGGAGGCATAGGTTTCTTCCTTGGGGGCATCGGCCCCGACGGCCATATAGCTTTCAACACCAGGGGCAGTGACCATAACTCCGCCACAAGACTGACCGCAACAAACTTCGAGACTCAGGCAGCATCAGCAGGTGACCTGGGAGGGATAGAGGTGTCACGGACGAGGCTGGTGATAACAATAGGGCTGGGAACAATAACCTGTAATCCGGATGCTGTATCAATAATCTTTGCCGCCGGTGATGCCAAGGCCCATGTGGTGAGACATGCCCTCGAAAACGAACCTGACAACCTATACCCGGCAACGGTGCTGCAGAACCAGAGGAATGCGAGGTTCTATCTCACTGAAGGAGCCTCCATGCAGCTTCATGACACAATTGAAAGATATTACAGGGAGAGCGATTGGAATTTTGAAAAGACCGAAAGGGCAATCTTCGACCTCTGTCAGAAAATTGATAAATATGCTCATAAGCTGGAACTCGAAGATCTCATTAATGATGAGTACTGTTCACTTATTCCTGACCTGAGCCTCGACAGGGTCACTGATGTTATTGAGTCGACCAAGAGAAAGATTGAGGCCGGGCTTAAGAGGGAACATAATTCCATTTTCTTTCATACAGGCCCTCACCATGATGACATCATGCTGGGTATCTTCCCGGCAATAATCCCGCAGCTGCGGGAGATCACCAATAAATTTCACTTTTCGATACTGACATCGGGATTTACTGCTGTTACCAACACAATGCTTCTCGGTCTGCTTGAAGAGACACTTCGTCTCATCTCAATAGGCAAGATACAGATGCTGGGTTATCCTGACTTTTTCGAGGCAGGGTACAGGTTCAAGTGGGATAAGGATGTGAGTCATTACCTTGACAAGGTGGCTGACAAGGACAGTGCCGGAAAGCTCAGGGGCCTGTGCCACAGGATAGTCAGGGCGATGGTGGAGATCTACAGACTGCGTTCAAAGGATGAGCTGGTTGCGCAGATCAGGAAGAATATCGATCTGATAAATGCCAGTTACAGCGGTGAGAAGAATCCGCCTGACATACAGAGACTTAAGGGGATGCTAAGGGAGTTCGAGGAAGAGCTGGTCTGGGCTCACTATGGGGTACCTGTAAGGAACATTGAGCATCTGAGGCTGGGTTTCTATACGGGTGACATCTTCACCCGGCAGCCAGACCTTCACAGGGATGTGGAACCGATACTCCAGTCCCTTAGGCGTATTCAGCCGACAGTGATCAGTCTTGCATTCGATCCTGAAGGGTCAGGGCCCGACACCCACTACAAGGTGCTGCAGGCCATAGCCGAGGCTCTGAGGCAGTGGAGTCTGGAGAAGGACCTGTCAGAGTTGAGGATAATAGGCTACCGCAATGTGTGGTTCAGGTTCCTGCCCTTCGAGGCAAACGTCTTTGTGCCGGTGTCACTCAACTCCATGGCTGTGCTTAACCAGTCGTTCCGCGACTGCTACGTCAGCCAGGTGAATGCCTCATTCCCGAGTCCTGTCTATGATGGCCCGTTCAGTGATCTGTCACAGCAGGTATGGGTTGAGCAGTTCAAATGGGTACAGCTGATACTGGGCAAGGACTTCTTTTATGAGAATGAGAGTCCCAAGATCAGGGGAACCCACGGCATGGTTTATTATAAGGAGATGGTTATCAATGAGTTCCTGCAGCATGCCCGTGAGCTTGAAAAGAGCGTCGAGGGCCAGGGCGACGTTAGCAGCTAGTCGTAAAGGAAGTACTTTGATGCCGTCTCTCTGAATGCCGGGATATCATCATTCCACATTCCTTCGATATCACTCACCCTGAATGATTTTGTGAATGCCTTTCTTACCTCATCGGTACCACACACCTTGTCGAACATTGAATGCCGTGCCGGGTCGCAGATCTCAAACAGGTTTTTATCGGGCCACAGGGTGTGTGCCTCCTGCATTATGTAGAATTGCAGCAGTGAAAGAGGGGCTTCGGAAGGTTCAGTGAAGTGTATCTGCACGCCATGGACCATCTTGCCCTGAAGCGTACTGTAGTAAGGCTTGTAATGGGTCGGTCTGAAGATCACTCCCGGAAGATTAAGCCCGTTGAGGTTTCTGGCCAGGGAGTCAGCGTTTATCCACTCAGCGGCAAAGGTCTGAAACGGGATTGTAAAGCCTACACCGATGCTCACGGCATACAGTTCGCCGGCTATTCCCGTGGCAGGGTAATATAATGGTGAGTCCTTATGGGGCACATGGGGTGATGAAGGCACCCAGGGTAGTCCTGTCTCCTCAAAATACAACTTCCTTGACCAGCCTCTCATCTTTACTACCTGCAGGTCGCACCTGACGCCTCCCGCAAGCATTCCCTCCCCATTGAGGAACATAGCCAGTTCACCCACTGTCAGGCCATGTAAATATGGTATTGCAAACTGGCTCACGAAAGAGAAGAAGCCCGGTCTGGTGATGAGGCCTTCCATGCGGATCCCTCCGAGAGGATTGGGTCTGTCAAGCACCACGACGGGAATGCTGTTCTCCGCGGCCGCCTCCATCAGCAGCCCGAGGGTACTAATATAGGTATATGACCTGGAGCCGATGTCCTGGATATCATACACAAGGATATCTATATCCTTCAGCATCTCTTTCGTTGGTTTGCGAGTCTTTCCGTAGAGACTGTACACGGGAAGGCCGGTTGACGGGTCTGTCTCTGATGTAATGTGTTCACCAGCGGTGAACTCACCTCTCACGCCGTGTTCAGGTCCGTACAGCGCAACAAGTTTCATATCCGGTGCATTAAAGAGAATGTCTGCCGTTGATATGAGCCGGCTGTCGACACCGGTAGGATTGGTTACCAGGCCAACTTTTTTGCCCTTCAGAATCTCAAAGTTGCTCTTCATCAGGTTTTCCAGGCCTGTCTCTACGGACTGCCCGCTCATTACTCCGGTAACTGCCACCGTCAGGATAACTGCCATCCCGATCCTTGCCACTTTTTTGCTAATTGTATTCATCTCCCGATAATTTATATAACTTTTGACATTAAGCACTCTGGCTCACTTTAGTTCACTCCGAACTTAAAAAAATTGTATTACAAATTAAATTAATTCATTTAACTATTGACTTGAATGTTATTAATATTTAATTTTGGATTTGTAAGATGTAATACAACTTTCATGAAACACTTCAGCTACCTTATCCTCTTATTATGTGTGATTCAGCTCGCCGGATGTCAGAAAAAAGAGGTTCCTGCCGATCTGCAGGAACAGCTTGATTCGATCGCAGCTGTCATGGTTCCCCAGCACGCAGAAGCCCTGTGTGACGTAAAACTCTCAATGGGAGAGGGAAAAAGCATTATCGTCAAAGGCGAAACGGACCTGCCGAAGGCAAAGGAAGAGATCCTTGCAATGCTTGGCAAATCGGGTTACACTTTCACTGACAGTATCATCGTGTTGCCTGACCCTGCGGTTGTGGCAAGGCCCTGGGGGCTGGTATCGGTCAGCGTTTGCAACATACGAAGCCGGCCTTCTCACACAGCCGAGTTGGTTACCCAGGCTCTTATGGGCACACCTGTAAAGATACTCAACCATCGTGGGGGATGGCTGTTGGTGCAGACGCCTGATTCCTATATCGGGTGGGTCAGAAGTACGGTGGTCGAACTGACTGACGATGAGATGGCCGCGTGGAAGGGCAGTGACAGGGTGATCTATCTCGGGTACGCCGGGGTGATAACCGACAGCAGGGGTGAGACCGTTTCGGACGTGTCCTTCGGGGCGATCCTTGTCATAAACGGCACACGCAGTGACAAATGGACTGTTGTCCTGCCTGACGGAAGGACCGGCGAGGTTAAGAAGAGTGAAGCGGCCGGGTTTAGAACATGGGCTGAGACCGCCGGCACTAAACCGCAGGGGCTGATTCGTTTTGCCAGGTCATTTATGGGCACACCATACCTGTGGGGCGGAACCTCGACCAAGGGGGTGGATTGCAGCGGCTACACAAAGATGATATATTATTATGGCGGTGTAATTATGACCCGTGATGCATCAGGGCAGTTCAGGTACGGTGACGAGGTAAGTATAGAGAAGCCGGGTGAGTCGCTGGCTCCCGGAGACCTCCTCTATTTCGGCAGTGTCAGTAACAGTATCACTCACACAGGCATGTTCATAGGAGACACTGAATTCATCCATGCATCAGGATCAGGGATGGTGATAATCAACAGTTTCGACTCAACGAGAACGAACTACAGCGAAAATCTGCTCCGGATACTGCAGGGCGCCAGGCGTGTGACAGGATTCACCGAAGGCAAGGGTCTGGAACGTGTTTCACAACACAGCTGGTATTTTTAAACGACAATGAAAAAAAGAGATTTCATCAAGATCGGAGGCCTCGCGGCAGGGGCTATGATGGTTGGCTGTTCATCACCTGAAGCCGACGGTACAGGCAGAAACAGAGGTTCTGTGAAAAGTGGCAGCGGGGTTTTGAAACTCAGCTACAGGCCTTATGAGCTTCAGCTCAGGCATGTCTTCACGGTGGCTACGAGCTCCAGAACGACCACTCCGGTGGTCCTTACCACGATTGAGTATGACGGTGTCACCGGTTTCGGCGAGGCCTCAATGCCTCCTTACCTGGGAGAGAGTCATGAATCTGTCTTGAATTTCCTCTCAAAGGTGAACCTGGAACAGTTCAGTGACCCCTTCCTCATTGAGGATATTCTTACATATATAGAAGGTGTGATGCCAGGCAATTATGCAGCCAAGGCATCGCTTGACATCGCCCTGCATGATCTTACCGGCAAGCTTCTGGGACAGCCCTGGTTCAGGATCTGGGGGCTGAATCCGGCAAAGACACCGATGACCAGCTTTACAATTGGGATCGATACCGCTGACGTGGTGCGTGAGAAGACCCTCGAAGCCAGCGCCTTTAAAATGCTGAAGATCAAGCTGGGGCGCGACAACGACAGGGAGATGATAGAGACAGTGAGGTCAGTGACCGATGTTCCGATATTCGTCGATGTGAATCAGGGCTGGAAAGACAGGGTCTATGCCATGGAGATGGCACACTATCTGAAAGAGAAAAATGTTCTGTTCATTGAGCAACCCATGCCGAAGGAGCAGGTTGATGACATCGCCTGGCTCACGGCGGGCAGCCAAATTCCCATCGTTGCCGATGAAGCCCTTCAGACTGTCACTCAGCTGCTGTCGATGAAGGGAATATATTCCGGCATCAACATCAAGCTCATGAAGTGCGGCGGGATGCATGCGGCATACAAGATGATAACCATGGCCAGACAGATGGATATGAAGGTTTTGATAGGATGTATGACCGAAACTTCATGCGCGGTCTCGGCTGCCGCCCAGCTCTCACCGCTGGTCGACTGGGCAGATCTTGATGGTAACCTTCTGATAGCCAATGATATTTATGAGGGCATGACTGTTGTTGACGGAAAAATCAGCCTTCCTGACAGGCCCGGTATTGGAATTATTGATAAGAAAAGTGAGAATTTGTAATACAACTTTAAATATATATTAATATCTTGCTTGGCAGAAGACGATTAATCATCATCAAATAAAACAACCTGATAAATTCTGTTTAACATCAATTCCAATACTTTTTCATTTTCACATTAAGAGAATAATTGATGCATAAGAAAGCACATCTGGAGGCTGACCACTTCCTGAATAATGAGACACAGTTTCATCTTGGTATGCTGCCTACAGAGCAGGCGAATCCAAAGACCCGCAACCTTGACAAAATTTTTGCTGAAAGTACCAGTGAGGGAGTGAAAACCCTGCTCTCTGTAGACATGGATATATATCTCATGGCTCAAAGGATTTTCAGAAGTAAGGAGTATGCCAGTCTTGTAAAGGCCGGAGTGAAGGCAATTTCTGAGGGGAAGAAGATAGTATTTTCGGGTTGCGGCGCCACAGGCCGGTTAAGTATCCTTCTGGAGTCTTTCTGGAGATGCTTTTTCAGAGACTTGCATCAGAAATATCCGGATATCTATAAGAAGGTAAAACATGTTGAGAACTCCGTATTCAGCATAATGACCGGGGGCGATTATGCACTCATCAGGGCTGTGGAGTATTTTGAGGATTACCAGGAATTTGGAAGACAGCAGGCCAGGGAACTGAACATTATTGAAGGAGATATTCTCATAGCCATTACCGAAGGAGGGGAGACCTCGTCGGTTCTTGGCACCCTGGCTGAAGCTGCAGATCGTGGTGCTTTTGTATTCCTAATGTTCAATAACCCTGCCGACATTCTCTGCAAATATATTGAGCGCTCCAGGATAGCCATCGAAGATCCCAGGGTGACTGTGCTGGACCTGTTCTGCGGACCAATGGCAATTGCGGGTTCTACAAGAATGCAGGCAACAACCTCGGAACAGCTTATTGCCGGTGCTTCCCTTGAATCAATTTTAGGTCAGTATTTCAGGGAGCTGCTTTCCGTGGAGGAGCTGGAATTGCTGAATATCAGAGAGACAGACTATGCTGAGGCTTATAATGAAATGCTCGGTGAGATTCTCTCGGGACAAAACCCTGAGATCATCGGTAAATATATCCTGATGGAGAAAAGCACGTACCAGGAAAACGGGCTTGTGACATATTATGGCAATACTTTAATGCTCGATATTTTTACTGACACTACCGAACGGTCTCCAACTTTCATGTTGCCGCCTTTCAGGAAATATGACGACACTGTATCTCCGCCGTCATGGGCTTTCGTTAAGAATCCTCTTCTGCCAACACCTGAAGCCTGGGTAAACGTTTTAGGGCGTTCCCCAAGATGCCTGGAGTGGGATGCGAACCTTTACACGAAAATGAATGCTCCGCAGGCACTCATTTCAGACCCGCCTCCTTTGGATTTATCACAAATCCTTAAATTTCAAATTGGCAACGAAGAGGATAGCTCACGGATCTCAAAAAAACCTAATGTTGCCGTAAATGTTATCAGTCGGGTAGAACTATCCAGACCCGAATTTGGAAATTATCAGGCTGCCTTCAACAGAGCTGCAGAAAAGTATCAGGCCAAGTTTGCAATGATAATAGGAACTTGTGATGAGGCAGCCAGTTACAAGATCACCTGTTCACCGCAACAATCGGTGTTCAATCTTATGGACCGGCTGGCAGTCAAAATTGTCCTGAATACGGTCTCCACCGGAACTATGGTTGTGATGGGCAGGGTTCTGGGCAACTGGATGAGCTGGGTTGATGTTACAAACAAGAAGCTGAAAGACCGCGGAATAAGACTTATTTCCGACATCTGCGGAATAAGCTACAAGGATGCCTGTTATGCTCTTCATGAATCACTGGAGGAATTGAAATCATTTGATGTTTCCACCGGTGAAAAACCTTCTCCTGTTCAGTACACTATTAACAGAACAGGACTTCCCGGCAACCCCGGGATTGGATTTGCCGAGAAAGAAATTGGTAACTTGTAATACAACATACCAAAGAAATTTGTATCTTGCTTATGGGACAGAAACCAATTTTCCAACTATCATATATAACCTAATCCATACTATTTAACCCTAAATCCAATCACATGAGAACAAAACTATTAATGTTGTTTGCGGTTTTGGGACTGATGCTTTCACAAAGCATTTATGCTCAGCCTAAAACCGTGACAGGGACTGTCACAGACGCCACGACGGGTGAAACGTTGCCTGGTGTCAATGTGATAATCCAGAACACCACCATCGGTACAAGCACTGATCTGAATGGTTCCTTCTCGATCAGCGTTTCTCCCGGACAGGTGCTAGTCTTTACCTCTCTTGGATACGCATCACACGAGATAGCTGTTGGCGCTGCCAACAGGATTGACGTGAGTTTGAGTCCTGATGTTGAGTTTATTGAAGAAGTAGTGGTCGTCGGGTATGGCACCCAGAGAAGGGCTAACCTGACAGGCGCAGTTTCTTCAGTGAATGTTGGAAAGACACTTGAGGCAAGGCCTATAGCTGATGTCGGTCGTGGCCTGCAGGGTACAATGCCCGGTCTCAGCATAGTTATCCCCAGCGGTGAGATAGGATCAGATCCGATCATGAAGATCCGCGGTCAGATCGGTTCACTTCAGGGCGGATCTTCGCCTCTGATATTGGTCGATAACGTTGAGATACCCTCGATTCAGATGCTGAACCCGGATGATATTGAGTCGATCTCAGTTCTGAAGGATGCAGCATCATCATCGATCTACGGTGCAAAGGCAGCCTTCGGTGTAATCCTGATAACCACAAAAAAGGGTGCGAAAAATCAGGGTGTGAATGTATCTTACAATGGCAACCTTTCTTTCCAGAACATCTCAAAGAAAATGGAAATGGGAGGTCTCGACGCGCTGGAATACACCCTTGCAGCACTTGAACGTGTTGGAGGTACTGTGGCCGGGGCATTCTGGTACGTCACTCGTGAGGGCTATGAAAAAGCTGTTGAGTGGAAGGAGAATTGGGGGGATATTGTCAAGCCTGATGACCCGATGCTCTATGGTCGTGACTGGTATGTTGATGCCAACAACTATAAAATCGGACTAAGGACTTATGACCCTTATCATTATATGATAAAGGAGTGGGCCCCGACTCAGTTGCATAACTTCTCAGTAAATGGTAAAACAGGAAACACAGATTACAATATAGGTCTTGGCTACCTGGACCAGACTGGCATCAATAAGCCGGCAAAAATTGACGATTTCAAACGATATAACGGATCGATCAGGGTAGGAACTGATGTGAATGACTGGCTCAGAGTGACAGCAGGTGCATTATATTCAAAGCGTAATAAAAGATATGCATATGCTACCAACTCTACAACGGCAGACCCATGGCTCTATCTTTACCGCTGGGCGCCTACATATCCGATGACCACAGAAGACGGAGACCCGATCCGCAGCCCATATTACGAAATGGAAGCTGCCAACACAGCCTTCATGGAGAATAACTATACAAGCGTGAACGGTGGATTAGTAATCACTCCGGTTAAGGACTGGAGTATTAACTTCGACTATACACATGCCAACCTGGAATACATCAACAAAAGGCCGGGTACCAGGTATACGGCACGCAACAGTTGGGGAGCAGCTCTTCCAAAGAATGATGAAAACGGTGACAGAATATATGTCGACGACAGCGGTCAGGTCGTCTCTTCAACTGCTCCCGGGGCAATGCCGGCATTTAAACTGGATATGTTGACATACACATCGCCCGGAGGTAATCCTGATCATGTTTACCGTCGTGTTCAGAATGATCAGCGGAATACTACGAACCTTTACACCACTTACGACTTGAATGTGATGGATGATCATCAGTTCAGGTTCATGGCGGGGATGAACAGGGTATCTTATGAGTATGCTTACAACTGGTCCCAGACCACCCAGTTAATTGATTACAATAACCCACAGTTTGACCTTGCATACGGAACACAGACCACCAGTGGCGGAGAACATTGGGAGTCACAGTTGGGCTTCTACGGACGCATCAACTACAATTTCAAGGAAAAATACCTGATTGAAGCAAATCTCAGGTATGACGGAACCTCAAAATTCCCAACGCATCTTCAGTGGCGCTGGTTCCCCTCATTCTCCGCAGGCTGGATAGCTACAGAGGAAGAGTTTTTTGATTGGGCAAGGCCGGCACTCAGTCTTCTTAAGTTTCGCGGGTCATGGGGTACAATCGGGGACCAGTCAGTTTCCAACTCACTCTACATCCCCACTATGGGTGGTTCAGAGAACATGTGGTTGCTCGGAGGCGCCAAGCTTTACCAGTTCGCCACTCCCGGGTCTGTTTCTGCTTCAGTAACATGGCAGGATATCACAACGCTTAACCTGGGGGTCGATGCCCGTTTCCTGAGCAACCACTTTGGAGTTACTTTCGACTGGTTCAGACGCGATACAAGGAATATGATTGTTCCTCAGGAGGGTCTTCCGACAACATTCGGTACAGGTGCACCTCAGAGCAACTTCGGATCACTGCGCACCCACGGGATTGAACTTCAACTGGATTACAACTACCGGTTTGAGAACGGACTGGGTATTACAGTTACAGCAACCCTTGCTGACGCTGTATCCACTATCACCGAATACGGCTCAACAAAGAGCATAGATTCATGGTATGTAGGGAAAACCTATGGTGAGATCTGGGGCTATGAAACCGATCGGCTCTTCCAGGCAGGGGACTTTGCCTATGACAATGAAGGCAACCTGATTAGGATTACGGTGCCCAATGAGACAGGAAGTGCCAATTATACCATAAATCAGCTTTCCGACCCGGCTAATGTTGCGATACAGGGAAGACTGCAGGCAGGTAACTTCTATTTTGGTCCCGGCGATGTGAAATTCGTTGATCAGAATGGCGACGGATACATCAATCCCGGAAACAGGCTGATAGAAGACGCAGACGGAAATCCGGACTATGGCGATCTCAAGATCATTGGCAACTCAACCCCGAGATTTATGTACGGGTTCCGTACTGACCTTGATTTCAGGGGAGTAGATTTCTCATTCTTTTTACAGGGCGTCGGCAGACGTGAAGTCTGGGGCGATGGATTCCTGGCTATCCCGGGGTACTATACTTCAAATGGAGCCATGCCACAGGCTTTTGCCGGTGATTTCTGGAGAGAAGACAGAACCGATGCCTTCTACCCGCGTCCTTACAATCAGGCCGGAAGCAGCACGACACTTAACATGCAGCCCCAGACAAAGTATTTGCTGAATATGGCATATCTGAGGCTGAAGAATATTACTCTTGGTTATACATTACCTGCAAACCTGACGAAGAAGATAATGATAAGCAGATTACGCGTTTATGTCGCCCTTGAGAATTTCTTAACGTTTGACCATCTGGGTACAATACCTATTGACCCCGAAGAGATACAGGGATATTCCATGTGGAATACATCTAACTATAACCTGGGTCGTACAGGTGTTGGTGTACCTACTTTCAAGAGCGCCTCGGTCGGTCTTCAGGTTAACTTCTAAAATTAAGAATTATGAAAAGAAAATTAATCATAATAGCTGCGGTAGCTCTTGTATTAAGCGGATGCGAGGAATTCCTCGACAGACCGTCATTAACTACCATGAACGACCAGAACTACTGGACTTCTGAAAATAATCTTCGCCTTTTTTCGCATGGGTTCTATATTAACTACTTTGTGGGTTATAACAATACATGGGGTGTTGATTATGCACCTTTGAGGGGATATTACTTTTCCGATGACTTAACACAGACCGGTAAACAGATTGGCTTTGAGACCCAGCCTCCTGCATCCAGAGCATCAACAAGCGAAGCTCCTTCAATGATGATCACCTATGCCGGTCCATCCTGGAATTTTTCACATGTCAGAAAGTCAAACCTTTTCCTTGAAAGGATTGATGGAATGAAGGGTGGAATAATCACTGACGAAGCCTACAATCACTGGAGTGCCGTGGCCCGTTTCTTCAGGGGTTATGAGTACAGCCGGCTGGTCAGTGTGTTCGGTGATGTGCCCTACTACGACAAAGTGATACTCGATACAGAAACAGATCTGCTCTACAAAGACAGAGACAGCAGGACACTTGTCATGGACAAAGTCTATGATGATTTTGTCTATGTGCTGGCCAATATGCGCCTTGCTGACGGGAATGCCCAGTATCTTAACAGGTATATCGCAGCCGGATTTATTTCAAGGTTCATGCTCTTCGAAGGTACATGGCAGAAATACCACCTGAACAATACTGAGAAAGCCCAGAAATATCTGCAACTGGCGGTGGATGCTGCGAACCTCGTTATGGAATCAGGCAAGTACACATTCACCAGCGATTTCCGATCCCTGTTCGGATCGCAGGATCTGGCAGGCAACAAAGAGGTGATCATGTATCGGCATTACGATGCAGCCCTGGGTGTTACACACCATATTGCATCCTATGCAAATACAACCGAAAGTCAGCCGCAGGCAGGCAACCTGTGGCTTGCCAAGTCATTCATCTGTGCTGACGGACAGGTTTACCAGTCATCGACACTGCCAGATGCAGACAAGCTTGATTTTGCGAGTATGATCGCAACACGCGACCCACGCTTTGAAGCCACTTTCTGGGATACGCCAATGAAAGAGGCTGGCACATTACTTCTCTCTGACAAGTTCATTGACAGGATAGGCCCGACCTATTATGGTGGTTCGTATCCTCCTCAATACGGTTCGAACACCAATACAAATGATGCCCCTGTGATGAGGCTTGGTGAGGTTGTCCTTAACTGGATAGAGGCAAAGGCAGAAATAGCCTCGATGGGTGGCGCGGCTGTCACTCAGGCAGATATTGACGCTTCGATCAACGCGATACGCAATCGCCCGCTGGATGCAGTTGCCATTGACAAAGGGATACAAAAAACTGCTCCTATGACCCTGGCCGCTCTTCCTGATGATCCTGACCGTGATGCCGATGTCTCTCCACTGATCTGGGAGATACGCCGCGAGCGCAGAATGGAGTTTGTATATGAACATTCACGTCTGCTCGATATCAAACGTTGGAAGAAGATCAGTTATATGGATGTCACTACAAATCCCGATCTACACCTGGGGCTATGGGTTGATTTCCAGAATGAGTATCCAGAGTGGCTGATCCCGGCCAAGGTAGACAAACTGAAGGTTCTTGACGGTGACGGTGTTGTGATAACCTATGACGGCACCAATGCCGCAGATATAGTAGGATTCTATATCCCTGATAACATTGCACCAAGGGATGCATTCACTGACAGGGTTTATCTTGCACCTGTTGGTATGAACCAGATAACCCAGTACACAGAGAAGGGTTATACGCTGACTCAGACGCCAGGCTGGTAGCAGTGCCAGAGCTCCGGAAGGAGTAGAACCAGGATTAGTTATAGCAGAGACGCTGAAATACAGCGTCTCTGCTTATTGTGCGCCCGGCATGAGCGATAACTTTAGGGTGAGAGTCCTGAGTATCAGATGCCTGGCGAAAAGTTAAAAGAACTTAGTGAAGCTAAAGGGCTTTTGCAAAGACAGGTTGCTGTTCAAATTTATTCTCTTGGTATTGGGGTTTAATTACCTTTAAATAGTAATCGAAATCAAAACTTATATATGATGATGAATTTTACAATTATATTAAAGAGAGTGTTTTTGATCTGTGTTGGTATTTCCCTGGTAAGCGCATGTTCAACACAAAAGAACACGACTGTGCAAACCGAGATCTGCAAGTGGCAATATGGGAAAAGAGGCGCTGTATCAATTACATTCGATGGCGGCACAATAAACCAATTCCGTAAAGTCTTGCCTATAATGAATAGTCTAGAGTTTCCCGGAACATTTTTCATCACTACCGGGATAATACCCGGCTCACAATACCAGGGAAGATTTATTGGCCGTTCGGTAGATACAATTATCAAAGAGACAGCAACAATACCCACCAATGAAGATAATTTATTGGAGCGGTCCTCGGCAGCGCCATTCCTCGGCTATGCGGGTACTCTTGACTACCAGCACACAGCCGGGAATCTAATCGAAAAAGAGATGTTCGAAGAAGCTTATATTATCATTGACGAGTTTTATGAAAAAGTACGAAATGGGGAGTTCGAGCCTGGACATTCTATCAATCCGGATCTATTAGTGGGCCTGGGTGTTACATGGGATGACATCAGGTTATATGCCACGCAGGGTCATGAGTTTGCAGGTCATACGATTACACATCCAAATATGGCTGCCTTAGATGAGGCGAATATGCTTTATGAGCTTGAAAAGAGCGCAGAAGAAATTCGTAACCAACTTAGCCTCGAATATGTATTTTCGGTAGAATGTCCTTACGGCACTGAAAATGAACGAGTAATGGAATATACATATAAAACATATCCTGCTTCGAGGAACAGAATGCCTGAACAATATCTGGAAGAGCTTAACCGCGGAAGCCGTAAAAATCCAGGTTCTTCAAATATGGAATATGTTCAGTGGCAACGCGGAGCACGTACTAAGTATACTCCAGAGTTGATGAAATCATGGATTGATACAACTGCCACTCATGACAATATCTGGCTTGTACTTGTATTCCATGGTGTTGACAGTATAGGATGGGAAGCTATTCCCAGCGAGTTGTATGATGAGTATTTCAAATATATTAAATCCAAAGAAAAGGATATCTGGATAGCTACGTTTGCTGATGTGACAAAATATATGCGTGAAAGAAAGAATTCAGATATTAAATCTGTAGGAAATTCAAGAAAGATAACAGTAAACATTTCGCATTCGCTCGATAAAGCAATGTATAACATTCCGTTAACCCTAAAAACCTATGTGCCTTCCGATTGGGACGAAGTACAAGTAAAACAGGGGGGCAATAAGAAAATAATACTCCCCCTTCGTGATGATAAAGGCAGTTTTGTGCTTTATCAGGCATATCCGAATTCAGATGATGTAGAAGTGTCCAAAAAGAATCTCGCTTTTTAGTCATTAATGATGCGTTAATATTTCACTGAAAATGAATAAGTTGAATTGTTCTTTGAGCTTCACAAAGTATTGTATGCTGCTTTAGTATACCACCATTACAAACCGGATAGAACCAGGCTCAAAAAATTCAATTTAAATACTTAAGAAATACTTTATGTTATGGCATTAAAAAGATTTTCTTCAATCCTAGCAATTACTCTTTGTACACTGGTTTATGCTTCTGTGTTAAAGTCGCAGCCAAAAGATCCTCCTTTCTTGCAGTATATGGATCATCCGTGGGTTGATTCAGTATTAAATACGCTGACGCTTGATCAGCAGATAGCACAATGTATTTGGGTTGCCGGCTGGTCCAACAAGGATGTATCGCATGCAGTTGAGATGAGCAATATTATTGAAAAATATGGAATCGGAGGTGTTGTCTTCTTTCAGGGCACTCCTGAAAAACAGGCTGAACTGACAAATTTCTACCAGAAAATATCCAGGGTGCCTTTGATAATATCAATTGATGCTGAATGGGGTGTTGGAATGAGACTCACAGGTGTTGAAAAATTTCCGTATCAGATGACACTGGGAGCTATAGAAAATGATTCACTGATTTATGAATTTGGTACAGTAGTCGCGTCTCAGCTCAGAAGACTTGGTGTTCATGTTAACCTGGCCCCTGTTGCAGATATAAATATCAACCCTCAAAATCCTGTGATCAACTACCGTTCATTCGGAGAAGTTCGGGTAAATGTTGCAGACAAGACTGCAATGTATCTGAAAGGAATGCAGGATAATGGAATTATTGGAAGTGCAAAGCATTTTCCCGGCCATGGCGTTACTAATGTTGATTCCCATCTTGATCTGCCTCTTATATCATATTCAAGGACACAGCTCGACAGTATAGAGATGTTTCCTTTCCGAAGGCTGATAGAGGAAGGTGCCGGAAGCATAATGACGGCTCACCTTAATCTCCCCTCGCTCGATACCACAACCTCTCTACCCGCCACCCTGTCGCAGATTATCATAACAGATCTGCTTAAGAATGAGTTGGGATTCAAGGGACTGATCATAACTGACGCAATGAATATGAAGAGCATAACAAAATATTTTAATCAGGGCGAAGCCAACGCCAAAGCTCTTGAAGCCGGGAATGATGTTATCGAATTTGTTACAGACGTTGAAGGCGCAATTAAAGAAACAAAAAAGTTTATAGCTGCCCAAAAACTCACAAGTGAAGATATTGCCCTTAAAGTCAGAAAAATACTTGCTGTAAAATACTGGGCAGGACTGAATAAAATACAGCCGGTCAGCACTGAAAATATTGACAGAGATCTTTCGCCTATGTCAACAAAAGCATTAATACGTGAACTATATGCAAATGCGATGACAGTGCTGAAGAATGATAAAAATATACTGCCGCTTAAGAACCTCGATAATACCAGTATTGCCACATTGGCTATAAACAGGAAGTATCCTTCACTTTTTCAGCAAAGAATTGCCACATATATCCCTGCAGATAATTTCTTCTTTAATCCATCTGATACAACTAACCCTGACGACCTGCTATCTAAACTATCAGATTATGATATAGTTATTACCGGAGTATTTGGTCTCGACCAACGTCCGTACCGGGGATTCGGAATAGAACCAGGTGTAGAAAGTTTTATAAATAAGCTTGTTGCAAACAACAAGACAATAATTACATGGTTCGGAAATCCTTATGGTATTGATAAAATAGAATCGCTTAGTTCTTCTGATGCACTAATTCTTGCCTATCAGGAGAACGATTACAATGAAGATCTGGCTCCTCAGCTAATTTTCGGAGGCATTGGAGCACGTGGTGTTTTGCCTGTAACGATTAACGAAAAATGGCCCTCTGGCTACGGAATTATCACCCCGGGCAATTTAAGACTTCAATATGGCATTCCTGAAAGCGTCGGCATTTCTTCGGAGTTTCTTGGGAACAGGATTGATTCAATTGTCAGTATCGGTTTGGCGGCAAAAGCATATCCGGGATGTGAGATTATTATAGCCCATAAAGGGATGGTTATTTTTCAGAAAAGCTATGGCTACCATACTTACGACAAAAGAGTGCTGGTTAAGGAAGATGATCTGTTTGATCTGGCTTCAGTAACCAAGGTGTCTTCATCTTTGCCAGGGTTTATGCTGCTTGATACTGAAGGAAAGTTTTCTCCTGACAAAACGCTGGGCAGCTATCTTCCTTATTACCAGCGTTCAAATAAAGGTGATCTTATAATGAGGGACATATTTGCCCATCAGGCGGGATTAACCGGAGTATCATTCTGGCGAAAAACAATTAAAGAAGACGGCAGGTTTAAATGGCACACCCTGAGTAATGATTTTTCAAAGAGATATCCGGTTAAGGTCGCGCACAATATTTATCTCCACAAGAATTTCCGCAAAAAGATGTTTTCTGAAATGAAAAAAAGAAAACTGGGAGAAAAGAAATATAACTATACAGATCTCACATTTATTATTACCCCGGAAATTATTGAGACAATAACCGGAGAGCATTGGCATAATTATGTGACAACAAATATTTATAAAAAGATTGGGGCCTACGACCTGGGATTTAACCCTTATTTGAAATACCCTTTAAGCAGGATTGTCCCCACTGAATATGACTCTCTTTTCAGGAAACAACAGTTAGTTGGGACCGTGCATGATGAAACAGCAGGAATGCTCGGGGGTATATCGGGACATGCAGGATTATTTACCACAGCGAATGACCTCTTAAAGCTAATGGAGCTTTATCGTAGAATGGGCGATTATGGAGGAGAGCAAATTATTGGAAGGGATGTGATGGAAGAATATACAAGTGTGCAATTTCCGGAGAATAATAACCGTAGGGGTCTTGGGTTTGACAAACCACTGCTTAATAATTCTGAACTCACTCAGCGGGAATCTTATCCTACAAGAGGAGCCTCTCCTGAAAGCTTTGGACACTCAGGCTACACAGGTACATTTGTATGGGTTGATCCGGTTTATGAAATTTCTTATGTTTTCCTTAGCAACAGGGTTTATCCTACAAGAAACAACTCGCGTTTGTACGATCTGAATATCAGGTCTGAAATACTCCAGGCTATTTACGATTCAATACAGGAATAGTAAGATAACTCAAGGCTCTTCACGGTTTTAAATCCGCTTCTCCAGAGGAGACCTCCCATCGGGGAGCTGCTTTTTTGGATGAGCCGCTTATGCCTCCGGAAGGAGAAAACAAAAAAAGCACAATTAAACCCAATAATTTGTATTATGAATTATGTATCTTGGCCATGGAAAATGAATAGATGCGGAAGTGTGAGTTTGTTATTTTTCCTGGGATAAATCATGGAAACTTGCTTAATTGATAAACATAATATGAGTAAGTCTGTTGTATTGTTTTACCTATTACTAAATACTAACCTAAAATCTTAATTTATGCATGGTTTACAAAAATTAACCGAATGGCGTAAGCGAATTATGCTTTCGGTGATCGCCATGGTTCTCGTTTCGGGAACCCTGGTAGCTCAGAACATACGAGTTACCGGCAGGGTGGTTGACAATACCGGCCTGCCTGCAATAGGTGTAACGGTAATAATCGAGGGTACCACCACCGGTGTGGCAACACTGAATGACGGTACCTATGCCATTGATGCCCCGGCCAATGCAGTTCTTCTCTTTTCTGCAATAGGTCTGGAAAACCAGAGAATCCCGATCAACAACAGAACAGTCATCAATGTTACTATGGCCGAATCGGCAATCGCTGTTGAGGAGGTGGTGGTTACTGCCCTGGGTATAGAGAAGGAGAAGAAGGCCCTTGGCTATTCTGTCCAGGATCTGAAGAGCGATGAGATCATGAGGAACAAACAGACGAACGTGATCAACTCTCTGGCAGGTAAAGTTGCAGGGGTAAATATCACACAGTCAAGCGGATCAGCCGGGGCGGGTTCAACCATTATCATCCGCGGAGGCAACTCGGCGAGTGAGTCGCGTGACAACCAGCCGTTGTTCGTGGTTGACGGCATCATTTACGACAACTCCACTGTGAACAGCGGCAACTCGGGAACAGACGGTGTAACCAAGGTGAATACATCATTTGGTAACCGTGTGATGGATATCAACCCTGATGATATCGAAAGCATGTCTATCCTTAAGGGTGCCGCAGCCTCTGCTCTTTACGGCTCGCGTGCAGCAGACGGAGTGGTGATCATTACTACAAAGAAAGGCAGTGCTGGTCCTGTAAAAGTAGATTTCAGCTCCAAATACTCATACTCCTGGACAGGTATCCTGCCTGAGCTGCAGGGTGTATACGGAAGAGGATTCTATAACCAGGCAGGCGTCTTCAGTGATTACACCACCCAATCATGGGGCAATCCTATAACCGGAACTGTTTATGACAACGTTGGTGGTTTCTTCCAGGGTGGAAATGTATTCGACAACAGCCTGAGTATCTCCGGCGGAAGTCAGAGCAACAGCTTTTACCTGTCGGTCTCCAATTTTGATCAGACAGGCGTTGTCCCTCTGACCGGATATGATAAAACCACCTTCCGTTTCAACGGCGAACAGAGATACGGGAAGCTGACTGTAGGTGCGAATGCCGCCTACTCCCTTTCAAATACCGTCAAGACTCTTACCTCAGCCGGATTATACAATGGCGGTGGTAACGGGACCATGACTGCCTTGTACGGGTGGTCGCGAGGTGATGATATAACCAGGTACCTGAACGACGACGGAACAAAATACAGGATGTTCGAAGGTCTGCAGGAACTTGCGAACGATGTTGAGAATCCATACTGGATTATCAACAAAAACGAACTGACAGACAAGGTGAACCGTTTTACCGGGGGCATTAATGCCTCTCTTGACCTGACCGACTGGTTCAATGTACTATACCGTGTCGGCTATGATAGCTATAACAGTGGTGCATACACTTACATTGCTCCCGGTGGAGCTGTCCTGGAGAGGTATCAGGATGGACGCCTCAGCAAGAGCAGTGTGGATTATCAATTCGTCACATCAAACCTGATGCTTAACTTTAATAAGAAGCTCGGTGACATTGATCTGAACCTGTTATTGGGACATTCTCTGGAAAGCACCAACAGAGTCCTGCGGACAATCTGGGGATATGGTTTTTCAACTGCAGGGACTGTCAGCTTTGCAAACATCGTCAATGAACAGAAGTTTTTTACGGAAAGGAATGTTACAAAACGTCTGTTAGGTGCGTTCGGTGAATTCCGTGCCTCCTACAAAAGCATTGCTTATCTGACTGTGACAGGAAGAAATGACTGGTCGTCAACTCTTCCGATAGAGAACAGATCATACTTTTATTCGTCAGTATCGGGTAGTCTTGTATTCACGGAGCTGCTCCCAAAGAATGACATTCTTTCATTCGGGAAGCTCCGCGCATCATGGGCGCAGGTTGGTAAGGATGCCGATGCCTATGCCACAAACACTTATCTCTGGGCACCTCAGATTGTCAGCGCCCAGTTTGTTGGCACTGGTAACAGTTGGACAGGTGGCAGTCCGAACCTTGTTCCTGAAATCCAGACATCTACCGAGTTAGGTACAGAACTGCAATTCCTTCAGGGAAGGCTTGGGCTGGATTTTACATACTATAGCAGTATAACCAAAAACCAGCTGGCAAGTCCGCGCCTTGCCCAGTCAACCGGTTTTATCTTTCTGACATTGAACAGCGGTTCGGTGCACAACAAGGGCATGGAGCTTTCAATTAATGCAACTCCCGTCAGGAACCAGAACTTTACCTGGGATGTGACACTGAATCTTTCAGGGAACCGCGGCACACTGGGGGATTTCCTTCCTGGTGTCGGATTGTTTTATGTTACCGATGTTCAGATTGGTGGGGTAAAAGCTGCTTCCGTTCCTAACGGTGGATACTTCCTTGGCCTTACCGGTGATTACTGGACCAGGGAGAAGGATGAGGATGGAAATGAAATCCCTGATGGAAGGTATATCGTTGATGAAGCCACAGGCTTATATGCACCAACTAATGTAGAAACAAACGTTATCGGGAATCGTGAACCTGATTTCATCGGAGGTCTGAACAACAACTTAAGTTATAAGAACCTCAACTTCTCTTTCCTGTTCGATATCAGAAAAGGAGGTGACATTTACAACGGAACTGAATATTATCTGACAGTGAATGGATTGAGTACAAGGACACTCGACCGTGAATCGGTTACCGTTTCAGGTGTTTCAAAAGCAACCGGAGAACCCCTCACATATACCTATGAGGCCGGACAAACATATGTAGTTAACGGAGCTTCACGTTCCGGTGAATATATGATACAGCAATATTGGGCGAATAATTATGCCAGAAACGCATACAATTTCATGACCAGCACCAACTGGCTGAGACTCCGCTCAATGGCGCTTTCGTATGACTTTACTGAACTGCTTGGAAACGGGACTTTCATTAAAGGCTTATCAGCATCCGTAGCAGGGTATAACCTGTTCTTGTGGACCAACTATAAGGGCATGGATCCGGAGGTCAGTGTATCCGGATCAGGAACGGGAGGATCTGGCTCGATGGGTATCGACTATGCCGGTGTGCCTGCAACCAGGAGTATCACATTTGGCCTCAATGCAACATTTTAATAACGGATTTAATAAGATATGACTATGAAAAAGATATTCTATATCACTTTAACTCTGGCCTTTCTTTTAGGTTCGTCCTCTTGTGAGAAGTGGCTGGATGTCAACGTTGACCCTGATAATCCAAATGACCTGAGTGCAACCCCGGAGATCAGGCTTCCATGGATACAGCACTATTATATGTATGCATGGGGTACAGCAAATATGCGTACCAGTACAATTGCAGGGATACTGACCCAGAGTTCGGCTACTGCTGCAAACGGCAGACTCGCCGCATGGAATCCGCTTCAGAGCAGCTGCACAACAATATATCAGAACTGGTTCCTTGGCGCAGCAGTTAACCTGAATCCTCTGATTGCCAGGGCTGAAGAGGCAGGTGCCTATCACTATTTGGGGGCTGCACACTGTATTAAGGCTATGGGCTTTATGATGATGCTTGATCTTCATGGTGAGATGCCTTACACAGAAGCAATGACAGGGAAGTACAATCCTGCTTATGATCAGGGAGATGCCATTTACAACGGATGTCTGGCAGACCTCGATAAAGCCATTGAGTTCTTCGGACAAGCTCAGGAACCAGGCGCTCCGGCCCTTGCGGAAGGAGATACCTGGAATGGAGGCGATGTTAACAAATGGATCAAATTATGCTACGGCCTCAAGGCGCGCTATCTGCTACAGGTATCTAAGAAATCAATTTATGATCCTGCAGCTGTACTGGCAGCTCTTCAAAATGCACCCCAGTCAAATGCTGACAATACTAGTATGAAGCATTACAATGTTGAAGGTGACGCCCTTAACTTTACTGTCGCGGACCCGTATCAGACAAACTCCACATGGAATTCAGCTGCATACGGAACAGGCCAGCGGGCAACCAGATGGTACGCCGATCTGTTAACCAACAGCTTCACAGGCGGTTCAGGTGTTATAGATCCGCGCATGCCCAAACTTCTGCCTGCCACGATGACGAATACTGTCCTTAACTCATCAGGAGATATAATAAGCCATGAGTGGTTAAGGGATGTTGGTGTCGATATGATGAATTCTGATATCCGTCTTAACGGTGGACCTCTTGGTGCCTCATACAACACTGCCGAGAGGCTTTACACATATACTATTGCCGATGATACAGAGAGAGCAAATTTCATTGCATCAATCCCTCATTCCTATACAATAACTGGCACGAGTGTTACTGTGACATATCCGAGGGGTTCTTTCTATATTAATAATGCAAACCACAAGAGGGCCGGAGATACCATTTATGTCAACATGAGGGCCAACAGTATGTCAACCAGCGGGGTATCAGTTACAGATATGTACTACTATCCTACAGCAGGCCAGCCTGCAGTGGCAGGAACCGGGACCTTCTATGCCAGACCTGACTCTGATTCTGATATCCTGACCTATTCCGAAATGTGCTTTATCAAGGCTGAGGTCTACCTCAGGCAGGGTAATGCCCCGGAAGCATTTACTGCATACAGGGCAGGTATCCAGGCACACTTCGACCGCATGCAGATCAAACTCGGTGAATGGCAGTCAGCCGGCACCATCAATCCGGATCAGATGCCAATGGATGAGGCAGATATTGCCGCCTATATGGCCAGTGCCGCTGTAGTGCAGAATGCTGCCTCGTTAACAATGGCTGATATTATGCAGCAGAAAACCATATCCATGGGCCTTAATTTGCAAAACTGGAATGATATGCGCCGTTTCAACTACAGCGCAGGTAATATTGGCAGCTTTGGTGTTGTATACAGAGACTACAAGAGACCTTTCGAGTTTACTGCAACAAATATCATGACCGGAACGAGTCCGGCTGACCCGACATACTGGTTCCGTCGTTTCAGTCAGAGTCCGCACGAGAGCAACTATAACAATGAGCAGCTTATGCTGTCCAACCCGTTAGCTATGGAGGATGCTATCTGGAGTGATCCCGTATGGTGGGATAAAGAATAGTCAGTATAAGAATTACATAATTGCTAAAAGGGGTGCCATTAAACAATGGCACCCCTTTTACTCGTTGCGGAAATTGATCAGCAATGATAATGCGGTCAGAAACTGGTGGTGATATTTACAGTTTTTTGAATCCGCTTCTCTCAATGAGGGCATCAATTGAGGGTTCACGGCCGCGGAAGTCGCGGTAGAGCACATCTGGTTCACGGCTGCCTCCCTTTTCAAGTATGTTGCGTCTGAATGAGTCTGCCGTCTCCCGGTCAAAGATGCCTCTCTCCCTGAAGAGGCTATAGGCATCGGCATCGAGCACCTCGGCCCACTTGTAGCCGTAATATCCTGCTGCATAGCCTCCTGAGAAGAGATGGGCAAATGAGACACTCATGCACGTACCGTCGGCAGGAGGCAGGATGTCAGCCGGGGCCATCGCCGTGCGCTCAAATGCCACAATATCACCCGTGAATGGCTCTGAAAGCGTGTGCCATGCCATGTCAAGCAGACCAAAGCTGAGCTGCCTCATGCATGAATAACCCTCGTTGTAAGTGAGTGATTCCTTAAGTCTGACAAGTATTTCGTCCGGAATTTTCTCCCCTGTCCGGTAATGCGAGGCCCATGAGTCGAGCCACTCTTTCTCCCACGCCCAGTTCTCCATTATCTGCGACGGCAGTTCAACGAAGTCGCGCTTCACATTGGTGCCGGAGAGGCTTTCATATGAGCAATCTGACAGCATTCCGTGCAACGCATGTCCGAACTCATGCAGGAAGGTGTTCATCTCGCTGTGTGAGAGGAGTGACGGCCTCTCCGGCGTCTCGCGGGTGAAATTCATCACCAGTGAGACCACCGGGATGACCCTGGTGCCATTCTCCCTGCTCTGCTCACGGAAGCCTGTCATCCATGCACCGCCACCCTTACCCTTGCGCGGGTGGAAATCAAGCATCAGGATGGCAATAATGCCCTTATCCCCGTCATGGACCTCATAAGCCGTGACTTCAGGATTATAAACAGGTATCGCGCTGTTCCCAGTGAATGTGAGTCCGTAAAGCTTTGTCGCCAGTCCCAGTACTGCCTCTTTTACCTTTTCAAGTGGCATGTATGGGCGCAGCGCTTCGTCATCAATATTGTACCGTTCAAGTCTCAGCTTCTCTGACCAGTAAGCCCAGTCCCAGCGCTCCACTCTGCCCTGGTGTCCCAGTTTGCGGGCATACTCTTCAATATCGTCATGGTCACGTCTGGCGGCTGGTGCTGAAGCCTTAAGGAGGTTATCAAGAAAGCTGTTCACCTCTGAGGGTTTGGAGGCCATCCGGTCCTCGAGCGCGTATGATGCATAATTGTCGAACCCAAGCAGTTGCGCCAGCTGCAGACGCAGATCGGCGATACGTGTCACAAGAGCCCTGTTATCATGTTCATTCCCCCTGAATGATCGGATAGCGTATGCCCTGAAGATCTTCTCCCTGAGATCACGGCGACCGGAGTATTGCATGAATGGGACATAGCTCGGTGCGTGCAGGGTAAAGAGCCAACCCTCCATGCTCTTCTCACGGGCCAGTACTGCAGCTGCCTGACGTACCCCTTCTGGAAGTCCTGCCATCTCCTCTTCGGTAGTGAGGTGAAGGGTAAAATCGTTGGTCTCCGCCAGCACATTCTCCTCGAACTGAAGTGACAGGGTCGCCAATTCCACAGTGATTGTCCTGAATTTATCCTTATCCTCCCCGGAGAGAGCTGCCCCGCCTCTGACAAATCCCTTGTACTTGCGATCGAGCAGAATATACTGTTCAGGGTCAAGGTTCAGGCTTTCTCTTTTTTCATAGACATCCCTGACTTTTCTGAAGAGTTCAGGATTGAGGCTGATGTCATTGGCGAAGCTGGTCAGGAGGGGAGAGATCTCCCTGGCAGCAGCCTGCAACTCCGGAGTGGTGTCGGAGCTGTTGAGGTTAAAGAGAATGGGAGTAATACGGTTCAGCAGCCCCCCTGCCTGTTCGAGCGTTTCGATGCAGTTCTCAAATCCGGGTTCTTCAGTGCATGACACGATCTCATCTATCTGCTTGCGGGCGACCTCAATGGCGTGCTCAACCGCCGGCTTGAAATGTTCCGGCCTGATCAGGTCAAAGGGGGGAACGATGAAAGGGGTGTTCCACTCCTGCAGGAGGGGGTTGGGTTGAGGGTGGTCTGAGGTCATAGTTATGTTTTGTGTTGCCCAAATATAGTTATTTGCGAATTGCGATTTTCGATTTGCGATTTCGGCTACAATACCATAACCCCTTCGGGGTATGGATCAAATCACCATGTATGTGCTACAATACTATAACCGCTACGCGGTAAGGTTGCCCGTAGGGCATCCATTATGGTAGAAGAAGATTGTTACAAGAACATGTTGGTCGTAGACCATAAAGTATTGTAGATGAAATACATAATAGAAAAATGCCATACCCGCACCGGATATGGCATTTCAAAATCCTTTCAATGAAATTCAGAACGGCAGGTCATCCAGCTCGGGGTTGGGTGAGGGGGCATCCTCAAGCGTCGGATTGCGGATAGCCTGTTGGCCGTTCTCCGCTACGGTGATGCCACGCGTAACCGAGAGGGCATTAAGGTTGGTTATGTAATTTACCATCCCGTTCTTCTCCCACCGGTTACCCTTTATATTAAAGGTGACTGTCACATCCTGCCTCAGCCATGATTCATCAATGATCTCGCATTTGTCCTGTGTGAGCTGGAACTTGATGAAGTCGACATAAGCCTGACCACTTCCGCTATCCTTGTGTTCAATGACGAACTCACGCTTGCGGAAGCGCTCATTGACCCTGTTGACGGGGTAGACCTCGGCAACCTTGCCTGTAATCTGATATTCCATTATTCTGTCTCTGTTATGACTATCTTGTCAATGCCGTCACCGGCCCTGATAAGATCAATCACCTCGTCTCCTTCAACAACTTTACCGAAACAGGTATGTTTTCCGTCAAGATGTTTCGTGTTTGACCTTGAGTGGCAGATGAAGAATTGCGAGCCGCCGGTGTCTTTCCCGGCATGAGCCATGGAGAGGACACCGCGGTCATGGTACTGTTTGTTACCGGTAAGCTCACATTTGATCTTGTATCCCGGTCCGCCCGTACCGACTCGCGGGTCAGCCATGTCTTTCGAGAACGGGCATCCGCCCTGGATG
This sequence comes from uncultured Rikenella sp., assembly GCA_964455705.1. Lineage (GTDB taxonomy): Bacteria > Bacteroidota > Bacteroidia > Bacteroidales > VadinHA17 > SR-FBR-E99. Next base: position 70,469 of record CAYVYM010000006.1, read on the forward strand.
ACGAAGTCAGGAATGACCCTGTGAAATGCCAGTCCTTCATAAAACCCCTTTCCGGCCAGTGTCACGAAGTTCTCAACAGTGCCGGGAGCATCGTCATCATACAGATGTGCCTTTATTACCCCTTTGGAGGTATGTATCTCGGCAAACCTCATTGTTTTACGATTTCGAGCAACTCAACCTCAAATACCAGTGTTGAATAGGGAGGAACCGGACCGGTACCGGGCTCACCATAACCCAGTTCGTAGGGAATGTAAAACTTGAATTTCGAACCTGCCGGCATGAGCTGGATGCCTTCCTGCCATCCCTGAATGACCTGGTTTACTCCAAATTCAACAGGTTCACCACGTTCAACTGAGGAGTCAAATGTGGTACTGTCAAGAAGAGTTCCGGTATAGTGCACCTTTACAACATCCGTGGGAGTTGGCTTGTCTCCAGTACCCAACGTTATAACCTCGTACTGAAGGCCACTGGGTGTCTCCTGAACGCCGTCACGTTTCTTATTATCAGCAAGGAATTTTTCACCATCGTCGATGTTCTTGCTGTACATCGCTTTCATCCTTGCTGCCTGCCTGTTCTGCATATATGTCATAACATATCCCTGGGCGCTGGTTTCATCAAGAGTGTTCTTTCCCTTCCTGGAGTCGATCATCCCCTTGGCAAAAAGGACAGGGTCAATGTCAACGCTGTCACTCATATAATAGAAATAGCTTGCAATGCCAAGTGAATAGGCGAGAGAGTCTTCTGCACTCCTGACTTTCGCACTTGAGATTCCCGACTGGGTGTTGCATGAGGTTGCGATTACGGCTGCTATCACAGCGAAGATTACTAAACCTTTGATTTTCATTGTATCTGTTTTAATTAAATTTTGGCAAAGATAATGTTTTGAAAGTCAATCAGAGGGTATTGCTACTCTTTTATTACCTCAATCAGCTCAACTTCAAAGATGAGTGTTTCAAAAGGCTTGATGATATTACCCGCACCCCTCTCACCGTAGGCAAGATCGTAAGGAATATAGAGCATCATTTTAGTGCCTTCCTGCATGAGCTGCAATCCTTCAACCCATCCCCTGATCACGTTGTTCACCCTGAACTGTGCGGGTTCGCCGCGGTCAAGCGAGGAGTCGAACTTCGTTCCGTCAATGGTGGTGCCCGTATAGTGCACCTTTACTACATCTTCCGGCCCCGGTGTTGAACCCGTGCCAGCCGTGATTATTTTATACTGGAGTCCGTTCGGAAGAGTGACTACCCCCTCTTTTTTACTGTTTTCGATCAGCCACGCCTTTGCAGCCTCGATCTGCTGACTGTATTCAGCCATGAGCACCGCGTTCTGACGTTTTTGCATGTAACTGACAATAAAGGCGCTGGCAGTAGTGTCATTCATAAGAGCCTTATCCTTAGATGCATCCGTCATCCCCCTGGTGAACATCTTTGTGCTGATGTTGATGCTGTCAGACACATAGTATTGATAGTTTGCCACGCCGAGTGCATAGGAAAGTGAGTCTTCGGAGGTGGCAAGTTTTGATTTCTGAGCTGTTGCGGTAAGGATTGTCACGGCAGACAGAGCCACGACCAAAATCATTTTAACAAGTTTCATATTTTCAGTTTTAAGTTTTCCGGCAGGGATGTTGCATGCAACCTCTCCACGTGTTTTTCAGTGGCGCAAATATACCACAATTCATCTCTTCACCGCTCTTGTTATCACCCTTTTTCCCGGAGGGCCCGGGAGGAGGGTGACTTCAAACCCAAATGTCCTCAGTAAACGCTTCAGGCTTCCCTTTGCCGAGTATGTTACAAAGACCGACCCGGAACGGGTGACGGCGGCAATCCTGCCCAACACCTCCCCGGTCCACATCTCAGGCTGCTTGTCAGGTCCGAAGGCGTCAAAATAGACCAGGTCGTACATTCCCCGGAGGTCATCGGTTGTCAGGTCTGTTAGTATTTTGTTCAGCGAGAACCACTCTGTGATGTTTACCACTGATCCCCAAGGCGTGTCATGGATTGCTGCAAAGAGCTCCGGTCCGTTTTTTCCGGCTAGGTGGCCGTAATTAAGCTGCCGGACAATTGACGGGTCAAGCGGGTATTTTTCGAGGGTGGTATAACTAATCCTGGTATTATGTTCACCTGCATGGAGTGCGGTGAGAAGAGCATTGAGTCCTGTGCCGAAGCCGACTTCAAGGATGGAGACCGTATCGCCGGAAAGGCTTGCCAGACCTGCATTGATGAATATATGTTTTGATTCAGTCAGGGCACCGAAATGCGAGTGGTAGTGCTCGTCAATGGAAGGCACATAAAGAGTGTGGGAGCCATCTTGGGTTATAATAAGTTCGGTGTCCATATGAAAATAGTCAGCAGTCTTCAGTCGGTTCAGGCAATAAGTAATAGAGGAATTTTCGATTTCAGATTTTCGATTGTCGATTTAATCGCAAATCGCAAATCGCAAATCTTTCAGACTTTCGACTCTGCTAATAGCCCGAGTCATACCATGTTCTTACATCGGTGGCGATCATACCAGCTCTCCTTGCAGCCTCGATCCCCAGGTCGCCGTCTTCAAACACCTCACAATCAGAGGGTAATACCTTCATCAGTTCAGCGCACTTCAGGAATGTCTCCGGATGCGGTTTGTGTTTCTTTACATCATTTGCAGTGACGATGACGTCAAAGTACTGCCTGATCCCTATTATCTCCAGTGTTTTCTCCACGGAGTCGCGGTTGCCTCCCGTGCCGACTGACATAGGCAGCTTCCCGTAGTATTTCTGCACCAGGGCAGTAACCGGTTCGACGGGGGTCATCTTATGCTGAATGGCGGAAAACTCCTCAAGTTTGACCCCGATGATCTCTTCAGGGGATACTTTTCCGGTCATGCCGTTTTGTTCAATAATCTCCTCAGCTATCTTCCAGCCAGGTGACCCTGTCCGGGCCTGAAGAAATGCGGTGTCCATGGTGAAGCCGAACCTGAGGCATGCCTTCTGCCATGCCTGGTAGTGACACGGCATGTTGTTGGCGAGAGTACCGTCAAGATCAAATATCAGTGCTTTTACTCCGGGAGTAATGTCGAAATTCATTTAGAACACATTTGAGGGGCAAAAGTAGCACTAATCAGGCAAAAGAGGAATTTTCGATTTCAGATTTTCGATTGTCGATTTAATCGCAAATCGCAAATCGCAAATCCTTGAGACCTTATATGCCAAGGAACTTCCTTACCTCCTTCGCAATGTTCTCGCCTGTGAATCCGAATTTTTCATCGAGCATGTTGTACGCTGCCGAAAAGCCGAAGCTTTCGAGACCCCATACCTTGCCCTCTGATCCGGCAAATCCCAGCATAGTCACCGGCAGGCCGGCCGTCAGACAGAATACGGGAATTCCCGGCGTGATGACACTCTGCCTGTATTTCTCATCCTGCAATCTGAATAGCCCCTCCGAAGGTGCAGAGACTATCCTTGGTTTAATACCTTCTGCCGACAGTATCGCTGCGGCATCTACAAGTGTTGCCACCTCTGAGCCGCTGGCCACCATAATCACATCAGGCGTTCCTTCTGCATCAGTGACTATATAGGCGCCCCTGAAGGCCATAGCCGCAGCCTCTATCCTCGACTTGCCCGTAAAAGGCAGTGTCTTGATATTCTGTCGTGACAGGATCAATGCCGTAGGCGTGGTTTTATTCTCCAGTGCCAGTTTCCAGGCAATATTGGTCTCAATTGCATCAGCAGGCCTTAATACAAGCATGCTGTTTTCACCGTTATGGTTTTTGAGGTGCTCCATAAGCCTTATCTGTGCCTCCTGTTCTACTGGCTGGTGGGTTGGACCGTCTTCGCCAACGCGGAAGGAGTCATGCGTCCATATATACTTGACAGGAAGGCGCATCAGCGCTGCCAGTCTCACGGCCGGCTTCATAAAGTCAGAGAAGACGAAAAAGGTTCCGCACGCAGGAATAACTCCTCCGTGGAGTGCCATCCCGTTCATCACGCCAGCCATTGTCAGCTCGGATACACCGGCATGGAGGAAGGCGCCGGAAAAGTCTCCCCTGACCAGAGGCTTACTCTTCTTGAGGAAACCATCAGTCTTGTCAGAATTGGCAAGGTCAGCCGATGCGACTATCATGTTCGGGATTTTTTCCGCGAAGTAAGAGAGGATCGCAGCCGAGGCGTTGCGGGTGGCATCATTTTCCTTCTGGGCAATTGCCGTGAAGTCTATTTCGGGGACAACCCCTGCATAGAATTCCTCAAGCTGACGGGCGGCTTCTGGATTCCCGGCAGCCCAAGCCTTCTTTTTCTTTCTCCAGCTTGTCGCGGTAGCGGTTTTACCTGCCAGCACCATCTCATATAGCTGCTTCACGTCACTGAATATCTCAAACGGTCTCTCCGGGTCACCGCCAAGGATGGCGACAGATTTCTTAAAGGATGCTCCGGCATGGGTAACCGGCTGACCGTGTATTGAAGTCTTTCCTTCGAAGCTGTTGCCCGCTTCGTCAATGAGGCCTTTCCCCATCACCGTTTTACCAATGATTAAAACGGGTTTTTCATTCTCATCTCCTGCCATGCGCAGTGCTCCTCGGATCTGGTCATGGCTGTGTCCGTCTATCTCCAGTACGCGCCATCCCCAGGCTTTGTATTTGGCAGCTGTGTTTTCAGATGTGACCACCGATGTCACTGTGGAGAGCTGTATATCATTGGAATCATAGAAGAGGATCAGGTTACTAAGTCCGAGGTGACCTGCCAGTCGGCCTGCCCCCTGAGAGATCTCCTCCTGTATTCCCCCGTCGGAGATGTATGAATAGATCTTATGCTCGAAGAGACGGCCGAAGCGGTCTGCGAGGAAGCGTTCGGCCACGGCAGCTCCGACGGCCATCGTATGACCCTGGCCAAGAGGACCGGAGGTGTTCTCGATGGCGTGCTTCAGGTCAAGCTCGGGGTGGCCGGGAGTAACACTGCCCCACTGGCGGAACTGCATGATATCGTCAACGGTGAAATGTCCGGTGAGTGTCAGCACCGAATAAAGCATAGGTGACATGTGCCCCGGGTCAAGGAAGAAGCGGTCCCTGTTTATCCAGGCCGGGTCAGCGGGGTCAAAGCGGAGAAACTCCGAGAAGAGGATATGGATGAAATCAGCTCCGCCCATCGCCCCGCCAGGGTGTCCTGAATTGGCCTTCTCAACCATCGCCATTGAGAGGATACGGATATTGTCTGCTGCTCGTTCGTTAACGTTCCTGATCATGATATTGTATTACTATGGATTTTGAGTAAAATTAATAAAATTATCAGGAGCAGGAAAATACGCACTCCTCCTGAAACGCTTCGAAGCGAACTTTACGGCCCGGGTGTCGGAATCTGAGTGCCGGGGATGAACCATTTATAACAAAGGCAATCAGGCGTTATAGGTGGAAGATGCGGTGTCACCACCACGGCCGGTCCAGTTGGTGTGAAAGAATTCACCTTCCGGTTTGTCGATCCGCTGGTAGGTATGTGCTCCGAAATAGTCGCGCTGAGCCTGCAGGAGATTGGCCGGCAGCCAGGCCGACCGGTAGCTGTCGAACCAGGCCAGCGCGGCGCTCATGGCAGGCACCGGGATGCCGTCCCTGACAGCCCCTGCTATAACCCGTCTCCAGCTCTCGCTGTTCTCCCTGAGGATGGCTGAGAAATAGCCGTCCATGATGAGGTTGGGCAGCTTCGGGTCACGGGTGAATGCCTCGTAGATCTTGTTCAGGAAGGCAGACCTGATGATGCACCCTGCCCTCCAGATCATAGCTATCTCACCGTAATTGAGGTCCCAGTTATATTCGCCTGCAGCGCTCCTGAGCAGGTTGAATCCCTGTGCATAAGAGACGATCTTTGAGGCGTAGAGCGCCTTGCGTATGTCGTCAATGAACAGTTTCTTATCAAGGAGAGGACCTTTGGCAGGAGTGCTGAAGAGGGGGGCGGCCTGCACCCGCTCCTTCTTCATTGAGGAGATGAACCTTGCGAAGACCGATTCTCCGATGAGGCTCAGCGGCACCCCATGATCGAGGGCGCTGACAACGGTCCATTTGCCTGTTCCCTTCTGGCCTGCCGAGTCAAGTATCTTTGTGACAATGGACTGGCCGTCAGTATCCTTGTATCTCAGTATCTCTCCAGTGATCTCAATCAGGTATGAATCGAGTTCAACCTTGTTCCACTCTTCGAAGATGCCGGCCATCTCATCATAGGAGAATGCCCCGGAACTGACCAGCAGGTGAAAGGCTTCGCATATGAGCTGCATATCACCGTACTCGATGCCGTTATGGGCCATCTTCACGAAGTGCCCTGCCCCGTTATCGCCTATCCAGGTGACGCATGGGGCTCCGTCATCAGCTCTTGCAGCAATTGCATGGAAGATATCCTTAAGATGAGGCCAGGCCTCCTTTGATCCGCCCGGCATCAGGGACGGTCCTAAAAGAGCGCCCTCTTCACCACCGGAGACGCCTGTACCAATGTACAGGAGACCTTTGCTCTCAACATACTGTGTTCTCCTTATTGTATCGGGGAAGTGTGAGTTGCCTCCCTCAATAATTATATCTCCCTTGTCGAGCAGGGGTATGATCATCTCAATAAAGTCATCAACAGGCTCACCTGCCTTGACCATCAGCATCACCCTGCGTGGCCTGCTGAGGTTCGAGACAAGCTCCTCAAGTGAGTATGAGGGTATGATCTTTTTTCCTTTCCCGCGCCCGTTGACGAAATTTGTCACTTTGTCGGTGGTACGGTTGAATACTGCCACCGTGAAGCCCCTGCTTTCAATGTTTAGAACGAGGTTTTCTCCCATCACGGCGAGACCTATCAATCCTATATCTGCTTTCATCCTGTATTATGAGGTTATTGAGTTAATGGATTATTTTAAAACCGAGATCAGAAAGGATCTGACATGCAACCGGATCTGCGGTCTTCACCCCGTAAGATCCAAATTCTCTCCTGATTCTGTAGTTATCGCGAAGATACTCGAATTTTCCCGGGTCACTTCGAAAGAGGCGGTCATCCTCTTCCAAAGGATAAGTATGTCTGACGGCCGTGGCAATGAGGCCAGCCAGGTCTCCGGCATCAGTATAACGATTTAAGTCTATCAGTGGTTCGGAAGGCTGCGGCAGTGAGTCCGGTGACCAGTCATACAGGGGAATGCTGAGTGCTGCCGAGACCTCTCTCACGGAATTTACTGTTGCATTGGCCTTGCCGTCGACGGAGTATCCGGCAATGTGCGGAGTGGCTACATCAACAAGTTCAACAAGTCGCCTGTCGGTTTCGGGCTCTCCTTCCCAGACATCAAGGACAGCACCGCGCAACATTCTCTTTTCAAGTGACACCCTCAGTGCGATGTTATCAACCACCTCACCGCGTGAGGTGTTTATGAGGATACTGTTCCTCTTAAGCCGTGCCAGGCTGGCGCTGTTGATGAGATGCCGGGTCATGTCCTCTCCCTCAAGCGTCAGCGGGACATGCAATGTAAGTATATCAGACTCTGCGAGCAGTTTTTCAAGAGGAAGGAATTCTTTCCCACCTTCGCGCCTCTGTCTCGGAGGGTCATTCTGCAATACCTTCATACCTATGGCTTCCGCTGCCCTGACAACCTTTGATCCGACGTTGCCCACTCCCACAACTCCCAGTGTGAGGGAAGGGAGATCAAGCGAGTGTTTCGAGGCTAGAAGGAAAAGAGCTGCGGTGATGTAATGCATTACCGAGCCCGAGTTGCAGCCCGGGGCATTCACCCATCTTATGCCTGCCTGTTCAAGCCAGGCTGTGTCAAAGTGGTCAAACCCGATGGTGGCCGAAGCCACTATTTTGACTTTGCTGCCGGCGAGCAGGTGGTGGTCGCACCTGGTGCGGGTCCGTACAATAAGTGCATCGGCATCGGCAACCATCTGAGCATCTATTGCCCGGCCGGGACTGTAGATAACATCAGCCCAGGGCTCAAAGACCCCTTTAATATATGGTATATGCTCGTCGATTACGATTTTCATCGATTCACCGGGATGCTTTCCAGAGTCCCGTGGCCGGGTTGGAGATAAAATAATACTCTTCGCCGTCGGGAGTGGAGTGGAATCCTGTCATCCTGCCCAGAGGGTCGTATCTTTTAATTAACGCTTTGATGTCACCGAAGTTGTAGCCGGCGGCCTCCACCTCCTTACGGGTAAGATGGCCGGCTGCGTATGTCACGCTGAACCTGTTCTCATGAGAGCCGTGGATGAGATGAGCTGCAGCGCTCAGATTATCCTTCAGGTCGTCATTTTCCTCAACGAACTTCATTATCTCCGGTGTGGTCCTGTAGCCGTATTTTCTTATCAGGGAGTCAATGGAGGGGTCCTCACCGAATGCCCTCACTCCCTGGGCCAACACCACAAGTTCGCCACCGTCGGCGATGGCCATACGGGTGCGGTAGATGCTCTTGTTGCCAAGCCATGTGCTCTTGAATTCACCGGGGTCAAGCCACACAACCACCTTCTTCAGTCTTTCAGGCAGGGTGGTAAAATTAACTTGTCCCGACAGTGAGGCTGCCTGCCTGAAGCACTCAACATCATCGCCTGCAAAGAACCCCCTGAGTTTCAGTTCACCCTTGTGGTCCGGTGAGACAACCGTCAGTAAGTAGAGCAGCGGAAGTCTGCCTTTTGTTATCTCCGAGGCCTTGTTCAGGACAGCCCTGACGGGATTGTCAACTGTTCCGAGGATATTTTCAATGCCGTGAACGGCACCCATGAAATGACTTTTGTTTATTGCCTCGCTTCCGCCGCACCCGACGAAGATATTTTTATTGTAATTAGCCATTCCCGTCACCTCGTGCGGCACAACCTGTCCGACTGAGATTATCAGGTCATGCCCGCCCGATGAGAGCAGCCGGTTGACCTGCACCGGGTAGTCAAAGTCAAGCTTCCCGCCGGTCACCTCTGAAACAAACGCAGACGGAACCCTGCCGAGCTCTTCGATATCGGTTCTCCAATTGTGGTCTCTGAAGAGTGAAAGCGGTACTGTGCCGAACATTTTTGATATCTCGCCGCTCTCCATTGGTATATGTGTTCCAAGGGCAGGGAGTATATCTTTTACCTTTTTGTCGAAGTGCTCCCATAACAATTCAGTGATCATACCCGCCCCGGAGTGGGCGCGGGTAATATCTGGTGGAATTATCAGAATCCTCCTCCGCTGAGAAAAGATTCCCAGTGCATTCTTCAGAGCCTCACGCAAGTCTTCCCTTGTCAACTCTCTATCTGGTCCTGCTGCTGCGTAATATATCATATTCCTCTGTTTTGCCATGAAGGTTTTTCAGGCAGCGACTCCATGAACTCCTTCAGGAGTCTCTCCTGGTAGTCACCCTTGTATGTTCCTGCGATAAATCTGTCAAGACCTTCGTCGAAAAATAGCTTCCACGACCTGTTTTCATGGCCGGGGACCACCGGGAAGAAGAGGGCGTTGTTGCCGAGGGCTGCCTTGTAGTCGCCAGGTGCATCGCCTATCATTAGTATCTTGTCATCTGCGTATTTACCCCTGGCTGCCAGGGTTATATGTTCGGTCTTGGTGCCATGCTCCTGTCCGGCGATAGCCTTGACATACCGGTCGATGGCGTGTTCTTCCCACTCCCTTACCAGGGCTTCATGGGGTGTCTGTGACACAACAATGGCGTCGGCCAGAGTGCACAGTCTCTCAATCGATTTACGGGCGAATGGGAAAGGAGGAGTATTACGGAGCCATTTTGCTATGTCTTCATTCACGGCCAGGGTCCAGTTAAGTACAGGCTTCAGGGCAGGGTGGGGGTTACTCAGGAAATACTCCCTGAAGACCGGGTTCCCGAGCCTGGTCTCCCTGGTAGTCCATTCCCGGAGGGGTTCCATGTCAGGAAGTTTAAACCCCAGCTCAATAATCTCCGGCCTCTCAGCCAGAAGATCCATCACCCTGATCAGTGCCGGGAAACGGTTTGTGCCTCTCGTTACTGAGTAGAGGTTGACGAAATCCCAGGTCTCGCGCACATACCTGGAGATGGCAAAGAGACCGAAATATTTGACGGTGTTCGGGCAGAAGAACTCCTTGTGTTTGACCTCCATGGTATCGAAGACGCATCCGTCAGAGTCGATCCCTATGAAGAACTCCTTCTCCGGCTTCAGTTGTTCAAGTATGTTCATACTGCCAGGGCTCTAAGGTTCATATATGTATATATTACAATTGCCTGTCAATTTTGTTTCGTTTAAACACCGCTGTATGCGCTGAAGCCTCCGTCTACAGGTATCACCACTCCCGTCACAAACGATGAGGCCTCTGACACCAGGTAGAGCATGGTACCAACGAGCTCTTCAGGCTCAGCATATCTGCCCATCGGTGTAGCGGATATTATCTTTTTACCGCGCGGGGTCATATCTCCGGTCTGTTCATCGGTGAGCAGGAAGCGATTCTGGTTGGTAAGAAGGAAACCCGGGGCGATTGCGTTGACCCTGACGCCTGATGGTGCAAAGTGCACTGCCAGCCACTGCGTGAAGTTATTGACGGCAGCCTTTGCGGCCGAATAGGCCGGTATCTTCGTGAGCGGCCTGTAGGCGTTCATGGATGATATATTCAATATGGATCCGCTCCCTCTCCTGACCATATCTTCGCTGAGTATCATTGAAGGAAGGACAGTCCCTTTGAAGTTCAGGTCAAATACACCGTCAAATCCCTCGATGTCGAGATCAAAAAAGGTCCCTTTCAGGTCTTTGTCATCACCGCTGATGTACTCTCTTGCTGTTGTGGCGGAGGCTTTATTGCCGCCTGCACAGTTTACCAGTATGTCGAGGGTCCCGAAGGCGGATCGTATCTCTTCACGTGCTTTCAGGAGCGACTCCCTGTCGGTCACGCTGGCGCCGATGGCAGCAGCCACGCTGCAGTCGGGCCTCGCGACCATCTCTGCAGCGGTGATGGCACCCCTGGCCGGGTTCACATCCAGAATGATGACTGTCACTCCGGCCTGGCACAGTCCTTTTACAAGGGTTTGCCCTATCACTCCGCTGCCGCCGGTGATGGCGGCTACTTTTCCTTTCAGATCGCTGAAATCATTCATAAGTTCCAATGTTTCTAATCAACTATAATGGGTTTATATTTTGGCACAAGCATTTTCATCACTATCCAACCTATCAGGTAAGCCACCGCGCAGATGCAGAATATGATGAAATAGCCAGCCCTTATTCCCTCGAATCCGAAGAATTTCATCGGTTCAGTGGCATATTGGGCGCCGGTCGCAAGAAGCTCCTTTGTCATCACACTCACCTTGCCAGCTGCCATAGTGGTTCCTGATGCAAAGTCAAACAGAACGCCGGATCCTTTATTAATGAGGAATGCTCCGAAGCCTCCGGCCATGCCTCCGATGCCCGTGATGGTTGCTACGGCTGATTTCGGGAACATGTCACCGATGGTAGAGAAAAGGTTGGCAGACCAGGCCTGGTGGGCGGCAGCTGCAATACCAATGATGACAACCGGGAACCAGTAGGAGAGATGCCCCAGTGGTTGTGCGAGCAGGGCCAGCAGGGGGAAGAAGGCAAAGATCAGCATGGCGCGCATCCGACCTGAGTAGGGATTCATCCCCAGTTTATCTACGAAATACCTTGGAAGCCAGCCCCCGATGATAGAGAGCATGACGATGGCATAAAGGACAAATATCAGTAGCTTGGCCATGTTGGTATCGGAAGTAAGTCCGTAGACATCACTGAGGTAGGCAGGAGTCCAGAAGAGGTAGAACCACCAGACGCCGTCAGTCATGAATTTGCCGAAGGCAAATGCCCAGGTCTGTTTGTATCTGAAACATTGCCTGAATGACATCTTCTTCTCTATCTTTTCTATATTGTTGTTTGCCTTTGTCTCTGCAATGGTGTCCTGGTTGATGTAGTCAAGTTCAGCCTTATTTACCCGCGGGTGAGCATGAGGTTTCTTATACATGAAAATCCAGAATCCCATCCAGATGAAGCCAATTGCACCGATGGCAACAAATGCCATTTCCCATCCCCATTTTGCAGCAATAACGGGTATGGATATCGGGGCGATGAGGGCACCTATCTGAGCCCCGGAATTGAAGATACTGGTTGAGAATGCCCGGTCCTTTTTCGGGAAGAACTCGGCAGTGGTCTTTATTGCTGCCGGGAAGTTGCCCGCCTCACCGAGGGCCAGTACGAAGCGCGCGAAGATGAATAATGTCACACTGACAGAGGTCACCAATCCGATATCATCTACCGTGCCAATTATTTGGCGGGCCTCTTCAAAGCCTACGAACCACTTTCCGGCCGTGATCCCGGAGGTGGCTATACCGCAGAATGCGTGAAGCACGGCACCTGCCGACCAGATGCCGATGGCCCAGAGGAATCCTTTTTTGGTGTCTATCCAGTCGACAAACCGGCCGGCAACAAGCAAGGAGACGGCGTAGAAGATTGAGAAGAGACCGGTGATTGTGCCGTAGTCATTGTTGGTCCAGTGAAATTCTGGTGCAATAAAGTCCTTCCATGTCAGGGACAGAACCTGACGGTCCATGTAGTTGATGGCTACGGAAAAAAACAACAGGCCGGTGATGGCCCACCTGTAGTTTGTCATTTTGGCATCAGTGGTTTGTGCAGGCATAGTATTGTTTTGAAGTTTTGATACTTATAGATGAACGGGTCAGGCCGGACTGGTCAGGCGGTTGCAGTCCTGATTTTCCTGATCATGGCAAGCGTCTCTTTCACTTTGACGGTTATGGCATTCCAGTCTCCGGCCTTCACAATTTTATCGGTGATTAGAGCTGACCCCATCCCGACACATGTCACACCTGCGGTAAACCATTTTTCCAGGTTTTCCTCCGAAGGGTCAACACCGCCGGTAGGCATTATGCTTGTCCACGGACATGGTCCTTTGACCGCTTTGACGAAAGAGGGTCCGCCGACGGCGTTTCCCGGAAAGATCTTCACTATCTCGGTACCAAGCTCCTCGGCCTGTGAAATCTCGGTGAGCGTGCCGCATCCCGGTATCCACATGACCTTCCTCCGGTTGCAGATTCTCGCCACTTCAGGATTAAGCACCGGGGAGACGATGAAGTCGGCGCCCATCTGCATGTAGATTCCTGCCGTGGGTGCATCAGCGACAGAGCCTGCCCCTATCATCATCCCCGGGCAGTTTTCCACGGCCCACCTCTTCACCGAGGCAAAAACCTCATGCGCGAAGTCGCCCCTGTTGGTAAACTCGAATACCTTTGCACCACCGTTATAGCAAGCAGAGATAACCTTTTTGCATATCTCATCGTCGTGATGATAAAAGAGCGGCACCAGGCCTGTCTCCTCCATTGTAAGTGCTACCTGAATTCGTGTAAAACCGGACATATTTCCTCTCTTAAATGGTTCAGAAACCGAAATAGTTTTTTGCGTTGTAGTATGAGATGTTCTCAACCATCTTTGCTATGGTGACTGTCTCTGATACCGGAAGCTTACCCTTTTCAATATCCTCACCGAGCATATTGCAGAGAATTCTCCTGAAGTATTCATGACGAGGATATGAGATAAAGCTTCTCGAATCAGTGAGCATCCCGACGAATCTGCTCAGCAGTCCCATCAGAGAGAGGGCGTTAAGCTGGTTGGTCATACCTGTCTCCTGGTCAAGGAACCACCATCCGGCACCAAACTGGATCTTCCCGGGCACACTACCGTCCTGGAAGTTACCGATCATTGAGGCAATCAGTTCGTTATCTCCCGGGTTGAGGTTATAGAGGATGGTCTTTGTCAGCCTGCCTTTGGAGTCGAGCCTGTCAAGGAACGTGGCTAAATCCTTTGCCACCGTGAAGTCGCCCATTGAGTCATAGCCTGTGTCAGGTCCGAGTCTGGCCAGCATACGGCTGTTGTTATTGCGGATGGCACCGTAGTGGAACTGTTGTGTCCAGCCCCGCTCAGCATCCATCACCGCCAGTTCGTGAAGCATGGCCGATTTAAATTTTGACACCTCCTCGCGGCTGAGAGGGGTTCCCGCAGTGACTTTTATGAAAATGATGTCTGCCTCTCTTACGGTGCAGTCATCTGCATAAAACTGTTCTATTCCATGGTCACTGAGAACGCAGCCGGCTTCGGCAAAATACTGATGTCTTTTTCTCAGGGCTTCATGCAGGGAGTCAAAATTTTTAATCTCAGTGTCTGATACTTCCTCAAGTGTTTTGACATAGTCTCTGAATTTTGCCGGATCTTCCACAGCCATGGCCCTGTCGGGCCTCCAGGCAGGGAGGACTTTTACTTCAAAACCACTGTTTTTCAGTTTTTTATGATGCTCCAGGTTATCTACGGGGTCATCGGTAGTGCAGATCACCTCGACGTTGAACTTTTTTATCAGTCCGCGTGCCGAGTATTCGGGTTTCCGGAGCATGGCAGTGCACTCTTCCCATATCTCCGCCGCGGTTGAAGAGTTGAGTATCCGGTTGATTCCGAATACCCTTTTCAGTTCGAGGTGTGTCCATGCATAGAGAGGGTTGCGCATAGTAAAGGGAACCGTCCCGGCCCAGCGGTCATACTTCTCGCGGAAGGAGGTCTCGTTCCCTGTGATGTATCTCTCATCTACACCGTTTGTTCTCATGGCCCTCCACTTGTAATGATCGCCTTCGAGCCATAACTGGCCGAGGTCGTCAAAACGCCTGTCGACGTCAATTGCCTCAGGACTGATATGACAGTGATAGTCTATTATCGGCATGCCTTCTGAATGCTCATGATAGAGTTTTCTGGCAAAATCATTCTGCAGCAGGAAGTCTTCGTGGATAAATTCTTTCATAGGATGAGAGATATATGTTACTGACGTGTAAAGAGGCGCACTATGTGTCTGCGGTAGATATTCTCCCACACGCATGATTCTATAATGGCAGAGTAGGCATCAATGGCATCAGTATAATCCTTACCCATTTCGGCGGCCACTTTATAGCCCACATGAATAAGCTGGCGGAAGCTGGGGTTATAGTCAGGGTGTCCAGGGACATGCCTCAGAGTTTCGGCGTATTTCTTTGTGTCCCAGGTGTCAACAACCTCCGGAGCAGGAAGCAGTTCCGGTTTGATATCAATTACGGTGGCATACGGACCGCAGAGTTCATCACGTCTTTCGTATGCACTACGGTATATCCGCTTAGCTATATCGAGTCCTGCGCCACCGGCCAGGGCAAGGCCTATCACCTCCTCGAGCCATGTTGTTCCGGCCGTTTTGACGTGGAGCCCGCAATCGTGCTTCTTTATTATCTGCCCCATGATGGGGTAGATCGAAAACTTGTCGCTTCCCGAATGCACACTCAGCTTGAGATCTGAAGGCAGACCGAACATCTTTACCGCATACCTGATGACGAGGATATCCTCTTCAAACTCCTTCCCGAAGTGGGCCGGATCACCCTCATAGTCAACGCCTTTGTTAAACCGACCTGTGAATTTCGGGGCTATGGTCTGTACAGGGACCTTCAGATCGGCGAGCGCCTTCAGGATGAAGAGCATCTCCAGTGGCTGCTGCGGCTGGTCAACCTCATCCATTGAGACCTCGGTGACAAAGTTGCCTTCGCCCTTAACCGATGCTATATGCCTGTAGATTGCGGCGGCCTCATTGATGGCAAAGAGAAATTTTTCAGCGAAGGCCCTGAGGTAACCCTCAGTGATGGTGAAGTGGCCATTGATGCCGGGGATACTCAGGTCACCGTATAATGAACTGTGTGCCTCCACAAATCTTTCGATATCTGTGTTGGATGCGCTCTTACCTATAAAATCAGCCACATCAAGGGTGAAGAAGTCGGAGTGGTCAATGAACCGACCGACGGTTGTCAGGTTAATGTGGTCAGCATCAACGAAGTACGGACCATCGTAACCAAGGTCGCGGACAGCAGCATCAGCCTCAGCGCGGGTGTCAGCGGGTTCCGAGTGAACTATATTATGTTCCCTGTTTGATTTGTTCCAGACGGGAGTGATATCAATGCCCAGTTCGGAAGAAGCCTTAATCAGGGCTTTTAACTGGGCTTTGCCCTGGTGTGAGAACCTGTCCCCGATCCCAAACGAATACTTGCCTGTCTCTTTCATTTTGATGATTTAAATGGTTTTCAGCTATGTCGGAAAAATAACAATAAAAAACTAAATTAGGGTCTTAATTACTCATTAATTCAGCTTTCATGAAGAGGTTTGTACTCCTTGCTGTAGTTGCCCTGCAATCGGTTGTATTCTTCGGTCAGCCAGGGCATATCACGGTGGCTTCCGACGGGAGCGGTGAGTTCACCTCCGTGCAGGAAGAGGTGAACTACGTGCAGGAACAATCGTTCTAACGAAGAGACGGCCAGGTATGCCGAGTACCGCAACAGCGGCCCCGGGGCCAACCCCGGGGCACGTGTTGTATGGAGCCGTCAGCTGAGCAGGAGGGAGGCAAAGAGATACACGGTTGAGAGGGTCTTTACCCGCCATGACGGCTGGAGTCCTGTGAGATAACACTTCAGAGAGCTATCTTTTCTCCGTTGATGTACACCTTTTTCAGTCTCACCCGCTCAGCTCCGGTGATTGATGTTCCCTCCTGAACACCGTTGAAGCTGCAGTCTATGAGGTTGATGTCAGAGACATTGACCGATTCATCAAGGCCTATGATAAAGATACCGTACTTGCTTTCCTGAGAGGTCACATTATCAAGTGTCACGTTCCTGACAAAGGGGGGAAACCCTCTCTTGCACTCCTCGCGGGGTTCATACATAAGGTTGATCTTAAGAACAGCTTCTGAACACTTTCCCACCTTTACATTCCTGACATTCACATTATCAATGATGCCGCCACGACAGTCGGATGTCTTGATCCTGATGACCCTCAGCAGTTCGGGACTGTCCATCTCACAATCCTCGACAAAGAGGTTGTAAAACCCTCCCGAGATCTCGCTGCCGATTACAACTCCGCCGTGACCGTCTGCCATGCGGCAGTTGCGAACAATTATATTCTGTGACGGTATCGCCCATCTCCTGCCGTCATTGTTTCGTCCGGATTTAATGGCGATGCAGTCGTCACCCGTGTCGAAGTAGCAGTTCTCAATCAGGACGCCGTTGCATGATTCGGGGTCACAGCCGTCAGAGTTGGGACCGGCGCTGATGATCGTTACCCCCCTGAGGATGAAGTTATCAGTCCTGACCGGGTGGATCACCCAGAAGGGGGAGTTCTTAAGTGTCAGGTCTTCTATCAGGACGGTGTTGCAGTTGTTGAAGTTCACCAGTTGTGGCCTGAGAGCCCCCTCGAGTCCGAAGCGGCGTTCTTCAACGGGCGTCTGGTTCTGTTCGTGGCCCAGCAACTGAAGTCTGCCGGATATCTTCTGGTTATTCATCCCCTCGCGCCAGCCGTAATCAGGATTGCCGTTCATCCACCACCACGCCTCGTTGGAGGCCTGACCGTCAATGGTTCCCTTGCCTGTGAGGGCAATGTTGGAGGCATCGATTGCATAGATCAACGGGTGAATATTATAGCAGTCCATACCTTCCCAGCGTGTCAGTACAGGAGGGAGGTAAATATCATAGTCAGTTGAAAAGAGCAGTGTCGCCTTTTCTGAGATATGCAGGTTTACATTGCTCAGCAGTATCACCGGGCCTGTGGTCCAGATGCCTGAAGGCACGTAGACCACTCCTCCTCCGCTGCCGTGACACTTCCGTATGGCTGCCTCAATGGCTTCTGTGTTAAGGAACGAAGTGTCATCAGCCACTGCCCCGAAATCGATAATATTGAAAGTGTCGGCAGGGAATGATACCGTGAGTATCGATTGTTCGATCTCCGCGGCCATCTTCCACTTGTCACTGCCCGTGCAGGAAGGCAGGGCAGCGACAAGGAAGATTAACAGATTAGGCAAAAAGCGGATCATATCTAGTAACCCGGGTTTTGCCAGAAGCCTTCAGGATCGGGACCTGAGGTCTTATTTGTAATGGCGTCCATCTGCGGCTGTGGTATGGGCCTCAGTGTGTGGAACGTCTGGATATTTGGGGCAGCAGCGCCGTTGTACAGTGTGACTCTTTCAACAAGGGTGCCGGTACGCTTGAGGTCGAACCAGCGCTGCTGTTCACCGCACAGCTCGCGTGCCCTCTCGTCAAGTATCACACTGATATCCTTAGCAGATACCTGTGCCAGTTCGGAAGTGGTCAGCGTATTATCTTGACCGGGAATGGCGCGTACTGTCCGCAGGTCATTCAGTTTTTGTGTTGCGGGGCCCGACTGACCGGCCATCATATAACCTTCTGCGGCGATAAGGTACATCTCTGAGAGCCTGAAGATAAAGGCATCCTTTGAACCAAGGTCTCTGATTACGGTTCCGGTATAGTCATCGAACTTCTTAAGGGCTATGAACATACGGTTACCCCTATAGTTCTGCACACCGCTGGTTGAGGTGGCAATCGTAGGCATTGTTGCTGCTTCGGTCTCATAGAGCGGCCACACCACTGGGTCTCCCACGTCGGTGCGTGAGAAAAGGACATACCTGTTGGCTGCCCTGGCTACCTGTGCGGCCGTTACAGTCTCAGGTGAGAGGTAGAGTCCGGTGTCACGCATGAGTGCATAACCTGCAGGAGGCTCCACCCCGCCTTCAAAGGCTGCAGTAAACTGAGGAGCAATGTAGTAGACATCACGGAACGAGGCCTGGTAGCGCTGGTCAGTCTCACGGTTGAACACATCAAGAAGGTAACCTGAAGGTACATACCTCGTAAATCCTTTTGAATAAGGCTGATAGCTCAGTCCAACATTATAGACCTCACCCCTGAAGGTAATATTCTTATTGGCTTCAGTATCTGTCCGCCGGAGGATAGCTGAGGTAGCCGGGACACTGTTCCAGACGCCTGTAAACATCAGGTGGGCCGGGCTGCCACCGATAGCGTTGGCTGCATTTCTGAGTATCATCCCTGACCATGTCATCTGGTTGTTGTTGGCATCAAGTTTGAGCCTTGGAGGCATGATATTGAATGCCAGCTCGGTTGAGTAGTCTACGTGCCAGATGACCTCCCTGTTATTTACCCCGTCTTCGTTTGCTCCCAGCCAGCAGTCGGCATAGCTGGTGAAGAATGATGCGCCGCTGCCTGTGATCACCTCCTCAGCCTGAGCTGCTGCGGCTGTGTAAGCAGCAGCATCATTGAACTTGCTGGCTTTATAGATCAGCAGTCGTGCCCGCAATGCTTTTGCAGCCCACAGATTGATGCGGCCTGTCCTGGCTGTACGGGCCTGCAGGTGCACGATGGATTCATCGACATCATTAAGCATGAATGTATAGACATCCTGTTCCGAAGAGCGGTATGCCAGGCTTGATATGCTGCTCACCGGTTCACTGTTTATCTGAACGGGGCCCCATGTCTCAACCAGGTGCCAGTAATAGAAAGCCCTGAGGGCCTTCAGTTCTCCGAGGAACTGATCCCTTTCAAGAGCTGAGAGGACCTGCTCGCCTGCATTGCTCACGGCGCTTATGCCTGTGTTACATACGTTGACGGCAGTGTAGAGCATCTCCCAGTATTCATCGAAGCATGCATTCATCGTCTCGCGAGTCGAGCTTGCGACCTCAGGGGTGATACCCGAGTAGTTTATAAGGACCTTCTGCCTGTTGTCATAGCCCGTAAGCCAGATGTCAGTGCCGCCCTCGCTGAGCCCCATAGCTGCTTCCTTGCCGTACCAGCCCCTCAGATAGGAGTAGCTGGCGGCAACAAGTCCCTCTATTCCGCTTTTGGATGAGTATAGTATATCCTCAGTGTTACTTGTACGGTTGTTCTCATCGAGGAAGTCTGTACACGAAGTGCCTGCCACCATCAGAAGCACAAGCACAATTATGAAATGTCTTATTAGTGTCTTCATGTCTATATGTTTTTCGGACAATCCGTTAAAAATCTAAATTGAGGCCAAACACCATATGTTTTGCCATCGGGTTTGAGATGCTTCCGCCGCGTTCCGGGTCGTAGTTGTCGAGGTTGCTGAAGGTGAAGTAGTTCTGCAGTGAACAATAGACCTTCAGGTTGCTGATCCCTGCCCCGGAGATCAGACTCCCGGGAAGATTATAGGCCAGAGTGACTTCTCTCAGCTTCAGGTATGACGCCTTTTCGAAAGCCAGTGCCGGCATGTCATTCTGAGATGCAATACCGGGGCGCGGGAATTTGGCATTCTGGTTCTCGGGTGTCCAGAAATCCACGTCAGGTGATCCGTCCTGCTCGGTGGGTTTGTATGCAGTGTTATAGGCATACTGGATCCACTGACCCACCCGTGCAAAGAGCTGTCCGGACAGCGTTAGTCCCTTGTATGAGAAGGAGTTGTTCCAGCTGAAAATGAATTTCGGACTTTTATTGTAAAGTCTCTTGTCAAGGTCGTTAATTACCTGGTCATTGTTGGCATCGACAATTTTAATATCGCCGGGTATGCGGTTGTAGATAGCTGCAGTGGCAGCCTCGGCTATGCTCCAGGTGCCGTCTGCCTCGTAGTTGTAGAAGGCTCTTACCGGTTCGCCAACCACAAGTGCGTTGTCGGGAATTGAAACATCACGGTCTTCGCCGCTGGCCAGTGCCAGAATCTTATCGCGGTTGGTCGAGAAGGTGAAGTCTGATGACCAGAGGAATTCATTTGTCTCAATAATCCTGGAACTTATTGAAGCTTCAAATCCGATATTCTCAGTCTCCCCTACATTGGCCAGCACCTGCGGATAGACCGATGTTGCCGGAAGGCCTTTGTAAAGCAACAGGTCTGATGTCCTTGAATAATACAGATCGAGTGTCATTGAGAGTCTCTCCCTCCACAGTGAGAGGTCGATGCCTGCGTCATATGTTGCAGTTGTCTCCCATGTCACTTCAGGGTTCCCGAGCACTGCAGGCAGCATGCCAGTATATAAGGTACTGCCGAAGGTATAAGGCACCAGTGTGGAGCCCAGGCGGGTCTTGGTCATATAGGGGTCTACGGCAGAGTTACCTGCAATACCCCAGCTGACACGCAGCTTGAGGAGGTCTACAGCCGCCATTCCGTCCATGAATGCTTCTTCGGAGACGACCCATGCAGCGGCCAGGGAGGGGAAGCTTGCCCACTTGTTTCCCTCGGCAAGCACTGATGATCCGTCGGCACGCAGTGTTGCGGTGAAGAGGTACCTGTCGAGAAGCTTGTAGTTAACTCTCCCGAAGTATGAGAGGAGCGAGCTTTCAGTGTAGATATCCTCCAGTTGTCGTCCTGATCCTAAAATATTCTGGAGGAAGTAGAACGATGTCTTGATATAATGATCCTGGAGGCCGAAGCCGTAGATTCTGTGCGATTCGTACTTTTCTCTCTGTGCTGCCTGACCTGCCAGAAGCTGCAGTTCGCTGTTACTGCCGATGACCCTGGTGTAGGTCAGGGTGTTCTCAAGGATATACCTCATGGTCTGGTCATTCTCATTGGAGAGGTATGATCCGCGACCGAACTGGTAGTTGGCGGTGCACATATAGTCCTCATAGATACCCTGACGGCCCGACTGTGCGTCAATCCCGAGTGAAGTCCTGAACTGAAGGCCCTTCAAAATGTTCCAGGTGGCAAACACATTGCCGAAGAGGCGGCTTGAGAGAGTGTTGTTTTCGTAGAATCCCTCCACTTCGTTAAGGAGAGGGTTGGTATGGCTCACGGCAAGCTCTGAAGGACGGTCGAGGATAGTGCCGTCAGCGAGGTATGGCTGTGCCATGGCGTGCATCTTGATGAGTTGCGTGTAGACATTGTCTGCCCTGCGGTCCCAGTCGCGGTAGGTGAATTGAAGGTTGGCCCCTGCTGCAAATGCGTTAGAGATTTTATGATTTACATTAACCCTGCCATTGTATCTTTTCAGGTTGTCATTTTTAAGGAGACCGTTCTCATCCATGAAACCAAGACTGATGATGAATGAAGTCTTGTCACTTCCTCCGGAGGCTGACAGTTCATAGTTCTGGGTGACCGAGTTCTGCATTATCAGGTCGAACCAGTCTACTCCTCCCTCGTTATAGAGGTCGAGGACTGTTTTTTCCCAGGGTGACGTCAGAACATCAGAGAGGACAACCGATGGCGGGTATGATGAGAGGCTTGTCTCACCCCATGTGTCGGCTACGTTCTCAGCTGAATAGCGTAGTCGTTCCGCCATGAAGAGGTAATCCTTCTCAACATCCATCAGGCGTGGGAGGTTTGTCGGTGAGTTCAGGGAGACCCATGAACTCAATGAAACGGTAGACTTTCCTCCGGCGGCTGCATCACCTCTCTTGGTGGTTATGATGATAACTCCGTTGGCACCCCTTGTTCCGTAAATTGCGGTAGAGGAGGCATCCTTGAGAACCTCAATTGATGCAATGTCAGACGGGTTTATGTCAAGGGTGGATCCGTACTCTATGCCGTCAACAAGAAAGAGCGGGGAGTTGGAAGCGTTGATTGACCGCACCCCGCGCATGGTCATGTTGATTTCCGATCCGGTTTCCCCGCTTTCGCGTGTAATGTCAAGACCGGCCACCTTTCCCTGTATCGATTGCAGGGCGTTGCTTGATGCTGTCTTGACTATCTCGTCAGACCTTACGGAGGCTACTGATCCGGTCAGGTCTCTCTTTTTCACGGTGCCGTATCCCACCACCACTATCTCATCGAGGTCAAGAGTGCTCTCCTGCATTACCACATTGATGGTGGTCCTGTTGCCGATGACCTCCGTTACCGGGGCAAGCCCGATGAATGAGAAGTGAATTGTGGTTGCTTCCGGAGGTACAGTTATTGAGTAAACCCCGCCGTCATCGGTCATTGTCCCGGTGGTTGTTCCCGGAACGCTGACGGTGACACCGCTGAGCCTCTCACCTGTTGCTCCTGTGACAGTGCCCTGGATGGTCCTTGGCTGAGCCTGGACCATGATCCCTGCAGCAAGGGCAAGGATAAGAAGCACCGGTTTTCTGAAAATGCGCTTGTTCTTCAACATAGTTTTCAGGTTAGTGTTAAGATTAATTAGGATATGATTTTTACAATATCAAAGTTATACCGGGGCTTTGCTGCGGGTGTACACTTTTTCGCCAAAAGGGTGGATAAATTCTTCAGTCTTCAGCCTGAAGTCGAAAGTCCATAAAGTCTGTAAAGACTTAAGGATTTGCGATTTGCGATTTGCAAATTTTGATTTAATCGACAATCGAAAATCTGGAATCGAAAATTCCTCTATTGCTTTACCTTAATCCGAGAGCATTTCGTGCTCGAGGCTGGCCATGATAAAGGGCCCGACGCCCTTCGGGTCATTTTCGCGGATCACTTCGCCAATATAATATTCATAGGAGCCGTCGCGGTAAGGATTGCCTCCGAGGCCTGCAACACCGCATATATTCGTCATAGTCACCACTCCGGAGCTGTCGGTTCTGATGAAGTTGTCAATCAGTCCCTGGTAGGCCTTTTCGGCAGTTGCAAGATATTTACTGTCAAGGTATCCCATTCTGACGCCCTTGAATATGGCATAGGCGAACATGGCAGTGCATGAGGTCTCTATATAGTTACCGGGGTCACCGGGGCGGTCGGTGACCTGATACCATCCTCCTGTTTTGGGGTCCTGTATCTCCGATAGCTTACCTGTAAGGCCCTGTAATATCGATATAATTTCGTCTCTGCCCGGTTGCTCCTCCGGCAGGAAATCAAGCACATCAACAATGGCCATTGAGAACCATCCCATGGCACGACCCCAGGCATGAGGCGCCTGGCCAGTTATGCTGTCAGACCATGGCATCCGGCATGAGGCATCAAAAGCATGCCTGTACAACCCGGTAGCAGGGTCATATGTGTTCCTGGCTACGATGAGGAACTGGTTCACCACATCCTGAAAATCTTCCGGACGGTCATACCTCAGAGCATACTCGGCATAGAAAGGGGCACCCATATAGAGGCCGTCGAGCCACATCTGATCAGGGTAGATCTTCTTATGCCAGAAGCCGCCTTCCGCAATCCTGGGTTGTGACCCGAGCTGATCTCTCAACGTGTTTATCACCCTCTCATACCTTTGATCGCCGGTGCGGTCATAGAGGAGGAACATCATCTTACCGGGATTCACCTGGTCAATGTTGAAGTTCTCCATGTTATAATTGTAAATGACCCCGTTTTCATCAATCAGGGAATCTGAATAACCCTTAGCATAATCATAATATCTCTTGTCTTTGGTTGTCTCCTCAAGCCTCATGAAGGCGAGGCCCATGAGACCCTGTGTGTAGTTCCACTTTTTCTCAGTCACGAAATCAGCCATCCAGAGATAAGGGTTCCGGATCATCTCCGATTCTGCCATGCGCACTGACCAGAGCGGGGAGTTCAGACCTTCTTTCCTGCTGCTGCCGCATGAGAGGAGTATTATCATAATCATGATACAGGTGAGTGCGGTGTTTGCTGTCTTTATCATAAAATGCCAGTTTTTTGAGTTGTCAGGACTATTTCTGTTTTGCATGCTTGTCGCGGTATTCCGAAGGAGTAATGTTGAAGCGCTGTTTGAAGATGCGCGAGAAGTAACGGGGATCATTGCATCCGACCATGTAAGTAACCTGCGAGATTGTAAATTCGCCCGACTCGATAAGTTGCGCCGCTCTCTTGACTCTGACCTCCCTTATGAATTCTATGGGTGCCAGGCCTGTCAGGCTCTTCAGCTTCTTGAAGAAGACTGATCTGCCAACGCCGATCTTTGAGACCAGCTCGTCAACGGTAAGCCCGGCGTTGTCAATATTCTGTTCCATGACCACCATCAGGTTCTTCATCAGCTTGTCATCATAAGATTCCACAAAAGGTTCAGAGGGTGTCACCTCATATGCTTTGCCGGCTTTCGAAGGAGGGTAGTCTGCAAGGGTTGAGAGGAAGAGCTCCTGGAGCTTTTTGCGTTGCTGAAGAATATTTTCGATCCTTGCCCTCAGGTAGGTGGAGCTGAACGGTTTGGTAATGAAATCATCGGCTCCTCTTTTCAGGGCTTCTACCTGTGTATCAAGATCGGTTTTGGCTGTCAGCACAACCACAGGTATATGTGAGGTAGTGACCTCTTCCCTGATCCGGCGTGCAAGTTCCAGCCCGTCCATCTCCGGCATCATCAGGTCGGTGATGATGATGTCAGGCAGCTGGCTGCGGGCAATCTCAAAGCCCTCGAGTCCGTTTCCAGCCTCGATGACATGAAAACCATCGGAGAGAATGATCTTTATAAAGCTTCGCAACTCTTCATTGTCTTCCACAAAGAGCAGGACCGGCTCATCATCATCCTGTCTGCCCGCCTCATCGGTTTCGTCCTCGTCCTGCATGGCCGTCTGAGCATATCGCGATGAGGGCGAGCTCTGACCGTCGGCAAGTACGAACTCGGTCTCATTGTCAAAGTGTGAAAACCCGAGCCTGAATGTGACACGGAAGGTTGCACCTTTGCCCTCCTCGCTCTCTGCTGTCAGTTCTGCCCGGTGCAGCTCAGCGAGCTCACGGCTCAGCGAAAGACCTATACCCGTTCCGGGCTGCATCGATATTACCTCCTTGTCATCACTACCGAACCTCATGAAGAGACTTTTCATCTTTTCCCTTGAGAGGCCGGTACCCTGATCAGCAACAATAAGCATCAGTGAGTCACTGCTTTTTGTAATTGTAATGTTTACTCTCTTTCCCCGGGGGGTGAATTTGAGAGCATTGGTAATAAGGTTGTATGCGATTTTCTCAACCTTGTCCTTGTCGGCCCAGACCATCTCTCCTCCTGAGAGGTCCTCTACTATCAGATGGATGCCCTTATCCTCGGCCACCTTTCTGAAGTCTGCGCAGATTCCCGAGATGAATGTTCCCAGGGGGAATTCCTCGATCCTGAGCCGCATCTTTTTACTCTGCACTTTCCTGAAGTCAAGGATCTGGTTCACCAGCCTGAGCATCCGCTGGGTATTGCTCTGTACCAGGGTGAGCTGGTCTCTTACCTCCGGCTCAAGGTTATTGTTATGCAGTATGTTGGTGACCGGTGAAGAAATCAGCGTAAGCGGTGTCCTCAGTTCATGGGATATATCTGTGAAGAACTTGAGTTTGAGATTTGTAATGAGTTGTTCAATCTCAACCTTATGCCGCAGCTTGTAGAAAGTGAAGATGACATAAATGGTCAGTCCGATGATGATCAGTGTGACCAGCGCGAGCAATACCTTTGACAGTGTTGTCTGCCAGAAGGAGGGATTTACAGTTATCCTTATCGTGCGGGTGTTGTCTACCCAGATACCGTCAGAGTTCGTAGACCTGACACTGAAGGTGTATTGACCCGGGTCGAGGTTGGTGTAGGCTGCGCTCCTCTGCCCTCTGCCTATTATCCAGTCAGGATCAACCCCTTGCAGCATATGGGCATACTGAATGGTCTTCGGATTACGGTAATCAAGTGCTGCATATTCGATGTTAAGGCTTTTCTGGTCAGGACTGAGCTCAAGTACCGGGCCGGCTTTTGCTGTATCATCGGATGAGGCTCCTCCGGCAGTATGGATATCCGTACCGGCAACTGTCATACGGGTGAAGACAAGGGGGGGTATGTAGTTGACCTTCCTGACCTGTGATGGATTGAAACAGTAAATACCGTTGTCGAAGCCAAACATGATCTCATTGCCTGCCGTTCTCAGTCCTGTTGCTTCCGAGAAGTATCTCTTCTCCACCCCGCTCTGTTCACTGTAGATCTCAAACGACTCGTTCCGGGTGTTGAATTTAAGTATGCCTCTCTCACTGCTGAGCCAGAGGTTGCCCTCCAGGTCGTCAACGATACTGAGAATCACGTCATCAGGTGCTCCTGTCTTAACGGTGTATGATTTAAAGGCGGGTGCTTCATTTCCTGTTCCGCCATTGATGACGCGGTTCAGACCGCCACCGAACGTTGCTACATATATTTCATCAGATGGCGAACAGTAGATATAATGCACATCATTGTTTGCCAGGGTGGTCTCATTCATGGGATCAAAGAAACAGGTAAGGAATTGTGTTTCTGCAGGATCCGTGAAATTACTGTCGAATATCACCAGTCCGCTGGTGGTCCCCACCCAGATCCTGTTATTATGATCTGAAGTAATATATCTTACTCTTTTATGATTTGAATAGGGATAGTTCTTCAGTCTGTTAGATGAGTTGATGAATCTGAGTTTTCCGTTCTCCTCAGAGATGTAGTTGAGCCCCCCGTTAAATGTTCCCACCCATATCCTCCCTGCCGGATCTTCATATATGGAATAGACGTTATCATGGCTCAGGCTCCAGGGGTCGTCATCGTCATGCCTGTATCCGGTTATCCTGTAACAGCAGGGGGAACTGCTGCCTGTGGGTTCAAGTCTGAAGAGCCCCCTGCCTTTCGATCCCATCCATATATTTCCATTGCGGTCCTGGGTAATAACATAGACAAGGGCGTTAAAGGCCCCGCCTGAGGTGAATGTGCCATTGTCTCTCAGGTAGCCAACAATATTGTGTTCAGGATCAAAGAGGTAAACCCGGCCGTCTCGTGTGGCTGCCCATAAATACCGGTTATTATCCTCAAAGATCGCCCTGACCTCATTTTCGGAATGTGAGGAGGGGACCTGTTTTGGACTGATCACCCTGAACTGGTTCGGGAAGAAGGATATCTTTTCGATGCCCCTGGTTATGGTGCACATCCAGAGGTTCCCCTGGTTGTCGGACATGGCTGAATGGATCAGGTTCGGGAATCTCCGGTCATTGCTTCCAGGCTCATTGAAAAAATACTCCAGTCGCCGGTCAATGCGGTTATACCTTGAGAAACCGCCGCCGCGCGGGCAGATCCAGAGTATGTCATTGACATCTTCAAAGATGATGAAGCTGGGAAGCAGGACATTTGGGTCTGTCTTATCGACGTTCATTTTATAATGCCTTACCGTACCGCCGAAAGGATCAAAATGGGTCACCCCGTCAGCCATCGATTCGATCCATGCTTCTCCGTATCTGTCAATGTAAACCGACACCATGTGATTGGTGGGGAGTTCGGTGTACCGTCGGCTCTCATACTGTTTCTTCTCACCGGTAACGGGGGTGTAAACAATGAACCCGTCACCGGATGTAAGAATAATAAGCTCACGCTGGTTCAGTGGCTTGATGCTTATGATATCAGAGCTGACCCCCAGATTTATCTCCTCATGTATACCGGCATCGCTGTTGGTTACTATTATGGTCCCGTTACCGGTTCCGAACCACAGCCTGTCGTTAAGCTCGTGAAGACAGAAGAATGTTTTGTCACCTGCTGCTGAGCCGTTCAGGAGTACCTGCCCAGGTGCCTCTTCATCACCGGTGATCCTGAATAGCCCGTTATCAGAGAGGATCCATACTGTCCCACGACTGTCCTTTCTTATGAGTCTTACGGCCGGGGTTGCCGTGGAGCCGTTTCTGCAGACAAAACGGTCGAGTTTATAATCCGGAGAGGTGGATGACGATTTTACCCTGATGCAAGTGCCGGCTTCAGTCGAGAGCCAGGTCTCACCTCCGCTGAAACAGTAGATCTGGGTTACGGGCGAGTAGTTTTCCGGTCCACTGGCACTGATCTCATTGAAGTTTATGAACTCTTCGGTTCGGGTGTTCATGCGGTACACCTCACCGTCATTGTTCATTATCCACAGGTGTCCCAGGTCGTCTTCGGTTATACGGTCAACCCTGTTGTTGGTCAGCCCGTAGCTTGAGTTGAACCCTGACTTGTAGACCTTGAAACTGTACCCGTCAAACCGGTTCAGGCCGTCGAAGGTGCCGAACCACATCAGTCCTTCACGGTCCTGGTGCATGGTCAGGGCCACACCCTCAGACAGCCCGTCTTCCACCGAATAATGTGTAAAGGCGCACTTGGGCTGGCAGTGACCGGTACGAAATGTCGCAGCGGACAGAAGGAGGGCCAAAACCGTAATTCCGACAGGAAGACGCATGTGGGTCTAGTCAGTTAACACCTTGAGCGGTGATCTGATCTTCTGAGAGAAACCGATGATATAGTCACTCCATTCCTTATCGGATCCAAAACCCCATTTACTCCATCCGCCACCTGTATAATAGGTCAGTGATGTGCCCGGTGTATATCTCGTAACTATCAGGAGATGATCACTTCCATCCAGTACGGCTGTGGCAGGGGTCGAAAGCACTGTCCCGATGTAGGTTATGCCCCCTTCACCGCCATCGAGCCGGTAAGCGATGGCATTGTTATCTGGGGGGAAGAGGAGGGCAGAGCCTTCCTCCCTTTTCGCTATCCCGGCGGCTACGGTGAACACCTCGTCGGGACCGGTATACTCCTCGGTCACCTTTGCCAGCTGACTGCCTGCATCGAGTGAGATTGTGCGCGTCTCCGTCACAGGTACATCTCGCACCATGAACGCAGGGTAAGTTAGCCTGAATGATGTGCGCAGGGGACCGTTATCAAGGGTCTGCCAGTCTTCAAAATTGATTGCCAGCCAGAGCGAGTCATCCACAAACGGTGCCATGGCGCCGGCGCCGAGAGTACGGCCTACCTTGTAGCAGTCGCATCCCTCCCCGTTGTCATCGTGATAGCTGTTCTTTCCGGCAAGGTATTCGGCATACCACTTGTCAATGATCATCTTTTCGGTACGCTTGATCCACATGTCCAGTCCGTTGCTGGGGCCGTCCTTTTCAATCAGGGCAGGACCGTAGAACCGGAAGGCTATGCGGTCATTCTCCCAGGTGTAATCATCATATCTCTCGGGAACAAATCGGCCATAGGTTTTTGCCTCATATTCAGCGGGCTCGCCTGTGGCAATGAAATAGACGGAAGAAGAGCTGGCCATCACATCGGCCTGGAAGATCAGCGACTGCGGTTCAGGCTGCCCGGCGAAGATGACCTGTGATGGCACTTCGTTACCCTTGCCGTCGGTCACCACCAGCTTCAGGTGATTAGATTCCGGGAGACGGGCTATTATATCTGCAATAGATATCTCAACTGTCTCTGCCCTCCTGTCCGTAAGGAGGGTGTTCTCAACTGTGACCTTCATCCGGTCAGTGGTGCAGCCTGATATTATCAGGACTGAAGTCAGAATGAAAAGCAGTTTTTTTATCATGATACAGGTTATTAATTCAGATATGACGGCGAACCCATGCTATTGAATGTGCTGCAATTGTGTCATTGTTCCGGAAGCATGAGTTATTCATACTGTCAGTTAATTTATTTGGGTTGTTTGCCGATATATGCGAGTATGCCACCGTCGACATACAGAATATGGCCGTTGACAAAATCAGATGCCCCTGAAGCGAGGAACACCACCGGTCCCTGCAGGTCTTCCGGGGTGCCCCATCTTGCGGCCGGGGTGCGTCCTATGATGAAGGAGTTGAACGGGTGGCCGTCTACACGCAGTGGTGCAGTCTGAGGAGTGGCGATATAACCCGGCCCGATGCCATTGACCTGGATGTTGAACTCAGCCCACTCGCATGCAAGGTTGCGTGTCAGCATCTTCAGGCCGCCCTTGGCAGATGCATAGGCTGAGACGGTCTCACGTCCCACCTCGCTCATCATGGAGCATATATTAATGATTTTACCGCCGCCTTTCTCTATCATGCCGGGCGCAACCGCCTTTGACATGATGAAGGGTCCGGTAAGGTCTATGTCGATTACCTCACGAAATTCGGCCACCTCCATCTCAAGTGCGGGAACCCTTATAATAATTCCGGCATTATTAACGAGGATATCTATCACTCCCACCTCGGCGGTGATGGCTGCAATATTCTCCTTCACAGCGCTTTCATCGGTAACGTCAAAGAGATAACCTCTGGCATCTATTCCGTCTTTGCTGTAATCTTCCATGGCAGTCGTCACCCTCTCGGGATTGCGGTCATTGAAGACTATTTTTGCGCCGGCCCCGGCGAGGGCTCTGGCCATAGCCATCCCGATGCCGTATGATGCTCCGGTGACCAGCGCCACCTTTCCGTCGAGTCTGAATAAGTCTTTACCCATTGCTAACTTATGTTGGTGATTGGTTCCGGTTACCTCAGGTCTGTCTGTTTCAGGAAATCCTGATCCCCGTAATCGAGGTTTTCTCCTCCCATGCCCCAGATGAAAGTATAGCTGGCGGTGGCGGTGGCGGCGTGGATGGACCACTGCGGCGATATCACTGCCTCATTGTTCAACATCCATATATGACGGGTCTCGGTGGGTTGGCCCATGAAGTGGCATACGGCCTGGCCTTCCGGCACCTCGAAATAGAAGTATACCTCCATGCGGCGTCCGTGGGTGTGGGGAGGCATTGTGTTCCATACGCTTCCCGGCCTGAGCTCTGTCATGCCCATCTGGAGCTGGCAGCTCTCAAGCACCTGGCTCACTATCATCTTGTTGATAACCCTGTGGTTAGCTGCTTGCGGCGAGCCTATCTCAGCGGTTATGGCGTCATTTTTAGAGACTTTCCTGTCAGGGTAGTTGCGGTGGGCGGGAGTGGAGTTGAAATAGAAGAGAGCCGGATTATTTTTATCGACGCTTTCAAAAATAATTTCCCTGTCGCCGCTGCCAAGATAGAGAGCCTCCTTGAAGTCGAGCTCAAAGAGAGTGTCACCTGCCCGTATTTTTCCCTTGCCACCGACGTTGAATATTCCCATCTCGCGCCTGTGGAGGAAGAATGACGCCTTCACCTCGTCAACGGGTTCAAGTTTCAGTGCCTCGCCTGCCGGTTTGGCTCCTCCGGCAACCATCCGGTCATAGAGGGTGTAGACCATCGTGACTGCATTATCGTTGAAGAGAGATCCGACCAGGTGCTCTCTTCTCAGACGATCAGTGTCCCAGTGCTTTACATCGTCAGGGTGTGCCGCGTACCTGACTTCGATATCTGTTTTCATGTCTCCTCAATTGGTTACTGCAAAGTTGGTTTAAAATAACCAAAAATTGTGGAGGAATCGGTCAGATATGTGTATTAATTAGGCAATAGAAGGGCGATCGGCAGCTGGCAGAGAAGCAGCCAGACTGAAGGGTAGGTAATAGGCAATAAAAGAATTTTCGATTTCAGATTTTCGATTGTCGATTAATCAAAATTCGCAAATCGCAAATCCTTCAGACTTTACGGACCTTCGACTTTACGGACTTTACAGACTTTCGACTTTCAGACTTCTAAAGATACTTCCGGTCTTCGTGCGGGATGTCAAAATATTTGTCGTACAGTTTTGTGTCGGGACCCGCCCTTTCTACTCCTGTCTCACTGATCTTGTAGGTACAGTTTTCGCCTACTATGCCTGAGAAATAGATATCAAACTCCTTACCATTCTCATCAATCATGATGATCCTGACAAGGTGAGGATACTTCATGCTGTTAAGCTGTGAGTGACAGATAGGGCAGTTGATCAGGTATTCTGAACCTTTCTCCATCTCGAACGACGGGTGGGTCGTTTTTGTATAGTTTCCAAGCTCCGGGTCCAGAAGGACCAGACCCCTCCTTGTACTATTGATCTTTGTGGCAGAGAGAACTATCGAGGTCTTGACCTTGAGGTGTCCTCTGCACGCCTTACATAAATATTCAACGGCCATTTTTTACCTCCTTTTTATTAATGAGTTCAATTATTTTGTCACAGGCTTCATGTACAATATACGATAAATTTTCACCGAATGCAATAGTTTCCGGCTGAATTGCGAGGATCAGCAATTCATTTCTGAAGAACTCAGAGAGTTTTTTCAGGGAGATGTTGTGGGTATTGAAAGTCAGGTCACTGACCTGCTCCACCGGTATCAGGTCGAAGCTCCCTGCAGGTCTGTTCATGTCAACGCAATCAATCACCACAAGCGTGTCGTGATCTGTGGAGTTGATCTTTCCTATGTAGTTTTCGATGCTCACCTCCGCGGTAATGACCTTAAAATTTTCTGTCTCCCTGATCCGGGTGCTTATGTATACTCCCGCTCCGTCATCCTGCCGCAGCAGGTTACCGATACCGACAAAGAGTATTTTACGATCGGTATGAGAAACAAGGGCTGTAAGATTCTCAGGCACCTCTGAAAAGATACTTGACTGTTACCTCTCTGAGGCAGTTAGGGCAGATTATGTTGAACATATCCTTCCTCTGGAGTTTCCCGCCTGTCTCTGCCGACAGATCCTGCCCTTCGGCGAGTTTTAGTTTTCGGTTAAGCATGTTGAGGTTCAATACTGATGAGAATGCTTTCGGACCAAGTTTGCGGTGCATGAAGTGGAGGTGTTCCACTGTTGTAATGATTGCACCGCAACTCTCGCACACCAGCAGCTCCTTCTCCTGGTATTCGACATTGTTGGCTCTGTCAAAGACAGCCAGGTCATAGATCTTGTCGGAAAGCTGTACGCCCTTACCTGTGATGCAGTGTTCCTGGCACTGGCCGCAGAAGATGCACTTGCCATAGTCGCGCCTGATGGTCCGGATCTTTTTCTCCCTGTCATCTGTAAAGGTTATGGCCAGCGGGGGGCATACATTGGCGCATGTTTCACATCCCACGCAGTTGGTATCGTCAACAACGGGCTTTCCCCTGAAGTCGGTGAACGGTACATGCTCCTCAGCGGGAAATTTTGAGGTATATGCCGGTGTGACCAGCGATATCACTGCTTCCTTAAGCTCTCTGAGTTTGGGGTACTTCATTTCACTGCCTCCCTGTAATCATCTTTGACACTCTTTTCATCCATTTTCGTTCCGAAATGATATGCTCCCCTGACAAGGGCATGCGCTGCCACCGTGGCGGTAAAGAAGAGCACCGGGATGGCCACGAGTGCCCTGAAGCCTGCGCTGCCAAAGCCGAAATGCACAATGACACCCAGAAGTATGCTGCAGCAACCCAGTGTCACACACTTGGTGGCTGCCTGCAACCTGTTGTACATGTCAGGAAGCCGTATCAACCCGATACATCCGAAGATGTTGAAGAGAACTCCTACCGATATTAAGATTATGGCTGCCATATCATTCATTCAGTTTTTTCCTGCTGAGGTATTTTGCCAGCGTAAGGGTTCCGATAAAACTAAGAATCACCCAGGCAATTCCGATGTCAAGAATGAAGGCCTGGCCGGTCTGCACCGATATTATGCCGCAGATACCCACCACAAGTATCCCGAAGATGTCAATACCCACCATCCGGTCGGGTATAGTCGGTCCCCTGATGATACGGTATAGACAGGCTGCACACAGGGCAATCTGCATGTAGAGCAGTATATTCAGGAAACTGGTCATTCCGCAAATTTTTTAATGTATTCTTCAAATCTCCCGGTTACCATCCTCGTATAGAGAGCCGGGTCTTCAGACCGGATAAAGATCCAGTGTATGTACATCTCATCACCTATGATGTCAACGGTGATGGTCCCCGGGGTCATGGTGATCGAATTGGCGAGCAGTGTTTTGGCAAATTCTGACCTGAGTGTGGTTTTAACCTTCACTATCCCCGGTTTTATCGGCATAGCCGGGTGGAGCACACGGTATGCAACATCGAAGTTAGCCTTAATGCAGGCCCAGATGAAAGCAACCAGGTAGACTACGAACCAGAGCCAGCGCCGGGGCTGCAGGAACTTATAGACATTATGAAAATAATACCTGCCAAAGATAGCTGCCGTGATGGCTGAAGCTACTACTCCTGCTGCAATATTCGGAACGGTGAATTTAAATGTTATGAGGAGCCAGAAGATCATGGATAATATAAACATTGCCACATATCTCATATCACATGCCTGTTATTTGTGAGGAATATTTCAGCTGGTCCATCAGTATGTCAGTTGCCGGTGAGAGTACTGATTCGCGTATTCCCGGCAGCGCCAGGAGACTGAGCAGGAGGCATACTATGGCCAGGGTTATCATGCTCAGGAGCATGGGTACCGGGACCTCCCTGATCTCTTTCTTTATCTTCCCGGACTCCACGTTGTAGAAGGCATAACGCTGGAACTTCATGAATGAGGCCAGGGTGATGATGCTGACGATTGCTGCAAGTGCGGCAAGGAGGTAAAAACGTCCCATTACCGCTGCGATTATTATGATCAGTTTGCTGAAGAAGCCGTTGAAGGGAGGGAGGCCTGATATTGACAGTGAAGCTGCCAGTGAAGTTGACGAGGTGACAGGCATGCACTTAGCCAGTCCGCCCATCTCCCTGAGGTCACGGGTGCCTGCAGAGTACTCTATGGCTCCCGCATTGAGGAAGAGAAGTCCTTTGAATGCCGCATGGTTAATCATATGAAAGATACCGCCGGTGATGGCAAGGGCGGCTATCTCACTGCGGATGCCCCTGGCCATGAGTATCATACCTATGCCCACCGACATGATGACATAACCCATCTGGCTTATACTGTGGTATGCCAGCAGTCGTTTTATATCCCACTGGCCAATGGCCAGGAATACACCCACAGCCATTGAGAGGGCGCCAAGGGTGGTTATCAGTATGGCCACCGCCTCTGTGATTTCGAACATGTTAAAGAAGAGACGTATAATGACATAGATACCAACTGCTTTGATAAGCACTCCCGAGAGCATTGCCGAGATGGGGGAGGGAGCCGATGAGTGGGCATCGGGCAGCCATGCATGAAACGGAATAATGGCAGCCTTCAGGCCAAATCCGGTGAGAAGCAGGATCTGGATAAGTATATAATGGTTACCCTGCCCCACCTCACTGAAGGAAGCCCTGATATCTGCTATATTCAATGTTTTTGCACTCCAGTAGATGAATCCGATGGCAAAAAGTATCATGAATGATGCGACAGCACCCAGGACCTGGTATTTCAGGGTTGCCTCAAGCTCATTCTTCTCCACACCGAAGGCTACCAGGGCATATGATGAAATGGCCGCAATCTCGAGGAAGACAAAGATGTTGAAGATGTCACCGCTGAGGACAACCCCGTTCATCCCTGCTATCATCAGGCAGAAGAGTGAGTAGAAGTAGTTTTCGCTGGTGTACCGTGCCATGTATGAGATGGAGTAGGTCACTGACAGCAGGCCGATAACACTTATAATGCCCAGTACCAGTGCCGAGAATCCGTCATGAATGAGGTAAAGGCCGATCGGAACGCCATCAACAGGTTCCCACCCGCCCAGGGTATATACCGTAGAAGCAGCACCTCCCACAACCAGTAGCCAGAAGCTGATGAAAGTGAGAAGGAGCATAGTTGTCAGTGCCATATACCTGGGGATGCCGGGTATGAACCTGCCAATTATCATTGTCAGGAAGGCACCTGCCAGGGGTATGGCAACGAGAAGCGGTATCAGGGGATTCATCATCTATCCTCTTAAGTTCTTTATCTCTCTTATGTCAAAAGTACCGTACTTCCTGTAGATCCTGATGATTACCGCCATCAGCATAGCCGTCGTGGCCAGACCGATCACGATGGCCGTTAGCACCATTGCCTGTGGCAGCGGATCTACATAGGGTTTGACCGGGTCAGCCATGTCAACGATAGGGGCGACACCTCCCTCCCTGTATCCCATCAGAGCCAGAAACAGAAAGCAGCTGAACTCCATGACAGACAGAGAGATGGCAATCTTGATCAGGTTTCTCCTTGTTATCACCCCATAGAGGCCGGTAAGGAACAGTATGAAACAGAGCCAGTAGACAGTCATTTCAGTATCTCCTCTTTAAATATTACCAGGGCCAGGAAAATTGTAAGGATGGAAGCGGCGACCTCAATCCCTACAAATATGTTGTAGAGTGGGATTAGGCCTGCGCTGATCAGCTCACCAGGTGTACCGTGGGGCAGCCAGTTGGCAAAGAAAATCCTCACACTGGCAAGAAGGCCTGTTGAAGCCAGTACAAGGAAGATCAGGATAGCCAGATTCTCGTACAGGGTGGAGCCTCTCTCTTTCCTGAGAAGGTGCAGAAAATCACTCCCGAAAGCAAGGATTAAAAGGATAAATGACCCTGCGAGGATTACACCTCCCGCAAATCCACCTCCGGGAGTCAGATGCCCGTGTAGTACGATATAGATGCCGTACAGGAAGATAATCCCCGCAATCAGCTGTGTCGTCTTCTTTACTATGATTGTCATTCCTTTCATATGGCCTTAAGTAATTTATGAACAAGGATTAACGCAGCAGGGCCTATCAGTCTCTCCTCCATTTCAAACTTATTTATCTTCTGACCGCTCATTTCACACAACTTCTTAAATCCTAAATCATCATTCCTTGTTCATTATTCATGCCTTTTTCCCTCTTATCCTCAGAATTGTAAGTACTCCGAGCACTGCGGTGACGAGCACTGCTGCCTCGCCAAGGGTATCGTATCCCCTGAAGTCGAACAGTACCCCGGTCACCAGGTTAACGCTGCCTGTCTTCTCCACTGCTCCGTTGACGTAGGCGTCGGCCATCCGCATGGCGTTCTCTCCGAATGGAGCAAGAGGTGCAGAAGCCTCCTTCAGGAACCAGAACAGTATTGCCAGTATCAGTACTGCCGTCACTGCGGTTACCCATGCCCGGTTGTCAAACCTGCCGTACGCCTCCACGCGTGAGCTGTCAAGTACCACTGCCACCATGATGATCAGGGTGATTGTCTCAACAACTATCTGCACCATGGCCAGGTCAGGGGCCTTCAGCAGCAGGAAACAGATGACAAGGCTGTATCCGACGATTCCGCCTGCTATCACCGCTGAAAGAATATCCCTGGCATGGATGGCGTAGATCGCACCCAGTATCATAAATCCTATTATAATCGATATTGCCAGTTCCATATTTCTATTTTGTCAGGTCATTATCAGCAACATGATTACCAGTCCGGCGCTGACCCAGATGACATAATCTGTAAGTACGCCCGTATGAGCCTTGCTCAGTCCTCCGCTTAACCAGAATACGGCCTTTTTGGAGAGGTCGTAGATGTCAAAGGCCTTTTCTTCGGCTCTCTCATAAATGCGTGAGAAAAGTTTGAACTCGGTGAAGGTCTTGTAGAACTCGGTAGCAGGAAATGACGCCCCCAGCTTTTCTGTACTCTCACCACCCACGAAATTCTCTTCGGCCCTTAGTTTCTTCCTGCCGGTGGCGAGGTAGATAAGGAAGCCGAGTATGATTGAGATCAGGACCAGCAGTGAAACGAACGATGAGCTCCATAGCCCGTTGAATGTGAAGGCACCCACAACGGGGATAAAGAGTTTCGGGACAATAACCCCTGTGGCAAAAACCCCGAAGATGACGCAGAAGAGTGCCAGCACTGCCATCGGGAACCACATCAGGAATGGCACCTCCCTGATCTTGGCCATTGCAGGATCTCTTCTCCCGAGGAAGATTCCTCCGATGAATTTGACAAAACTTGCCAGGGTTAATGCCGAACCGAGTACCGCAAGGCCGAGCCATACGATCCAGAGGCTGCTGGTGATTCCCTCACCGGAACCGGATTCAATGATCCCCTGGTAGATCATCCATTTTGATGCAAAACCGTTAAACGGGGGCACACCGGATATTGACATAGCAAACACCAATGAGGCAATGAATGTGACGGGCATTGCCTTTGAAAGGCCTCCCAGATCAGTTATGTCGGTCTTTCCTGTCTGGCGTTCAACGGCTCCGGTACTCAGGAATAGTCCGCTCTTATATATTGCGTTGTTTATCATGTGGAAGAGTCCGGCTGCAATCCCGACAAGGGAACCGATACCGAATCCCACAATCATGTAACCTACCTGTGATACAGCATGATAACCCAGCAACCTTTTACTGTTGTGCTGCATCAGCGCCATCAGTACGGCAGTTATGATTGTAATAACTCCTGTTGTAAGCAGAAGGAGCTTGATCCCTTCCGTCATGACAAAGAGGTCGGTTGTGAGCCTGGCCAGGAAATAGATCCCCAGCAACTTGTCGAGAGATGCCGGCAGCAGAGCCGAGGATGATGCCGGGGCTGTTTCGGCGTAGTCAGGCACCCATGAATGGAACGGGAAGGCACCGGCCTTGGTGAAACTGCCGACAAGAAGGGCAAGGAATGCAGTGACAGTTAATATGTTATTGGTCTCAAGCGATATATTATTGATACTCAGTGTGTCTGTCAGTCTCCAGAGCATTGCGATACCGACGAGCATGATAGTGTCGGACGCTCCGATAAGGATCATGGTCTTCTTCGCGGCAGCAGAGCTTTTTTCATCTTTTCCGGGTATCAGTTTATAAAGGGTGATGCCCAGGATACCCCAGAACATGACAAAGAGGATCAGGTTATCAGAGAGCACTGCTCCGTATGAGCAGCCCAGGGTTATCAGGAACCATGGATAGTAGTTGCTGACTTTGTCAAACCTGTTATATACAAGTGTGTAAAGCAGGATAAGCAGTGCAATGATACTGATAAAGAGGATGATCAGTTTGCTCAGGCCATCGAGGGTGAATGTGAGGAACTCTCCGGAATTCTGAAGGAGGTCTGTATTCAGGAGAGCCATACAGCTCCTGCTGAGAATCTCTCCCTGCGCCGTCATCTGAGGGTCAGCGGAGTAGAGGGCGATGGCAAGATACCCGGTAACCAGTGTTGTTGCGAGAGCCAGAATTCCTTTGACCGTCTGAAACCTTTCAGGTATTGCAAAGAAGAGAACCCCGGCTGCCAGGGGAATGATTATTAGCATCTGGAGGTACATGCACGTGTACATGTCAGCGAATAATTTCAAAGGTTCATTCATGACCGGCACCTGATTTCCTTAGTTCTGATGTTCTCTTTGAGGAAAGCGCGATAAGCTCGTTGGCGTTGAGGATCTTCTTCCCCGATGAGTTGTCATAGGCTGCTGCCATTCTCTCAGTGCAGCAGTAGCACGGGTCAACGGCTGCGAGAGAGATAGTTGCATCGGCAATCGTCTGTCCGATGCATGATTTTTTGAATGTTGCTATGTTGGTATAGCTGGGAGCCCTTATCTTATGTCTTGCCGGTGAGTTGGATCCGTCAGAGACAACAAAATGAAACACTTCGCCCCTGGGGGCTTCGGCCCGGCCCGTACCTATCCCTTCCGGTATCTCATTTATTTTCAGGGCGACGTCACCCTCTTTAATTTTTTCGAGGGCATCAACGCACTGTTCAATGATTGAGGCCGACTCATACATTTCAAGAAGCCTCACCTCAGCCTTGGCGAAGACGTCTCCTGCCTGGGCAGTGATTACTTTCCAGTTTACAAGCGGATAGGCTGCATAGGGGTCATCCCTTCTTACATCAATGTCAACCCCGGAGGCTCTTGCGGTGGGGCCCACGGCACCGTAGTCGATGATGTCCTGCCTGGTGAGTATCCCTACACCTTTTGTCCTGGCGTGAATCACCGGGTCATCCATCACAGCACCGGTTAGCAGGTCAATCTTTTTGCGCAGGACAGCCAACTCTTTCCTGATAGCGGCGATCTTGCTGTTTTCAATGTCACGTCTCACACCGCCCACCTTGAACATTGCATAGCTGTTCCTGTTGCCTGTTATCATCTCGAAGAGGTCAAGGACAGGTTCACGGTATTTCCAGGCCCACATGAAAACGGTATTGTAACCGAGGAAATGGCCCGCGAGACCTACCCAGAGCAGGTGGCTGTGGAGGCGTTCAAGTTCTCCGATTATGGATCTGATGTATTTTGTCCTGTCAGTGATCTCCACCCCGACAATCTCCTCAACAGCATTGGCAAAGGCGAAGGGGTGGGATGTTGAGCAGATGCCGCAGATTCGTTCAACGAGGAAGAATACCTGGTCGTAACTCTTTGACTCACTGAGTTTTTCTATTCCCCTGTGGTTATAGCCGGTCTCCCATTTTATATCCGTGACTATCTCTCCGTCGCAATAGAGCTTGAACAGCTCCGGTTCTTCCTGCAGCGGGTGATAGGGTCCTATCGGTATGAGGGTCTTTCTGCTCATTGTGGTAAGAGTATTATTTGAACTCTTTTCTGTACGGGTAGACATCATCAGCCCAGTTGCCTTCTGAAAGCAGCTTCTCCTGGTTGGGGTGGTGGAGGAAGTCAATCCCGAAGAGTTCATGCATCTCTCTCTCAATCCAGTTTGATGCGCTGAACATGTTAGAGAGTGATTCAATATGCGGCTTCTCTTTATCAAGTATCACATGGAGGCTGAGTATCGAACCGTCAGCGTCAAAACTGAAGTGGTAGTAGATCTCAAATCCCCGTCTGGTATGAAGGGCGGAGGCTATGATAAACCGGTAGCCTTCGCCTTTATAGAGGTATTCAGAAATGGCGGTAATGGCTGTAGGCCTGATGGTGACAATGGCGCGTCTGCCCTTCTGCAGTACCACCTTGACCGTGTCAGCGCTGAACTTTTCCGTCAGTTTATTTATGGCTGCCTCTGTTTCCATTCCTGTGTCTCTATGTTTTACCTGCCAGTTTAACTATTCCTGCTATGATTGCCTCCGGTTTAGGGGGGCAACCCGGAATATATGCATCCACCGGAATGATCTTATCAACGGGTCCGGCGAAGGTGTTGCCCTCGGCAAAGATTCCCCCGGTACAGCCACAGGCGCCGATGGCCACCACCAGCAGCGGTTTGGGAGCCTGATGATAAAGCTCCAGCAGCCGGTCCTTGTCGCGCCTGTTTATTGATCCGTTTACAAGCAGCACGTCTGCATGCCTGATGCTGCCCACCAGCAGTATTCCGAACCGTTCAAGATCATGTCTTGGGGTAAGGCAGTCAAGGATCTCAATATCACAGTTGTTGCATGATGCTCCGCCGAAGTGGAAGACCCAGAGTGATTTCCTGAAACAATAATCCTTGAAACCCACGATCTACATTTTTATAATCCGAATGCAATCAACACTATGGCAACAACTACCAGCAGGTTCATCCAGACAAGAAAGAATCCGGAGGCCTGCTTTATTTTCACTCTCGGGTTGGTATTTCTGATGAGGGTGAGGAGGAGCACAACGCCGAGTATCTTCAGGATGAGCCAGACAATGTTAATGCCCGGGTTCATTCCGTTCATGAGGAGTGCGACAAGGAAGGCAGGCAGTATGAAAAGCATGATGTACTTTGCCAGCCTGATCATCGCATAGGGTGGACCAGAATACTCAATATAGATGCCGGAAGCGAGTTCGGCTTCGGCTTCGGGCATATCAAACGGCACCAGAGCCAGCTTGGCCTGCAGACAAAAGATGGCGGCAATGAAGAGCAGTACTCCTGAGATGCTGCCGATGAATGGCGATCCCGACTGCTGGGCTGCTATGACGCTGTTCAGGTCGAACTGCAGTCCGCTTTTCATAATCACCGCGGCTACCAGAAGGAGGAAGGTGAGCTCATAGCTGATGATCAGCTTCATCTCGCGTGAAGCACCCACGGCACCCAGGGGGTTTCCTGAGGCCAGTGCGCCTATGATATATGAGAACGACGGCAGGGTCAGGAGATAGAATATGACTATGATATCGCCCCTGAAGCCTGTTTCTATATTGAAGAGGGGAAGCAGGATAAAGAGGCCGGCCATAGTGGCACCGAAGACCGCCAGCAGGGGGGCAAGGAGAAAAATAAAACCTGAGCCGTGCTTTGGAAGGATCGTCTCCTTGACGAGCAGAAGCTTGAAGAAATCATAGAATGGCTGGAGCAGGGGAGGCCCCTTGCGGAACTGAACCCTGGCGGTTATCTTCCTGTCAAACCAGGAGAGCAAACCCCCGGCCACTGCCATGAATAACAGTCCGGGGAAAATAAAGAACCAGAGGAGATTAACCGCCATATGCTTTCTCTTTACTCTTTTTCAGTTACATAGATGTAGTCTCTGATGAGCACTCTTTCATTCAGCTGGTAGATATGCTCGTCAGGTTTCTCTTTTTCATCAGTAAGTCTAGCTGTTCCCGGCGGGCATGCTTCAACAAACCTGCGGGCCTGTTCATGATCACACAGATCATAAAAAAGGTCTTTGTTGCGGTGATGTCTGAAGAAATCGGTCATCATCGTGCCAAAGGGACATATAGTGACACATGACTTGCATGAGACACACAGGTTAGTGTGGCGCATGATCACGCCGTCGCTGTCTTTCTCAAGGGCATCGGCAGGGCAGACTGTAATGCACGGGGCATCCTCGCACCTCCGACAGGTGAACCTGAAGGTAGCCAGCTCACGTATGGTCTTGAGGCCGTTGGTGTTGGCTGAGCTGTAACATAGAGCCTCAGGCAATGCCAGGGACGGGTCCTGTGTCATGGCTGCCCTCAGTTTTATCATATCTATAAGCACCTTCA
>CAYVYM010000007.1:0-103998 GCA_964455705.1 uncultured Rikenella sp.
GCAGAAGCTTCAGAAGCAGGCAGATTTTCTGGAGCAACATACGGAATATGGTATGGTATGCACTGATTACAGCAAGCTATTTCAGAATAATGGCATCACTAAGAGGAATTGCTTCAAAAGGACTGGATACAGTAATGAGGTTCGGTTCAACGATTATCTTACCGATATGTCGACAATCGGAACGGCCACTGTGATGGCAAGAAAGGAGTTGATTACAGCATACCTTGCAGAAACAGATCAGGAGACAAGAACCCGTTTTTACGTCGGCGACTCACCCTTATGGCTCTATATTGCAGCCAGGACTGGTATAGCAGTATTGCCTGATGAAACAACAGTCTATCGTATTCTTGACGGTTCAGCATGTCACATCGCATCCGATACTGATCATTACCGTTTTGTCATGAATGGTCTGTCAACCGCTGATTACTTCGTGAGCAGGTACGGAAACAATGACCCGGTACTCAAAGATAAGATTGAACAAAAAAGGCTGAAAGCCACTCTTTTTCATGCGTTTAAAACAATGGACAGAAGCCTGGCAGGAAGAACCAGGGATAAGTTGATGATCTACCGGCCGGGGCTGAAGCGAAGATTATGGATTATGATGATGCAGATTGGCGCAGGAAACCTGCCGGCAAATGGCATTATAACTTATGTTTTGAAACTTTTAAGGCAGGGAGTTGGTTTAAGAACTAAAGACTCGAACTGAAATGAAAACCCAAATATTTCTGGCAGCTGCTTTTATGGTCTCATTAGTGGCTCATTCTCAACCTGATTCATATGATCACCATCGCTGGAAGCATAAACATCACAAAATGAATGATGAAAAGTTCCGGAGACTTGACTCGGTGGTTGGCTTTGTAAGGGAGGTTCAGACGGACAAGGACGTTAAGGACTATGTATTTATTTACAGGTATGACAAGGCCATGGATGATCCACGCGAGGTTGTAAAGCTGGATCTGCCCGAAAGGGTCAATTCAAACAGGCAGCTCTACTCTTATACCCGTGACGGGTTCAAAGCAAAGTACCTCTACCAGGAGTGGATTGCAGACAACTGGAAGGACCGGATGCTTGTTGAATATTTTTCGGATGATGATGACAAATTGGCCCGGGAAGAATTCTCCGCTCTTGATGAAACAGGTGCATGGGTCCCCTATCAAAAACATTTTTACAGTTATGATGACCTGGGGAGGATATCATTATACCTCCGCACGATGAGTGACTGGAATGGCGGATGGTATGATTTCTCCGAGAATATCTGGACTTTCAATGATGATGACCA
Organism: uncultured Rikenella sp.; assembly: GCA_964455705.1. Lineage (GTDB taxonomy): Bacteria > Bacteroidota > Bacteroidia > Bacteroidales > VadinHA17 > SR-FBR-E99. Next base: position 1,280 of record CAYVYM010000007.1, read on the forward strand.
GCTTATGCAGAGGGTTGAAAAGAGGGTTGCGGATGACTATGTGATCTGGACCGAAACCTATTATTACGGTGACGGAGTCAAGCCAACCGAACGGATACGTCAGACGATGAGATATGACCCGGTTTCAGGATTAAACACCCTTACGAATGACACCCGTCAGTTATACTTCTATGACGAGTTTAATGATCCCCGCTTGATGGAGCAATATAAATGGATGAACAATGAATGGGTCTATGTGGGTAAGAGTCTGTATTACTATTCGTTCATCCCCGGAAGGAAAGTTACGCTTTGCCATAACGGCCATACAATCTCTGTGGCGCCGCAGGCGGTAAGGGCACACCTCGCCCACGGAGACATACTTGGACCATGTGAGGATGAATGCAAAAAGAACGATGGCCAATCCGGGAATACTGTCAATGAGGCGGTCAAGTATGCCAGGGTATTTCCCAATCCTGCTACGGGTCATTTTGAACTTGTGCTTCGCAGCGGTCACAGATTCAGGACCGCACAGCTTTTCTCCGGTGACGGAAGGGTTTTGAGATCACAGGATGTCAGCTCCCTGGAGAGGGTGGTCTTCGAGGTCAGCCGGCTCAGGAGCGGGCAATATATACTGAAGCTTCAGGGCGAATCTTCACCCGAACAAATAATTGTAATCATCAGGTAATAGCTTCCGGATGGCCCTTAAAAGGCTGCTTTTAATTTCTCCGCTTTTTTATGTCAATGCACCCCAGCCGGCGCGGTTCAGGGAACTGGTCAGCCGCTGGGCAGGCCATTTTGAAGTAACAGTTCTGGCATTCAATACGGGCGGGGATGACAGGATAGCTCAGACCGGGGCGGATATGTCCCTCATGGAGTTCAGCACTGCAGGGAGGCTCCTGATAGGATCACGGTTGAAGGGCCGCAACAGACGGCAGCAGGGTTTGCAGGCGGACGGACCTCCGGACAGAATAAACCGCAGTGAATTACTGCCTGACAGAACACGTAAAAGAATAACCTTCCGTGGATTACTGAGGAAGATCCACATCAACAGGTTCTTCTTCCCGGATATTTTTATAGTTGAGTACCTGAATATGAAAAGGCAGGTAATGGCACTGGCTGAAAGAATTCAGCCGGATACAGTGATCCTCTCCACGGCCCCGTTTACCCTGATGCTGCTCTCCGGGCCATTGAAGAGGAGATTTCCGCAGATGAAAGTTGTCATTGATACCGGTGATCCGTTCCATGGCGACAGTTCATCCTACTCGCGACGGTTGATGCACAGGCTGTTTGCCAGAAGGGTTGAGGGCAGGGGCCTGGCTTCAGCCGACTTGCTTGTTGTGCCGACCGGGATACTGAAAAATCATTACCTGGCATGCTACGGAAGCGTTATCACGGAGAACATGATCAGGGTGGTTGAAAACGGCATCAGCGAGGTTTTTATGAAGATACCTGACGGTCGTTCTGACAGGAGTGCTCCGTTCCGGATGGTTTATGCCGGTCGGTTTTACAGGAAGATGAGGGATCCCTCAGCGCTTTACGCGGCGGTAAAACTATTTTCCGCCGGCGAGGTGATCATGAAGGTCTTCGGCAACATTCAGGGTAAGTACCTGCCGCCCGCATCTGATCCCCGGTTTATCACCGGAGGTGCAGTTCCGGCCGAAGAGCTTGCCCTCGAGTACGGGCAGGCTGACCTGGTTATCTATCTCGACAATGCCTACGGGGTGCAGGTTCCCGGCAAGGTGTATGAGGTTCTTGCCGTGAACAGACCCGTTCTTTACATCTGCCACGATACCCGTTCACCCTCCTACGGGCTGGTAAGCGGCCAGGATGGCATCATAACCGTCCGGAACGATCATCGTGAAATAGCAGCGGGCATTGCACAGATCATGAAACAGAATCCCGGAGTGAGATACTCCAGGGGGTCGGACAGATATAGCTTTGATTCACTGGCAGCCCGATACAGGGTTCTGCTTGAAGAACTCAATGCCCGGGGTTCCGTTACCTGACTTACAAGATGCTGATCAGGCCAATAATTTTCCTCCTCTTTGCCGTCGCGATAGTCCTCGTTTACAGGATGAAACGGGAATTCATCTATTATGTCCCCATTTTCAATGTACTGGCGGATGTCTCATTCAACTATTTCGACGCTTTTTCTGCTCCTTCCGTCCTCAGGGCCGTGGTGCTGATGATGTTCCTGCTGATGTTCTGGGATCAGCTTATAAAGCTGGACATACTCAGGTCGATGTACCTGTTTTTCTTTTATATCCTGATAATAATGCTTTTTTCGAAGGAGTTGCTTGTCTCCTTCAAGACAGTGTCACAGGTCATCCTTTCAATGTCGGTTTTCATCGCCGGCTATAAATACATCACCAATTTCCAGCGGTACAGGAAGCTGCTGCAGGCGCTAAGCTGGGTAATCCTTGCAGGGTTCATTGCTGCAGCGGTGGGATATATCTTTGATATCGGACAAACCCTGGAATACACTGCCGGAGCTGAATACAAGGGGGAGATTGAATTCATCGGGCTGCTTGGAAGCGGGGGTCTCTACGGGCCGGCACTGGCTCTTGCCCTGCTGCCTGTCCTGATTCAGAACCGGTACAGGAAAATTCCCGCCTGGCTCCTCTGGGTGGTCTCTGCCGGGCTTTACATCTTTATAATCCTGAATGTCAGACGTACGGCAATACTGATACCCATCTTCGGATTTGTCTCGAGCCTCATTTTTTACCGGACACAGACAAAGGTATTAAGGTATCTTTTCCTGTTCTCGGTCACCCTTGCACTTCTTGCCCCGGTCTACAGGCCGCTGCTTGAAAAGAGAGTGGAAGCGAGGGCGGAACGGGGCAGGTTTGAAAAGGGATTCATGCAGACCGAATCACGGTACCTTGAGAATATCGATATGTTCAAAGAGATCAGGGAGTTTAAAAACCCCCTGGCAATAATATCCGGAATAGGACATAACATCTTCGCTGAGCATACTGACAGAGGGAAGATCGTAAGAAGGATGTACCATTCAGATACCGCCAAACTGGTTTACGGAGCAGGCCTGATCGGGTTGCTGCTCTATTTCATTATTTACGGTCAGCTGTTGCGAATGATACTGAAAATACCCCGGATCAGGGCACTGAATGAATACAGGGCCGGCGCGCTGACGATGTGGATCATTTCATTCCTGGTATCATTCAATGGAAGCATCACGCTGGTCACATTCCGTACAATGAGCTTCCTTCTTATGGGAGCGTTTATCGGGATGGCACATTCCACTATAAGAAACCATGGAGCTGTTCCTGCTGGTAAGAAACGGGGGTGACCTCCCGACGAAGCTCCCCGTCAGCGTCCGGGAAGAGTTTTTTGATAGCGACTCAGTAATCAGGGATGGGGGGAACTACAGACTTTATCTCAACAGAAAGACTCTTGCATCATCATGCAGCAGTTTCGATAGCAGTAACGGTTCCGCATACGGTACGGGAACATTTTTCTACAGGAGGGGAGGTCCGGAAGAGAGCCTGCAGCTTCTGCTTGACGACTTCGTTGAAGGCCGTTTTGATCATACCTCTCTGCTGGGACATTACTTTATTCTTTTGTTTCTGCCGACTGGTATAAAAATCCTGACTGACAGCACGGGCCTGGTGAAAGCGTATCATGACAAAGAGGGCTCATACCTTTCATCTTCATTCCTGGTGGCGGCACAGCTTCATAAAAGGCTTACACTGAACAGGCATGCCGCAACCGAGAATCTGGTCACGGGGGGTATTACCGGTACGGAGACCCTGATCAATGAGATCAGCACCTTCTCCGAAAGCTCATTCACACTTTTCCCGGACATTGAGTTTGTACTGCCCCGTCAGGATACCCCGGCGAATAACCCGGCGTCGGAGGCTGATGCAATCAGGCAGCAGGCGGACCTGCTCGGGAGCTACTTCAGTTCATGCAGCAGGCTTGCCGCGGGAGGCGGCGCAGACATAGGGCTGACAGGAGGATATGACAGCCGGCTGGTTCTGGCATGTGCACTTGACCACATGCAAAACCTTCAGATCCACAGCCATTACAGGCCTGCAGGATCGGAGGAGTGGAGGATTGCCAGGAGGATAGCTGAAGGCGAAGGGATCAGTTTCACATCACCCGGGGTCACTCTGCCGGAGAAGATGGATGACCCGATGCTCCTCAGGGTCATCGACAGCTCATTCAGGTTCAGTGACGGCGCCATCAGCCTGCACTGCAACTGGATGGAAGAGTACAATACCCTGGAGTACAGGTTATCAGTGCTGGGAGATAAACGGCTCGGAATCAGTGGCATAGGCGGAGAACAGTACCGCAACCAGGAGAGGCTTTACGGCAAGCCATGGCTCTTCAGCCAGTGGCTTAAGTATTCTTACCTTCGAAAGGTCTCCGGCAGTGTTTTCGTGACTGCACAGGATGAAAACGCGATTCTGGAAAGGATAAAGAGCAAGATTTACAGTATCACCGGCTTCAGCCCGGGCAAGAGATTCATCTCTCTTACAGACCTGAAAAGAATTCAGAACAAAGTCATAATACCTGCATACCGGGGTGCGAGAACGGATGCCGAAAACAGGCATGCCTGGTATCTGAGCCCATTTGCTGACTTTTATGTCTCAACGGCAGCATACGGAATCATTAAATTCCTGAAGGATTCGAAGAGGTTCGAGGCGGATCTCATAAGGAAGATTGCTCCTTCGCTTGCCGCCTACCCTACTGATTACGGTTATGACCTGGTCAGCGGAGAGCCTCTGTCTGCGAAGATTTTCGCCTCAGCGTTTGAAAACCTCCTCCCCGGTTCGCTGAAATGGGCAGTGAGGGAAAAGATCAGGGCACGGGGCAGGACCGGACAGGTTTTGGAAAAGATCAGAACATCGCAGTTGCTCAGGGGCTATGTACAGAATGTCTCCTCTGCCGGACTGCCGGTTTCTGTTCCTGAGCTACTGAACAGGGAGAGTACAGCACATATGGTTATAGCACTTGGATATTTTCTTGAGAAACTTGAAATAGCAGCTGAGTGATGAACAGAATCAGAAGATTGCTAATAATCCTGAATAACATCAGGATGCGACGCTTGCTGACCGTCAAGATAAAAAAGATCAGGAAGGGTATTTCCTTAGTTGATCCCGGAATCCTGAAGCCGGGGGCGGAACAAATGGAGAGGCATCTTCAGTTATGGAAAGGTTACAGGAGAAGGATCGGCTTTGACTGGCTTGATGTCTACACGGCCGTCTCAGGAAGGCAGGACCACCGTTATGTGCCGGAGGATATCTACTATACTGAGATCGAGCCCCGGCTGAACAATAAGCTCTTCTCCAAAGCCTGGACAGACAAGAACAGTTATGATCTGTTTCTGGGGGGAAGGGTGAAGATGCCTGAAGTTGTTCTCAGGTGCATTGACGGAGTATTGTATACCCCTGATTTCAGACCTGCCGGGAGGCCCGGAGAATTCAGTGAGTTCCCCCCCGCTTACAAGGGGCGAAAACTGGTCATAAAACCCACAATGGATTCAGGGGGTGGTAAGGCTGTAAGGGTTATCTCATGCTCAGAGGAAGGTGTTGAAATGAATCCGCATGTTAAGGGGGTGACCACTTTGCCTCAGCTGTTCGGGCTTTACGGCGGCAACTTCATTATACAGAAATACATTGACCAGCATCCCTGGTTTGCACGGTTCAATGAGAGCTCACTGAATACAGTCCGTGTTCTGACTTACAGGAGTATAAAGAACGAGGAGCCGGTTGTTCTCCACCGGCTGCTGAGAGCCGGCCGGCCGGGATCGGTGGTTGACAACCAGGCCTCGGGAGGCATTGCATGTGGCATTGATACGGACGGCAGACTGATGTCATTCGGGGTCGACAAAGCGGGCCGACGCCATAAGGGAACGGAAAGCATTGACTTCGGCGACGCCGGGGAAGTGCCTTTCATGAAGGAGATAACCGCCACGGCACTTGAGGTTGCAGCATGTTACAGATACTCGAGGCTCCTGGGGCTTGACTTCGCTGTCAGCCGGAGTGACGGGGTTATCCTGATAGAGGTCAATGATTCCAACAATGAGATCAATTTCTTCCAGATGTCATCAGGCCCCCTGTTCGGCTCCTTTACGGAGGAGGTGGCATCATCATGCATGAACCTGCCACGCTCGTTTGTAATTGATTACATCATCTGACTATGAAGAAGGTCTATTTCATTACTGATTACAAAGGTTATTTCGGATCGAAGTTCCATTCTACTCCTTACCGGGGGGGGATGGACCGGCAACTGCTCTCGCGCTTCATGGCTGAAAGGGGGTATGATTCTGTTTTTGTCAGGCCACTGAGGGAGGAGCTTGAGAAGCATGACCTCCGGGCCGGTATAACTGTCTTCGGATCACACCAGGACAAAGGTCTTCATTATAAGAGATTCCTTGAGGATCTGGCTGTTGCGCTTGAGGCATCAGGATGCACTGTCTGCCCCTCCTCAATGCTTATCAGGGCTCATGAGAATAAGGTTTTCTTCGAGATGGTGCGCCATTTCGCCGGAGGTCCGCCGTTCAGGCAGATTAGATCATGGTGGTACGGAAGCTATGAAGAGTTCACGACAGCGGCCGCAGAACTGCCTTACCCCGTCCTGATCAAGCGGCCTGATGGTTCAATGAGCCGGGGTGTTTCACTGGCCGGAAACCGCCAGGAGGCGGAGAGGATAGCCCGCAAAATTATGAGCACCCGGAGTGTATTGATGAAGATACGCGATACGGTCAGGTGGCTTAGGCATAAAGAGTATGTCAGGGAGTCATGGAGCCGGGGCAAGATAGTGGTACAGGAGTTTATCCCCGGGTTGAAGAACGACTATAAGATTCTTGTTTTCGGGTCAAAGTACTATGTTTTGTACCGGAGGGTAAGAGAAGGCGACTTCAGGGCCAGTGGTCAGGGGTTGCTCGAATACCGGAAGGAGCTGCCTTCGGGCCTGCTCGACTTTGCAGGAGAGTGTTACATGACATTCAGGGCTCCGCATGCTTCATTCGATATAGGATTCGACGGTTCAGAGTTTTATCTTTTCGAAGCACAATATGTCTGCTTCGGCACCTATACCCTTGAGAATTCTCCGTTCTATTTCACCAGGAGTGAAGGCGGCTGGGCCCGTGTTGACCGAAAGTCATGTCTTGAAGAGGAATATGCCGAAGCTCTGACCTGGTTTTTAGGGAAATGAAGGTACTGTTTCTTTATAGGGGAAAGAACGCCGCAGGAGACAACAGGGTTGTTGTTACCCAGGGAAAAGCCCTTGAAGCGCGTGGCGCAGACATAGAGTACTTCGCTTTGACCGGCAGGGGGCCGGGAGCATATCTCAGGTCTCTCTCCGCCATCAGAAAAAGGCTGAGGTCAGGAGCTGTGGACCTGATCCATGCTCACTACGGTTTTTCGGGGATTGCCGGACTGCTGACAGCAGGTGGCAGACCTCTCATAGTGTCATTCATGGGCAGTGATCTGCTGGGGTCACATACCCCGGATGGGAAGATAAAAATTTTAAGCAGATTGATGATCTTCCTGCATCGGTTCCTGGCACGTTACTTCTACTCACTGACAATAGTGAAGTCAGCAGAGATGCAGGGGAAGATGTGTAAAAACACCAGGCTTGCCGTCATCCCCAACGGGGTGGACTTCGGTGTTTTCAAACCCGTTGAGCTGGCATCGGCGCGGCGGCAGCTGAATCTTGATCCGGACGAACGCATTGTACTTTTTCCTGCCGGCCGTGACAACCCGGAAAAGAACTTCACCCTTGCTTCAGCAGCGGTTGAGAGGCTGAGAGCCGAAGGGTTCAGGCTCCTGGATATAAACAATGCCGGTCGGGAGGAGATGAACCTCTTTTTCAATGCTGCTGACCTGTTGCTTATTACATCATTTCATGAGGGATCACCAAATATTGTCAAGGAGGCGATGGCAAGCTGCTGTCCTGTAGTATCGACCCCGGTGGGTGACATTGTATGGCTTTTCGGAAACCAGGCCGGACATTATCTTTCCGGGTTCGATGCAGAGGAGGCAGCTGTCACGATAGAAGAGGCTGCAAGGTTCAGAAAGGAGTTTGCATTCACGGAGGGGCGGAGCCGGATCTCAGAGCTGGGGCTTGACACAGAAAGAATAGCCGCGATAATCATTGATCATTATTCGCGTCTGACCGGAGAGACGAAATAAATTATCTGTTTGGAATGGAGTTAAGAATCACCACCGATCCTTCTGCAGTTCAGAGATCCGAATGGGAAGCCTGGGTGCATCAGCATCCGGAGGCGACGGTCTTTCATTCGCCGGGAATGTATGAAACATATCTCAGCACCAGTAACTGGGAGCCGGTTCTCCTCCTTGCACTGAGCGCGACAGGCAAACTTACAGGTGTTCTTCTGGCTGTGCTTCAGAAGGAGCCAGGGCTGATAGCAGGGCAGCTCTCTTCAAGGTCGGTAGTATTCGGAGGTCCGGTAGCGGATGACTTCGAGACTATAAGGGCCCTGCTGCAAAAATACGGTGAGGAAATACGGGGCAGGGCTATCTATACCCAGGTCAGGAATTTCAGTATCCCCGGGGAGGAGCTGAAGATGATCTATAATGAGTCGGGCTTCATCTTTGAGGAACATCTGAACATCAGGGTTAATCTGAGGGTCACCGAAGCTGAGTTCTGGAAGGGAATAAAACAGAACAGGAAGGCGGGGATCAACAAGGCGAAAAAACAGGGGTTCACATTCCGGATTGCGGCAGATGAGGAGATAATCACACCCTTCTACAGGCTTCTGGGGTCAACCTACGGACGAACACGGTTACCCTATCCGGACATAAGTTTCTTCAGGTCTCTTTCAAGGCACCTGAAGAGCGAACTGAGATGGTTCGTCCTTGAAAAGGAGGCAAAGCCCGGTATCATCCTGGCTGCCTTCGTTTCAAAGAGCACACTTTATATATACTATCCCGGGATTGACCAGACTCCCTCATTCCTTCAACTCAGGCCCGTTGACCTGTTTTACTGGGAGGTCATGAGATGGGGAATGGAGAACGGGATAGCCGTCCTTGACTGGATGGGCGCCGGGAAACCGGGAAAGGAATACGGTGTCAGGTACTTCAAACAGCAATACGGAGGAGAATTAATCAATGTCGGAAGATTTCAGGCCGTTCACAGGCCTTTCCTAATGCTTATCGGTAAAATGGGTGTCTCACTTTTAAAACTAACAGGAAAGAAATAATGAATATCCTGATTGATATCGGTCATCCTGCCCATGTACATCTCTACAGGAACTTTTACAGCGAGATGAAGATGAAGGGTCATAACATCCTCGTTACTGTAAAAGAGCTCCCGTCAGCAACAGAGTTACTTGATCTCTACGGTATTCCCTACATGTTGATCGGGACCAGGGGCGGCACCATTACCGCCAAAGCCTTCAGGCAGATTCAGTTCGATCTGAGTCTGATCACGATTGCGAAGCGGAACAATATTGACATCGGGCTGGGCTCTTCGATCACGCTGGCTCATGCATCACGGTTCTGCAGGATGAAGTCGGTCATTTTCGATGATGATGATGATCAGGTTCAGCCACTGATGGTAAGATTCGGTCATCCCTTTGCCGATCTGATAGTATCGCCATCTTCTCTTGAAAATGCAAGGGCCTCCGGAAAGGCCCTTTTTTATCCCGGTTACCACGAGCTTGCCTACCTCCATCCGTCGAGGTTCAGGCCTGATAGCGGTGTTCTCAGGGATGCCGGGATTGCAACCGGCGAGCGGTATTTCATCATGAGGTTCAATGCCTTCAGGGCACATCATGACATAGGAGTAAAGGGACTATCTGCCGGGCAGAAGATGAGCCTGGTTAAGCAAATGGAGCCTCACGGCAGGGTATTTATCACCACTGAAGCGATGATTGAGCCTGAGCTGTCCGGGTATCAGCTCAGGGTATCGCCTGAAAAGGCGCATTCGCTGCTCTGTCATGCCACGATGTTCATCGGAGACAGCCAGACAATGACCTCCGAGGCTGCAGTTCTTGGTGTTCCCGCCCTGAGATGCAACACTCTTGCAGGGTCCATCTCATATCTGCGCGAGCAGGAAGAAACATATGGACTGACTTATGCGTACAAGCCTGAGGAATTCAACCTTTTGCAGGATAAGATTGAAAGCCTGCTGGGGAATCCCGACCTGCATGGCGAATGGCAGAGAAGGAGGAGTGCCATGCTCAGGGAGAAGATTGATCTCACGGCCTTTATGATATGGGTTGTGGAAAATTTTCAGGAGAAAGGAACAATGCCTGATTTTAAAGAGATTGACTTTAACCGTTTCAGATGAGTTTAACCGGAAACCGTGATTTTACAGTGTCAATGTACCGGAAGCTGTTGCTTGCCCTGAAGGAATCAGGGTATGCATTCAGCACCTTTGAGGAGTACTCTCTCTCTCCCGGGCAGAAGATTGCTATAATGCGTCATGATGTTGACCGCAGGGCACGGAATGCATTACGGCTGGCAGAAGTTGAATCTGAGATGGGAATTAAGGGAAGTTACCACTTCAGGGTGGACAGCTCCTCTAACGTGCCTGAGATCATCAACCGTATAGCAGGCCTCGGGCACGAGATTGCCTATCATTATGAGGATATGGCCGTTGCCGCGAAGATGACCGGTAAGGCGGGAAGCAGCTCCGGGGAGGAGTTTGCCACCAGGGCGTATGAGTTATTCCGGTCAAACCTCGCCTATTTCAGGACATTCTACCCGGTCCGTGTCATCTCAATGCATGGCAGTCCGGCTCAAAGAACTGACAACAGGCTTGTATGGAAATATTTCGACTATCATGAGTGTGATATCATCTGTGAGCCCTATTTCGACCTGGACTATTCTGAGATGCTTTACCTCACTGACACCGGACGAAGATGGGATGGCGACAGATACAATATCAGGGACAAAGCCCTTGTCAGCAACAGTGATCTGCAATCACCCGGTTTTGAAACCTGGAAGGTCAGGCCCGTCAGGGGGAGTCTTCTCAATATGACAAGTGGTTCTTTAAAACAGGGTACCAGATACAAAATCCATTCAACTAAAGAAATTATTTCACTGGCGCGATCAGCTGCATTACCGGAAAAACTGGTAGTGAACACCCACCCGCAGAGATGGGATGACTCGTTAATTCCATGGATAAATGAGCTTTACCTGCAATTTATTAAGAATCAGCTGAAAAGATTTATTATCAAATACAGGGGCAGGAAGACAATAACTCGAGTTTTAGTTTTATAAGATATTATATAATAAGTTCTTATGTTATTGAGTTTTATTATTCAGTTCAGAACGGATGCAACCATCGGCAGGGATTTAGAGTCTTGCTGATGTATTGATTTAGTACCAGATTGAATAAAAAGGACCAGTCATGAATAAACTTCAGGTTTCAACGGTGTCTAAAAATCTCTGGAGCAGGCTTCAGAAACTAACTGTTTCTGCGATAATATTAGCCTTTTGCTCCGGGGTAATGATTGCCCAGACACCCACATGGGTGCCCACAACACCATCAACCGACCCAACAGGACCAGCCTCCATACCGGTCAACTATGGGATTGACATGACGGGTACCGTTTACATAATTGTATTCAATTACAATTATGGCGGAATTCTGACATCGACAGGTGTCAGGAATTCAGCTATTGCCGGTCCTTCAGGCTCACTGGTAGCTACTGCGGTGATCCCGGTTGCCACAATCAACACAGTGCTGCAGCACATCTTCTCAGGTCTGGCTTCTAATACCTTACACTCCATATACCTGGTTGCAGCCAATTCATCAGGGATCCTTCAGGCATCACCGGTAAAATTACTGGCAACGACTCTCCCCTGTCCGAAGATTCAGCTCTTCAACTTCTTCGGGAACCTGGGTGAGTGCGTTAACCTCGGTGCGCAGGGTATGTTTCAGGTGGCCCCGCTCGGAGTGCTGCCTACAGGGATAATGGCAGGCAGTACCTGGACCGTTGACTGGGGTGATGGTTCTCCGATATGGAACTACACCTCCACCGCAGACGATGATCTGCCCCCGGTACAGTTACATAACTTCTCAACAACAACCAACTGCGCATATGTAGGTACATGGACGGTGAAGAACCCGTGCAACGAATTCTACGCCGCCCAGGGCGTTTTCGTCGTTCATGGAAGGGACATACCTGTAGATGGTGACGGACTGCTGCAGATGCAGGAGACAACCACCGGCGATGTCGATATTGTCTATGTGTGCGAAGGAAGCGAGCACAATATTTTCCTGAGAGATATAAGCACCTGGAACTGCCAGAACCCAACTGTTCCCCTGCCGCTCAACCCCAACGACTATGACAACGAATCACCAAGGACGATACAGTTTGTTTACGGTGAAACCCCGGCAGGTGCCGTCATGAATACAATTACCGGCGATGTACTGATTGGCGGGGTCAATGTAGCCAACGGCGGAGGCGGTTATGTCGGACCGGTGATCGGCCCGCTCTCACCTCCCAATCCCAACACTCTCACTGATGTCATCACCATACCCGCAACCAGCCAGGCGGGTGAACGTTTTTATGTTTACCTGAAAGACTGGAACAAGTGTAATCCTTACATTGACGAGAACGTTAATTATGTCTTTGAGGATTTCATCATTGAAGTCATTCCCGCACCGCCGGCACCGGCAGTGATAACCCCGCAGGTATACTGTTTTGACGGGGTGGCACCCACCCTTACTGCAACCATCAGCCTTGCGGGCAACACCCTTAACTGGTATGATGATGCGGCACTGACCACACTGCTCTATACGGGCAATCCGTTTACCCATGGGATGACTGCACCCGGAGTCTATGACTTCTATGTGACAGAAACCAGCGGTGCCAACGGCTGCGAGGGACCTCCTTCGCGTATTGATCTGACAATCAGGGAAGAGCTCTCCAGGCCCGGCGTCATCACCGGTCCGTCCGAGGTGTGTCTCAACGCCACCGGACAGGTCTTTTCAGTGGCGGCTAACCCGCCGACGTATCCCATTGGAGGCACTACGGAATATATCTGGACTGTTCCTGCAGGTTGGAATATAACAGCAGGACAGGGAACACGTCAGATCACCGTTAACATCGGAGGTACAGCCGGGTCACGCACTGTCTCCGTAATTAACCGTTACACCACCAATCCGCAGTGTCCTTCACCTTCACGGACATTTGACGTTACTGTCAGTCCGCTTTCGGTAGGGGGTACGGTTTCAGGCACCACCCCGATCTGTATCGGTTCAAGCACCACGCTGACCCTGGCAGGACGTACCGGGTCAGTGGTAAGATGGGAGCGAAGGCTGCTTCCGTCTGCCGTCTGGACCAATGTTGCCAACACAACTGCTACTTACACATTTACACCGGGGGCTGTCGGTACCTGGGAGTTCCGTGCTCTGGTCCAGAGCGGATCATGCAGCCAGGTGTACTCTTCGGCATTTCAGGTAGTGGTTGATCCGACATCCGTCGGCGGGACAACATCCGGAGGAACCAGCCCGATATGCATCAACACCCCGACGGGTAACATCACCCTCTCAGGCCATACGGGCAACGTGGTGAGATGGCAGTGGAGGCGCAATGCCGGCAGCTGGAACAATATAGCAAATACGACTACCACCCTCAATTATACGCCAACAAATTCAGGCACTTATGACTTCAGGGCTGAAGTGCGCAGCGGTTCATGCCCGTCAGTATATTCAACACTGACAACCATTGTTGTCAATCCCGTTTCAGTGGGTGGTTCGGTTACCGGGGGCACAACGCCGATCTGTTTCGGCTCACCCACAGGTACGATGACTCTCGGCAGTTACACCGGCACCATTGTCAGATGGCAGAAGCGTCTTGATGCGGGCGCATGGGTTAACATAGCAAATACAAATACCACATACTCGGAGACTCCTACCAGTGCAGGCACGTGGCAATACCGTGCCGAGGTACAGAGCGGAGCCTGCCCGTCTGTTTATTCAACAGCGAGGTCCATAGTGGTTGTTCCGGCTTCCGTCGGAGGTACCATCAACGGCGGAGCTACGCCGTTATGCCCGGGAGTGACCACGGGTGTGATGACCCTTTCCGGACATACCGGTTCGATTGTCAGATGGGAAAAGCGCGTTGACGGCGGCTCATGGTCAAACATAGCCAATACAACAACAACTCATTCGGAGATCCCTTCATCATCAGGCACATGGGATTACCGCGCATTCGTGCAGAACAGTCCCTGTTCAGGAGTATACTCAACAATAAGGACGATAGTTGTCAGGCCGCAGTACACTGCTCAGTTGCATGACGATATAAGCATATGCAACAATACATCGACAAGCTTCAATATAGTCCTCTCAGCGGGTACTTCGCCATATACAATTAATTATACGCGCAACGGCACTGCGCAGCCTCAGCTGAATAACTATGTCAGCGGAACCAATGTTCCGACGGGGGTGCTTACCACCGGGACATATGTGTATACCCTTACCTCGGTGGTTGATGCCAACGGCTGTAATGCACAGTCGCTGGGAACCTCAATAACAGTTACCGTTGGTGCAGCCCTTGTTGACGCTGCCATCTCCGGCAGTGGCAACGGCTGTGACGGGGCTTCCAGCTGGTTCGCCCTCAACGTTAACGGCGGCGCACCGCCATATGTGGTTACCTATACATTTGACGGCGGAGCCAATGTCGTTGTCGCGGGTTATGTCAACGACACTCACATAGACCTGGGAACTCCTGCAGTTGGCAACCACACCGTGCATATAGTATCAATCCGCGATGCATGCCTGAATTTAGTCCCCGTGCTTCCGGGCGATTACACATTCAGTATCAGTGCAGTACCTGATGCGGGTGCCACGGTCAACAATACCCCGGTATTGTGCAACGGCAGCACTACGGATATCGTTCTCCAGTCGACTGTTCCTTCAACGGACTTCACCTGGACTGTCTCAGATGCTCCTGCAGTCACATGGACCAATGCTCCGTCAGGAGGCACCCGGGTTAACGGGAATAATACCTCCATTGCCCAGCTTCTGACCCATACAGCAACATTCCCGACTACGGTGACCTACACGATCACCCCGACGGGTCCATTGCCTTCATCATGCCCGGGGCCACAGATAACCCGGACTGTTATTGTCAATCCCGGTGGCCAGGTCAATGATCCGTCCGATCAGGCAGTGTGTGCAGGTGCCGCCACAGCGGCAGTTAATTTCACAACAAACCGAACCGGCGGCACCACCACCTATTCGTGGACCAACAGCAATACAAGTATTGGTCTGGGCGCCAGCGGCAACGGCAACATACCTTCATTCACTGCACTTAACGCCGGCACATCGGCTGTCACAGCCACCATCACCGTAACACCCTCCTTCGAGGGTTGTCCGGGAACACCACAGACCTTCACCATCACCGTCAATCCGGCAGGCCAGGTGAATGACCCGGCTGACCAGGTAAGGTGCAACGGTGCTGCTACGGCGGCAGTTAACTTCACCACCACCAGTACCGGCGGTACAACCACCTATGCGTGGTCGAACAGCAACACCACAATCGGTCTCGCTGCCAATGGAACAGGGAATATACCATCGTTTACCGCCACCAACACCGGGACTTCCCCGGTGACGGCCACCATAACCGTCACACCTTCGTTTGAAGGCTGTCCGGGTGCGCCCGAGACATTCACCATTACCGTCAACCCGAGCGGTCAGGTGAATGACCCTGCTGACCAGATCAGGTGCAACGGCACTGCTACGGCAGCAGTTAACTTCGCCACCAACAGGAGCGGTGGCACAACCACATATTCATGGACCAACAACAATACGAGCATAGGGCTGGCAGCCAGCGGCAACGGCAATATAGCATCGTTCACCGCCACCAATGCAGGTACTGCCCCCGTAACGGCTACCATCACCGTCACACCTTCGTTTGAGGGTTGTGCAGGAACACCCCGGACATTCACCATAACTGTCAACCCGAGCGGCCAGGTCAATGATCCTGCCGACCAGGTCAGGTGCAATGGCGCTGCCACGGCAGCAGTGAACTTTACCACTAACAGGAGCGGCGGCACAACCACATATGCCTGGACCAACAGCAATACAAGCATAGGCCTGGCGGCGAGCGGCAATGGTAACATTGCGTCGTTTACGGCTACCAACACAGGCACGTCGCCTGTGACTGCAACGATTACCGTAACGCCTTCGTTTGAGGGCTGTGCCGGCACACCCCAGAGCTTCACCATAACTGTCAACCCGAGCGGCCAGGTTGATGACCCTGCCGACCAGACAAGGTGCAATGGTGCCGCTACAGCGGCAGTCAACTTTGTTACCAACAGGAGCGGTGGCACGACCACCTACGCATGGACGAACAGTACTCCCACTATAGGTCTGGCGGCCAACGGTACAGGTAACATAGCCTCGTTCACCGCAACCAATTCCGGTACTGCTCCGGTGACGGCTACCATTACCGTCACTCCTTCATTTGAAGGCTGTGCAGGAACACCTCAGACATTTACTATCACCGTCAATCCGACCCCGGCATTGAACAGTACGCTCACTCCTGCTGATCTCTGCAGCAACGTGGCGTTCACCTACACACCCACATCACTTACAGCAGGGACCGCGTTCAGCTGGACCAGACCCGATATTGCAGGCATCACTCCTGCCGGACCAGTATCCGGAGGCCCTGGTGTGAATGAGACGCTGAGGAATTTCACCTCAGCGACTGTCCCGGTTACATATGAGTATACACTTACGGCCAACGGATGCCCCAACACGCAGAATGTTGTTGTTAACATCAAGCCCGAACCGGTGATCTCCGATCAGTCGGCATCTGTTTGCTCCGGCGAGACGCTCACACATCATATCCTGCTTGACAATTTCGTCAACCCGGCAGACAACGTGACCTACACCTGGCCTGCTCCGGTGCTCTCGGGCGGACTCACAGGCGGAACAGCCAGGGCTGTTCCCTCCTCTGCTGACATGACCGACTCCTTTATCAACACCTCCGGTCTGGCTGAGACGGCAACCTATACCGTTACTCCGGTATACAATGGCTGTGCAGGCGAACCGAAGACTATTGTCGTGACTGTTGGCTCGCAGCCGGTCCTTGACAACCTTGACATGTCTGCATGCAGCGCTGTTCCGACAGGGCTGGTCATGGCTGTGGCGCCGACCTCATCGCCGGCAACCACTTATGACATCACTACAATAACTGTTCAGGCAGGTCTCGTAGCTGCCGCAGGCAACGCTGTTGCCGCGAACGGTATAGCAGATCCCAATTACCTGGCAAATGACGTTTTCACCAATGAGACAGGTGTCAACAGGACAGTCACCTATCGTATAAGGCCGGTATTTGGTGCCACATGCATAGGCGACTGGGTTGACGTGGTTGTCACTGTCAGGCCGCAGCCGGTGATTGTTCCCGGCCAGGCACAGACAGTGTGCTCGAACACCGCCTCCGGCCTCGAGATACGTCTCGTTCCTGTCAACACCCCCGCGGGCAGCACCTTCAGCTGGCCTGTGCCGGTGATGTCTGACGGATCTATACAGGGTTCAACAGGTACCAACGTTGCCGCTGATCCTGCAGGCACTCTGCACATCACAGATGTCTTTGAGAACTATGGTATCACCCCGATTACCGCAACCTATACCGTAACGCCATACAGCTCATTCGGCTGTGCCGGCACACCGGTGAATGTGGTTATCACCGTCAATCCGGAGCCTGCTGCTTCGGTCATAACGGGTGATGACATGCTCTGCACAAACCAGACGAATATTATTTATACTGTACCCCTGACACCGGGTTCATCATACATCTGGATTGTCCCGGCATCTGTCGGTACGAAGGTCTTTGATGCCAACTCCAACGCAATCATTATCAATGCAGCTGCGGCTGCAGGAAGCGGTACAATAACTGTGACCGAGACCAACAGCTACGGTTGTACCGGTCCGGCCGGATCATTTGATGTGGATGTAATGGCACCGTCTCCTGTTTCAACAATTACCGGAGATGATATAGTATGTGCTCTTGAAACAGGGGTCTATTCCGTTCCGGACAATGCCGGATCAATCTATACCTGGGCTCTCCCGACAGGAGCCGCTCTTATTGGTGACCCATCAGCAGCATCAATTACGATCACCTTCGGTACTGTCAGCGGTAACATCTCAGTGCGCGAGGTCAATGCCGCAGGATGTATCACGAACCACAACCCGCTGGCAGTAACCGTACGGCCACTGCCCACGGCGATCATAAGCAACAGCGGCACTATCTGCGTTGAAGACACTCATCCGATAAACATCTCCCTGACAGGTACTGCCCCGTGGAGTGTGATCTATGCCATCAACGGAGCTGACCAGCCTGCAATCAATATAGCAGCAAGCCCCTATACCCTCAATGCGAACTCCGCCGGCAATTACACGATCACCAGCGTAACGGATGCCAGCGGATGCTCGAATACCGGTATTGGGAATGCCACAGTTTCCTACTTCCCGGTGCCATCGGCAACCATCAGCGGCGATGTGGCTATCTGCAACGGTCAGAGTGCAACGATCACCATCACGCTTACCGGCGCAGCTCCGTATGACTTCATCTATACTGACGGAGTGACCCCCGTGACCGTTACCAATCACCCGGTCAATGTTTATACGTTCACCGTCGCTCCTGCGGCAGCTGTGACCTATACGCTTGTTTCAACGGAGGATAACAACGGTTGTACAGGCACCATTTCAGGTTCAGCAGCGGTAACCATCAATGCCCAGCCGGTATTGTCATTTGCCGTCACTGACCTGTTATGCAACGGTGACAACAGCGGCGCCATCGACCTCACCGTCACCGGCTCTGCCTCCAACAACTTTGCATGGATGGGTCCTGACGGCTTCACTGCCGGCACGGAAGACATATCCGGTATTAAGGCCGGGCTCTATAATGTCACCGTCACCAGCAGCGACGGATGCGTCGCCTCGGGCCAGGCTACCGTATTCCAACCTGCCCTGCTCACCCTTACTTCAACGGGCAACATGATTTTGTTGTGCAACGGTGATCCCACCGGTGCCGGTAGTTTCACGGCAGCAGGGGGCACTGCTCCTTATACCTTCAGTCCTCTTGTCAATACTGCGGGTGCCACCCTTACTCCCGGAGCTTCGTCGGTAGCTGTTACCGACGCAGGGGGAGGCACGATAACTGTCCAGGTCTCTGATGCAAACAACTGCACCGCCGAGGCAACGATCATCGTTACAGAGCCGCCAGCCCTGAACCTCACTGCCACCACCACCAACATACTTTGTTTTGGTGGCACCAACGGTATGATCATAACAACCGTCAACGGTGGTACGCCGCCCTACCTGTATGCATGGACCGCTTCGGGCGGCGGCAGCGGGCTGACGCCAGGTGCTCAGAACCAGAGCGGACTGACGGCAGGAACCTATGATGTCACCGTCACCGATGGTAACGGTTGCCAGACAACAGGCTCATGGACACTTACACAACCGGCACTCCTGGTGGTCACCGCCACGGTCGATGACAACCTCATCGGCACCTGCTCAAGCGCTCAGCTAACCACTACAGTATCGGGCGGCGTTGAGCCTGCCGGCGGTTATATCTACAGCTGGTCGCCTTCAGCAGGCCTCAGTGCAGCCAATATTGCCAATCCGGTAGCCACCCCTGCCTCAACAACAACTTACACTGTCACCGTCACTGACGCCAACGGATGTATCAAAACGGGCTCAGTCACAATCAATGTGGCTCCTGTTCTTACGGCGGTGGCATTTGCCGATGACAATCTTATTGGCACCTGTCCCGGTTCGGTGGCACAGCTTAACGTCAACGTCAATGGCGGCGAGGCTCCTTACAGCTTCAGCTGGCTGCCCGTTGCCGGCCTGACGCCTGCGAATATCCAGAATCCCGTTGCCAAGCCGGTAGCCACAACCACCTACACAGTGACTGTCACTGACGCCAACGGATGCACCGCTACCGCGAATGTGACAATCAATGTAGCTCCCGAGCTGGATGTTACCGCTGCCGTTGATGACAACCTGATAGGACTCTGTCCGTCGTCTGTTGCTCACCTCAGCGCAACGGCCACCGGCGGCGAAGGAGCATATACATACCTGTGGGACAACGCGGCTACGCTTAATGATCCCGCAATTGCCAACCCGACAGCCAAACCGGGTGTCACCACCACATACACTGTCACCGTCACCGATGCCAACGGCTGTACCGACCAGACTACCATTGTTGTCAACGTCGCTCCCGCCCTCACTGTCACTGCCAGTGCTGATGACCTGTTCATCGGCACCTGCCCGACCTCTGTCTCGCACCTTGATGCGACAGTCGTTGGCGGCGAGCCCGGTTACACCTACAAGTGGACACCGCTGACAGGGCTTGATGACAGCAACATACAGAGCCCGACAGCAAAGCCGGCCGTCACAACGACTTATACAGTCACCGTGACTGACGCCAACGGATGCCAGGCCACTGATGTCATTACGATCACCGTCAGGCCTGCCCTGACGCTCACACTGGCTGTTGATGACAGCTCAATAGGCACCTGCCCGACCTCGGAGGCACACATCACCTCCACTGCCGGCGGCGGCGAACCGGGGTACACCTACCTCTGGACACCTGCTGCAGGCCTGAGCAGCGATATTGATCCCAATCCGACGGCCAAGCCGGTTGCCACCACTACCTATACCCTTACCGTGACCGACCAGAACGGCTGTACCATATCAAGGGATATTACAATTACTGTTGTGCCTGCACTTACTGTCACTGCTTCGGCCACTGACCTGCTGATAGGCACCTGTCCCACCTCCACGAGCACGCTCACTGCCGTTGCCCTCGGGGGAGAGCCGGGTTACACCTACAGCTGGCTGCCGGCAGCAGGACTTGACAATCCTGCCCTTCAGGCGCCCCTTGCCAAGCCACCTGTAACCACCACCTACACTGTCACCGTTACAGACAACAACGGATGTACGGCCACTGCTGACGTTACAATCACGGTAGCACCTGACCTTACCGCTGTTGCCACGGCTGATGACCTGCTGATAGGCACATGCCCGACCTCGGTATCACACCTCGATGTAACTGCCAGCGGCGGAGAACCCGGGTACACCTACCTCTGGTCTCCCGTTACCGGGCTGAGTGATCCGAACAGCAAGACACCGACAGCCAAGCCGTCGGCCACCACTACCTATACAGTCACCGTGACTGACGCCAATGGCTGTCAGACCACTGCTGCTGTGACGATAGTTGTTGCCCCGGTGCTGAATGTCATCGTCACGGCTGACGATTACAATATAGGTACCTGTCCGTCGTCCGACGCACAGCTGACAGCTGTTGCCGGCGGAGGCGAACCTGGATATACTTACCTGTGGTCACCCGCAACCGGACTGTCAGATGCCGGTATTGCAAATCCTGTTGCCAGGCCTGCAGTGACAACCTCCTACACCGTGCTTGTCACCGATGTCAACGGGTGTACTGCAACTGCTTCGCTTACGATTACCGTTGCACCGGATCTGGTTGCCACAGCCACGGCAAGTGACCCGAACATCGGCACCTGCCCCACCTCGACGAGTACCCTTGATGTGATCGTCACCGGTGGTGAGCCAGGCTACACATACAGCTGGGCACCTGCTGCAAGCCTTAATGATCCGCTGATAAAGAGTCCCGTTGCCAAGCCGGCCGCCACCACCACCTATACTGTGACGGTGACCGACAACAACGGCTGTACCACTACAGCAACAGTTACGGTGAATGTGCTTCCCGACCTTGTTGCCACGGCCACTGCTGATGATCTTATCATAGGCACCTGCCCGACATCAAGATCGAACCTGGGTGTCACCGTCACCGGCGGCGAACCTGGTTATACCTACAGCTGGGCACCCGTTCTCGGGCTCAACAACCCCAATGTAAGTAATCCTGTTGCCAAGCCGGCCATGACGACGACGTACACTGTCACCGTCACTGACGCCAACGGCTGCCAGGCAACTGATGCCATAACCATAACCGTCCAGCCTGACCTGGTTGTCTCAGCTGTTGCTGACGACAATATCTTAAGCACCTGTCCGACCTCCGTGGCCCAGCTTACTGCCACGGCCATCGGCGGTGAGGAGCTTGCCGGCGGAGGTTATCTGTGGAGCTGGGCGCCATCGGCAGGACTGAGTGCAACCGATATTCCCAACCCTATAGCCAAGCCGGCATCATCGACCACCTACACTGTCACTGTCACCGATGCCAACGGCTGTACGGCCACCAATACCATTGCCATAGAGGTTCGTCCCCCGCTTGCTGCCCTTGCAACAGCCACGGACTACCTGATAGGTGACTGTCCGGTTTCCACCACGACCCTTGACGTGAATGTTACGGGAGGTGAGATGCCGTATGTATACAGCTGGGCTCCCGCAGCATCGCTTGATGATGCCGCAATCAAGAGTCCGGTTGCGAAACCGCTTGTCAACACAACCTACACGGTAACCATTACCGATGCCAACGGCTGTACCGTTACGGCAGACGTTACAATCAACATTGCACCGCCGCTTGTGGCCACTGCAGCTGTTGATGATGACCCGATAGGCGCATGCCCGACCTCTGTGGCTCACCTGAGTACCACGGTCAGCGGCGGTGAAGGCGGGTACACATACCTGTGGGACAACGCAGGCACGCTTGATGATGCCACCAGGGCCAATCCAACGGCCAAGCCTGCAGTCTCGACGCTCTATACTGTTCTTGTAACTGATTCCAACGGTTGTACTACCACCGCACAGGTGCAGGTCAACGTGGCTCCGCCGCTGACGGTGACAGCCAGCGCTGATGACTATATCATCGGTGCCTGCCCCACTTCGGTGGCAAACCTTACGGCTGTCGGCGCCGGCGGTGAGCTCCTCCTTTCGGGAGACTACACCTACAACTGGTCGCCTGCAGCAGGTCTCAACTACACGAATGTGGCCAATCCGACGGCCAAGCCTGCGGTTACGACAATCTACACGGTGACAATCACCGACAGGAACGGTTGTACTGCTTCTGACCAGGTGACAATCACGGTCAATCCGCCGATAGTGCTCACCACCACTCCCGTCGTTTATGCCGGAGGTTACAACATAACCTGCAACGGTGCCACCGACGGCGCCATCGACCTTGGTGTCAGCGGAGGGGAGCTTCCCTACGTGTTTGCATGGACCGGTCCTTCAGGATACACCTCGACGGATGAGGATATCAACGGCCTGGCAGCCGGGACATACAATGTCACGGTCACCGATGCCAATAACTGCACATCAGTCACCACCGTTGTTCTTCTTGAGCCGGCCGTGCTGACGCTGGGCAGGACACCTGATGTGGTGCTTGCATGTTATGATGACGCAACTGCCACAGGCTCATTCACGGTCTCAGGGGGCACCGCGCCTTATATCCTGAGCGTTGTGAGTGACAACACCGGTGCCGCCGTAACAATCACCGCAACGCAGCTGTCGTTCACCGGCGCTGGTGCCGGCACCATTACGGCAGGAGTCGTTGATGCCAACGGCTGCAGCACTCAGGCTTCCATCATCATCACGGAGCCCCCGCAGCTCACCCCCGGCACAATTGACGGCACACAGGAGGTCTGTTACCTCGGTAATCCGACGCCACTCAATGAGGTGACGGCGCCTGCCGGTGGTCCGGCCGTGATACTGATCCAGTGGGAGAGCAGCGTTGACGGCGGCACCATCTGGAACAATGTTCCCGGAGCAACCACAGCCTCATACGATCCGCCTGCCGGCATACTGCAGACGACACATTTCCGCCGTCGCGTCAACTCGGCAGCATGTGATCCGGAATACAGCAACCCGGTCATCGTGACAGTCAATCCTCTGCCTGTGGCTTCTATTGCCGGTGCAGGATTTATCTGCCCGGGCGATGCCGCAACGTTGACGGTCACTGTCACCACGGGAGAATCGCCCTTCACGGTTGTGCTGAGCGACGGAACCACTGTTCCGAATTACCTCAGTGGCAGTCCGATTATCGTTAACCCGTTTGTTACAACAACATATACTATCTCATCGGTTACGGACAATAACGGATGCAGCGTATCTGCTCCTCATGCTGACCTTACCGGTTCCGCCACCATTGATGTCAAGGTGGTTCCCGAGATCGTCCTTCAGCCGGTCAATGTGACTGTTTGTGAGGATGATGTTGCAACCTTTGTCACCGATGCAGGCATGACCACCAATCCGCTTTACCAGTGGTATGTCGATACAGGCTCAGGCATGACCCTGATGCCCGGCGAGACGGCGGCGACACTTACCTTCACAGCGGTTTCCGCAATGAACGGTAACAGTTACCAGGTTGTTATCTCAGGCGACTGCCCGGTACCGGTCACATCGTCAGCCGTGACCCTTACCGTCAGTGAGAAGCCCGAGATCATCACCCAGCCTGTGGATGTGACGCTCTGTTCCGGCGAGGATGCAATCTTCACTGTTGATGCCGGTGTCACAACCAATCCATTGTATCAGTGGTACGTTGATTCCGGCAGCGGATGGACCCTGGCGACCGGGGCCCGCTACCAGGGAGCCAACACCGCCACGCTTACTGTGGTGAGTGTACTGGAGATGATGTCAGGTTATCAGTATATGGTAAGGGTATCGGGTAGTTGTATACCTTATATAGAATCAATACCTGTAACACTCACTGTCACCCGCCAGGCCGAGATCACACAGCATCCGGCAAGCCTGACTCTCTGTGAAGGTCAGCCGGCAGTCTTTACAGTTAATGCCGGACTCACCACCAATCCTTCATACCAGTGGGAGATCAGCAGTGACGGCGGAATGACATGGGCGCCTCTTGCCGGCGCCACTGCCGCAACCTACACAATTGCAGTGGCTGCCACTTCAGACAACAACACGGCTTACCGTGCCGTTGTCAGCAGCACCTGCGGATCATCCATCACCTCGCTGCCGGCATTCCTGACAGTCAATGAGCTGCCTGAGATAATCGATCAGCCTGATGATGTCACAATCTGTGAGTATGCGATAGCCGACTTCATTGTTGATGCAGGTGTTACCACCGGTGCAGCATACAGGTGGCAGCGCAGCATTGACGCAGGGACCTCATGGAACAACCTGACGGAGACAGCCACCTACTTCGGTGTCTCATCGATGAACCTCAAGGTTAACGGTACGCACAGGACCATGAGCGGGGATATGTTCAGGGTTATAGTATCCGGGACATGTCTGCCGCCTGACACATCTGCTGCTGCTCTCCTGACGGTCAACACCGCCCCGGAGATCATTGCACAGCCCGTTGCCTCTTCGATATGTGAGAACACCAACACATCATTCTCGGTTGTTGCACAGGGTACAGCCATCACGTACCAGTGGTTCGTCGATACCGGCTCCGGGTTCACCGCGGTGAGCAACGGCGGTGTCTATGCCGGCGCCACCTCGAACACGCTGACACTGACGAATGTTCCAAGGACTTACGATAATTACCGTTATCGTGTTGAGGTAGAGGGAACATGTATTCCGAAGGCCATCTCACAGACGGTGCAGCTTGATGTCTCGATTGAGACAATCATCAACACGCATCCGGCTGATTCGGCCATCTGCGAATTCATGACAGCCAGCTTCACCGCTCTTGCTGACGGCGCCAACCTTGGCTATCAGTGGCAGACCTTTGACGGAACAAACTGGATTGACCTGACTAATACCGGTCTGTACCTCGGTGTACAGACCCCGACCCTCATGGTCTTTGGTCCGGCCAGAACCATGGACGGCACCCGTTACAGGGTAGTTATCAGTGGCGACTGTTCGGTCGACCTCATCTCCAATGAGGCAGTTCTGACGGTCTATACTGCTCCGGAAGTATCTGACCATCCTGATGAGTTCAGGGGTTGTCCGGGAGGCAGTGCGACATTCAGTGTCGTTGCCGCGGGCACCAGCCTGGTCTACCAGTGGCAGGTCAACAGCGGATCAGGGTTTGTCAATGTGACGGATAACGGAACCTATTCAGGCACCGCGACCCCCGATCTTACAATCAGCAACCTTGATATCTCGATGAACGGTTACCTGGTGAGGGTGGTTGTGTCAGGCACCTGTCTGCCGCCTGTCACGAGTTCATTCGCGCCTCTCAGGGTCTACATGGAGCCTTCTGTCATCACTGAGCCGGCTGATGCCGAGGTTTGTGACCAGACAGGCGCCACCTTCTTCTCGCAGGTGTTCAACACCGGAGCAGGGGAGACCACGGTATGGCAGGTTAATGAAGGCTCGGGCTGGAACAGCCTGAGTGACGGAGCTCTCTACCAGGGCACCCAGACGCCGCAGCTGGTGTTGATGAACACCACCACCGCGATGAACGGGTGGTACTACAGGCTCGAGATCACCGGTCCGTGCGGGCTCTACTACAGCCGCGAGGCACTGCTGACGGTCAATGCATGGCCGACTGCACAGATAGCGCCTGTAGATACGCTGCTGGTTTGTGGCGGCGTGCCGACACAGCTGCACGGCAACCCGGCAGGAGGATCGCTGACCTACACCACCCACAGGTGGTACGGGGATATCGGGCCGCTGAGTCAGTTCAACATCGAGAATCCGGTGTTCAACACCTCCATAGCCGGCTATTACAGGCTGGTCTACCAGGTGACCGACAGCAAGGGATGCACAGGGCTTGACACCCTGGTGATTGAGGTTGAAAGGCCGGTTGCCATGTTCACGGTCGATAATCCTTCGGGATGTCAGCCGCTGACAGTCAACTTCACCAACGGATCCTCAGGTTATGTTTCAGTCCTCTGGGATTTTGGCGACTCCCAGACCTCGACAGAAGTCAGTCCTGCGCATACATATCCGAACCTTGGATCTGCACTGGCATTCTATACTGTCAGGATGGAGGTCACCTCAGCCAACGGGTGTGTATCATCTATGGAGAATAACATAACCGTCTTCCCGGAGATACTCTCTGACTTCATAATGAGTGATGACACCATCTGTTCCGGCGAGAACGTCACCTTCTCGACTGTACCGACCGCACTGAACTACTACTGGACCTATGGGGACGGTAACGTGGAGACCGGTTCGAATGTCATAAGCCATATATACTTCAACAACACTACTGCCGTGGTAACTTACAATGTCACGCTGAGGACCGAATCATTCTTTGGCTGCATCAGTGAGACCACGATACCGGTGGTTGTCTATCCTAAGCCGGTACCTGCCTTTATTGCGGCACCGGCAACACAGATATTCCCGGCTGCTACCGTCACCTTCACGAACAACACGAACCCGGGCACATGGAACTGGCTATGGAACTTTGCTGACGGCAATACCTCGCTGGCGGAGTCACCGGTACATACCTATGCTGCCCCGGGCGACTACAACGTGAGCCTCACAGTCAGCAACGGTGCCTGTATGGAGGTGGTGACTCAGACGGTCAGGGTACTTCCCACTCCGCCGATTGCTTCTTTTGACTCAATACCGTCAGGCTGTATGCCATGGAGCATTTCACCAAATAACACCTCGCTGTATGCCACAACATACTACTGGGACTTTGGTGACGGTTACACATCCAATGCTGCCAGTCCGACATATACATATGTACAGCCGGGCACATACCA
Source organism: uncultured Rikenella sp. (assembly GCA_964455705.1). Lineage (GTDB taxonomy): Bacteria > Bacteroidota > Bacteroidia > Bacteroidales > VadinHA17 > SR-FBR-E99. The sequence continues at coordinate 28,768 of CAYVYM010000007.1, forward strand.
GATCACACTGTATGTCACCGGTCCGGGCGGGAATGCATCGACCTCAAGGATAGTGAATGTCTACGAGTCACCCAGGGCCTACTTTGATGTCTCTCCGCCAAAGGTATATGTCAATGATGAGCAGGTGAGGATGTTCAACCTCTCTGATGGCGGTTCGAGCTTTATCTGGGAGTTTGGTGACGGTGACACGTCGCATGTGCGTGATCCGTTCCACAGGTACACCACTGAGGGCATCTATGACATCACCCTCCATGCCTACTCAGAGAACGGGTGCTATGACACCTACACAAAGTCGCCCGGCGTGACAGTTGAGCCTTTCGGAGACCTGGTCTTTGCCACTGTCTTCAGGCCCAACCCCGATGGTCCGATAGAGATCGATGAGTTGCCCACAAGCGGTGAAGAGATCGATATGTTCTTCTTCCCGCCGATCAGGGAGACTGTGCTTGAATACCATATGCAGATCTTCAACCGATGGGGTACGCTAATCTTCGAGACTTTTGACATCAACAGGCCATGGAACGGCTATTTCAAGGGCAATCGCTGCCAGCAGGGAGTCTATGTATGGCTCGTGGAGGGCAAGTATGCCAACGGCAGGCCGTTCAGGAAGGCAGGAGACATCACACTGCTCCATTGATATGGCATGCATGATATGATGAATATGACAGAGGCGCCCGATGTGGGCGCCTCTGTCTGTATCTGAACCGCACTGCTTGTCGCGGAGTCGGATGAATATGGCGGAGGCGCCCGGTGTGGGCGCCTTCGTGTATATTAACTAAACGGTTTGTCGGAGAAGGGAGAGGAGAATGGGCTGGAAGGTTCGCTTTTGCCGTCTCTCCTCCTGGGCGGAGGGTTGGGCGGCGCTGATGTCATCATGACAAGGGAGATAGAGTTGTCAAGCTCTATGCGGATCACCGCCGGCCTGACATATCTTCTCTTCTTCCTTTTCATTGACTCACTGATATTGCGCCTCAAATATAAGGCATTTGATTAATAACCTTTTAAACACTTTTCAACCGTATAAGTTTAAACGATGTGTGCTGGCTGTCTGGTTGAAACTGTCTGTTCACAATATTCTCTATTCTCTTTCTGTTTACCGGATATCCGGTAAAAGCATTCTTTTCCTGATACTTTATTTAACGCTAACCTGTGCTGATTATTTGGTCAATACTATCTTTTCAGGATATCTTCTCTTCGGCTCCCTATGCTGATTATTTGGTCAGTACTATCTTTTCAAGATATCTTTTTGGGCCAACCGTAACCTCAACTATAAGAAGGCCACCGGCAGCTGCCATGTAATATTCTTTCAGTTCCCCCTGGTTGAAACGCTCATCGTTTTCGGCAACAAGCATCCGGCCGGTTATATCGAAGATCCTTACTTTTCCGCTGATACCATCCCAGCCGGGCCCCTGAGGCAGAATGAAGACTTTCCCGGATGCGGAGTAAATTTTCAGGGAGTTGTTCTCCAGTCCGGGTTCCTCCTGAGTCACCGCTGATTTTTCAACAGGTGAGATTGTCAGGGTGAACCTGTCGGATACTGTTCCTGCCGGCAGAGAGAATGAGTACTCCGGGTAAGCAAGGAGGTCTACGCTTCTGCCAGCCAGGCGGTCTGTAAGGATGATAGTATAATTTTCTATTGCCTGCAGTTGGCTTCTTCTGATCTTGAAAGTACCGGCTTCAGGGTTTATGACCGTAAGCGGTATGACTGTCGCTTTCTCCGGCCAGGGGATAGAGTTGATTGAGTATTTTTCGTTTCCCGCAACAGAGAATAACTTAGCGCTTTTTATGACCGGGTTGAAGATCTTACCCGCATCAAACTGATGATCGAAACCCGCGGTGGCGGCAGGGTCAAACCTGATGACCATTTCATCCTGTGATGACGATGATACAAGTGTCAGCCTCAGCAGGGGAATCTGCTGTGATGATTTGAACCTCGGTGTTGCATTATGTTCGCGGGCGTTATCGGGAATGTTGAGCCAGGTGCCGGTGGCTCGGGTTTTTACGAAGAAGCCCTGCATTGGCGGCAGGTGTGCCGTGCCTCCGTTGGTGCCGACGCCGTTGACGTATGATGCCTCACCGGTTTCGGTGCGGATGTAATATGCATCCCTGACGTTGCCGTCGGAGAATGTGACTGCATCCCAGTTGATGCCGCAGGTGAGGGAGTTGCCTAGCAGTGAATAACCGTAGAGCGAGGTGTCTCCACCCGAGCCGCTGAACGGAAGGTTTATCTGTCCGAGGGAAGTTGTAAGCGACTTGAGGTTGCCATAGGTCATTGTGGCATCCTCGAAGACAAAGACATTGTATCCTTTTTTGGCTTCAAGGTTACTGAACGGGGTGGTGCCGTCATAACCGTCATGCCATTGCCATCCTTCGGCCACACTTGTAACCACTTTGCTCTCGTCATAGCTCAGCAGGTTCTCCGGCTCGATGTCAGTGAAAACGGTCTTGGAGACGGTGGCGGGGGTGGCAATATAGTGCCATCTGTCAATCTCGGGAGGGGCGCTCTTGAGAAAGAGCTCCACGTTGAGGTTCCCCGCTGTACCCGCGTAACTGTTAGTAAGCATCGACGCCATGGTGGTTTCGCTTGCACGGAGCTCAATGGTGCCGTTATTTGTCAGTGAGTTGAAGGTCACCCTGGCCCCGGGCTCGACGATCATCTCCAGTCCGGCATTCAATGTAAAGGTGGGGCCGGGAGCATCCACCGGATAGTTTGCCAGTCCGGCAGGAATGACAACGTTCAAGTTGCCAGGAGGGTAGGTTCCCTCCCAGTTCTTGGGATGCGACCATGATGTGCCGAGATTGCCTTTCCAACGGCTGTATATCATCTCGTAGGCTCCCCTGTCCGGAATATGTATACGTGCTGACCTGATGATGTCACTCGTGGGGATTGTGATGCCCGGATAGCTTTCTGCACCGCTGTCACGCAACACGGAGGCATATGCAATATTGAAGTTGTCTGCGGCGGGATTGATGAAATTGGGTCCGTCAGCGGCAGTGTTCACGCTGTTGAGAGTAAGGTTACCGGCAAATGAGGCGCCCTCTATGGCATTGTATTCCAGAACTGATGACGGAGTGCCGCTCAGTCCGACATGGTTCACACCGCCCCATATAACAGTGTTGACAATGATTGCTGAAGGGGAGTTCTCAAGATAAAGTGATGTTCCGTCGCCCACGGGTGAGGAGCTGTTTACAATGGTTGAGTTCACTATTTTAGGAGCCGCGGAGAGAGATGTCACTGTTCCTCCCTTGAGGGTCAGTGATCCGGAGCTGTTACCGTTGAACAGGGAGTTCTCAATGAGAGGCGATGACCCTGCATCGGCATAGATAGCACCTCCGTGTATAATAGCACTGTTATTCAGGAAGGTACAGGCCGAGATGGACGGTGCGGCACCGCTGATGACAGCGATGGCCCCGCCCTTTTCAGCAACACAGTTGCGGAAGGTTGAGTATGAAACAGTCACTGCTGAGGATGCCAGTCGCAGTCCTCCTCCGAGCAGGCCAAATTTGAAGTGATCTTTTCTGCCATTCTCAAAAGTACAGTAGCTCAGCTGGCTGCTGCCGGTTGAATTAATGTTGATGTTACCCCAGTATTCGCCAGGCTCAGCATTGATGCCATCTTTGTCGATGTCGCATGTGAAGAGGATCGGGCTTATCTGTGTTCCGACAGCCATTATCTGACCGCTGCCAGTAACAAAAATGGAAGCCCTGTTCTGTACAGCTATCAGCCTTGCCCCTGCGCTGACCGTAAGAACCTCATTGTCAACGTATATGTTCCCGTTGAAATACTTCGTTCCGGAAATTGTAAAATTTCCTGACAGAAAACCGCTGTATGGATTTGCCATAGAGCCGTCGCCTGTTAACTGTCCTGATAATGGCAATACTGACAGCAAAGACAAACAGACGAACAAAAAGCCCCCCTTTATTCCCGGCCTTGCATAATGTGATATTTTCATCCCTAAATAGTTAGCTCTGTATTTACTTCAGTTTAACTGACAGAAACAGTAATTGTTTCAAAAGTAAGAAAAGTCATCTTAACGGCAATAGTGATGTTGTCATTATTTGCGATGCAGCAGGCGGTGAATGGCTCTTCTTACTACCTTTCTGCCGGAAAACCGACTGGTTGCTGTTTGCCTGTACAAAACCGGGTGATTTTATGTAAGTTTGTGAATATCACTGTTAAGATGAAGCTGCAGCGGAAGATCATATCACGGGCCCTCACAATGCTGATCAATAGCTCCCGAAAGGAGACGGCGGTGAGCCTTATAATATTGACGGTGAGATCTTTTCTTCCGCTGGTGGGGGTTTTACTTATCAGGTATTATGTTGACAGGATAACCGGTGTTTCGGCAGGGGGGGAACTGCCGGTACTCAGCGCCGTAACAGGACTGATAGCTGCCATGGCGGTGACTCTTCTTGCCGATGACCTGCTTGCATCTGCCGGTCACTATTTTGCAAGGAAACAATCGGTGCGTGTGGAGGGGCATATATCATCACTCATACACGGGCATGCTTCGGCGATGGGCCTGAGGTTCTTCGAGGACCCCGCGTTCCACGACGGCATGTCGCGTGCTGCCAGGGACATCTCGTGGAGGCCGGCGGCGATGGTGACTGATATGATCCTCCTTGCCCGGGGAGTGATATCATTCATTGCCATGGGGTATGTTCTCAGGACTTTCGGCATCATTCCGCTGGCGGTGCTTGCACTGCTGTTTCTGCCCATGCTCTGGATAAGGTACAGGAACTCCTCACGTATATATGAAGCCCGCAAGAGTGTCACGCCGCTGACGAGGCAGGCAGATTATTTCAGCTGGCTGCTGACAGGCGAGAAGCCTGCCAGGGAGGTAAAGCTCTTCGGGCTGGCCGATTACTTTGAGAAGCTTTTCCGCAAAAACTTCGACGGCTCAAGGGCACCCGAGCTGGAAGCTGTCAAAAAAAACACCCTTCTTGAGAGTGGCGCCTCCCTGGTGAAGGTTGCTGCCTTTGCAGGTATTCTGGTTTATGCTTCCGGAGCGTTTGTCAGATCAGAGATTACTGCCGGCGAGCTGGCGATGTACCTGGTGGCCTTCAGGCAGGCACTGGTGTACCTGCGTGATGCGGTCAGCGGTTACTCGGGGCTGGCGGAGAACAGTCTTTTTCTGCAGGACCTGTTCCGGTTCCTGGATATGAAGAGCGATATGACAGGAGGCGGGAAGGCGCCGGACCCTGTCTCATTCAGCGATATAACCGTAGAAAACATGACCTTCACCTATCCGGGAGCGTCAGCTCCGGCGTTGCGGGATATCAGCATAAGGATAACCAGGGGCGAAAAGGTGGCTGTTGTGGGACCCAACGGGTCGGGCAAGACCACGCTGGTCAAGCTTCTGTGCAGGCTTTATGACCCTGACAGCGGCCGTATCATGCTCAATAGCAAGAGCATTGATGCAATTGAACCTTCCGATTACCGAAGGCTGTTTTCAGTGGTCTTTCAGGACTTCATGCTGTACTTCCTTAGCGCCGGAGACAACATCCGGCTGGGCGATGCAGATGGAGATGAAGACCCCGGACGTCTCAGGGATGCCGCTGCCAGGGCAGGCCTGGCCGACCTGTTTGAGAACCTCCCGGAGGGCTATGAGACGATCCTCGGCCATCATACAGAGGGGGGACGGGAACTCAGCTGGGGCGAGTGGCAGAAGATAGCCATTGCAAGGGCTGTTTACCGAGAGGCACCGGTGCTGATCCTTGATGAACCGTCATCTTCGCTTGATGCCGACTCGGAATACGAGATATTCTCTGATCTGGGTAAGATCACAGAAGGGAGAACATGCATCTTCATCAGCCACAGGCTTTCAAACGTCAGGGAGGCTGACCGGATCATAGTCCTCGACCAGGGACGGATGACAGAATCGGGGACCCATGAGGAGCTGATGGCAGCACACGGCAGGTATTTTTCGATGTTCACCAGGCAGAAATCGATGTACAGGTGATGGAAGCAACCTTCACACCCGGAGAAACATCCGGTGACAGCCACGAAAAGCCTGGCGGGAATGACCGGTCGAAGACAGCCAGCCTGCTCCTTCTGCTGAGCAGGGTTGATTTCACTGATGAGGAAAAGCTCCGGTTAAGGCAGGAATGCACGGCTTTCAATGAATGGAGGCTCTTTACTGATCTGGCTGTTCGACACGGCGTGGCTGCGCTGGTATGGCAGAATATGTGCGATCTTTCGCTTGACGGGCATCTGACGGAGCCGGAACGGATCATTCTTGAGGGATTAAGGTTCAAGTCGATTGCCAGGGTGACATACATCACAAACGCAGCTGCAGAGGCAGTTGACATCCTTGAGAATAAAGGGATAAGGGTTCTTCTGCTCAAGGGTCTTGCCCTGGAGCATACGGTTTACGGCTCGAGAGGACTGAGGCAGATGAGTGATGCAGATCTGCTTGTGGCTCCGCGCGACGCGCTCCGGGCGAGAGATATACTTGCCGGTGCCGGGTTTGCTTCGATGCCCATGAAGTCACGGTGGTACAGGCACATAATGCTTGACCTGGGCAACCACCTTCCCGAGATGCACCGGGGAGGGATTTCGGTTGACCTCCATTACCGTCTCTTCGGGACAGAAGGTGAAGAGATTGTCAGCAGGGCAATAAGTGAGGCAGAGAGAATCTCAGCCGGAGGAAGGACTTTCCATGTACTGCCTCCGGTGTCATCGTTCCTGGGGCTGGTAAGCCATATTCACAAGCATGAGGTCAAGGGAGAGTTCCAGCTGAGGCTTTATGCAGACATATATCTTCTCCTCAGAAAGCACGGAAGCGTGATCATCAATAAAGACCTGATGACCGCAGCGGAACAGGCAGGCATTCCTGATGAAGTCAGGGTGGTTCTGACCGTTATGAAGCAGGCATGGGGCTTTAACGTTCCCGCGGAAATGAAAGCCCTGCCCGGAGAGGAGCAGAGAAAAGCCGACCGTTTCATGCATGATCTGATGTACCCGGGGCTGATCACTCCTGAGAGCCAGCATGAAATGTTCACCAGGAACCTGCAATCCATGAGAGGTTTCAGGAAGAAACTGATATTCATTGCCGGTGATACTTTCCCTTCGGTTGATTTCATGAAGCGAAGGTACGGATGCCATTCAACCCTCTCAGCCCTGGTGCGCTATCCGCACAGGCTCGGCAAACTGTTTTGGATTTTTAGTCCCGAAAGCCGCAATAAACGGCACAAATAATACGAAAATCAAAATTTTACTAAATTTCTTCTCAATTTATTTGCTAATTGAGAAAATATTTTTTTAATTTTACTTTAGTCGACTTTTATTTAGTCAATGTCATGTCAGGCTTATTGTCAGTACTTATTTTAAAACGCGACAGAATGGAAACTACTCGTCTGAAGTCAACGGTTGAATAGCGCTCAAATGGGAAAAGGCGCTTCGCTGGCGCGTCTCGCTGCATGATTCGTCTCTTCCGGCGGGAAAGGATATATTCATAGTCGCTTTGCTGCCCCGGATCAAAAGGTCCGGGGCAGTTTTCTGCTCTGCCTGTTCTGCGCCTTTGCTTCAAAAGCATTACTTTTGCACAAAGAGCCGTTGAGATGAAAAGTGCACTCTATCTACATAACACCCTTACGCGCAGGAAAGAACTGTTTGAGCCGCTGGCTCCACCCTTCGTCGGCATGTATGTCTGCGGTCCGACGGTCTACAGTGAGGTGCACCTGGGCCATGCCCGTCCCGCCGTGACCTTTGACGTGCTCTACAGGTACCTCATGCATCTGGGTTTTAAGGTGCGGTATGTACGCAATGTTACCGATGTAGGGCACCTTGAGAATGAGGTTGAGGACTCCGGTGAGGACAAGATAAGCCGCAGGGCCAGACAGGAGAACCTGGAGCCGATGGAGATAGTTCAGAAGTATATGAACAGCTATCATAAGGCCATGGATAAGCTTAACACCCTGGCTCCGTCGATCGAACCACGTGCAACAGGACATATCATTGAGCAGCAGCAGCTGGCTGAGAAGCTCATCAAAAGCGGGTATGCGTACGAATCGAACGGCTCGGTCTATTTTGATGTAGAGAAGTATGACAGTGAGCATTCTTACGGCATCCTCTCGGGAAGGGTGCTTGAGGATATGCGTGCCAACAGTCGCCCCCTGGAGGGGCAGGATGAGAAGCGCGGACAGTTTGACTTCGCCCTGTGGAAAAAGGCCTCTCCCGGACATATCATGCGCTGGCCCTCACAGTGGAGCGAGGGTTTCCCGGGATGGCACCTCGAGTGCTCGGTGATGAGCACCAAATATCTTGGTGAAACCTTTGACATCCACGGCGGCGGGATGGATCTGATCTTTCCGCACCACGAGTGTGAGATTGCCCAGAGCACTGCAGCGCAGGGTCACCAGCCGGTGCGATACTGGGTGCATAACAACATGGTCACAATCAACGGCCAGAAGATGGCGAGATCGCTCGGCAACTTCATCACCCTTGAGGAGATGTTCAGCGGCTCGCATAAGCTGCTTGTCCAGGCCTACTCTCCGATGACAATCCGCTTCTTCATGCTTCAGGCGCACTACCGCAGTACACTCGACTTCAGCAATGAGGCTCTGCTGGCGGCATCACTGGGACTGCAGAAGCTGCTCACGGCAGAGCGTACACTGGCGACCCTCACTCCCTCTGACGCGTCAACCACAGACATAAGCAGCATTGCCCAAAAGTGTTATGAGGCTATGAGTGACGACCTGAACACACCGGTAGCGATAGCCCGGCTCTTTGATGCAGTCAGGATCATCAACCTGGTTAATGACGGCAAGGAGCGGCTGACATCGGCTGACATCGATTTGTTTAAGGAGCTTTTCAGGATATTCGTTCATGAGCTCTTCGGCCTCAGGGCAGAGGAGGCTGTGGGAAATGATAAGCTTGCCGGGGTGCTGACCCTGCTGCTCGATATGAGGCAGGAGGCCAAGGCCAGGAAAGAGTGGAGCGTCTCGGACCGTATCCGCGACAGGCTGGCTGAGCTCGGCATCACGGTGAAGGACCGCAAGGATGGTTATGACTGGGAGATCACAATGTGAAAGTTATTCATTACAGATCAGAGGTAATTAAGATCGGCACCCTGACCATGGGAGGAGATCTCCCGGTGCGTGTTCAGAGCATGACCAGCACCGACACCCTCGACACTGCCGGAAGCGTCAGCCAGTGCATCCGTATCATCGAAGCCGGAGGTGAGCTGGTGAGGCTTACGGCACAGGGTGTCAGGGAGGCGGAGAACCTCAAAAACATAAAACGGGAACTGATAATTGCGGGATTTGTTACCCCACTCTGCGCCGATATCCATTTTAATCCCGCTGCGGCCGAGGCGGCTGCACGCATCGTTGAGAAGGTGCGCATCAACCCCGGCAACTATGCCGACAAGAGGGCTTCATTTATCAGGCAGGAGCTGTCTGAAAATGAATACATGGCGGAGTTGGAACGCATCAGGGGGAGGCTGTTGCCACTCATACGCATCTGCTTTGAGAGCGGTACGGCGGTGCGTATCGGGGTGAACCACGGTTCACTATCTGACCGCATCATGACACGGTATGGCAACACGCCGGAGGGGATGGCCATCTCGGCCATCGAGTTCCTGAAGATCTTCAGGGACGAGGGCTTCAGCAACCTGGTGGTCTCGATGAAGTCATCCGACACCCGCGTGATGGTTGAGTCAAACCGTCTTCTTGTCAGGATGATGGTTGAGGAGGGGATGCGTTTCCCGGTTCATCTCGGCATTACTGAGGCCGGTGAAGGCGAAGACGGGAGGATCATCTCGGCTGCCGGTATCGGCACCCTGCTCTCGGAGGGCATCGGCGACACAATAAGAGTCTCGCTCTCAGAGTCATCCGAGAGGGAGATTCCCGTTGCCAGGGAGATCATCAGCGCCGTGGCCGGACCGTCAGGGAGGGTGAAGGCACCCTCCGATCCGCTTCCGCAACGCAGGGCCGGTGAGCGTTATCACCCGCAGGTCTATTCCGAGCGGGGGGTGAGCTTCCTCGATGAAAAAGGCGGTATGCAGGAGCATGAGGTATTGACGCTGGAGGCGGAAGAGCTGAAGCGCTGCTGCCATCTGCAGGCATACAACGCAATCCTGAACCCCGTTTTCAGTGAGGACGACCCTGAGAAGCTTGCCATTGATGCGGCAGCACTGCTGGGCAGGTTCTTCATAGCCCGTCAGCCTGCAGGGCTATGTATAAACAACAGGGGAGCAGTTCAGGGAGAGGCCCTCCGCAGGCTGGCATTCTCGATCCTCCAGGCCACAGAGGCACGCATAACACGTACAAGGTATATCTCATGCCCCACCTGCGGCCGTACAAAATTCAATCTTGAGGAGGCCGTTCGCAGGGTCAAGGCCGGCACGTCACATCTCACCGGCATGAAGATAGCAGTGATGGGTTGCATAGTCAACGGTCCGGGAGAGATGGCCGGCGCCGACTACGGCTATGTGGGCGCGGCTGAGGGGAAGGTGCATATCTACCGCGGCACCGAGGCAGTGCTGAAGAATGTCGCTGAGGCCGAGGCACTCGCCAGGATGCTGGAGCTTATTGAGAGCGATCAGGCAAGTGTGAGCGATCAGGCGGGTAAGAGCGATCAGGAAGACAAGAGTGACCAGGCAGGTAAGAGCAATAAGGCAGGTAAGAGCGATCAGGCCAGACGGTAGTCGAGCTGTCTCTTCTGCAGATCGGCTTTTGCCACCTCCACATTGATCTTGTCACCAAGCATGTAAACCTTGCCCGACTGCCTGCCCCGGATGCTGTAGTTCACCTCGTCATATTCAAAGTAATCATCCTGCAGCTCCCTGATGGCGATCATTCCTTCGCACTGGTTCTCTATGATCTCAACATAGATACCCCATTCCGTCACTCCCGAGATGACTCCCTCGAACACCTTTCCGATCTTGTCACTCATGAACTCCACCTGCTTGTATTTTATCGAAGCCCGTTCGGCGTCGGTGGCCAGCCTCTCACGCTTTGACGAGTACTCACACAATTTGGCATACTTGTCCTTGTCGCGTGCAGGCTGTCCCTCAAGGTATTTTGTCAGGAGGCGGTGCACCATCATATCCGGATAACGTCTGATGGGCGAGGTGAAGTGGGTGTAATGGCTGAAGGCAAGGCCGTAGTGACCTATGTTGTCTGTGGAATAGACTGCCTTGGCCATGGAGCGCAGGGCGAGAGTCTCGATAATGTTCTGTTCCTTTTTCCCTGAGACATTATCCATGAGTTTGTTCATGGCTGCGGGAAGCCCCTTCACATTTTCAGTGTCAAGCTCATAGCCAAACCGCTTGATGAAGTAGCTGAATGAGCTCAGTTTCTCAGGATCGGGTTTGTCATGGATACGGTAGACGAAGGTCTTTCCGCTCATCTTTTTACCGACGTACTCGGCGACGCGCCTGTTGGCCAGCAGCATGAACTCCTCTATGAGCTGGTTGGCCGTCCCGAACTCGCGGAAGAGTATCCCCAGCGGCACCCCCTTCTCACTCAGGTTAAACTTTACCTCGAGGCGTTCAAAGGCAAAGGATCCGGAAGCGAAGCGCCGGCTGCGAAGCGTCTGCGCCATGCTGTTAAGGGTTATGAGCTGCTCTTTCATGTCGCCCTCGCCGGTGTCAATGACCATCTGTGCCCCGGAATATGAGAAGCGCTTGTCTGACCTGATGATAGTCCGCCCGAACCACTCCTTCACCACGTTGGCCTTGCTGTCAAGCTCGAAGACGGCTGAGTAGGTGAGCTTGTCCTCATCAGGACTGAGTGAGCAGATATGGTTTGAAAGCCGTTCCGGGAGCATCGGGATGGTCCGGTCAACCAGGTAGACCGAGGTGGCGCGTTCCTGTGCCTCCTTCTCAATTACCGACCCTGTTCTTATATAATGCGTCACATCGGCAATATGCACACCAACCTCCATATTCCCGTCAGGAAGTCGTCTCAGCGAGAGTGCATCATCAAAGTCCTTGGCATCCTCGGGGTCGATGGTGAAAGTCGGCACTCCGCGGAAGTCGCGGCGTGCCGCAATCTCCTCAGGAGTTATCTTTGCCGGTATCTTTTCAGCAGCCTCCTCTATCTCGGGCTCGAACCTGTTGGGGAGGCCGAACTCTGCGAGTATCGCATGCATCTCCGTGTCGTTTTCACCGGGATTGCCCAAAACCTCAATTATCTCACCCACAGGGTTCCGCGAACGCTGATCCCATTCCACCAGCCTTGCCACGGCCTTCTGCCCCTGTCTGGCACCGTTAAGCTTAGACAGAGGGATAAATAGATCGAAGGGCATATTTTTATTGTCTGGCATCAGGAAGGCAAACTGTTTTGTCAGTTCTATGGTGCCAACGAATGTTGCCCGTGAGCGGCTGATGATCTCCACCACCTCTCCCTCGGGCCTCTTGCCCTTGTGGCGTGCATAGAGGAGGACTTTCACCTGGTCGCCGTGAAGGGCGGTGTTGAGGTTGCGGGCGGCAATGAAGACATCGTCTTCCGATTCTTCGGAGATCACGAATGCGTAACCGAACTTGGTAAGGTCGATGGTGCCGGTGACATATCCTCCGACAGACTTCAGAATGTATTTACCGTGGTTTCTCTCTTCGGTCATTCCCTCTTTCTTCATCCGGAGGAGCGCATCAGAGAGAGCTTTTTTCTCTTCTTTTTCCTCTATTTTGAGCCGGGCAGCTATCTGCTTGTAGTTCATGGGCTGCCTCGGATTTTTGGCCATCGCCTTTGTGATCAGTTCGATGAGATTCTTCTGGTCTGTGCCAGGTTTTTTCTCCTGTTTTTTTCTTGCCATTTCAAGCTTGATTTTGCTATACAAAGATAGGCTGAAATTGGCTATCTTTGAGTTGATTATAAAAAAAATGATATCACTCTCTTCAATACCTTCTCATTCACCTGATGTGGTTTTCCGCAGGATCAACGACGAATTTCTGCTGATCCCCCTTACCGACAATATTGCCGATATGGATTCGCTTTACAGGCTGACAGAGACCGGTGCATTTATCTGGGAGCTGATTGACGGCGAGCTTGCCATCAGTGATATAACGTCTAAGGTAACAGATGAGTTCGATGTTGAGCAGGATGTTGCAGAGAAAGACATTCTCGGTTTTTTCGGGGAGGTACAGAAATTCCTTCATTTCAGGGAGCGGTGACTGTTGATCTCATCATAGCCGGCAGGATGATTCGCCTGCGGTCGGACGATGGCATCACTCTCCGTCCCGATGAGCGTTTCATCTCTTTTATTGCGCCTGTGCGGAAGGAGCCGGCAGCGGGAGAAGAACCGGCCGGAGAAGGTGAGCCGGATCTGACGGTTGATGTCTTTCAGGGAAAGGCGGCAATTCCGGCTGATGCTGTAAAGGTGTTTGACGCCCGCCTGATGGAGGAGACCCCTGACGGGATGCGAGACACAGGAGAACCCTTCTGGGAGATACTCACCAGGGATGATATTACCTGGGCAAAAGTCTATCTTAAGGATCCCGTCTGCAATCCTGTCATCGTCATGCCGAGCGGCAAGATGACCTGGCAGATCTTCGCTGACGGTGAGGGTCCTGTTGTCAATCCCCTCCCTTATCCGATAGACGGGCTGCTGCTTTACTTTTTATCATCAGCCGCCGGTGACATAATGATACACGGATCGGGCGTGGTATCCGGAGGTCGTGGCTGGATATTCACAGGGCGTTCAGGCAGCGGCAAAACCACTCTTGCCGGGATCTTTGACCGTGCCGGCGACAGGGTGATACATGACGACAGGCTTATACTGAGAAGGGAGGAGGATGGCTGGGTGATGCACAGCACCCCTGTCTACCGCAATGATGAACCCCGAAGCGCCACTGTCGACCACCTGTGGGGTATAGCACACGGAAGGGCGAATATCACAACGCCAGTCACCGGGGCTGAGGCTGTAGCAATGGTGCTGTCAAACTGCGTGCAGCAGAACAGGGACAGGGAGGCCGCATCACGACTGGCATTTGCTGTTGAGGTGCTGGTGTCATCGGTCAGGGTGAGCCGGCTGTCATTCCTTCCTGATGCAACCCTGCGTGATTACCTTATAGCCAGGGTATCCGGCAACACTGTCACGGCTGCCGGGGCGGCCTCTGCCATATTAGCCGGAGAGAAACCGGTGACAATTACTGCCGGCGGCTACAGCATGTGGCCTGCTATCAGACCCGGAGACCGTATAATCATTATACCGTATGATCATCAGATCCCCCTGGCTAAAGGAATGGTTGTGGCACTCAGGCGTGACGGCGGATTCGTTGTCCACCGGGTTACCGATTACCGGAGAGGCCAGTTCATGAATTTCATCCGGACGCGGGGAGATGCAGCGCTGATATATGATCCGTGGGTCCCGACGGCTGATGTGGCCGGCCTGGTGAATAAGGTGACGGAAGACAACAAAAAGAAAATGATCAGCCCTCAGCGTATGCCATATTACATAGGAAGTCTGGCAGTGGCGCTGATAAAAATATGGAACGCCATCAGGAGCAGATTCTGATCTCTTCAGATACGTTTTGATATTCAGGGTTACTGAAGTACTTTTGCAGATCAAAATATAAAAGAGGTGAATCGAGATATCAGGAAAATCCTCAGGGAAAGAATACTCGTCCTTGACGGTGCCATGGGCACGATGATACAGCGTCACCGGCTGACCGAGGAGCAGTACCGCGGCACCCGGTTCGCCACACACCCGCAGTCGCTGAAGGGCAACAACGACCTGCTTTCTGTAACGCAGCCGGAGATCATCCGTAACATCCATCTCGATTACCTGAGAGCAGGAGCTGACATCATCAGCACCAACACCTTCAACGCCAACCGGATCTCCTTGGCCGACTACGGCATGGAGTCGCTTGTTCATGATATGAATGTTGCTGCCGCGAAGCTGGCATGTGAAGCTGTTGCGGCGTATACGGAAGAGACAGGCCGCGAGGCATGGGTGGCAGGGTCGGTGGGCCCCACCAACCGTACCGCCTCGATGTCAGCTGATGTGAGCGACCCCGGGGCCCGTACCGTCACCTTTACCGATCTGGCAGAGGCTTACGGCGAACAGGTTCGGGGACTGATAGATGGAGGGGCTGATATACTGCTTGTTGAGACGGTCTTCGACGGGTTGAACGCGAAGGCGGCGCTCTTTGCCATCAGCGGGGTTCTTGAGGAGAAGGGCATCGACCTGCCAGTGATGGTATCGGGGACGATCACCGATGCCAGCGGACGCACACTCACGGGCCAGACCCTCGAGGCCTTCATAATAACAATGTCGCATTACCCGCTCCTCAGCATAGGACTGAACTGCGCCCTGGGGGCGGAGCAGCTCAGACCATTCATCGAGGAGCTGTCGGCAAAGGCACCGTTCTATGTCTCGGCACACCCCAACGCCGGCCTGCCGAACCAGTTCGCCGAGTATGACCAGTCGGCCGACTACATGGGCAGCATCATCAATGCTTTCCTGCAGAATGGCTGGGTGAATATAATCGGCGGATGCTGCGGCACAACACCCGATCACATCAGGGTCATAGCATCACTGGCAGAGGGCCGCCCGCCAAGAGGGCTTCCTGAAAGAAAGCATATTACGGCGCTGGCGGGGCTGGAGCCGCTGGTGATAAGGCCTGACACTAACTTCGTCAATATAGGCGAACGTACTAACGTCGCCGGCTCCATCAAGTTTGCCAGGCTGATACGCGATGGTAACTTCGCAGCTGCCCTTGACATTGCACGCGACCAGGTGGAGGGCGGAGCGCAGGTTATAGATATATGTATGGATGACGCCATGATCGACGGCGCGGCTGCCATGACGCGTTTCATCAACCTGATGATGAGCGAACCGGACATTGCAAAGCTGCCCATAATGGTCGACTCGTCGAAGTGGGAGGTGCTGGAGGCAGGGCTCAGATGCATTCAGGGCAAGGCGGTTGTCAACTCGATAAGCCTTAAGGAGGGGGAGGAGGATTTCCTGAAGAAGGCACGTCTGGTACGTCGCTACGGAGCGGCAGCCGTGGTCATGCTGTTCGATGAGCGCGGACAGGCTGACACTTTTGATAGAAGAAAAGAGGTGGCAGACCGCTCTTACATGCTGCTGACGCAGGTGGCGGGTTTCCCCCCGGAAGATATTTTCATTGACCCGAACATACTGGCCATCGCAACCGGCATTGAAGAACACAATAACTATGCTGTCGATTACATTAAGGCCACGGAGTATATCAAAGCCAACCTTCCGTTTGCCAGGGTGAGCGGAGGGGTGAGTAACCTGTCGTTCTCCTTCCGGGGCAATGACCCTGTCAGGGAGGCGATGCATGCAGTCTTCCTCTATCATGCCATCAGATCCGGCATGGATATGGGGATCGTCAATCCCGGCCTGCTGAAGGTCTATACCTCTGTTGAGCCGGGTTTGTTGCAGCTGACTGAGGATGTGGTGCTTAACCGCAGGAAGGATGCCACCGACAGGCTACTCCAGTATGCATCGGGCATGAAGGTGGGGAAGCAGGAGGAGACAACAAAACACCTTGAGTGGCGTGACGGCGACGTTGAAAGCCGTATAAAGCATGCACTTGTAAACGGCATCGATACATTTATTGAAGAGGATGTTGAGGAGGCACGGCCGCAGTACGAGAGGGCACTGAGGGTCATTGAAGGACCGCTGATGGACGGCATGAACGAGGTGGGCGACCTGTTCGGGTCGGGACGCATGTTCCTGCCACAGGTGGTGAAGAGCGCCAGGGTGATGAAGAAAGCCGTGGCACGCCTCACACCGTTCATTGAGGCTGAGATGAAGACGGGAGAGGCATCGTCGGCAGGCAAGGTGCTGCTGGCAACAGTAAAGGGTGATGTACATGACATAGGAAAGAATATCGTGGGCGTTATACTGTCATGCAATAACTACGAGGTCATCGACCTGGGCGTGATGGTTCCCGCCGCCACTATCCTTGACACTGCCGCAAGAGAGAAGGTTGACTTCATCGGGTTATCAGGACTGATCACTCCATCACTTGAGGAGATGGTTCATATCGCATCATTAATGGAGGAGCGTGGTATGCAGACCCCCCTGCTTATTGGCGGGGCGACCACCTCGGAGATACATACTGCAGTCAGGATCGCACCTGTTTATTCATTCAACGCGGTTTATGTGAAGGATGCCTCGAGGGCTGTTCCTGTCATGTCAGGACTGAAGGCAGCCGACGGATCGCTGGGGGTATCGCTTAAGGAGAAATATGAGAAGCTCCGCAAGGAGCATGAAGCTTCACGGAGAGCGAAGAGGTTTGTAACGCTTGAGACGGCCAGAAGGAATGGCTTCAGGAGTGATCTGCCATCCCCGGCACCGGTAATGCCGGGAGTGATCAACTCAGGACCGGTAAATCTCAGGGATTTAGTTGATTACATCGACTGGACCTTCTTTTTCTTCGGATGGAAGATAAACGGCAAATATCCTGACATATTCAATGACCCTGTCAAGGGCACCGAGGCCAGGAAGCTGTATGATGATGCCCTGGCCATGATTGAAAGAATCATCGCCGAAGATCTGATGGTTGCGGAGGCGCTCTCGGGCATCTTTGTGGCAGAGCGTCACGGCGATGATGTAAAACTGCTTCCCGGTAACGGAAGTGAAGAGGTATGGTTCCGCTTCCTGCGCAACCAGGAGGAGAAGGAGCCGGGGCAGAGAAACCTCTGTCTCTCGGACTTCGTGGCGGAAAAGGGTGATCATGCAGGGGCGTTTGTGGTGACGGTGAGGCCGGTGGAGCAGCTGCCCGACGGAATAGCAGGCGACGATTACCACACGATTATGTTCCGGATCCTTGCCGACCGTTTTGCCGAGGCTGCCGCCGAATGGCTGCACCGCGAGATACGTGTCAGGCACTGGGGGTATGCTCCCGGGGAGACGCTCACGGCAGCGGAGCTGTTCAAGGTTAAATACCAGGGTATCAGGCCTGCACCGGGGTACCCCGCCTGCCCCGACCACACCGGCAAGCAGGTGATCTTTGACCTTCTCAGGGTGCCGGAGACGATAGGTGTCACCCTGACGGAGAGCTATGTGATGGTGCCGGTATCATCTGTCTGCGGGTACATCTTTGCATCACCCGGTTCATCATATTTCAATGTTGGCACCATAGGCAGGGATCAGCTTGAGGATTATGCCGCACGGTGCGGTATCACAGTTGAGGAGGCGGCACGATGGCTGGCCCCCAATCTTTAGATTTATAATATGGACGGAGCTACTGTAATTGATCTTTTAAACGGTTCGAAGAAGCCGCTTTTTACTTTTGAGCTGCTGCCACCCCTCAAGGGGCACAGCATTGAGCGCACATATAACACAATAGAAGGGCTGCTCGAGTACGCTCCTGCATACATCAACTTCACCTCTCACCGCAATGAGATGGTGCTGACCGAGAGATCCGACGGCCTGCTGGAGAAGCGTATTACCCGCAAGCGCCCCGGCACCATTGCCCTTGCAGCCGCGGTGAAGTACAAGTACAATGTGAACGTTGTGCCTCATATCCTCTGCGGCGGGTTCTCGAAGGAGGAGACAGAGAACGCGCTGATCGAGATGAACTTCCTGGGAATCAATGATGTACTGGCTCTGAGGGGTGACCCTCCCAAGGGCAGTCGCGTCTTCATTCCCGACCCCGGAGGGCATAAGAACACCAGTGAGCTGGTGCAACAGATCACCGACATGAACCGCGGGCACTATCTTGATCCGGATCTGAAGAACACCGCTGCAACATCATTCTGCATAGGTGTGGCCGGATATCCCGAGAAGCATTTCGAGGCTCCCAACCTGAAGAGTGACATGGTCAACCTTAAGCGCAAGGTTGATGCAGGCGCCTGTTATATTGTCACCCAGATGTTCTTCGACAATGATAAATTCTATGCTTTCCGTGACGCTCTGCGGGCCATGGGTGTCACAGTGCCGTTGATCCCGGGCATCAAACCGGTCTCGGCGATGACTGACGTGAACCTGCTGCCGCAGACGTTCCATATAGACATGCCCGAGGAGCTGGTGCATGAGCTCTCAAAGTGCCGTACTGACGAGGAGGCAAGGGAGGTGGGTATTGAGTGGTCTGCCGTGCAGAGCCGTGACCTCCTGAAAAACGAAGTGCCGGGGATACATTACTATACGCTCGGGAGATCGGATAACATCGCACGTATTGTAAAAGCCTCATTTTAGAGGCCGGAAGCCCGGCTGGCGGCAATTGGCAGGAATGGCCTACAAAACTATAACCGCTACGCGGTATGGGTTGTGTGGTGTGCCCTCTGCTCTACAAAACTATAACCGCTACGCGGTATTATTGGTAGGCCATTCAGAATCAGGCAGTAGTAGAATTTGCGATTTCAGATTTTCGATTGTCGATTTAATCAAAATTCGCAAATCGCAAATCGCAATTCGCAAATCGCAAATCTTTCAGACTACAGACCTTCAGACCTTAGTCCGCAAGCTGGCGGATCAGACTTTCGACTTTAAGGACTTTCGACTTTACAGACTTTCAACTTTTTTACTACATTTGTGCCATTATATGACGGTGGACAGATTTGTGCTGATTGCAACCACGGAAAAAAATGCTAAAACGGTTTTCACCCGCTGCTTTTCAACAATCCGTCCCTGCCTTTGTTAAACTTAAAAAATTAACAGATGAGCTATTTATTTACTTCTGAATCAGTATCCGAAGGCCACCCTGACAAGGTAGCCGATCAGATCTCCGACGCACTTCTTGATAACTTCCTTGCATGGGACCCCGACTCGAAAGTCGCATGCGAGACCCTCGTCACTACCGGACAGGTGGTTGTGGCAGGCGAGGTCAGGACTAAAACCTATATCGACGTACAGAACATCATCCGCGATGTCATCAACAAGATCGGCTACACGAAGGCCGAGTACATGTTCGACGGCAACTCCTGCGGTATCTTCTCTGCCATCCATGAACAGTCGCCCGATATCAACCAGGGCGTCGTCCGCAAGAAAAAGGAGGACCAGGGCGCCGGCGACCAGGGAATGATGTTTGGCTATGCCGTCAATGAGACCGGTAATTACCTGCCTCTCTCCCTTGACATAGCACATGAGCTTGTTTATCAGCTCGCCGAGATACGACGTGAGGGTAAGGTGATGAAATACCTCAGACCCGACTCCAAGTCGCAGGTCACAATCGAATACAAGGAGGACGGCACCCCGAAAAGGATCCATACAATTGTCGTGTCAACACAGCATGACGACTTCGACAGAGATGAGAAGAAGATGCTGGAGACAATCAAAAAGGATGTCATCAGCATCCTTGTCCCCAGGGTGAAGGCTCAGTTCGGTGCGAAGGAACAGAAACTGTTTGACGGCAAGATAATTTACCATGTCAACCCGACGGGCAAGTTTGTCATCGGCGGTCCTCACGGCGACAGCGGCCTCACGGGACGCAAGATCATCGTCGACACCTACGGCGGCCGCGGTGCTCACGGCGGCGGCGCCTTCTCGGGCAAGGACCCCTCGAAGGTAGACCGGTCGGCAGCATACGCCGCACGTCATATTGCCAAGAATATGGTCGCCGCCGGCGTGGCACACGAGATGCTGGTACAGGTGTCATACGCCATCGGCGTGGCTGAACCGGTAGGCATCTTTGTCAATACATTCGGCACATCAAATGTCAAAATGAAAGACGGGGAGATCGCGAAGCTGATCGGTAAAATGTTCGACCTGCGCCCGGCGGTGATAGAAAAGGAATTCGGACTCCGGAAACCCATATACAGTGAGACTGCCGCCTACGGCCACATGGGCCGCAAGCCGCAGACCAAGGAAAAGACATTCCGCTCATTCAACGGCAAGCCTGACAAAAAATTAACCGTCTCTCTCTTTAAGTGGGAGGAGCTGAACAAGGTTAATGCAATTAAAAAGGCTTTCGGCCTCCGGGAGGAGTAACCAACAGCTCGCGCCGGACGCGATCAGCTATTCAGCATTCATAGATATGCAAAATGTATTATGCAAAATGTATAATACATAATGTATAAATTATGTTTATATTTGTGAAGAAGCAGAAGTTATCATGAATAATAAGAATCCTTTTCCAGTGGTCGGATACCATGGACCTGAGCTATTTTGCGACAGAGAGAAAGAAGCAGAAAGACTTTCGAAGAATCTGAAGGGTGGTTTGAACATTACCCTTATTTCTCTTCGAAGAATGGGAAAAACCGCACTTATTCACCATGTATTTAATGAAATATTCAGAGAAAAGCAATCGTTTTGCCTGTATGTAGACCTCTATCCTACCCGAAGCATTAAGGATCTTACCAGGCAGTTGGCGACGGCTTCGATGAATGTACTGCCAAGGAAAAAGAGGATTGGAAATCGTTTTCTTTCATTCCTTAAGGGATTAAGGCCGGTTATAACATATGATCCTCTGACCGGAGCTCCGGGGGTCAGGTTTGAATATTCCGACGTTTCGGAATATGAGGTTACTCTGGCAGCTCTGCTGAAGTTTCTGGATGAGATCGGAACAGATATCTATCTTGCCTTTGACGAATTCCAGGTTGTTGCTTCCTACGAGGAGGGAAATGCGGAAGCCATTCTAAGGACCATGATTCAACCCCTGAAAAATGTTTATTTTATCTTCAGCGGAAGCAACAGGCATATGATGAATGAGATCTTTCACAGCTCAAAGAGACCTTTCTTTGCAAGTACCAGGATTATGAGCCTTCCGGTGATTTCCTCGGAAAGTTATAGCCGGTTTATTGCAGAGAAGTTTGCAGAAAATAAAAGAAAGATATCTCCGGAGGCGATTGCTTTTGTTCTCGACTGGACCCGCAGGCACACCTATTATACACAGTCTGTATGTAACACGCTGTTCAGCACTGGAAGCAGAGAAATTGATATACAATCGGTAAAGGCCATATGTAGCGATATACTCGAGGAGCAGGAAAAGACTTTTCTCCAGTATCGGCATCTGCTAACATCAAACCAGTGGCAGCTCCTTATGGCTGTAGCAAAGGAGGGGAGGGTTTACAAACCACATTCAGGTGAGTTCATCAGCATGCATTCTCTGGGGACACCTGCCACAATCGTGAGAGCGCTCGATGCGCTGCTGTCAAAGGAGATGATTTATGAGGAGAGTGACAGCAATGGGAGATACTATTCAGTGTATGATCTCTTCCTGTCAAGGTGGCTGGAGAGGCAGTAGGTCAGTCGGCAGTCCTATTGGTCAAAAGGTCTGAAGGTCTTATATCTGAAGGATTTGCGATTCGCGATTTGCGATTGCAGATTTTGAATAATCGACAATCGAAAATTCCACTACTGCCTGCTGCCTGATTGGAGACTGAGGACTGAACAAATGGGTGCCTATCGTTTGCCGGTAAGATGCCGGAAGGTTTCCTCGAGGCGGGAGCCGGCGAGGGAGGAGATCTTATCAATGGGGCCGTCGGCAACAATATGGCCGTGGTCAATGATGATGACGCGGCTACAGATGGCTTCCACCTCCTGCATGATATGGGTTGAGAGCAAGACCGTCTTCTCACGGCCGGCCTCGGAGATGAGGTTGCGTATCTCCACTATCTGGTTTGGGTCGAGGCCGGTGGTGGCCTCGTCGAGGATCAGCACCTGAGGATCATGGACCAGCGCCTGCGCCAGTCCTACCCGCTGGCGGTATCCCTTGGAGAGGGCTCCTATCCTCTTGCCCTGCTCAGGTGTCAGTCCGGTGCGCTCAATGACAGAATCCACGGCTTCACGACTCCTGTTGCCCATCCGGTATAAGTAAGCAACATATCCGAGGTACTCCCGGACGTACATATCAGTGTAAAGGGGGTTGTTCTCAGGCAGGTAGCCAATAAGCTTCTTCATCTCCGTGGCGTCCGGTCCGGCAGGGAGTCCGCATACAGTTACGCTGCCCGAATCGGCGGATAAGAAACCGGTGATGATCTTCATCATCGTCGACTTCCCGGCGCCGTTGGGGCCGATGAAACCGACTATCTCGCCGGCAGGAATGGTGAATGATACATCATCAAGGGCCTTCTGGAGACCATAGCTCTTCGTAATGTTACTGACTACTATTGACATTTAAAAATTGTCGATTGTCGATGTGCGATTGCCGAATAGAATTACCGATTGTCGATTCCCGATTTCCGGTTATTTTTTTTAATCGCAAATCGCAAATCACAAAATCGAAAATTCTACCCATACATGAACTGTCCGAGGTTGGCAAACGCCGACGACGGGTTCACGCAGCAGACAGGAATCTTTGAACTGTTGGCGATTATCTCCTGCTCCTTTGCACCTATTACGTAATCTGCAAAGGTGATGTCCTTGGTGGTCATGATAAGGATGAGGTCTGCCTTAAGCTCCAGGGCAATCTCGATAGTCTTCTCAGCCAGCTTGTCTGAGGGTACTTCCTTGATGTCATACTCTATGTTGTTCTGTATGAGCATCCTCACCGTATAGTTGAGGTTCAGGTTGGCCTTTTTGGCAAGCGACTCATCCTTCCGGGTTGCCTTCAGGATATGGACCTTTGAATCAAAGTATTTGCCCATGAAGATTGCCATTGAGAGTTTCTCCTTCTCCTCTGCCCGCCAGTCGATGGGGCAGACAATATTATGATACCTCTCCTGGTCAGCCGGTGGTGCCTGAACCACAATGTAGGGGACTTTTGATTTGGCTATCACCTTCAGCGCCCAGCTGCCGGTCAGTTTCTGCATGCCGCTCATGCCGTGGGTTCCCATCACCACCAGTGATGCACCGCGGTCATTGACGAACTCAGGTATCTGTTTAAAAATGGTGCCGCGCTGAACGTGTGTCTTTACCTTGACACCGAAGTTGCGCTCAACCTCGTTTCCCTTTATGGTCATCGCCGCCTGCTTGGCCTTGATGCCACCCTCGGTGGTGATCTTCTCCACAATATGCAGAAGGCATATGTCATTGTGAGTCATGCGTGATATCTTAATGGCATGCTGCAATGCATAATCCGTTACCGGAGTGAAATCCCATGGCACTACAATAATCTTGCTGTCGACTTCCATAATGTTCCCGTTTTCAATTTGTAAGGTAAAATTACCCTTTTTCAGTGATAATTCAAAACCGTAATCCTCCTATGAGAAACGCTGTTGCTACAGGAAAAATTGCTTTTGTGCACAAAAACAATGCCATTTGTTAACTGACCGTTACGGCAAGAGGAACAAAATGCTATTTTTGTGAACGTAAAGCTTTGATTATATATGAAGAGGATAAGAGTAAAGGAGCTGCTGGCAAATCCGGAGACCGGGGAGAAGGTGCTTGTAAAGGGATGGGTCAGGACAAAGAGAGAGATCAAGAACGTGGCATTTGTTGCCCTCAATGACGGTTCAACCATAAACAACATACAGATTGTCATTGACCTGAGCGCTTTCGCGGCGGATCTCCTGAAGGATATAACCACCGGTGCCAGCATAGGGGTGACGGGTACACTGGAGCCGTCGCAAGGGAAGGGACAGAGTGTTGAGATACTTGCTACGGAGCTGACTCTCTACGGCAAGTGTGACCCGGACAGCTATCCTCTTCAGAAGAAGGGACATTCGATGGAGTTCCTGAGGGAGATAGCGCATCTTCGTTTCCGCACCAACACCTTCGGGGCGGTGATGCGTATAAGGCATGCCATGGCTTTTGCCATACACAAGTATTTCAATGACAGGGGATTCTTTTACCTGCATACACCCATCATCACCGGCAGCGATGCCGAGGGGGCTGGCGAGATGTTCCATGTCACCACCCTCGACCTGAATGATCCGCCCCGCAACAGGGATGGAGCCATTGATTATGATGCCGACTTCTTCGGTAAACCGGCCAACCTGACTGTGAGCGGTCAGCTGGAAGGTGAGCTGGGCGCCCTGGCACTGGGTGAGATCTATACCTTCGGCCCCACGTTCCGTGCCGAGAACTCAAACACACCCCGCCACCTGGCGGAGTTCTGGATGATTGAGCCGGAGATGGCATTCTGGGACCTGAATGACAACATGGACATGGCCGAGGATTTCCTCAAGTATCTTATAAAGTATGCCCTTGATAACTGCAGGGAGGATCTTGATTTCCTGAACAAGATGATAGACACCGGCCTCATTGAGAGGCTGGAGTTCGTCCTCGCCAATGATTTCGTGAGACTGTCCTACACGGAGGCAATAAAGATCCTCGAGGCTGCCGACCGCAAGTGGGAGTATGCTGTGGGCTGGGGGCGTGACCTTCAGGCAGAGCATGAGCGATACCTTGTTGAGACTCACTTCAGGCGTCCTGTTATACTCACTGATTACCCCAAAGCCATCAAGGCCTTCTACATGAAGCAGAATGACGACGGCCTGACAGTCAGGGCCATGGATGTGCTCTTCCCGGGGATAGGTGAGATCATTGGAGGCTCACAGAGGGAGGAGGATCTGGATAAGCTGACAAAGAGGATTGAGGAGCTGAACCTGCCTGTGAAGGATCTCTGGTGGTACCTTGACACGAGGAGGTTCGGCACGGTACCTCACTCTGGCTTTGGCCTGGGGTTTGCGCGCATGATCCTGTTCATGACAGGCATGTCGAACATACGTGATGTGGTCCCGTTCCCGCGCACCCCGCGGAATGCGGAGTTTTAACACACTGAACGGCAGGCGGTATGCTCGACCAGAAACTACAGCAGAAACTTCTCCAGAAGCTTTCGCCGCAGCAGATCCAGATGATCAAGCTGCTGGAGGTGCCTGCCATGCAGCTCGAGCAGCGAATCAAGAAGGAGCTTGAGGAGAACCCCGCACTGGAAGAGGGTCCGGATGAGGACGATGTGCAGGGAGAGGAAGAAGAGGTGGTCGACTTTGAACAGGAGGAGCGTGACCAGGAGGAGTTCGCCCTTGACGATTACCTCAATGATGAGGATATCCCCGACTACCGCCTCCAGATAAACAACACCTCCAGGGATGAGGACAGACGGGAGGAGATCCCCTATGCCTCAGGTCCGTCATTCCATGAGAACCTGACCGCCCAGTTCAACCTCAGGTCCGATACCGACCGGGAGGATCTGCTGGGTGAGTATATTATCGGTAACATCGATGACGACGGCTATCTCCGTCGTGAGGTGGAGAACATGGTTGACGATCTGGCCTTCCTGCAGAACATAACAACTGATACGGATGAGCTGAACGCGATTCTGAAGATCATTCAGGACCTGGAGCCGGCCGGGGTGGGAGCCCGCGACCTGCGCGAGTGCCTCCTGCTTCAGATAGAGCGAAAGGATAAGTCGGTACGCTCCGTAGCCCTCACTAAAACAATATTGACCGATTACTTCGAGGAGTTTTCGAGGAGGCATTATGAAAAGATAATGTCAAAGCTGATGATCACCGAAGAGGAGATGAAGGGCGTCATTGATGAGGTGCTGAAGCTCAATCCCAAGCCGGGCGGCACCGTCAGCGATCCTTACAGCAAGTCGGCCCAGCATATCATACCCGATTTTATCCTTGAGCAGTCGGACATCGGGCTTGAGCTGAGCCTGAACAACCGTAACATACCCGAGCTGAAGATCAGCCGGGGTTACAGTGAGATGCTCGAGTCATACAGCCGTGACAAGGCGGCAGGAAAGCAGAACCGTGACGCGGTCATGTTCGTGAAGCAGAAGCTCGATTCCGCCAAATGGTTCATCGATGCCATCAGGCAACGACAGAACACCCTCCTGCTTACAATGAATGCCATCCTGGCATACCAGAGGGAGTATTTCATCGAAGGAGATGACACCAAACTCAGGCCGATGATACTCAAGGATGTGGCAGAGATGACGGGGTTGGACATCTCAACCGTTTCGCGCGTTGCCAACAGCAAGTATATACAGACTCACTTCGGCATCTACCCGCTGAAGTTCTTCTTCTCCGAGGGCATGCAGACCGATACCGGTGACGAGGTATCGACACGCGAGATAAAGCGGATACTTCAGGAGTGTCTCAGCAATGAGGACAAGCGGCGGCCGCTGACAGACGAAAAACTGACCGAAATACTCCAGGAGAAGGGATACCAGATAGCGCGACGCACGGTCGCCAAGTACCGTGAACAACTGAATATTCCCGTTGCGCGGATGAGGAAGGAGATAAAATGAGCAAGGCAGAAAAGGTCGGGCGAACGAAAGCGGCAGAGGTACTTTCTGTGATTTTCCATCCGCTGTTCATCCCGCTGTACGGGTTGCTGATCATATACAGCTCTCCCACCCTGCTCTCCTTCATCCCATCGAGGCTGAAGATGCTGATTTTTGTGCTTGTGCTGACCAACAACGTCCTCCTTCCTCTGTCGCTGGCAGCCATCATCTGGGTCAGGGGCACCAGAACCACATTCAATCCCCGAGGCCGCAATGAGAGGGTAATACTGCTGACCTTCGCCCTGATGATGTATACCCTGACTGCCTGGCTTCTTCTCAGGATGCAGGTGCCGAACCTCTTCAGGGCCTACTTCATTTCAATAGCCGTAGTCACTCTCATCGCCCTTCTCATCACCACCTTCTACAGGATCTCTCTGCATGCCGTCGGCATCGGAGTGGTGCTGGTGCTTATTATTTTCATGGTTGTGTTCTATGATATCAATACGGTGTGGCAGCTGACCACGGTGGTCATTGTCGGTGGCGCTGTGTTATCGGCAAGGATATGGCTGGGGGCTCACACTCCTTCAGAGGTATGGACGGGACTGCTGGCCGGGGCAACGGTGATGGCGCTGTCACTCTTTTTTCTGATCAGGTAGAAGATTTACTGTTTGCTCAAAAAGTGCGGTCCCGTCAAAAAACTGCTGTGCAGAATTCCCGACTGGCGGAACCGTGTCATGCAGCTGCTGCGGCGGGGCCGGGACATTCATCAACAAACCTTCAGCAAGCGTGCCAAGGCTCCCGATATTTTGCTGCTCGATGGTTATGAACCCGTGATGCCCGTTGAGATAACCACCCAGATACTCCTGCTCCGGCTGTCCGGGGGTTGGTATCAGCACTGCACCTTTCCCCAGTGATACCAGTTCCATGACGGAGGTGTATCCTGCACGGGTGACGACAAGCGAGCTGCCTTCAATAAGCTGCCGCATAGTGCCGGAGTCTGGCCTGATGATGCAGGTCAGGAACGGATCGTTCCCCGAAATCAACTTCACCGGGGCAGCGCTCAGCACGCAAATCTGAATGCCGGAGAGCACCGCGGCGACCTCTTCAAGCAGCATCGTACGCTGCGGCTCCGGGCCTGAGAGGATCAGGCAGCAGTACGGGTGACCAGGGGTGATTCCCGCTTCCGGGGGTAAAGCCAGGACGAACCTTGAGAGATGTCCCATATAGTGAACATTTCCCGGAAGCTTCAGCCCGTGTGAAAGTCTTCCCGACAGGTTCACCGGTCCCGGGTAGTCAGGCACCAGGCAGAGGTTGTACCTGTTTATGATCATCCGGTGGAGCCAGGAGGCAAAAGGCTCCATGAACCGTAGTGACCGGGGGAAAGGAATGCGCAACTGGTGTGTGACATAGACCGAAAAGATGCGACGGTGAAAAAAACCGAACCGGTTATCGGATATGATGACTGAGGGCTGAATCTCTGCCGCAATCCTTCTGAGGATGAAGTGCTCGCGGAAGGCGGAAAAAACCACCACCGGCAGTTGCATGAAGATGCAGAGATACTGAGGGAGGAACCGGGAATACCGGATGTGCATTCCGGGTATTTCAACCAGCCTTATTCCGGGAAGCTCATGTTCTATCAATGGCAGGAGTTCCGCATCTGCCCCGAATACAACCTCATTGCCTCGTTTTTGCAGTTCCAGGGCCAGGGGTATCATCCGTCCGGCATGGCCGAAGCCCCAGTTCAGGGGGCTGATGAGTATCGTCGTGCCGCTCATGACGGTTATGCTGACACTGATGTGCTGATCCCCAGCGCCTGCACCCTGTCCGCAATAGCCCTGAGTTCTGCCTCGGGCACTTTCTTCAGGTTGTTGCCCATCGGAGTATCGCGGTCAATTGTATAGATCATGACCGACTGCGGTCTGAGACGACTGACGGCTTCAAGCCAGGCCTCAAGCTCTCCGGGAGTGGTGTTATCGACAGGCTGCCCGTCGCATTCACCTCTCACAAAGAGGGTCTGAATGATGAATTTCCCCTCAAAATCCTTTACATACTGTTCGAACTGTGCCAGGGATACCTTGCTGCGCGGCTGGTTGAGTCTCCTTACAGTATCGGGAATGGCAGAATCGAGCTTCAGGATGTTCATGTCTACTCTCTTCAGGGCCTCACGCACGCTCCTGCGGTGGAGTGTGGATCCGTTGGAGAGGACTGACACCTTGGCTTCAGGGAAAAATTCATTGCGCAGGGCGACGGAGTCATCAATGATGGCCGCAAAAGAAGGGTGCAGTGTAGGCTCTCCGTTGCCGGCGTAGGTTATGACATCAGGAGCCTTGCCCTGCTCCTTCATCTCTGACAATTTCATCCTCAGGGCCTCATACACTTTTGACCGGGAGGGCATGGAGGCTGATCTGACGCTGCCTGCGGAGGTCCATCCGCATTCGCAGTAGATGCAGTTGAAGGAGCATACCTTACGGCTGACAGACAGGAGGTTGATGCCCAACGATACTCCCAGCCTGCGGCTTCGTACCGGTCCGAAAACTATGCTGTCAAAGAGGAATGTTGGCATTGAGATCCGGGGTTAACGCTTCAAATTTACAATAATCTGCGTACACGGCTCACTGGCAGCAGGCGCAGGCTAACCAGGTCAGCATTCTCAATGAGCAGGAGACCCGGTTTTTTGCCCGGTTCTATTGATCCGAGAGTGTCTGACATCATCAATGCCCTGGCGCCGTTGATGGTTCCCCAACGGATCACCTCATCAAGCGAAACCCCGGGCGCTGAATCGTGAAGCAACCTCAGCTCGTTCAGCATGTCAAGGCGGTCATTGGAAGCGAGGCTGTCAGTGCCAGCGATGATCCGGTCAGTGACCTCGCGGAGAAGAGTCACCGGCGGCATGGCTCCCGTAATGTGCTGGTTCGACGACGGGCAGAGACAGAACCATGTGTTTCCTTCCCCGGCCAGCCTCACAGCCTCCGCCCGTGTAATCACGGTGTTGTGCACGAGTATGAGATGCGACGCCAGACGTGAGAGCTCAAGGGCTTTCGCAACATGATCAGGCGTCATCTTACGCTCATCGTCTGACTCGAGGAAGTGAAGCGATATGACTGTTCCGCGAGTGATATGTTCACGTACCAGGCTGAAGAGACGGTCTGACATTGAATAGACGGCATGGGGGGTAATATATGCCGGTAACAGTGATTTTTTGGCAGCCTCAGCCACCATCAGCACCCCGCTCATGCGGGCATCGGCCTGGAGGGGGTCTGTCCCAAAGACCTCGGCAAAGGTAATGTAACGAATAGAACTCCTGCTCTTTACATCAAATGAAACGGATTCATTACTTATGTCACCGCAGGCCACAACGCCACCGTCATACATCTCCCTGTCGGCCCTCTCCGCTGCTGCTTCGATCTCTCCGCGCCCGGCCACGCGTCGTTCACGCATACAGGAAATAAACCCTGCAAGCCCTTCTCCCCGCGGAACAGCATTGCGCATGTGTGAGAGCTCGAGGTGCGAGTGGCAGTTGACAAGCCCGGGAATTATGATACCGTTGTAGAATTCTGTCCCGGCGCTCTCCCTCAGTTCACCACCTGTGTCTTCAACTTCAACAATGGTTCCGTCGTCGGCGACGGTAACAACAGCTCTCCTGAGAGGTTTGCCGGCCGCGGTGAAGACATATTGTGCCGAGATCCTTCTCATTATCACTGCCTTGACGGGACCGTTTCAACCCGAAGGCTGATGTTGGCTATACGGGCATGTTTTTCCCATCGCCCCGCCTGATTGTCATGGTTGAGGAGCCAGCCCCTGAGGCGGGTGTTCCTGATTGTGTCAAGCGAATGACTTATGGTCACACTCTGAAACTGTCCGTCCTTACTCAGTGTAAACTCCTGCCAGTAATCCCGTTTTTCGACTCCGGCGCTGTCGGTATAACTGAAGAATACAGTCACTCTCGGGTTTCGGCTCTGATCATCTTCGAAGAGACGGATGTCTGCTGACAGTATATATAAACCTGTATTTTTTACCGGCATATCAAACCATACCGGATCACGGGTGAAGTCTTCAGGGAAGCTGTAGCTTGCCTTACCGGTCCACAGATTCTCATCTGCAGAGATTTCGGAGGATCCCTGCCCGATCATTAACATGGTCTCCATCTCCAGCAGGTTGCCGGTGACCCGGTCATAGATCCTTGCCAGTTTCTTTGGCTTGTCTGTAAAATAGTACCTCATGGTTGCATTAAACTGCCCGAGGGTGTAACCGTGGCTGTTGATGACATCGATATAGTTCAGGATTGAGTCGCGCTGGGCCCATGTCTCCCTCATCTGGGAGAGGTCCATCATGCCTGTGGTGAGGTAGGTGTCTGTGAGTATGGCCACCAGCCTGTCATCAGGAACGAGCATCTTCCTGTCGGGTTTGTTACCATACGGATCACCGCAGGACGACAGTGCCAGCACCAGGGCAACGACTGTTATTAATATCCTTGTGCTCATCTCTTTTCTATTTTGTTCTCGCGCAGATATCTTCGTGAGAGATAGTGAACCGGGTACCATGCCGCAGCATAGCCGATGGCCGCCACAGTGGCTGCCACAACGACAAAGTCAATAAACTGCATCGTGACAGGATAGGCGTCAATGAGCAGTGATTCGCCGGCCAGCTTCACTATGCCGAAGTGCTGCTGGGCTCCGCAGAGTATTAAGCCCATGGTCAGACCGAGGGCCGTACCGATGATGGAGATCATCCATCCCTCATAGATGAAGATTCGTTTAATAAGCTGGTTATCGGCCCCAAGGCTCTTCAGGATATTGATATCCCTCTCCTTTTCTATTATGAGCATGGTAAGCGATCCGATAATATTGAACGAGGCAATTATCAGGATAAAGGTCAGGATAACAAAGATGGCAAGCCGTTCAGCCTTCATAACCCTGTAGAACATCTCCTGCTGTTCATACCTGTTCTGTACAAGAAACCGGTCGCCCATGAGCTCGCTGATGGCTTTCTGTGTCCTGCGTTCATCCGCTCCTTTCTTCATCCTTACTTCAATGGAGCTGACCTCGGTTGTATAGTCAAGCAATTCCCGAGTGAAGTCAAGAGGGAGAAAGACATATCTGGAATCGAACTCCTGCTCCACTGCAAAGATCCCGGAGAGGTAGATATATTTTCTTGTGAATTCACTCCCGGGGTTGGCGGTTATTCTGGCTTTGCGATCAGGGATATAGATTGCCAGGGGAGAGATGAAGTTAAGTCTCATTCCGAGGTGGTTTGCCACACCCAGCCCGGCAACGGCATAGGGTCTGCCGTTCTCTGCCTGCAGGATAAATTCGCCGTCCCACATTGCAGTGTCAAGATCAGTGACGTCAGTGTAGTTGAGCGACACACCCTTGACGGTGGCAATGAACTGCTGTTCATCATATCTCAGAAGGGCATTCTCCTCAAGGGTCTCGGCATAGACATCAACGCCTTCTATGGCGGAAAGCCGATGGAGCACAAGTGTGTCAGGGGTGAACACTTTTCCCATCACCGGTGAGATCTTTATCTCCGGGTCTGATGTGCTGAAGATACTCTTCACCATCTCCTCAAGGCCATTGAATACAGAAAGGATGGTTATCAGCGCCATGGTGACCACTGCTACACCTGCCACGGAGATGGCTGATATTACATTGATGGCATTGCGCGATTTCTTCGCGAACAGGTATCTTTTTGCTATGAAAAGTGAGAGCTTCATCTTCCGTTTCGGGCTGTAACAAGCAATCCGGTCCCCTTCTCATGGCTCGTATGCAGGTCGATAAGATTCAGCACCAGTACGAAGGGCATGACGACAAGATACCATAAAGGAAGGAGAATGAAGAATAGCTTTGAGGCTGAAAGCATGATGACGGGATATTTCATTGAGAGCCGCCATGCGATGCTGCCGGGTGTACCGTATGTATAAGATACCGACACCTCTCCGAATCCAGCCGTGGTCAGCTTCTCTGCTATCTCTTCCCTGCCGTACCCGTCGCGCACGTGTTCTCCGATGAAGGAGGTGTCGTCATCGGAGTGCACATCCGATCCGCCCATGTCAGAGGGGGTGGAGATGACAAGGTATCCTCCGGGGTTCATCATTGAATTGAATGAGGAGAAGACCCTGCGGTCTTCAAGTATATGTTCCATCACATCAACGCAGAGGATCAGGTCATAACTGCCTCCGCCGTTCCATGTCACCAGGTCGGCTTCGACGGCCTGCACCCTGTCTCCGGGTCCTGCAGTTTTGAAGAAGGCATTGCAGTCAGCCACCTGTTCACTCTTGATGTCGGCTGCAGTTATCTTCCACCCCGGGAACCTGGTGGCCATCCACCACGTATACTGTCCGAATCCCATCCCGGCATCGAGCACCAGGGCTGAGGAGGGGATGGTTTTGCCCAGCCTCTTCAGGGCCTTTCTGACGTGCCATGAACGGAGGAGCAGGATATTGAGCAGACGGTAAAAGAGCTTCCGCAACAACGGGTGGCGGTTGAACTGCCTCCCGAGGAGCTCTTTTATGGGATCATATTGCATCGGCCTTATTCCTTGAGGAGGTTAGTGATCTTGTCAATATAGTCATTGCTGTCATCGATGAAGAAGGCTATCTCCGGGACGATCCGCAGCTGGTTACGAACCTTCTGTCCCAGCTCGTATCTCAGTCGCGGAACGCTGGAACGCAATCCTTCAAGGACTGCTTCAGAGCCTTCAGACGGAAAGATACTGACATATGTCTTTGCCAGTGAGAGGTCAGGGCTGACGCGGACCGTGGTCACGGAGATCATCTTCCCGGGCGCCAGCTCACCTCCGTGATGCAATATTATCTCTGCAAGCTCCTTTTGCACCAGTCTTGCAACTTTCTTCTGCCGTGTTGATTCCATGATGGGTGATTTACCCGGCAAAAATACAAAAATTGTTGCAGTGGCAGGTGTCAGGCGGTGACGTCCCAAAGATTGCGCCACAGGTCGTCCGCTCTGTCAGATTGAAAGATACCGCCAGGTGATCAAATTCGTTATTTATCCCTATTTTTGTCGCGGATAAAATTTTCCTGATGGATACAGTAGTAAGCGGCATAAGATCAACGGGCAATCTTCACCTGGGCAATTATTTCGGGGCCCTGAAAAATTTTCTGAGGATGCAGGATGAGAATAACTGTTATTTTTTTGTGGCAGATTATCACTCACTCACCACGCACCCCCATCCGGATGACATTCACGGGAACATCCGCCAGGTGCTGGCGGAATACCTGGCGGTGGGCATTGACCCTGAGAAGGCCACGGTGTATGTGCAGAGTGATGTCCCGGAGGTTGCCGAACTCTACCTGCTTATGAACATGAACGCCTATGTGGGAGAGCTGGAGCGCACCACCTCATTCAAGGAAAAGATAAGGCAGCATTCTGACAACATCAATGCCGGGCTGCTCACCTATCCGGTGCTGATGGCTGCAGACATCATCATTCACAAGGCTCACAAGGTTCCCGTAGGGAAAGACCAGGAGCAGCATCTTGAGATGACGCGCCGCTTTGCACGCCGCTTCAACTCCATGTACGGTGTCGATTATTTCCCTGAGCCTGACGCATACAACTTCGGCAAACAGCTGATAAAGATCCCGGGACTTGACGGGTCGGGGAAGATGAGCAAGAGCGAAGGCAACGGCATCTTCCTGGCCGACACCCCGGCGGAGATACGCAAGAAGGTGATGAGGGCCGTGACGGATGCAGGACCGGAGAGAGAGAACTCCGAGCCTTCAGAGCCCGTGAAGAATCTGTTTGCCATCATGGATGTTGTTTCGGATGGTGCCACGTCCAGAGAGTTCCGTGAACAGCATGCCCGCTGCGAGATCAGGTATGGTGACATGAAGAAGCAACTTGCCGAAGATATAATCAAGGTCACCGAGCCTGTCAGGATCCGCATCAATGAGATCATCAATGACCCCGTTTACCTGGGCAGGGTGGTGGCTCAGGGGGCCGAAAAGGCCAGGGCAAGCGCCTCAGCAACCATAAAGGAGGTGCGGGAGATAATCGGCTACAGGCCGTTCTGACAATCTCTTCAATCATGCATTCACGATGGGGGCACGCTCGAAGGGAGCACCCCTGTCAAAGGGATAGCGGTAGGTTATATGTGTCTTGATGATTTTGGCGCCTATCTGGTCAAGCAGGTGCATCATTGACGGGTTGAAGTCGCCTATCCAGTTGAACTCAAGCTCTTTATAAGGAAATTTTTCAGACAGCGCAAGCTTTGCGAATGACATTATCAGGGCCCCTTCCACCCCCTTGCGCTGATGTTCGGGCACAATCCCGAAGATAAGACCGAATGCCTTTGTCAGCTCGCGCCTGACATGCCTGTACCACAGGAATTTCAACCTTCCCACATGGTTCATCCTGCCGTTCAGGTGCCTTACAATCTGGTTGACTTCGGGAAGCATGATGAAGAAGCATACCGGCTCACCTTTATAGAATCCGAACCAGAGGAGCTTCTCATCATGGATCTGCCTGAAGCTTTTGAAGATCAGCCTGGCATGCCTCTCACTTATTGTCTTCACCCCCGGGAAGCGTACCCATCCCTTGTTGTAGACTATCATGAAGTTGCGGGCAATCTCTTTCTCCTCTACCGTCTTCATGTACCTGAAGGAGTAGTCGGGGTTGTTGAAGATCCTTTCGGCCTTGGTCCTGATCACCTTGTCGAGGTTCCTGTCGGTGACGGGGGTATGATAGGTGTACTGATCAAAGTAGTTCCTGAAGCCGTATTTTTCAAACAGCTCCCTGTAGTAAGGAGGGTTATAGGGCATACAGTAGTTGGGAGGGAGGAAACCCTCTGCCAGCAGACCCCACCAGCGATCGCGGTCGCCGAAGTTAACTGGGCCCTCCATTGTAGTCATGCCGTTTCCTGCCAGCCAGTCGCGGCAGGCGTCGAACAGCATTGCCGCGGCATCATGATCATTGATGCATTCAAAGAAACCCATTCCTCCTACCAGCTTCTGATCGGCATTAGCGATTTTTCTGCTGTAAAAGGCAGCCACCCTGCCGACACACTTTCCTGAGCTGTCTCTGAGCAGCCATCTGATTGCATCACCGTTCCGGAACTGGTTGTTGACAGAGGGATTGAAGACTGACTCCACGTCCCTGTTGAGCGGCCTGATCCAGTTGCTGTCACCCCTGTTGATAACAGCCGGCAGACCATGAAACTCCCTGATCTCCTTTCTGCTTTTAACCTCAGCAAGATGATAAATACCGGCCATTACCCTCAGATATCCAAACAAGGCTGAAATTTAATCAATCATTTTGGAAAAGCAAAAGTCAGGGGCAGGCAGGGCTAAAGGATTTTGCGTGGAGATTACCGGGGTGTCAGATCCTGACCCTGGCCGAGAAGATGAAGTTCATTCCCGGAGCTGCGATGCCTGATGAGTAGGGTCTGTAGCGCAGGTCCAGAATGTTTTCCACACCCGCGGTCAGATCGACCCTGTTGCTGATATTGAAGAATGTCTTTAAGTTAAGCGTGAACCACCCGGGTGACCAGGGGTTGCCGTCAGCGTCTGTGGCGTACATGTAGGCTTTATCTCTCTCACTGAGAGCAAGCCTTTCATAGGTGATGCTTCCGTTATAGACGGCATAGAGGTCAGTCTTAATGAATGATTTTTCAAAGATAATGTGTGTTGTTCCGAAGAGAGGGGGTATATGTCTCAGCGGCTCCCTGTCATTGTCATGTCCGCCGGTAAGGGTCAGTGCTGATTTTATCCTGAGAAATGATGAAGGTCTCACTTCAGCTTTCATCTGGGCGCCGTAAACAATTGCATACCCGGCATTGACCATGGCATAGACATCGCTCTCCTCTCCCTGGTATTCAATTGTAGGCTCGCCGTTGAAGAGGAATTCGCGGCGCACCATGGCGTTATCAAGGTAGGAGTAAAAGAGTGAGGCCTCTGCGAGAAGCATTTTGCCAATCTCTCTTTTGGCCCCCAGGTCAATATTATAGAGGTATTCAGGTCTGAGGTCAGGATTGGGCACCACTATTACGCCCGGGGCGGATTCAAACACCTTACCGAGGTCATCGAGGTTAGGGGCCCTGAACCCTGTTGAAAGGTTAAAGGTCAGTTCAGTCAGCCCGTCAGGCCTGTAGACGGCTCCGGCGGCACCCGTCACAGCGCTGTTGGCTGAGTTTATGGATGTGAAGGGAAAATTATAAAATGAGTTGTCAGCGATTGTCGAATTGAGGGAGACGAAGTTGAACCTCGCCCCGGTACTGACGGTGAACTTACTGCCAAAGTTGAGTTTGTAACCGCCGTAAAGCGAAAAGCTGTTATAGATATTCCTGCCGTTGGGATAACGTGAACCTGCAGGCACGGTCGCGCCCGTTTCTATGTTCTTTACATCAGCGTCACTGCGTATATTGTTCCGGACATATTCAGCCCCGTAATAGATCAGGTTGTTATTTTTTTCCGGCGTCTTGTCGAAGTCGAGATTGACAGACCATATCCCCACTTGTTCCATCTGCTGGTTGAGGCTGACGTCTCTTATCTTCCTGTCATGCCTGCTCTCACGGTAATCCTGCCTCGCAACCGTGAGGCGGGCATCGTCAAATACCGGCGACTGCCTGTTGTAGCTGACTGTTGAGTTGGTCATCATCCATATCTGCGGGCCGTAATACCAGTCGCCGTACCTGAGTGTACTGTTCCTTACCTGTATCAGCCTGTCATAGCGTGGCACGTCTGAAAGATGTGAGTAATGGTGGGCAAGGTCTATGTCGAAACTCTTTCCCGCCTTGAAGCGCAGCTTATTCATCAGGTTAAGCTGTGAGTAGCCGGAAGCAACCTGTTTGCGGGGATTTTCATTCATAATCACAGTGTCTTTGCCGGCGATACGGGCCTGGTATTCATTGCGGAGGTATTCGGGGTGCGATCTCGATCCCATGACCAGGTCACCGTAGTCGGACCAGGTCACTGAGGAGAGGAGTGCCATCCGGCGTCCTCCTACGTTAACATCTACGTGGTAGGTCTGTTCCCGGGCGGCGGTTGAGTATCTTGCCATGGCCTCTGCCTTAAGATAAACGGAATCACCTGTGGAAAAGAGCGCCCTCTTGGAATGGAAGTCCATCACCCCGCCAAGTGCATCACTGCCGTACATGGTGGCACCGGGTCCGAAGATTATCTCGGTGCGTTCTACCATCAGAGGGTCAAGGGAGATTATGTTCTGGATGTTTCCTTCGCGGTATATGGCATTATTCAGTCTGACGCCGTCAATATTTATCAGCACCCTGTTGGTGGCAAACCCCCTGAGCATCGGACTGCCGCCTCCCTGCTGGCTTTTCTGCACGAAGACATCACCTCCCAGGGAAACAAGGTCAGCTGCTGTCTGAGGGTTCTGTATCCTTACTGAAGGAAGGGCTATGGTGCTGATATAGTTCGGTACCTCATCGGACTTCTGTTCCCACCTGTTTGCCGAAACAATAAACTCTTCAACCTCAAAGGTCTTTGTCTCAAGCCTGATAACCCACCCGGCCTCCGTGAGCTCTTCGGGGGTGAATGAGACCCTTTCGTAGGAGAAGTGCTGAAAATAGATTAGTTGTCCCGCCCTGAACCCCGAGAGGCTTGCTTTGCCTGATGGGCTGGTATAGCAGAACTGGGTTCGCGCCTCATTATATACGGCCACGTCAGCAACGGGCTTACCATCTTCTGCTGAAATAACGGTGACAGTCTGTGCGTACAGTGTCAGTACTGGCAATAAGAGAATCAGCAGAAATGAAAATTTCTTCATTAGTCAAAAGTTAAGAACTGTGACAGAGGCACAAAAAGCATTCCATAAATAGCAGAACTGAGAATGTTTTCCGGCATTTTTGCCGGAAACCCTTGTCAAACTCTTTTGCCGGGGCAAATTAATATTTTATATTTTTGAAAATATATAGCAATAGCTAAAATAGTGCATAAGAGAACCGGGGTCATATTGTTGGGTCTGTTTGCTGCGGCACTGGCCGTAGCCGCCTTTTTCATAAGGAAGGATAAGCAGGTGGTGGTTGTTGATCCGTGGGTGGCAGTACCTTCGGATGCTTTCTTCATTGTTGAGACCAAGGATTTCCCGGAGCTGCTAACCAGTACAACTGAGCCGGCCGGGATGATGTCAAGGCTCTCGGGGATGAAGTGGGCCGCCTCGCTAATGGGTTCCGCCTCTTCTGTTGACAGCATCACCGGGGGGCCTGAAGTGCGAGGCATGATCAGTGGCAGGAGGGTCATAATCTCATTTCATGTAACAGGTCCGGGCCGCGTCACTCCGCTTGCTGTCATGAGCGGAGGCGCTTCATTGACCCCGAGGCGGCTTACGAGCCTGTGCAAACAGTCCGGCGGGGTGGTGACGGAGGCCAGGGATCTGGGAGGAACAAGGAGATACACCGTCATTTACGGAAAAGGCAACAGCCAGAAGCCTGTAAGCATCGCTTACACTTCAGGCATCATAATCATCTCCACATCTGAAAACCTGGTTGCGGCTGCACTCGACAACAAAAGTGCGGGCTCTGACATACGCCATCAGCAGGGGTTTGCCCCTGTGGTCAGTGCCTCGGGAAAAGATGCCGACCACGTGTATATCCTCTTCAGGAACCTGCCCGGATTCCTGAAATCATTCATACATCCGGAAGCTATTTCCTCGATAGCCTCGGTGGCCATTGCCGGAGGAGGTGACCTCAAGGCTTCAGAGGCGGGGCTGTTCATCAGCGGATTCCTCACCACTACCGGCGCCGGGATGGGGGCTGACCGTCTGAGGACTATCGCTCCGGCGGAGTGCGGTGTTCACGAATTGCTCCCGGAGGGTACGGTCAGCTACAGAACTGTCATGCAAAGGGCCTCGCTGAGAGGCGAAACGGCAACAGACCCTGCCTCAATAAATGCAACCGACCTGGCTTTGATACTGAGCCCCTTTACGGGAACAGAGGTGACCGATGCCCGGGTGCGGGCCGGATCAGGTGAGGCGAGGATAAGAATCTTCAGGATGACTGACCGCCAGTCGGCCGAGAAGGTGCTCAGGGAGCGACTCACTGCCAAATACCGCTCGATGGGACTTCGGGAGAGTCATTTTGTGGCATCAGCCGGCAGCACCGACGGCGTGGAGGAGGTTCTCTACAGGATGCCGTTCACCGGCGTGGCTTCGATACTGTCAGGGGTGGGTGGCAGCAGCCCCGATGACGAATGGGTGACATTCGCCAGATCATATATGATCTTCTCCGGATCGCCTGAGGCGCTGGCGTCAGTAAGGAGAGAGTCGGACAATGAAAACACCCTGATCAATGACCCGGAATTCAGGGAGATGGAAAAGACTCTGCCGACAAAAAGCTCATACCTGTTCTATTCTTCGGGAAGCGCGCTCAGCTCCCAACTGAGCAGCGTGCTTACGCCGGAAGCGAAGGCCGGATTGAATGCCGGTTCATTCACGGGAATAAGCGGGGTAGGACTCAGCCTCACCCCGAGCAATGGAATGATCTATACAAGTCTCTCGGTACGGTACAGTGACAGGGAGAGGCAACCTGACCGGGCCGGGGCCGGGGATATCACCGCACCCGGCACCACAGCAGCAGATACCCCGGCATCGTCGGCCCTGAAGCTGCTGTGGAAGGTAAAACTCGAAGCAGATCCTTCTGTCAAACCGTTTCTCTTCACGAATCACAACACCGGAGCAACGGAGATCTTCATCCAGGATCAGAACAACAATATATACCTGATAACCGCATCAGGCAAGATCCTCTGGAAGGCCGCCATAAGGGAGAGGATCACCGGTGATATCTTCATGATTGACTATTACAGGAATGGCAAAAACCAGCTTCTCTTCGCAGGGAAGAATTACATGCATCTGATTGACCGTAATGGCAATTACGTGGACAAATACCCGATAAAGCTGAGGTCACCTGCATCAAATACCCTTACCGTGTTCGACTATGAGAACAATAAGGATTACAGGCTCTTCATTGCGGGTGACGACAAAAAGATATATGCCTATGACCGGTCCGGCACGCCCGTGAGAGGATGGGATCTCTTTACCACCCGGGGCAGAGTCACTGACCCTGTATCCTTCTTCAGGGTCAGGGGAAAGGACTATCTCTTTGTTGCTGATGATCAGGCCGTATATGTGCTTGACCGAACAGGGAACATAAGAGTTGCCCACCAGGAGCCACTGAAAAAGGCACCGGGGTCGGCGGCCAGGCTGACTGGCGGTGATGAACAGGCAATCATCTTCTCAGCACCTGACGGGACCCTGGTGCGCCTCCTCTTTGACGGTACGGTGAAGATAGACACGATAAGCACCTTCTCGGCAGGACACAGGACAGACTTCTCCGATCTTGACGGTGACGGCAGCATTGACAACCTCTATCTCGACCATGGCATGCTAAGAGCATATGACAGCAGCGGGAACGAGATATACTCATACGCGCTGGAATCTGAACAGCTCACCGGCCCTGTCGTCTTCAGCCTCGGCCCGTCAGAGAGAAGAACAGCAGTATACGACAATGGCAAACAGATGATACATCTGGTCGGAAAGAACGGCGGCTCCCTCGCAGGATTTCCACTCAGGGCCGGACCATGGTACAATATCGGGAGGGTGGCAAATAAGAGCTCATGGAACCTGCTGGTCAGTGAGAATGACGCCTTCCTGTATAACTACGAACTCACTTCAGGATCAAAATAATTCATAACCATGTATAGGAAAACGATCATCCTGCTCTTGCTGCTGACTGCAGCTACAGCAGGCATTGTAAAGGCACAGACCAGTCATGTTCTGTATTATATGAATCTCCCGCAAAGGACCACCCTCAATCCTGCGCTTCAGCCATCGGGCAGGGTATACGTCGGGTTGCCGGGGATTTCAGATATTTCCGTCAGAATTGACAATAATTTTCTGAGTTTTTCGGACATGTTCAATAGCGGAGTCCTCTCAGACAGCACCTTTACAATACTGAATCCGGGGGAAGATCTTGACAGGTTCATTGCAGGCCTCGGCAACAACAATTCGATTGAACCTCAGGCCGGAGTACAGCTCTTCGGCCTTGCCTTCACGGTGGGGGATGATCTGAGGATAAGCTTTGACATTACAGAGCGTGCCGACGCCAACATCGTCTTTCCGGGAGACCTTATCAGGCTGGGTATTGAGGGAAATGAGAGCTTTCCCGGACAGAACATTGACCTCTCATCAATGAGGGCTGACGTGCAGTACTACCATGAGATAGGACTGGGAGCATCGAAGAATATCACTGAGAAGCTAAGGATAGGGGCGAGGATGATGCTGCTGTCAGGAGTGGTGTCAGGCCATCTCACCAACAACGGCATGACGCTTACAGTCAATGATGACTATACACATACCTTTGATGCTGATGTCTCACTTAATGTCAGCGCACCTGTGACCTTCACCAGGGATGCTGCAGACGGAGAGATTGATAATATCCGG
Organism: uncultured Rikenella sp.; assembly: GCA_964455705.1. Classification (GTDB taxonomy): domain Bacteria; phylum Bacteroidota; class Bacteroidia; order Bacteroidales; family VadinHA17; genus SR-FBR-E99. The sequence goes on from CAYVYM010000007.1 coordinate 71,150, forward strand.
TTTGAGGAGGAGCGCTTTGAGGAGAGGAATGATTATATCTCATATGCCCTCGGCTTTGCCAATCCTGGTTTTGGTATAGAGGTAGGAGCAGAATACAGGATCAATGATATGTTCACCGTCTCAGCCGCTCTTACCGATATCGGGTTCATCAAATGGAAGAGAGACAGGTCTGAGGTTTATCTTACTGAATCGATTCAGTTTAGCGGGCTTACCCTGCAGGATGTTTATGATGAGAATCTTTCTTTCGGTGATCTGATGAACTGGGCTGCCGACTCGCTACAGACAGCCATTGATCTCAACGAGTCGCCGGGCTCCTATACCACGTATCTTCCATTAAGTGTCACAGCAGGTTTCAGCTTCACCCCTGTAAAATTCTTCACCGCAGGCCTGCTTTCACAGACCCGGTTTAAGGGAAAGCAGGTTCATGAGGCATTGACTCTCTCCGGCAATCTAAACCTTGGCAATACGTTTTCTACCACGCTTGCCTATACAATTGCCAACAGGCGCTTTGACAACCTGGGGTTCGGACTGGCCGTGAGGGGAGGATTTTTTCAGTTCTATGCACTTGTTGACAATATCCCTCTCCGGTGGAATGAGGTCGCAGACGGCCCTGAGAGCTACAGACTGCCGGAGAACTGGAGCACAGTGCATGCCAGGCTGGGTGTGAATCTTGTCTTTGGCAACAGGGAGAAGGAAAAGGCCCTTCCGGTGATGTGATTATTATTTTGAGGACTCTTTCAGCTGCCTGGCGAGGGTGTTGGCAAAGACGAACTCATTCAGCAGTTCGCAGTCTGACTTAAGTATCTCATTCTTGTTCCCCTCCCAGCACTTCTCACCATCTTCTATGAAAATGATCTTTTCTCCGTTCTCCATCACGGAGTTCATGTCGTGGGTATTGATGATGGTGGTCATGTTCAGTTCAACGGTTATCTCCCTGATCAGCTCATCAATCACTATTGATGTCATTGGATCAAGGCCTGAATTGGGTTCGTCGCAGAACAGGAACCGCGGTTTGAGGACTATTGCCCTGGCTATGCCTACGCGTTTCTTCATTCCGCCTGACAGCTCGGCCGGGAAGAGATGGTTGGAGTTGACGATGTGCACTCTGTCAAGGCAGAAGTTGACTCTTTCAAGTTTCTCCTCATAAGACATATCTGTAAACATGTCAAGCGGAAACCTGACATTCTCCTCAACGGTCATTGAGTCGAAGAGTGCGCTTCCCTGGAAGAGCATTCCCATATCCTTCCTGATCTCCTTCCTTGCCTTGAAGTCAAGGCCGGTAAACAGCACATCATTGTAAAAGATCTTTCCCTCGTCTACCTCCAGCAGCCCTACCAGGCACTTAAGGAAGACGGTCTTGCCGGAACCGCTCTTGCCAATTATGAGGTTTGTCTTAGCTGGTTCGAACACCGCCGAGATATCCCTGATTACCTCACGGCCGGCAAAGCGTTTTGTTATGTTTTCAGCCCTGATCATGACAGCAGGAGCTGGGTTAGGATGACATTGAAAAGGAGTATGGCGACGCTGCTGTAGACTACGGCCTTTGTGCTGGCGCGTCCCACCTCGAGTGAGCCGCCCTCCACAATGTATCCCTGGTATGCAGCTACCGTGGTGATAATGAATGCAAAGATGACGGTCTTGATCAGTGAGTATGTTATATAATAAGGTATAAATGCATATTGTATGCCGTAGACATATTCCTGGGAGGTTATCACCCCGGCTGCGGTGCCGGCGAGCCATCCGCCCAGGACACCGGTAATGATGCTTATCAGTGTGAGGAACGGGTTAAAGAGGACTGTGGCAACCACCTTGGGGAGGATGATGTATGAGGCCGAGTTGATGCCCATCAGCTCGAGGGCGTCAATCTGTTCGGTGATTCTCATGGTGCCTATCTCCGAAGCGATGTTGGAACCTACTTTGCCCGCAAGGATGAGAGCCACGATTGTTGAAGAGAATTCAAGGATGATGGAGTCCCTTGTACCAAGTCCAATCAGGTAAGTAGGATAGATGGGGTTTTCGGTGTTATATGCGGTCTGCAGGGCGAGGACTGCGCCCATGAAGAAGGAGATGATAATTACAATGCCTATTGATCTCAGTCCAAGGCTGACAAACTCCTTCATGGTCTGCCTGTAGTATATGGCATGTTTCTCAGGCCTGGAGAAGACCCTGCCCAGTAACATCCAGTATGAACCGAAGCCTGACAGAAACCTTAACATGTTGAAATTTTTGTCAAATTTAACAATAATTCACCGCACCCGTAACCAGCACGGTTATCATGGGCGGGAATTTATATATTTGTAATAGTCGTATAAATATCAAATAATCATGGAAAACCGCTATTTGCTGATCATGGCCGGTGGTGTCGGAAGCCGATTCTGGCCACTGAGCAGGAAGGAGAGAGCGAAACAGTTTCTTGACATCCTCGGAACGGGTGAGACTCTCATACAGATGACCTACAGGCGATTTGCCGGAATCTGTCCTGCCGAAAACATTTACGTGGTGACCAGCGAGGACAGCAGCGGGATGGTATCTGAGCAGCTCGGGATTGACAGTGATCATGTACTGGCTGAGCCCCTGCGGCGGAACACCGCACCCTGCATTGCCTATGGTATCTTCAGGATAATGGCTGAGAATCCGGAAGCAGTGATAGCGGTGACTCCGGCAGATCATCTGATAAAGAAAGAGGATGAGTTTATGAAAGTCATGGATGAGGCTTTCAGGTTCGCCTCTGAGAATGATGCTCTCCTGACCCTCGGTATCAGACCTGACCGGCCCGAGACAGGGTATGGATATATTCAGGCCAACCACCAGCAGCCGGTAAGCGGTTTCACAAGTCTGCACAAGGTGAAGGCCTTCACCGAAAAGCCTGAGTTGAAGATGGCGAAGCTTTTCCTTGAGAGCGGTGACTTTTACTGGAACAGCGGCATCTTTATCTGGAAGGCCAGCTCAATCCTTGCTGCCTTTGACAGGCATCTCCCTGATATCTATCACGCATTCCTTGAAGGGCAGGAGAAATTCAGCACCCCGGCCGAGAAGGAGTTTATCAAACGCGCTTATGCTCAATGCAGAAGCATTTCAGTTGACTACGGGATAATGGAGAAGGCTGACAACGTATATGTCATTTGTACTGACCTTGGCTGGTCTGACCTTGGTACATGGAGTTCGCTATACCTGCATTCCGATCACGACCGTAATGATAATGCCATACTTAACGCGAAGGCGCTGACCTATAATTCAGAAGGAAATATAGTCAGCCTTCCCAAGGGCAAGATTGCGGTGATACAGGGACTTGATGACTACATAATCATTGACAGTGGCGACGTGCTGCTTATTGTCTCGCGTGAGCAGGAGCAGAATATCAGGTTATATCTTGATGATGTAGGCCGGGAGGTCGGTGATGAATATCTTTAGTCGGCAGTCAAAATCAGTCGGCAGTCGGTAATCGGCATTCGGCAATCATGCTTAGGCAGTAGGCAGTAGGCAGCAGGCAGTAGTGAAAATTAAGAATTAAGAATTAAGTATTAAGAATTGATAGTCAGTTATTTAGACTGAAGACTGAGGACTGAAAAAAAAAGGTGTCTCATTTTCTGATTTGAGACACCCTTCCTGTTTTCACTCGCTCACCTAGTATTCCCAGAGGTCTTGTTCAAAATTGAATATCTCATTCTTGATTCTTTCAGCCTCGAAGATCTGGGAGGGGCCCATTTTATACTGGTTGATAGACCTGTCATCATAGACATTAGATTCGGCAACGATATAACCGTCAAACCTTCGTTGAAGCATCAGGTCCTCAAATGAGATACGCTGAGCGTCATTGTTGGCGTTAAATGCCTCGCTGCTTGACAGCGCCTGCCTTACATCTTCATACCTGATCCAGAAGAGGCGTCTTTTTACGAGCCTCGATGTGATCTGGTCATAGCCCATGTAGATGGGGCATATGCCAATGATGCGTACGTCAAGCCGTGAATGCTTCTTGTCAAAGAACCACTCCTCGAGCAGCATGATCTGCTTGATGTCAGAGGGGTTTTCCATGTTGGTCACGGTTGAGTCCTGCTCACGGCCGTCTGCATTGATGACGGTTATGGTCAGGGTATCGCGGTTCATCTTGGCAGCAATGTCGTTGTATGTTGTGGGTACTGTCATGGCATCGCCGTCTGTTGCAACCACCTTGCCCGAGAGGATCTCATTCAGGAGTATCCCCGAGAAGTTCATTCTTCCGTCCGACATCTCTGATACGAAGCGGTTGTTGGCGGCGTCATATCTGAGTGAAGGATAGAAGAGGTTCAGGTTCATCTTCTCTCTCAGGTCAATTATACGGTAGAGTCTTTTTGACCAGATTACATCTGATTCTCCCAGGTAGGTATAATTGATCTTCTGGTTATCGGGCATCTGTTTTGTATAGATGTCTCCGAACGACTGGGCCATTGAGGCTGTACAGATCAGGAGGCCGATAAGGCCTGCCAGAATTCTCCTGTTCATGGTGTGTATCTCCTGCATTAGTTAATCTTAAGAATGATAGGGTTGAGGTCCCTTGTTCTTCCGTCGGGTCCGACTGCCTTTATCTTTTCTATTATGAGTTTTTGTCCGGCGCGCAGGTTGCCAATGAGGCCTTTCTGCTTGTCGGTAAGCCTGTTATTATTTGATTCAGCCGTGATCTCAAAGCCCTTGTCGTTGACAGAGACTGTGAAGCCTGTGACTGTATAGGTAAGGTCGAACTCAAAGTTCTCCAGGACTGCGGTCACAACCTGCTGGGCTGCTGCCACGCTTCTGAGCACGTTTCCTTCTTTCATGTTGGCGAACCGTGCTTCGGGGTCAGGAAGCCTTCTAACCCTGAACTCCACGGGCGGGAAGGTCTGCACCCTGCCGTCAATATTTGCTGAGACGATGACCTGTGCATTCTGGCCCACGGTGCGGGGCTGGGCAATATATTCACCACGGTAGTCCTTGTACTTGCCTCTTTTGATGTCGCCGTTTGTCATGCGAACGGTAAGCTTGTCCGATCCGACGCCAGGCACTGATATGTCAACCGGATTCTGGATGCCCTGGTAGAAGACGTTCATGGCGGTGGGGGAGACTACCACATTTGGCATGCCCACAGAATACTTCTGATCGAAGTTGAACGTACGGGTTGTGCCATCGGGAGCCTTCATTCTGATGACACCTCCCCAGGACTTTTCGCCGATGGAGCTGGCTCTCACCCTGTAGATGCCCACACCTGATTTGTCGATAGGAAGCTGGGTTGCCTGGCTTGACGGCTCGTATAAGGGGGTACCGTCAGGGTTGGACTTTGTGGTATAGGGCCCAACGAATATCTCGAGGTCCTGTGTGGTGTCGGTTGCTGCCACGAATACCCTGGCCTCGTAGTCATTACCCTGCATTACGTAGGAGGTGTTGGTGGTGACCGTCGGAATAATGCTGTTGAACCTGAATGAGCCGGCGTCAATTTGGGTAAAGAGGAAGTTGAGCGCGTCTGTCTCTGCGTTCCTGACATCTACCTGCATCTTTGAAAGGATGGTGATCACTGCCACAAGCGGCAGGGTCTGGAAGTTGGCATTCACCCAGTTCTCCGTCCCGGTACCTTCAAGGTTCTGGGGATCGTCAGTGTTCAGTATGTCAAGTATTGAACGCTCTGCTGCGGGGTCTCTGCCATCGAGGGTCTCAACCAGGTAAGAGCGATAATCTTCAATCAGCGCCTTCAGGTCATTGCCCTTGCCCTCCTGATTTGATCCTACAAGCACCTCGGAGGGTACGTTGTTCTCGTCTATCTTCTTTACCTTGGTAATATCGATCTGGTTATCGGGAAGGAGAGCTTCCGCGCCAGGACCTTCAGCAGTTGTAATGATCTCGACCTTAAGATCCTGTATGTAGTCATAGAGTTCATTAGCCCGGTCCTTGACCTCGAATGCCTTAACCCTCCAGGCTTCCGCCTTCTCAGGATTCTCCTCTGCAGCTGCCTTAAAAGCTGCATAGGTGATATCATTCTTTTTGATATAGTTGGCAGTGGTCTTAGTCAGGCTCAGGTCAACCTTCTTGAAAGCCTCGACTGCCTCCTTTGAAACGTTAAGCGCAAGCATTGCTGTCAGTATGAGGTACATCATACCGATCATCTTTTGCCGCGGGGTTTCTTTTCCCTTAGACATTTGCGGATAGTTTAAATATTAGCAGAAATATTGGTGTACTTAGCATTACTTAACGTTCATTGCAGCAAGCATGTTGCCATACACATTGTTCAGTGAGCTGAGGTTTTCATTCAGTTTGGCAACCTGTTCGCGGTATTTCTTCGTGTCATCAGCTGAGCCGGTAAGGTCTTTCATGAGTCCTTCCATACCCTTATAGATGACATCTGTGCTTTTCACATGGTCACTGGTGCCTCTCAGCTGCAGCTCATAAGCGGCATTGAGTGCCGAGAGGTTCTTGTTGAGGGCCTCCAGTTTCTCATGGTAGCTTTTGCCGCCTGTCTCTATGGTCTTCGATGTTTCACCGAGAGATTGGTAGATGGGGCTGGAGTCAGTCATTGATCTTGCGGTCTGTTTAGCCGACTCAGAGAGGTTCATGAGTGACTCATTTGCTTTCCTTATAGTGCTGGTATACTCATTTGTAGTAGCAGCCAGATCGCCCATGGCATTGAAGTTGGCTGTTGTCTCAGTGAGCTTTTTCAGTCCTGAACTCAGTCTGTCAAAGACATCCGGGGTGATGCCTGCATCGGCCAGCATCTTGTCGAACTGTGACAGGCCTGCACCACCGCCGCCTCCACCGCCTCCAACAGATGCGAAGCCAATCTCCTCACCGGAGTAATTGGGATCAAGCTGCGGGTAGACCAGTTTCCAGTCTGGCTCCTCTTTCAACGGCTCAAAAGCAGAGAAGAAGAAGATGATTGCCTCTGTGATCAGACCGACAGCGAGCAGCAACCCTGCGTAGGGGTAGTGCTGGATCTTAAAGAGAGCACCGATGATTACGACCGAGGCACCCCAGCCGTACAGTTTGGACATGAAAGATTTCCACTTACTGGTATGTACAAATTCCGAAAGGCCCATATAATTAATTTTTAGGTTAAACAGTATTAGTTATTGACTCCGATATAAGTTCTCACATTACGGAACCCGACAAATGACTTTGTTGAGTCCTGGTATTCATAATCCCTTGTTGAATTCTGCATAAAAAGTGCAATATCCTTCCATGAGCCTCCTCTGATGACTTTGCGCTTAAGCACCGGGGGATCATCGGGGCGTGCGTTGTATTCATAGTCGGGGTTCAGATCATGGGTGAAGACGTAAGCTGACGGATGGTATGCGCCCGAGGTCCACTCGGAGACGTTGCCTGCCATGTCAAACAGTCCGTATTCATTTGGTTCGAACGAAGCGACCTTAATTGTATAAACTGCTCCGTCATCGATGTAGTTACCGCGCAAAGGCTTGAAGTTTGCCAGGAAGCAGCCCTCATAGTTACGGGTGTAGGGGCCTCCCCAGGGGTACATTGAGAGATCAAGTCCGCCGCGGGCAGCATATTCCCACTCAGTCTCAAGCGGGAGACGATAATTATGCACATCGGCAATACCCTGGGCACGAAGATGGTCATTCATGAAGTTGGTACGCCAGACGCTGAAGGCGCGGGCCTGTACCCATGACACACCCACAACGGGATAGTCATCATAGCCCGGGTGCCAGAAATAGAGTGTCGCCCAGGGCTCATTGAATGAGTAGGTAAAGTCCCTGATCCATGCAAGGGTATCAGGATAAATATTGACATTATGGTGCATAATGAACGATGAGCGGTTGACAATGTCGGTGGTGTTTCCTTCAAGGTCAGTTACCTGTCCTTCGTACCTCTGCTCCTTATAGTTGTATTTTGCCTTGGCTGCCTGTTTGTAGTCAACCCAGAAATATGAGTAGTTGAGAAGCCGGGTATCCCACTGCTTGTTGGCATTGAACCTCTCTTCAGGCGGATAGTAGAGTGTCTCGAGGACTGCAAGGACATTCTCATCCCTGTAATCGATCTCCTCATCCCAGTTCAGAACATTGGGTTCAAGGACATTGCCTTCCTCATCTGTTCTGAAGAATTCGTATCCCTCAATGCCTTCCTCACCCAGTTTGGTTCTTAGGATAGAGTCACGCACCCAGTATGTAAACTGACGGTATTTATTGTTGGTGATCTCAGTCTGGTCCATCCAGAATGCTTCCACAGTCACTGTCTTGGAGAGGCTGTTCATGGCACGCAGGGGATCCTGGTCACTCGGCCCCATCTGATAGGAACCGGCAGGGATGAATGCCATTTCAAACGGTTCCGGCTCATAGAATTTTTTCCTTCCCTGGACGCCTGTCAACTCGCCTGATTCATAGGAGGAGCAGCTACTCAGGATAAAGATTAACATAAGAGCTAAAAGGGTTGCCTTTTTCATTTGCGAGAAATTTAATTTTGTAAGGTCACATGGAACCCTCATGTCAGGATTCTCAGCTTCATTTCTGTTAACGTAAATATTACATGAGGGTTTCATATACTCATAAATTTAAGAATGCAAATTATTCACTTTTGCCCGTCTCTTATAGGAAACGAATACTTTTATATTTAGTGACGCTCCTTCCAAGGCCGAGGTCAAAACTGTATGAAACAAGGAATTCATGGGATCCGCTGGTTCCTTTTCTGATCTCCGATATCGGGAAGTCATATCCATATCCAATCTTTAGACCGTTATACAATTCTACTCCTGCAAAACCTGTGATTGCGTCACTTATCCTGTAAGAAACGCCACCCCATATCTTTTTATTGTATCTAACCATGCCTGTTGCTAAATATTGTGTTGCGGCACCGTCACTAACAATAAATATAGATGGTATGACCTCAAGAGAAGGGTTAGGCAGCTGGAAGTAATAACCGGCGGTAAGGTAGTATTCGCGGCTTACATAAGTGGCTGTTTCTGAATATTTTATTTTGGGCTGGTTCAGGTGTGTAACCGAGATGCCTGCGTAATAATTAATTCCCTGGTAATAGACACCGGCAGAGAAGTCAAATGCAAGGACAGATTCGTCATTTTCAGGGATGAGCGGGTCGCCGCCGGGTGGTGTATGGCCTGTTCCCGAGGGGATGAACCACTCGGGAGCAAGTGTCTTATTCAGCATTCCCACGCTGAAGCCTGCACCCAGTGTTCCGCTTCCTGCCGGGATGAGGGCCGAATAGGAGAGGTTCAGTTCGATATCATTGCTGAAACCGTACTTGTCGGCCTCTATCAGCAGGCCTGCGCCGCTCCTCAGGCCCAGGATACTGAACGGAGTGTTGACATTGAAGATCATTGTGGAGGGGCCCCCGGGGAAGCCTACCCACTGTTGCCGTGTCAGGGCTGTGGCCGTTATCATGCCGGTCATGCCGGAGAAGCCGGGATTGTAAATCTGTGGATTGAACATGTAATTAGTCACCACCGGGTCTTGTTGACCAAAGACCACGCTCACCGGGATGATTAATGCGAGGATGACTGTCCTGACTTTCTTCATGTTCACAGAGCGTTTGTGCGCCCTTAAATATAACGATCAAAATAAATAAAAAATATGCAAGGTGCCAAATCGATGCATATTTTAGTGTCCGAACCTGAGCATGGCCCTGGTCCAGCGTCCGGGTACCTGATCACGGTTGGCCATAAGGTAGTCCTCATATGAGCAGCCAATGTAATGTGGTTCCCCGGTGTTGTCACGTATCTCTATCCACCACCGCTCTGTGATCATGCTCTTGATGAAGATGGCTTCGCCTTCCAGATCGCTGAGGGTTACATGGTAACGGGTGAAACGACTGCTCATCTGGTCGCCAAGGTAAGATATCTCAAACTGCTTCTGTGAGAATCCCTCAAGGAAGAACCATATCAGCTGGGCGGCAAGGTGCGAGGTCTGTGACCGGTTGTCATGCATGGGGTTGACCTCCATGACTGCCAGAATCTTCAGATTATCTGACAGCCCTGCATACCTGGCCAGCAGGCAGATCTCCTCACCGTAGAAGCCGTTGGCTGAGGGGAGGAAGGTTCCGGGTGCATCGGACTGGCGAACTGAGCCTATGTCAAACACCGCGGCAGTGGCATCGCGGAAGAGAGGTTCCGTCTCATGCACGGCTGCGCGTACCTCTCCTATTCTCATCATCTCGTAATGCCTGCGGTTGAACCGGTTCACCACCTGCTGATCAGTGAGGTAGGTCTGGTGCCCGATGGCTGAGAGGTGCGACAGGTAACTGCTGCTGCGGTAGATCAGGTCATTCATCCAGTTGAGTGAGTCTGCAGTCCGTTTCTCTGCCGTGAAATCGAGCCTTGAATCAACCGATACAAGTGACCAGTTCTGCTTCAGCGACGAGAGGCAGCGGTCTATTGCAGGCATCAGTGCACTGGTGCCGCCAATGACCACGGGAACGATGTTCTGCTCCAGCAATTGGATGAGCACATCACGCAGTCCGGCCAGGGTGTCTTCAAAGGAGGAGCCGGGCTTGAGGTTGCCGAGGTCGGTGATCTTCAGCTTCCCTGGCAGCCGCGAGAAGGAATAGAGGCTCCGGCGTATGGCGTCAGGGGCATGTGATGCACCTGCGTTAGACGAAGAACGGTCATCAGGCACACCGACGACGGCGATGGCAAAACGGCTCAGGTCATCAATAGGGGCATTGCCGGTATTGACCGTCACGTTGTGGGAGAAAGCAGAGGATCCCTTCAGGGGCTCTGCCTCAGGCTTGTCGAGACATACGGGGTCAAAATACTGGTTCAGGTCGATCATATTATATAAGGTCACTTCTTCTTTCCGCCCCTGGTGCTTTTTGTCTTACTGCCTTTTTCGATTATTGCCAGGCACTCCTCCCTCGTCAGCTTCTGCGGGTCAGTGCCTTTCGGGATACGGTAGTTGGCTTTGTCATGCACGATGTAGGGGCCGTACCTGCCATTCAGCACACTTATATCACCGAATTCATTTATCAACTTCTGTCTGTCTCCCTCCCGCTTCTCTTTGATCAGCTCCATGGCCCGCTCTGCGGTGATTGTGTACGGATCATCAATTCCCTTCTTCAGGGAGTAGAATTTGCCCCCGTGTTTTACATAGGGTCCGAACTTCCCGACACCCACGGTCATCTCACTCTCTTCAAAGGAGCCAACAACTCTTGGCAGGGCGAAGAGAGCCAGGGCTTCATCAAGGGTTATTGTCTCAAGGAGCTGGTCACGTCTGAGGTTCGCAAAGCGTGGCTTGGTTTCCGGGCTTGACTCACCAAGCTGCACCACCGGCCCGAAGCGGCTCATCCTGACAGAGACGGGTAGTCCCGTTACCGGGTCTGTCCCCATCTGGCGCGACCCGGTCATACGAGCCCTGTTGGAGAGAGATTCGTCAACCGTCTTGTGGAACGGTGTATAGAATTCCGAGATCATCGTGTCCCACTCAAGCTCTCCGGAGGCTATCTCATCAAACTCCTTCTCAACACCGGCGGTGAAGTTGAAGTCGAGGATATCCGGAAAGTTGGCGATGAGGAAGTCGTTGACGATCATCCCGATGTCGCGGGGGAAGAGCTTCGACTTCTCTTTACCGGCAATTTCAGTTTTTTCTGTCCTGGTAATTTTCCCCCTGGAGAGGGTAAGCTGTGAAACAGTCCGCTTTTCTCCGGGCCTGTCCTCGCGGGCAACATATCCCCGCGACTGTATTGTAGATATGGTAGGTGCATAGGTAGACGGTCTTCCGATCCCCAGCTCCTCGAGTTTCTTCACAAGGCTTGCCTCCGTGTAACGGGGAGGGGGCGATGTGAAGCGCTGCAGGGCGGTGATTGAATCCGGTGTGAGCTTCATGCCCCTGTCAACACGTGGGAGAATAGGCTTCTCATCTTCCCCCTGGTTGATGTCATATGATTCGGTGTAAACCTTGAGGAACCCGTCAAACAGTATCACCTCGCCTGTTGCAGTGAAGTTGAACGGTGATGATGATATGCCGATTGTGATTGTTGTCTTCTCCATCTCGGCGTCTGCCATCTGCGAGGCTATCGCCCTGCGCCAGATGAGCTCATAGAGTTTCTTCTCATTGATGCTTCCTGTTGTATCCTTCCTGTCAAAATATGCAGGTCTGATGGCTTCATGAGCCTCCTGTGCCCCCTTTGAATGAGTCTTGAACTGTCTTGTACGTGAGTACCTGGCGCCAAATTCCCCCGTGATCACCTCCCTGGCGGTGTTGAGGGCCAGTGATGAGAGGTTTGTGGAGTCAGTCCTCATGTAGGTGATCTTTCCTGCCTCATAGAGCTTCTGCGCCACGGACATTGTCTGTGCCACGGAGAAGCCCAGCTTGCGGAAGGCCTCCTGTTGAAGGGTGGAGGTGGTGAAGGGAGGGGCGGGGGAGCGGGTGCCCGGTTTGACCACTATGTTCTCAACGGTGAACGATGATCCGTTACATAATTCCAGGAAATTTTTAGCCTCAGCCTCCGTGCCGAATTTTTTAGGACACTCAGCCCTGAGGAGGAGTTCAGAGCCCTCACTGTTCTGCCCGCTGAATGAACCCGTCACCCTGAAGGCGGAGTCTGAGATGAAGCTTATTATCTCACGTTCACGGTCTACCAGGAGGCGCACAGCCACCGACTGTACCCTTCCTGCCGAGAGCGAAGGCTGCACTTTTTTCCAGAGAACGGGAGAGATCTCAAAGCCCACCAGTCTGTCAAGGATTCGGCGTGCCTGCTGGGCGTTGACCAGGTTCATGTCAACCTGGCGTGGTGTCTCCACCGCCCTGGCGATGGCCTCTTTAGTTATCTCATGGAACACTATGCGGCGCGTGGAGGAGGGATCAAGACCCAGGACGGAGATCAGATGCCATGCTATTGCCTCCCCCTCACGGTCCTCATCGGAGGCGATCCAGACAGTCTTAGCCTGCCCGGCCAGCTTGCGAAGCTCGTTCACCACCTTCTTCTTCTCCTCGGGAACCTCATATACCGGTGTAAACCCTTTATCAACCTCGACACCGAGGCCTTTCTTTTCAAGATCACGTATATGCCCGAAGCTTGAGACAACTGTAAAATCCTTCCCAAGGAATTTTTCTATCGTTTTTGCTTTTGCAGGAGATTCAACTATTACCAGATTATCTGTCATCCGACTTTTTTTTAAAAACAGGGCAAAGTAAGTGATTAACGGCACTAACTTCAAAATTATTGAGAAAGATTCTGTATAAATCATTAAATTAGCGCCCATATTATGAGGGTATCATGAGGGATAAAAAATTCCGGAAAGACATTATCTGGTTCTGGGTGATAATGTCTCTGCCAGTTGTTTTTGTGCTGACACTGTTCATCCTTATATCGGCCAACAGGCTTGGCCCCATCCCCTCATTCGAGGAGGTTGAAAACCCTGCCAGCAACCTGGCAGCAGAGGTATATTCGGAAGACAATGTACTGCTTGGTAAATTCTATCTGCAGAGCCAGAACCGCACGTGGACGGAATATGAAGATATTTCGCCATATGTAGTTGACGCGTTGATAGCCACCGAGGACATCCGGTTCTACAGGCATTCAGGTATTGATTTCAGGGGACTGGCAAGAGTGCTGGTCAAGACAATACTTTTAGGTAAGGAGACCGGCGGCGGCAGCACCATCACCCAGCAGCTGGCGAAAAACCTCTTCCTGCCAAGGGATCTCTCGAATGACCCTGCCATAGTACGGGGTGCAAGACTGACGGTGACCAAGTTTAAGGAGTGGCAGACGGCGGTGAAGCTGGAGAGGAGTTATACCAAGGAAGAGATCATCACGATGTACCTGAATGTCTTCGACTTTATATATAATGCCGTTGGTATAAACTCTGCAGCCCGCATCTACTTCAACACCTCCCCCGATTCACTGAACATAGAACAGTCGGCCATGCTTGTCGGGATGCTCAAGAACTCCGTGGCTTACAATCCGCTGCGGAGCGAGGAGACGGCTTTCAGGAGGCGAAACGTGGTGATATCGCAGATGGCACGCTACGGCTACCTGCCCCGTGAGGTGGCAGACTCCGTCAGGAAGCTGCCGCTGGTGCTTGATCTGCGCGAGGACAGCCATAACACCGGCCCGGCAACCTACTTCAGGGAGTATATCCGCAGCACAATGATCAAGTACGAGCCCGAACGGAAAATGTTTTATTCCGATGACCAGTACAATGATGCAATGTGGCGCTGGCAGAACGACCCGCTATACGGATGGTGCCGTAAAAACACAAAGCCTGACGGCTCGAATTATAATTTGTACCGTGACGGACTGAGGATATACACCACCCTGAACTCAAAGATGCAGACCTTTGCCGAGGAGGCGGTGGTTGAACACCTGTCGCAAAATCTTCAGCCGGTATTCAACAAAAGAGCAAAAGCCTACAGGAACCCGCCCTATTCAAATGACCTCAACACGGCCCAGGTAAAGCAGCTCATAGACAGGTCAGTGCGGCAGAGCGACCGATACCAGAGCATGAGGCGCGCCGGGATACCGGAAGATTCCATCACCCTTTCGTTCAACACACCAATACCCATGAAACTCTTTTCCTGGGAGGGGGAGCGTGACACCGTAATGACACCGCTCGATTCAATCAGGTACTACAAGTTTTTTGTCAGGTCATCATTCATGGCCATCGATCCGCATACGGGCCATGTAAGGGCATATGTCGGCGGGCCCGACTTCAGGTATTTCAAGTATGACGCCGTTACCCAGCAGAAGAAACAGGTAGGGTCAACCATCAAGCCCTTCCTCTACACCCTGGCAATGCAGGACGGCTATACGCCCTGTTATGAGGTTGAGAACATAGCCAGGTCGTTTGAGGTGGGAGATTCCGTATGGATACCCCGCAGTTCAGGTCCCGTCGAATACCACGGGAAGATGGTAACACTTAAGTGGGGTCTGGCCCAGAGTGAGAACTACATCTCGGCCTGGCTGATGAAGCAGTTTTCGCCCCAGACGGTTGTTGACCTGATGCACCGCATGGGCATAAGAAGTTTCATCGACCCGGTATACTCAATTTTCCTGGGCACCTCAGACCTCTCCCTTGAGGAGATGGTGGGGGCATACGGCACCTTCACCAACAAGGGTGTCTATACCCGTCCACTCTATGTGACACGAATAGAAGACCGCAACGGAAACGTGATCTCCACCTTCACCCCTTATATTGACGAGGTGATAAGTGAGGATGATGCATACCTGATGACCTCTCTTCTTCAGGGTGTTGTAAACACTGGAACAGGTCTAAGACTGAGGGGCACATACAGACTTACCAACCAGATGGGAGGCAAGACGGGAACCACGCAGAACCATTCCAACGGGTGGTACATGGGAGTCACACCTGACCTGGTGGCAGGCGTATGGACCGGATGGGAGGATCAGGCCATTCACTTTGAGGATCTGTCACTGGGGCAGGGATCAAACATGGCACTCCCTGTCTTCGGGCTGTTCCTTCAGAAGCTGTTGGCCGACAGTCTGTTTACGTCTGTGGCTCAGTCACAGTTCGAGGCACCCTCAGGTTTCAACGTGGAGCTTGACTGTGACAACGTAAGGAGACAGGAGCAGATCGGCCCCTACAGGCAGCGTGAGTACTAGGAAGGTCTGAAGGTCAGAAGGTCTCAAGGTCAGAAGTCTGAAGGTCAGAAGGCCTGAAGGTATTGAAGGTATTGAAGCCGGCAGCTTTCTCATGAGAAGAGCAGTCTGACAAGCCCCTCGACCTTATTCACCTTTGATATTTTTATTCCGGGCTGTTCCCTGAGGCTTCTGTGATATCCTGATACCACTATATTTTCAAAGCCCATTCTGGATGCCTCCATGATGCGCTGTTCGATTCTTGCCACCGGTCTGATCTCCCCTGAGAGTCCCACCTCGCCGGCGAAAGTGGTCTGCTGGCTGACGGGTGCGTCAAGGTTTGATGACAGCACCGCGCTCACCACTGCCAGGTCAATGGCAGGGTCAGTGACTTTTAGTCCACCGGCAATATTAAGAAAGACATCCTTGACGGCGAGGCGGAATCCGGCTCTCTTTTCGAGTACTGCCAGCAACATGTTCAGCCGCCGCGTATCGAAGCCGGTGGAGCTTCGCTGCGGGGTGCCGTAGACCGCGCTGCTCACCAGTGCCTGGGTCTCTATCATGAAGGGTCTCAGTCCGTCTACAGTGGCTGCGATGCATACGCCGCTTGCCGGGTCGCGGTCACGGCGGATGAAGAGCTCCGACGGGTCCGTTATCTCACGCAGCCCGTTTGATGCCATCTCGAAGATGCCTATTTCTGCTGTTGACCCGAAGCGGTTTTTTACTGGTCTCAGTATACGGAATACATAATTGCCGTCGCCCTCAAACTGGAGCACCACGTCAACAATATGTTCAAGCACTTTGGGTCCGGCCAGAGTACCGTCCTTGGTGATGTGGCCAATCAGTATCACAGGCACGCCAGACTCCTTCGCATAGCGCAGCAGCATCGCCGCGCATTCCCTGACCTGTGACACCGACCCTGCGGAGGATTCAAGCAGGGAGGAGCTGAGCGTCTGTATCGAATCTATGATCAGCAGTCCCGGGCTGATGGCTCCTGCCTGTGCTATGACGCTCTCCAGATCAGTCTCGTTGTATATGAAGCAGCTGTCATTCCTGCCTTCAAGTCTCTTTGCCCGCAGTTTGACCTGTCCCTCGCTCTCCTCACCGGAAACATAGAGCACTTTCCTGCCGCTGACGGCAAGGGCTATCTGAAGTGCCAGTGTCGATTTTCCAATACCCGGCTCGCCACCCATGAGTATCAGCGATCCCTTTACCATTCCTCCGCCCAGGATGCGGTCTGCCTCGCCTATTCCTGCAGTGATACGGTCATCCTCGTTTATCTCAATGCCTGAAAGCAGCTCGGGCTTCCGCCTGGGAGCATCCTTAACCACTGAGGATGATGATGAAAGGGTTACAAGTTCTTCGCGATAGGTGTTCCACTCCTTGCATGCCGGACAGTGACCAATCCATTTGGGCGACCCGGCGCCGCAGTTCTGACAGACGTAAACAGTCTTGTTCTTTGCCATGGAGAATAGGATTACGCAACAGACAAATGTACTAAAAGCTGGTTATCAGCCCTTTTTTTCAGTGACCACTGACGATAAAACCTTCCCGCCCTTTCTGCCGAACATTGCAAAGAGAGAGATGGCGCCCGCGATTGCAATCAGGATCATCTGCGACTCATGCTCGAGGGTGGCATAGGCGAGCCCCTCCTCAAGCGGTATGCCGTATGCCACCAGCAATCCGCGCGACACAATCCAGTGATAGGCTCCCAGCCCGCTCTGTACCGGGGCGGCCATCCCGAAGCTGCCTATGACCAATACGAATATCGCTCCTCCAAATCCCAGGCCTGCTGTGGAGTCGAGGCAGAGAAGCGGGAAGTAAGACATGAAGAAGTAAGATATCCAGAGCACTACAGTGAGAATTACGAACTCCCCCTTCCGCCTTATTTTTGCAATGGATTTGAGGCCGTCAAGCAGTCCGTCTGAGAAGGAATACATCCTGTTGAATAAGCGATAGGCAGAGAGCTGTTTCCGCAGCATGAAAAACATCACCATGGCCATGACTGTGAGAAGAGCCGCAATAACCGTTATCATTTTGGCTGATCCGGGTGAGGATGAGAGTTTCTGTTCAGCCGGCATAAATACATTCTCTGAAAGAAAACTTCCGGTGGTGCTGCCTGCAACCAGTGTCAGCCCCAGTATCAGCAGCACTGACACGATGTCAATGGTGCGTTCAACCAGCATCGTTCCCACGAGCCTGTCAAAGGGAATATTTTCCTTCTTGCCCAGCGCTGCACATTTGGATACCTCTCCCAGTCTTGGGAAAATCATGTTTGCGAAATAACCGATCATAACGGCATGATAGGCATTCGTGAGGCCCGGCTTGTAGCCCATTGGCTCAATGAGCAGTGTCCAGCGGCGGGCCCTGATGAAAAAACTCAATAACGAGAAGATGACGGCGGGCAGCAGCCACCCGTAATGTGCCTTCCGAAGCACTGCCCAGAGCTCTCCGAGGTCAATGCCCCTGAAGGAGAGCCATAGCAGAAAAATGGCCAGTGCAAGAAAGACAATGGCCTGAATGGATTGCTTCAGCCCCTTTTTCAATTTCAGACAAGTTTATTGGTGGCTGTATCAGGCATTATTATATGTGGGGTGAATGTCGAAGCCTCTGCCATGTCGACCAGGGCATATGACATGATGATAATCACGTCGCCGATTGCGGCTCTTCTTGCCGCCGGACCGTTGAGACAGATCTCACCTGATCCTCTACGGCCTGTGATCACATAAGTCTCAAGCCTGTCACCGTTGTTTCTGTTCAGCACATGGACCTTCTCATGTTCAACCAGGCCGGCTGCGTCCATGAGATCTTCATCAATGGTCACACTGCCCACGTAATTCAGGTCTGCCCCGGTGACGGAGACGTTATGTATTTTTGATTTAAGAATTTCTATCATCATATTGATAAAGGATGAATGCTTTTGGACACTGCAAAGATAAGTATCATTTTATTCAGCGCAAACTGATCTCTATATTGTCAATCAGCCTGACCTCTCCGGCAAAGAGAGCAATGCAGCCATAGTATACTTTATCAGGCGACATTTCTATGGATGCCCTGACGGGAACAAGAGTTTCATCCTCCACTATTTCAAAGTACTCAAGCCTGAAGTCGGGGATCATGTTTATCCTGTCAGCGACGAATTCCTTTATCTCTGCCGTTTCATAGTCTGAGACCATGGCTGCTGCCGCGATGAGGGTCCTGAATATCTCTCCGGCCCGTTCACGGTGCTGAGGCAACAGTCGACTGTTCCGGCTGCTCATTGCCAGCCCGTCCTTCTCTCTTGAGATGGGACATGCGACGATCTCTGTCTTTGGATAGTCACGGCGCGCCAGCTCCCTTATTATTGTGAGCTGCTGGTAATCCTTCTGTCCGAAGAATGCGACTGATGGCCTTACTATGTCAAAGAGTCTTGAGACTACCTGAGCTACACCATTGAAGTGGCCGGGCCTGTGTAACCCCTCCATCACCTTTTCGATATCCCCGAAATCAAATACGCGTGTGTCAGGCTCCGGATAGATCTCCTGAACAGTCGGGGCAAACACAAAATCATTTTCCCTTAGCAGACCCGAGAGCATCTGCAGGTCAGCCTCAAGGTCACGGGGATATTTCAGGAGGTCATCAGGGTCATTGAACTGGGCAGGGTTGACGAAGATGCTCACGGCCACCATCCGGCATCTCTTTATCGCAGTCTCAACCAGCGAGAGATGGCCTTCGTGCAGAGCCCCCATGGTAGGTATAAAACCCGGAAGCCTCAGAACGCATACCCTGTAATGTTCCCTTACCTCTTTGGCAGTTGTAAATACCTTCATTGTCTGACTTTTTATTGACACACCTGATCCGGTACCGGAGGTCCGGTATACAAAATAACACCATTTTGTCAGTAACCCGAAGCATTTTAGCTTGGAAATTAATTGTATTTTTTTTATTATCTTTGCACTTTGATTAAATTAAGGTACATCGGGAGGTTTTAATGGAAAGCAGAAGGGTATTGTTTGTTTCGCAGGAGATAATGCCTTATCTTGGTGAGACAAAGCTTTCGAAGATCAGCCGTGATCTGCCGCAGGGCATACAGGAAAGGGGGAAGGAGATCCGGACATTCATGCCCCGATATGGTTCAATCAATGAGAGAAGGAATCAGCTTCATGAGGTCATCCGTCTCTCGGGGATGAACCTGATCATTGATGACACCGATCACCCTCTCATCATCAAGGTGGCATCAATTCAGTCTGCCCGCATGCAGGTTTATTTTATTGACAATGATGACTACTTCCAGCGCAAGTATACCGTTGCTGATGCCTCAGGAAATGAGTATGACGATAATGATGAAAGGGCCATCTTCTTTGCCAGGGGGGTTATTGAGACCGTAAGGAAGCTTCGGTGGAGCCCTGACATTGTACACTGCCACGGATGGCTCACATCACTTGTTCCGCTTTACCTGCGCAAGATTTACTCAGATGACCCGGTCTTCAACAAGCTTAAAACGGTCTATTCCGTTTACAATAACGGTTTCAAAAAACCGCTGAAATCTTCACTGACTGATAAACTTGAAGCTGACGGCATACACAGCAGTGCTCTCATCTCCATTAAAAAGAGCGTTGATTTCCTGAGCCTGACAACCCTGGCGGCAGAAAATTCTGATGGCATAATTCTTGCGAGCGATAAGATTGACGAACAGGTCCGGAAACAGGTATCAGGTATGGGCAAGCCTATGCTGGAATACAATGGTGAGGAGAATTATATTGATGTTTACAATGATTTTTATGACAAGCTCTTACTTGAAAAACAGAAATAGGAACCCAATCGGTCTGGTTACCGGACATCTTAAATATTTAACCTTTCTCTTAATCGCCTTATCAGTGATGCTGGCCTCGTGCAAAGAGGATCCGGTAAATATCGGGAAGGACCTGCTGCCTGATGATGACTTCATTGCAGTCTATTCTACTGATACGGTAAAGATCAGGGCCTATACGATGTACAATGAGAATTCGGTGTCATCAGACAGCACGAAGATGATTGCCGGCGGTATTTATGATGCCTATTTCGGAAATACAAACTGTGATTTTGTGACCCAGCTCAGGCTACTTGATTCGCTGCGCAGATCGGTCATCAACATAGACTCGGTTTTCCTGAGATTCATCCCGTCAGCAGTCTCCGGTGACACTGCCGCGGTACATCATATAAGACTCTACGAGACCGGAACGGAACTGACCGATCCGGATGTATATTATACGGGACAGGATCCGGATACGATCAAGTTCCTTGGAGAGTATCCGATGCCGGTTTTGAAAGCAGATTCAAGCTACGCCGTCAGAATTGACAACTCGGTAGCAGAATACCTGTTCAGGGATACGGCAATGTTCAGACCCGCATCGAAGTTCTACAAGGAGTTTTTCAAGGGGCTCTACTTTGGCGTCAGGAGCGAGACCAATCCTGTACGTATAACCATGACCGCGGCTGATAACCCGTTAGCGATTACCATTTATTACCATGCCGCCGATACAATTGCCCGCTCTTACTCCTTTGTTGCCACCGAACGGGCGGTAAATTACAACAGGTTCACCCATGACCGAACCACGGCTGAACCAGAGAAGCTTATAGTGCATGTCAATGATCTGGTCCTTGATACAGCTGCATACCTTCAGACCTTCTACGGCATCTATACAAGGCTTGACCTGCCGTCACTTGAAGCATTCAGGGGCACAGCGAGAATGGCAGTCAACAAGGCGAGGATCATTGCTCCTGTACACATCGATGGAGAGACCTATCTTGAAAAGGACATGCCTGCCCAGATACTGGTAAGGTACCGCAACAGCGAGGGCAAGGAGCTGGCAATACCCGACCTGGTTCATGGTCTTGCCTTTATGGATGGCACCTACAATACGGATAAAGACAGCTACATCTTCAACATAACCTCTTTTGTCCAGCAATACATTGAGGGAGATATAGAAAATCCTTCTGTGGAACTGTTCTTTCCATTGTCAGCCACAAAAAATGTCATCTTCAAGGCTAACGGAAACAATCCCGCCTTTAAGTTGGAGTTTGCATACACAATATATTGATTAACTAAAAGTTAATAATTCATTATGTGTGGAATTGTAGGTTACATCGGTTCCCGTCCTGCCCGTGATATAGTCATTAACGGACTTAAGAGGCTGGAATACAGGGGTTATGACTCCGCCGGCATTGCTATAAGCAATGGAGAAAGGACAGAGATCTTCAAGTGTGCGGGCAGGGTTCGTGATCTTGAGGAGATGGTTGCCGGCAAGGATTTCGACGGTCCGATAGCAATGGGTCATACCCGATGGGCCACCCATGGGGAACCCAATGAAATTAACGCCCACCCGCAGGTATCATGCAGGGGGCATTTCATCGTAGTACATAACGGCATCATTGAGAATTATGCCCGAATCAAGAAGCACCTTGAAAGCCGTGACGTTAAGTTCACGAGCCAGACTGACACGGAGGTGCTGGCCAACCTGATGGAACATCTCTATCTGGAAGGCGACCTGTCAGCAGAGCAGGCAATAATCATGGCGCTGAACAAGGTGGAAGGAACATACGGTATAGCCGTGTACTGCCGCGATGAACCGGGCAAGCTCTTTGCCGCCAGGCTGGGTTCGCCACTCGTGATAGGTGTGGGTGACGGCGAGAATTTCATTGCATCGGATGCCACTCCCATAGTTGAGCACACCCAGCGCGTGATATATCTCAATGATGATGATCTCGCGGTCATACGAAAGGATGAGATGGTACTTAAGGCCATCAGAAACAAGAGTGTTGAGCCTGAGGTAAAGGATGTTGACCTGAAGATCGGAGAGATTGACAAGGAGGGTTACCCTCATTTCATGCTCAAGGAGATCTTTGAACAGCCGCGTGCCATTCATGACACCTTCAGGGGCAGGGTACTGCCGAATCAGTCGGGGCTCATGCTGGGAGGCCTGCACAATGTGTTTGACACCATTGCCTCGGCAGACAGGATAATGATTGTAGCATGCGGCACATCATGGCATGCCGGGCTGGTGGGTGAGTACATCATAGAGGAGTACTGCCGTATTCCCGTGGAGGTTGAGTATGCCTCCGAGTTCAGGTACCGTGACCCGGTTATCAAGAAGGGTGACATAGTCCTGGCCATAAGCCAGAGCGGCGAGACAGCCGATACCCTGGCGGCAATACGTCTGGCAAAGGAACGCGGAGCCATGGTTCTTGGCATATGCAACGTGGTGGGGTCATCCATATCACGTGAGACAAATGCCGGTGTCTTCACTCATGCCGGCCCTGAGATAGGGGTAGCGTCAACAAAGGCATTCACAACTCAGGTGGTGACACTTGCCATGATCTCATTCGAGATCGGGTACCGAAAGGGATTGATTGACGAAGCCCGTTACCGCGGGCTGATAGGGGAGCTCATAAGCCTCCCGGAGAAAATCGAGATGGCACTTAAGATTAATGACCAGGCACTGGCACTGGCTAAGATATACAAGGACTCAACCAATGCCCTTTACCTGGGCAGGGGGTTACTCTACCCGGTGGCCCTTGAAGGAGCCCTGAAGCTCAAGGAGATCTCATATATTCACGCTGAGGGATACCCCGCGGCAGAAATGAAGCATGGCCCCATAGCCCTTATCGATGAACACATGCCCGTGGTGGTGGTGGCTACAAAGGAAAACTCCTATGACAAGATTGTGAGCAACATCCAGGAGGTCAAGGCTCGAAAGGGGAAGGTTATAGCTGTTGTCACCGAGGGTGACCAGGTGATCAGCCGCATGGCTGACTACGTGCTGGAGGTGCCGGATACAATTTCGGTCTTCGCCCCGGTGCTGGCGGTGATTCCGCTACAGCTGCTATCTTATCATATTGCCGTTCTTCGCGGATGCGACGTCGATCAGCCGCGCAACCTGGCAAAATCAGTCACTGTGGAATAATAAAAGCTGAATAATATGGCTGACGGTTACAGAAGTCTGAGTATCGGAGAGATCCGCGGCCTCGAAGCTGCAGGCTGCCGGAGCAATTCATGGGAGAGTGTCTTCGTCAAGGACCCTTTCAATGCCGAAAGGATACAGAACGTCACTTTTTCAGGTATAGTCAGGCTGGGCTTTTTCAACGGTACGGCACGTGAGAGATGCGGCCTCCCGCTGCTCCACGGGATCAGGAACGCTCATATCCACAACTGCACCATAGATGACAATGTTACAATCACTGACATTACAGGGTACATCGCCAATTATGACATTGGTGAAGGAGTAGTGATAAGGAACTGCGGTCATATCTCAACCGAGGGGCGCACATCATTCGGGAACGGGACCCGCGTGGCTGTCCTCAATGAGACAGGAGGAAGGGAGGTACCCATATGGGACCGCCTGACCTCGCACATGGCATATATCATCACCCTCTACAGACACAGGCCTGTGGCCATTGAGGTTATAGAAAAGCTCATTGCCGAATATACCGAAAGTGTGAAATCGGACCGCGGGCAGATAGGATCAGGATCATACATTGCCGGGTGCGGTACAATTAAGAACGTCAGGATAGGTTACGGTGCGGTCATCGAGGATGTCTCACGACTGGCGGAAGGGTCTGTGAACAGCTCATACAAGGACCCCGTCTTTATAGGCAATGACGTGATCATGGATCACTTCATAATCTGCTCAGGATCAAAGGTGAATGACGCCGCTGTCATAGACAAGTGCTTTATTGGCCAGGGATGCACCCTGTCAAAGCAGTATTCGGCGGAGAATTCACTCTTCTTTTCAAACTGCGGAGGATATCATGGCGAGGCATGCTCAATATTTGCCGGTCCGTTCACGGTGACACACCACAAATCTACCCTGCTGATTGCCGGCATCTTCTCATTCATGAACGCCGGCAGCGGATCAAACCAGAGCAATCACATGTACAAGCTTGGTCCGATACACCAGGGTATCATGGAGAGAGGGTCCAAGACCACCTCCGACTCATACATGCTGTGGCCTTCACGCATCGGGCCGTTTACCCTGGTAGTCGGAAGGCATTACCATAATGTCGATACAACGCAGTTTCCATTCTCTTATCTTACTGAGGTGAATTACGAATCACAGCTGATCCCGGGAATTAACCTCCGCAGCGTGGGAACCATACGTGACGCCCAGAAGTGGCCGAAGCGCGATGTGCGCAAAGACCCGAAGAAGCTTGACCAGATAAACTATAACCTCCTGAGTCCGTTCACCGTAGGCAAGATGATGAATGGCAGGGAGCTTCTGCACAAACTGCTCAGGGAGAACCCTGACCAGCCTTTTATCTCCTTTGACAGGATGCGGATGAAGACCTCTGCCGCCGAGCGGGGCATAACTCTCTACCAGATGGGTATAGACAAGTTCATTGGCAACTCCGTGATAAAGAGGCTCGAAGGGATTGATCTTAAAACGGATGCCGATATCAGAAAAAGACTGAAACCGGAGTCCGACAAGGGCACCGGCGACTGGATTGACATGTCGGGACTCATTGCTCCGCTGAGATCAATAGAGGAGTTGCTTGTCTCCATCGAAAATAAGGAGATGAAAAGCGCCGATGCAATCAATAAGAGCTTCGAACAGATCCATAAGCATTATTATGATATGGAGTGGGTCTGGATTTACGAAAGGCTTCCCCGTGAGACCGGAAAGCCCAATGAGGAGCTTACTGCAGGTGATATTATTGATATTGTCGAAAGGTGGAAAAAGAGCGTGGTTGAACTTGACAGGATGCTGTATGAAGACGCCCGCAAGGAGTTTGCCCTCTCATCAATGACGGGCTTCGGTATTGACGGTGATGATGAGGTTAAGAAGCGCGATTTCGAGCAGGTAAGGGGTGACTTCGAAAAGAACAGCGTCGTGCTCGCCATCCTTGATCATATTAAGATCAAATCCGAATTGGGAGATGAGCTGATTAAACGTCTGACGATCTAAAGGATTTGCGATTTGCGATTTTTGATTAAATCGACAATCGACAATCGGCAATCGCCAATTCTACCTCTGCCCGTACATCTCCTCGTAGTACTTCGAATAGGCTCCCGAGATTACCGTTTCAAGCCATCTCTCGTTCGCAAGATACCATTCTACGGTCATTTCCATTCCCTGTTCGAATGTAACCGACGGCCTCCAGCCCAGCTCCCGCTGAAGCTTGCTGCTGTCAATGGCGTACCTGAGGTCATGACCTGCACGGTCAGTAACATATGTTATAAGCTTTTCAGAGCTTCCTGCGGCCCTTTCAAGCTTCTTGTCCATGATTGCGCAGAGGACACGCACGAGGTCAATGTTTTTCCACTCATTGTCACCCCCGACATTATAGGTCTCCCCCTGTTTCCCCTCGTGGAAGATCAGGTCAATGGCCGCGGCATGGTCCTCAACGTAAAGCCAGTCTCTTATGTTTTCTCCCTTACCGTAGACCGGGATGGGTTTCATCATCTTGATGTTGTTGATTGTAAGAGGGATCAGCTTCTCGGGGAACTGGTTGGGACCGTAGTTGTTCGAGCAGTTTGATATCACCCATGGCAGTCCGTAGGTGTTCCCGAAGGCCCTCACCATGTGATCTGAGCTCGCCTTGGAGGCTGAATAGGGGCTCCGGGGGTCATATGCCGTCTGCTCGGTGAAGAAGCCCCCGTGTTCAAGCGAGCCGTAAACCTCATCAGTTGATATGTGGTAAAAGAGTTTTCTTACATTACTGCCGGTGCCGGCATCACGGAATGCCGTCAGCAGGTTGACGGTACCAATGATGTTTGTATAGATGAACTCATCAGGGGAACTGATCGATCTGTCGACGTGAGACTCGGCTGCAAGGTGGATGACACCGTCAAACCCGAACTCGCTGAAGAGGTTGCTGACAGCCTTTTTGTCAACTATGTCAACCCTGCGGAAGTGATAGTTGGGTGCTTTATCAATGTCGGTGAGGTTGCCGAGGTTGCCGGCATAGGTCAGCATATCAGCATTGACAATTGTGTAGTCAGAGTATTTCCTGACCAGTCGTCTGACGACGTGTGAGCCGATGAACCCGGCACCGCCGGTAACAAGTATTATCCTCTTCATGATCTTTTTTCCTTAAGCATTATCCTTCCCATGACCTTTTTCTTTCAGTCTGTTCTCCCACCGCCAGGCTGTATCCATAGCCTCGTCAAGCGATATCTCCGTTTTCCATTTAAGCTCCCTGTTAGCCAGGGAGGGGTCGGCCCATATCTTTTCAATGTCTCCTGCCCTGCGTCCGGTCACGGTATAGTTCACTTTTACCCCTGTAGCTCTCTCGAACGCCGCAATCGCCTCGAAGACGGAGACTCCTGTTCCCGTTCCGAGGTTAAAGACCTCGTAGTTCGTTTTATTCTCACCGTCAAGAAGTCGCCGCAGCGCTACAACATGAGCCCTGGCGAGGTCGACCACATGGAGGTAATCCCGTATGCATGATCCGTCAGGGGTGTCATAGTCATTGCCGAACACCTTCAGCCCGTCACGAAGCCCAATGGCTGTCTGGGTAATATAGGGCACCAGGTTCTCAGGCACTCCGCGCGGCAGTTCGCCAATATGAGCAGTGCGGTGCGCTCCTATTGGATTAAAGTACCTGAGTGATACGGCCCTGTGCGATGGCCTTGATGCCATGGTGTCACGGATGATTATCTCTCCGGCCTGTTTGGTATAACCGTAGGGTGAGGCTGCCTCCTTCACCGGCGATGCCTCTGTAACGGGCAGCGTATCGGGCTGACCGTATACGGTGCATGATGATGAGAAGACAAGCACCGGTGTATTATGCCGCTCCATCATGCCGAGGAGGCTGATAAGCGATGTCAGGTTGTTCCTGTAATAGTCAAGGGGTTTTCTGACCGACTCGCCCACCGCTTTGTAGGCAGCGAAGTGAATTATGGCATCTATCCTGCCCTCGGCGGCAAAGACCTCATCGAGCTTTGTGACGTCGCAGATATCATAATCGTAGAACTTTGGCGTAACCCCGGTGATGGCAAGGATGCCGTCAAGCACGGTGATGTCTGAGTTATACAGGTTGTCTGTGATCACCACATCAAAGCCGTCAGCTATCAGCTCCACGACCGTGTGTGATCCGATGTAACCCGTACCGCCGGTGACAAGAACCTTCTTTTTCATTACAGACTCCAGTATGTCAGCCACCTCATTTTATTTCTGTAGAGCCCTTTCAGGTCTACAAGTATCCCCCTCTCATTGAGGAGGTCAAGGAAGAATTGTTCATCCAGGCCCGAATACTCCCTGTGTGAGACGGCCACGATGATGGCGTCATATTTTCCTTCAGGTTCCTCTTTCAGGTCGATGCCGTATTCGTGCTTCACCTCTTCGGGTGATGCCCCCGGATCGATGACGTCAACCTCAACGCCGAAGTCGCGCAACTCATTCACCACATCAATAACCTTGGAGTTGCGGATGTCTGTTACATCCTCCTTGAAGGTCATTCCCATGATCAGCACCCTCGACCTGTCAGGACTCTTGTGTGCGGCGATGATCTTTTTTACAGTCTCCTTGCCGGCGTAGGCGCCCATGCTGTCATTGGTGAACCTTCCCGAGTCTATCATCTGGGGATGGTATCCCATTGACTTGGCCTTAAAGGAGAGATAATAGGGGTCTACCCCTATGCAATGACCTCCCACCAGGCCGGGGTAGAACTTCAGGAAGTTCCATTTGGTTCCGGCAGCCTCAAGCACCTCATAGGTATTGATACCCATACGGTTGAATATAATCGAGAGTTCATTCATGAAGGCGATGTTTATGTCGCGCTGTGTGTTCTCGATTATCTTGGCAGCCTCGGCAACCTTAATCGATGATGCCCGGTGCACTCCGGCCCCGATAATGAGTTCGTAGGTTTTTGCTATGTTCTCAGCCGACTCAGGGTCACAGCCACTGGTGACCTTGACGATCTTTGTAAGAGTGTGGTTCCTGTCGCCGGGGTTGATACGCTCAGGGGAGAACCCCACCTTGAAATCATCCGGAAACTTAAGCCCTGAGTACCTCTCGAGCACAGGCACACAGTCCTCTTCCGTGCATCCCGGATAAACTGTCGATTCATAGACAACGTAATCTCCCTTTTTCATTATCCTGCCTACAGTTTCCGATGCCTTCAGCACGGGAGTGAGGTCAGGAAGATTGTGTTTTGTAACGGGTGTTGGGACTGCAATGATATGGAATGATGCCTCCCTCAGATCCTCAGGGTCGCAGGTATATTTAATGTCAGTGCCTTCGAAGGCTTCGTGTTCAAGCTCATTGCTGGGGTCTACGCCTTTCTTCATAAGCTCAACGCGGTCAGGCCTTATGTCGAAGCCAACTACCTTTATTTTACGGGCGAACTCGAGAGCGATGGGAAGGCCTACATACCCGAGGCCGATGAGGGAGAGACTTGTCTCCTTGCTTAAAAGTTTATCGTACATATTATTTTTTAATTAGAGGATGATATTCTCCTGTTAATACTGAAAGTGCCGAGTTGCGTATCTGGTAAACGGTCTCGATGCTCTGCCGGGCGTCATCGAGCCCGTATCCGTGTCCCTTTAAAATTTCCTGGTAGGTGACGGTGTGGAGATCGGTGAATCCCTCCGAGAATTCAAGTTCCTCACCGTCAACGGTGATGTTCCGGTATGTTCTCTTTCCTTTTTCCTTTACTGTTTTGGGTAGGTCATTGAAGTCGATGCTCAGGAACCATCTGACGCGTGCTCTTTCGAGCTCGAGGAAACCGGAGGCTTTGTGTTTTTCAAGGAGGTGCACCCTGTTTGATACCACCGGGCCGAAGATCCATCCCAGCATGTCAAAGAAGTGAACGCCTATGTTGGTGGCTATTCCGCCGGATTTGTTGACGTCTCCCTTCCATGATATGTCATACCAGTGACCACGGCTGGTAACATATGCAAGGTCTATGTCATGTTTTTTACCCGGAGGGGTGGCAGCAATCTTATTGCGAAGCTCTATGATCACCGGGTGGTACCTGAGCTGCAGGATGTTGTAGATCCTGCGCCCGGTCTCTTTTTCTATCTCCTGGAGTGCGTCGATGTTCCACGGGTTGAGCACCACGGGCTTCTCACAGATTGCGTCGGCCTGGTGTCTGAGTGCGAACCTGATGTGAGAGTCATGCAGATAATTGGGTGAGCAGATGCTGACGTAATCAAGCTGTACGCCACCTCTCTTCAGTTTGTCTATATGCCTGTCGAATCTCTCGAACTCTACGAAGAAATCGCTCTCGGGGAAGTAGCTGTCAATCTTTCCCACGCAGTCGAACCTGTCGAGGCTTGCCAAAAGCCGGTTGCCGGTCTCTTTAATGGCTTTTAGATGTCGTTCGGCAATATAACCGGCAATACCTATAAGCCCGAAATTCTTAGGTGTTTTATCCATCAGGAGGTATTATGAAGGCATATGATTACTGTGTGATTTTTTTCACCCTGTCATCAGCAAGCAGGTATTGCTGTCCGCTTTCCGGACAGACGGCCACGCCATCGCTGTTGAAGGCAAGTTTGTGTCCGTATTCGGAGACCCATCCGGTCTGGCGACCCGGGTTTCCTACCACAAGTGCAAAGGGCTTTACAATTTTAGTTATCACCGCACCGGCCCCGATGAGTGAAAATTCACCTATCTCGTTGCCGCACACTATTGTAGCGTTGGCACCGATGGAGGCTCCGCGCCTTACCGTGGTGGTGACGTACTGGTCGCGTCTTATGACTGCGCTGCGGGGGTTGGTTATGTTTGTGAATACCATCGATGGTCCGAGAAAAACATCATCCTCACATATAACTCCGGTATATATGGAGACATTGTTCTGGACCTTGACATTATTTCCCAGGATGACACCAGGTGAGACAACGACGTTCTGGCCGAGGTTGCAGTTCTCTCCTATCACCGAGTCTTTCATAATATGGCTGAAATGCCAGATTTTTGTTCCTTTTCCTATTGTACACCCCGGGTCGACTACGGCAGTCTCGTGAGCGAAGAACTCTTTTTCCATCATCTGTTCAATTGAATTTTGACCTGACGCATCCGGTGATCCAGGTTAGCTGTTCGTCGTCAAGCTCGGTGTGAATGGGGAGAGACAGCACCTCGCCGGTGAGCCGGGTGGTTACCGGGAAGTCATCTTCACTGTAACCCAGGTGTGCATATGCTTTCTGCATGTGCAGCGGCACGGGGTAGTATATCATTGAAGGCACCCCTTCGTTCTCAAGGCA
Source organism: uncultured Rikenella sp. (assembly GCA_964455705.1). GTDB lineage: Bacteria > Bacteroidota > Bacteroidia > Bacteroidales > VadinHA17 > SR-FBR-E99. The sequence goes on from CAYVYM010000007.1 coordinate 101,808, forward strand.
CTCACGGAGCCTGTTTCTCTCGCCACCTTCGACGCGGAGGGTATACTGGTGAAATATATGTGATGAGTTTGCGGCTCGCACGGGGATGTTTATGCCCGGCACCTCTGACAGCTCCCTGTCATAATGGGCGGCAGCCTTCTGCCGTGCTTCGTTGAAGGCGTCAAGGTGGCTGAGCTTGATCCTCAGGATGGCGGCCTGTATAGTGTCAAGACGTGAGTTGACGCCGATTGTGTCATGGTAATACCTGACCTTCATGCCGTGGTTGGTTATGCTCCTTATAAGCTCTGCCAGCCCGTCATCATCGGTGAAGAGAGCTCCGCCGTCGCCGTAGCAGCCCAGGTTCTTTGAGGGGAAGAAAGAGGTACAGCCTATGATGCCCATTGACCCGGCTTTTTTCATTGTGCCGTCACTGAAGCTGTATTCAGCCCCTGTAGCCTGTGCTGCGTCTTCAATGACATGTATGCCGTGACGGCGGGCAAGATCCATGACAGGCTCCATATCGGCACACTGTCCGAAGAGATGTACGGGCACTATCGCCCTGGTCCGGGGTGTGATTGCCCTTTCTATTGCCTCAGGGGTGATGTTGAATGTGCCGGGGTCCGGATCAACCAGGACCAGCTTCAGTCCGAGGAGCTCGATCACCTCTACCGTCGCGATGAATGTGAAGTTCGTGGTTATCACCTCATCACCGGGCCTGAGGCCGAGGGCCATCATGGCTATCTGCAGTGCATCGGTGCCGTTGGCGCATGCAATGACATTGCGTACACCCAGGTAACGCTGAAGCTCTTCCTCAAAAAGACGGACATCGGGACCCTTGATGAAGGCTGTTGAGCTGATGACGTCCGAAATGGCACTGTCAATGTCTGCCTTAAGCCTCTCATACTGTGTACGGAGGTCAACCATCTCAATCTTTTTCATTGATATTCTTGTCTCTCTATGGCGAAGATAATAGAATTTATTTTAACCTTTTTTTCCACTCTCCGTTCAGGTTTCTTTTTATCTTTGTTCATTATTGCTTATACATGGCGAGGGATATTAGCGGTTACATCAGGGAGATGCTTTTCAGGCACGACTGTGTCATTATTCCTGGGTTTGGTGCGTTTATCGGGAACTTTTTCCCCGCACGTACAGACCGCAGAGAAGGGCTCTTTCTTCCTCCCTCACGGAAGATAACATTCAACCGGCATCTTACCGGCAATGACGGGTTGCTGATAGGTCATATATCATCAGCCCTGGGTACCGGCTATGGCGAAGCCCGCGACATTATCCTGGAATGGGCTGACGACCTCAGAAGAAAAATCATGGCCGGCAACCCGGTACCTATTGATCATCTCGGCACCTTCTCACTCAATTATGAGGGAGCAATAATCTTTGACCCTGACACCACGGTCAATTACCTTCTCTCATCGTACGGCCTGAGCGCCTATCACCGTCAGCCGGTGGCAGGCTATGACGTCAGGAAGAGGGCTCTTGAGAAACGCAGTGAACCTTCAGTGAGCCAGCCTTCTGTGAGAAGCCTGCTCACAAGGGCCGCAGTGATAATACCTATCCTGGTGGCTCTGGCCCTCGTGCCCTTCAATGACCATCTCTTCAAGGGAAATATAGAAGAATCAACCCTCAATCCACTTGCCAGGGCTGAGCTCGAGTTCAACCGCGCTCAGATTGACGCCGACAGATCAGCCATTATTACTGAGGAAACCGTGACGGAAGAGCATGTTCCGACAGCCCCTGCTGTTACTGAGGCAGCCGTGACGGAAGAGCATGTTCCGACAGCCCCTGCTGTTACTGAGGCAGCCGTACCTCCGCCCGTCAGCCGTCCGTCACAGGCGGTTGTGGTTGAGGAGTACAGGTATCTGCTTATAATCGGCAGCTTCCAGGGTGAGGATAATGCCCTTACGATGGTTGAGCGCCTGCGCAGGCAGGGCTTCGACCCGGAAGTGGCAGGAGGGCCTGACGGCTTCCTGCGCGTCAGCGCACAGTCGTTCCCGACGCTAGACGAAGCCAGGGTGGTGCTTGATAAGGTCAGGAAGGAATATTCCGGCGCCTGGGTATATAAAAGCAGGCAATAGAGGGCCGAGCGTTAAGAAAAAATCCGGTGGATTTTTTTAGCAAGGAGCCAGTTTGCAGGGAGGGGCTGGCAATAGGCAATAGAGGAATTTTCGATTTCAGATTTTCGATTGTCGATTTAATC
>CAYVYM010000008.1:0-5909 GCA_964455705.1 uncultured Rikenella sp.
AGAACCGAAAGTAGTTTCCTGATCTTAAGAATCGTACCATATGTAATACCTGAAACTGCCGGAAGGTCAGTGTCGATAACGGCATTGACAGTATTTGCCAGGCGCTCATGGTAGTATCGAATCCCTTCCAGAAAATACGGATAGGCTCCGTATTTCAGGTACTCATCAAAAAGCATCAGCGGTTTTACCTGTGATGATACTTCCCTGGCTATTCTTTCGTGATCGAGTAACAATTCTTCTATTGACACGGCAGGAAAACCTATATCATTTTTCATCTCAATAAATTCCCTGAGGGAAAGTTCATTCAGATTTAACGAAAGCATGCGCCTGCTGAGATCAGCCTCTCCACTCTCCATCTGCAGTGCTGAAGAACCTGAAATAATCATTTTCAGAATCGGGTAACGGTCATATAGTGATTTTACGATTACAGACCATTGAGGATTTCTGTGCACTTCGTCAATAAAAAGGTATTCTCCTCCTCTTTTAACAAACCAATCAGCAAAATCCTCAGCGGGGTACCGATTGAAAATAATGTCATCCAGGCTTATATATGCAGCTCTGGAAGAGGGAAGTCCCAGAGACCTTAGAAATTGAAGCAGCAGTGTGGTTTTGCCAGTGCCTCTTGAGCCACGGATTAATATAAGTCGCTGGTCCTGCGGTATCTGGTTGATCAGATATCGGGACTGTTTTGCATAAACGTTCCTCATTCTGGACTCGGACAGCTCAAGAATTGACTCCATCATTGTTTTATTAATTCAACACAAAAATACAATATTTGTACTATTAATACAACACTATGGTAGTATTATTGTATTTTTTGTACCACACTATTACATTTTGATCAATTGCAGGGCTGCTGTCAGAACCTCTCAGGCATCTTCAGAAGCTTCTCGCGGGTGGTGGTGCCGGGTCATTCAGTACTCAGTACTCAGTCGGCAGTCAGAACCCGAAAAATTAAAAAGTCTCGAGTAGCCTAAGCAGCTTCTCTTTCTCCGTTCGCCCCTCTGACTTTCTCAGCAGCTCAGAGAGCCAGTTGCCGTACATCGGATTTGGAAGCACAATATACCTTGTACCAAATAATTTACGGTCCGCATCAACGGCCGAAAAGCCGTGATCAGGACCTCGTTTCTCGTAATGCCCGCTGTGATCTGCAAGGTTATCACCTACCAGCAGGATAATCTCGTAATCCATCTCAATCATCGCCCGCCGGGCGACTTTTGATGAGGTGCTCTCTTTCAGAAGCATATGTGCGCTGTCGGCATTGACAAACCCCAGGGCCGCCATGTTTTCAATTGTCGGCCCCATCTCCTGCACAGTCCTGTTTGAGACATAGAACACCTCCACCCCCAGCGAGTCGGCATAGTGGGTGAAATCGACCGCCCCGGGAAGAGGTTCGGCACGGGCAAGCTCCACCCATCGTAACCAGTCTTCGTCGTTATACCCCTTCTTCTCAAACACCTGCCATCCCTGAAAAGGACTGTTGTCGAGAAGTGTCTCGTCGATGTCAATCGTCACCGCTGCTGGCTTCATCCGGCCAGCCCATGCCAGGTTCTCCGCAAGAGCGATCTCCGCACTGCGGAAGCACTGGTAGTAAAGAGCCCGCATCTCGGCCGATCTCTGGTACCATAGCGTCGCAAGTATCAGATGATCCTGATCCTCAGCAACGGGTGTCGTTTCATGCTTCACTGTGGCACAGGAGGCCAGCATTATCATGAAGGCAACAATAATGAGCTTTTTCATCCGTTTTTATTCTGTTGAAAATAAACCAATTGTCGAAACCGGGTCGTTTTGTTTGTTAACTCCTAAGTAACAAATAATTGGACGATCCCGATTATTTTGTTTGAAAGATTTTTAACTTTAACCGAACTATACCAAAAACGTAATCTGCAATGTCAACCTTAAAGCTGATGCTGGGGATGATCCCCGCCACTTCTAAACTGGAACAGGATGAGAAGGCACTGATAGCCGAGCATGAAAAGATGATCTCCTTTGCCGGTTCCGATGCACTGGCAAGATACAACCTGCTTCATGAAAGCGTCAACTCCGCAGGCTTCAGACAGAAAAAAAAGGAGATTGAATCTCTCACTTACAAAGGTTCGGAGGAACATGCCAGGGAGGCAGAATATCTAAGTCTCAAAAAGGCAAAGGACATTGTCTCCTATTTCAAGACCGGGGGAAGCGCCCTGCTCAGGAATTTCAACTCCCTTGAGGGATCAGCCAGGATAAAGGAGATAGAGGACCTTCAGCTTTATATCCAGTCGCCGGAATTCAAACAGAAGGAGAGGATGAAGCCTGTGACATTCAAAGAGAGTGAAGAGTATGGCAAATGGCTTGAATACAAAAAGCTTAAGGGAGACAGGGAGGTAAAGAAGAATCTCAATCCCTCAAAGGTGGAAAGATTCAAAGAACTGCAGTCGTTCGTGACATCATCAGCCTTCCTCCTTAAGAAGAATATGAAACCGGTAACCTTCAAGGACACCCCGGAATACCAGAAACTGCTTGATTTCAAGAGCAAGAGGGGAGCTGCAGACATTGTATCGTATTACAAGTTCAAAACCTCGAAGGAGTATAATAACTACATCCATGTAAAAGATTCTTCGAGGCTGAAGAGGCTGGCAGAGCTGGAGGAGTATCTGAAAACCAAGGCTTTCACTGAAAGGAAAGAGTATCTTCTTGACAAGCGTCGCTTCGAAAAAACCGAGATGTCCAGGGAGCTGAAGGAGTACGAAAATCTTAAAAACAGCCCTGACATTAAATGGTATTTCGGTGTTAAGGATTCAAATAAGTTCGATGTAATCAAAAACCGCAAACTGACCTTCAGCGATGAGTTTGACGGCGCTGCTCCGGATGACAGAAAATGGCTCAACAAATACTTCTGGGGTGATAAACTGCTGCACGACAGCTACAACCAGGTCTCCGACCTTCACTGCTATACCCCGTCGGAAAACTTTGAGGTGCGCCACAGCGTCCTGCGAATCATCACCAAACCACAAAAAATAAACGGTAAGGTATGGGATCCCTCAAAGGGATTTTACACCAGGGATTTTGCATTCACCTCGGGCATTCTCAATACAGGAGCCTCTCTCAGGCAGAAGTACGGCATCTTCACGGCCAAAATCAAACTCACTGATCCTCATGTACGCAATGCCTTCTGGCTGATCGGTGACCGCATCACCCCTCATATTAATGTATGCAGGTCAGGTCATGGGAAGGTGTGGTTTGACCTCTTCACCTCTCCGGGTAATCATTTTAAGAAGAACCTGGGTTCAAAATATCTTAAGGATTTTTATATCTATACTCTTGAATGGACATCCCAGAGTCTCATCTGGAAGATCAACGGCGTGGAGGTGATGCGTCAGACATCAGGCGTGCCCCAGGAAGAGATGTACATCAACCTGGCCGGAGGCGTTGAAAAGCCCATCGGAGGCATCTCCTCAATGGAGGTCGACTGGGTGAGGGTTTATCAGTCAAAATAATATCCGTTTAACGATATTGATACAGAGGCTGTCTTAAAAGGGCAGCCTCTTTTTTTTACCCGATCTGTAACATTTGGCTCATGACAGCCGTCTTTATTATGCCAGCGCATTGACCTTAATGACCGTAAAAGAGTACAACAACGCAGTGAAGGAGTTCGGTGACCACGTTTACCGGTTCATCTGCCGCAGCCTGAAGGACAGCCACAGGGCAGGCGACATCGTGCAGGACACCTATGAGAAGCTGTGGCGGTGCGTCACTGAGGTTGAATATGCAGCGGTGAAATCGTGGCTCTTTACCTCTGCCTACAACAGGATGATAGATGTGATCAGAAAGGATTCGCGGATGGTTGGTGTTGAATATTATGACGAAAGCTCATTGTATGCAGATGAGAGCGGCAGCGACCTGAATGAAATACTGCACAGGGCTCTTGAGAGACTGCCGGCAGCTCAGCGGTCAGTGATCTTGCTGCGCGATTACGAAGGATACAGCTACCACGAGATAGCTGACATAACAGGTTTATCCGAGGCGCAGGTAAAGACCTATATTTTCAGAGGACGGGTAGCCCTCAGGAATTACCTTGTAAAGACATCGGTATGGCAATGAAAGACGATAGCGATTTCCCACGTCTCACGCCGCCGGATGACAAGTATCCGGCGCGTGACGGATTACTCCGTAAACCGGAAGAGCTCACTGATGAACAGTTTGATCTCCTGGCCGCCGCATGGTCTGAGGAGGCACTGGCCGGCGACCAGCTTTCAGAACTGGAGGAGGCAATGACTGCCATCCCCTCAAGGAGGATGCGGGCGGAAAGCTTCAGAGAGGTTAAGCTTGCACCTTATGATGATAAATGGGCCGGAAGGAACAGGCTCCTCAGGCAATCACCTGCCACCAGGGTCATCAAACGTTCTCTTGTTGTTACTCTCCTGGCCGCTGCTGCAGTTGTTGCGTTCATTATAACGGGACCGGCAATCAGAAGCCTGACAAGAGATATTACGCCCGGAGCACTGCCCGATGGAGCAGTGATATCTGAAGTGCTCATTCCCGAGGCAAACCCGATAATAATCCCGGAGAGCGTTATAGTGGAGCCAGCCGCTGTGTCCCATGCTACAGAGACGGACAGGCTGGCTGATCTACTGACGGCTACCGTTACTGAATCAGCCAGAACCAGCTCCACCGTTGATTTTGCTGATACCCGTATGGCCCTCGCTTCCGGGGACATGACTGATCCCGGAAAGGCTGCCCCTGCCACCGTAACAGCTGAACCGCAAAGAGCCCTCCCTGTCTCGCTTGCTATCAACGCGGTCAGTCCGGTCATGATAGCAGCTGCCAGAACTACTGATCTCCAGGCTGTGCAGATGGCAGCCATCATTGACACACCCACACATGATAAAGCCGACAACTGGATCATTCGCGGTATTTCACTCCTTGCCAGGACTGTAACAAAAGAGGAAAAGAAAATTGACGGCTATTTAGTCGCCAGCGCATGTGTCAACGGCCTCAACAATGTACTCGGATGGGAGATGGAACTGAAACAGTCCGGCAATAAGGCAGGCGAGCCTGTGGCAGTGAACTTCAACTCTTCACTCCTCTCATTTTCAACACCTGTGAACAAAAATTCACCCTGAGTGTAACTTTCGGCTCCGGTTGATCGTCCCGGTAATAAACAACAAACAAAAATTTGCCATGAAAAGTACAATGATTGCACTAGCCGTTATCCTGGCTCTCGTTCTGCCTGCACAGGCCCAGGAGAAGGAAGAAAAACTGAAAGAGCTGGAGAGGCTGGAACAACAAACTGAAAAGGTTACAACTCCTGATACGCTGGTATATGAAGCAGAGGAGGAGAATACCGCTGCGGAGGCAGAGGAAGAGACCGCCGTCGAAGAGGAATGGGATGAGTATGCTGAAGAGGATACTTCACGGGTAAAAATCGGAGATATTGTTACAGTGGAGGAGTCAGATGATGAGACCGTGATCAGGATCGGAAAGAGGGCCGTAAGGATCCTTACTGAGGATGACGACACAGAGGTCCGGTTTGAAGAGTATGAAGACAGAGAAGTCACCAGACGTCGCGGAAGGTCTTTCGACGGTCACCTGGGGGGTGTTGAATTCGGGTATAACGGCTACTCAACTGACCAGTGGGGTCGTAACGACGGAACCATTGAAGGGTACCTTGACCTGAATACCGCAAAATCGTCAAACTTTAACATCGTGGCACCACCTGTCAGCCTCGGCTTTTCACGTCATTTCGGAATAGTGACAGGGCTGGGTATTAGTTTTAACAACTACCGCTTTGACGGTAACAACTCACTGACTGTCGGTGACGGAGGAGTAGTCGCCCCCGCTTATCCGGCTGAAGGCATTAACTACGAGAAGAGTAAACTCGCCACAATATATGGTATTCTTCCCGTAATGCTTGAGGTACAGATACCTGT
>CAYVYM010000008.1:6009-99322 GCA_964455705.1 uncultured Rikenella sp.
AACTCGCCACAATATATGGTATTCTTCCCGTAATGCTTGAGGTACAGATACCTGTAACATACAGCAGTACAATCAACCTGGGAGCAGGAGTGATAGGAGCCGTAAAACTCGGCTCCCATACAAAGACTGTCTATTATGATGACGGGAAACAGAAGGATAAGAACCACAACGATTTCAACCTGAACGTGCTAAGGTATGGTCTCACAGCACGGGCAGGATATGAAATGATCCAGGTATATGGCACATGCTACCTGTCACCGATGTTTGAAAAAAACAAAGGTCCGGAACTCTATCCTTTCGAGGTAGGCATTGCGCTGACAATCAACGACTGATATTTTTAAACGTGAACTGCGGCACGGCATCTCTCAGGGTGTGAATTCCACAGTAACCGGCCTGTAGGTGAATAATCAGTAAGAGGGGGTATTCCAACAAAATACCCTCTCATTTTTTATATATCTTTACCGCAACAGCTCATGCAACAGAGCTTTGGACACTAAACACGGAAAACTACAGGAGATGAGATTACTTCTAATCAGCAATTCGACCAATGCCGGAGAGGCATATCTTGATTATCCTAAGAACAATATCAGGGATTTCCTCGGACCCAAAAAGGTCAGGGCACTGTTCATCCCTTATGCTGCAGTCACTTTCTCATATGATGAGTACGAGGAAAAAGTAAGAACCCGCTTTTCCGAAGTAGGGCATGACGTAGTCTCTATCCATCGGTTCAATGACCCCGTAAAGGCAATCATGGATGCTCCCGCAATCGCTGTGGGCGGAGGCAACACCTGGATGCTTCTGAAATGTCTGAGAGACAATAAACTGATTGGCCCAGTCAGAAAGAAGGTGCTGGCCGGCACTCCCTATATTGGCTGGAGTGCAGGTTCAAATGTGACCTGCCCCACAATCATGACCACCAATGACATGCCTGTCACTGCCCCCTCTTCATTTAAGGCTTTCGGGCTTATCCCGTTCCAGATCAATCCCCACTACCTCGATGCCAACCCGGCAGGACATGCCGGCGAGACACGCGAACAGAGGATACAGGAATTCATCGAAGTCAACAGGGAGATCTATGTTGCCGGCCTGCGTGAGGGTACAATGTTTCTTCTCGAGGGAAGCAGGCTCTCGCTCATCGGACCGCGCAATACCCGCATCTTCAGGTATGGCACCCAACCTCTGGAGGTCTCTCCCGGAGGCGATCTCTCCTTCCTTCTGAGGAAGAAAAAATAACAATGGTAACCCGAGCGCGATCAATGAGATGGGTTAAAAAAATAGCATTGTTAACACTCGGCCTGTTGCTGCTGGGTATTGTATCGATTGGGCTCTATGTGTCGCTCAGGCTTGAAAAGATCACAATAGCCCTGACTGCAAAGCTCAATGAGAGTGTCAATACAAAGATCTCTTACGGCGACCTCAGGGTTTCAATATTCCAGTCATTTCCCAATATCAATGTAAGGTTCAATGACCTGCTGGTAGAGCCATCTCCTTTCTATGACAAGACCCAGTTCATGAATGAGAACAATGACACCCTTCTCTATGCCTCGTCGCTCTCACTGACGGTGTCTCTTCCGTCGCTCCTGACCGGCACCGTGGCCATACGCGCCATCAGCGCAAAAGACGGAGAGGTGACACTGCTCACTGACAAGCGGGGCAACATTAATTACGAGGTCTTCGCAGAGCGAAAGAAGGAGGGAAAGAATGTCAGGCTGAAGAATATCACCGCAGTAAACATCCGGGGCGTATGGAATGACAGGAGCTCAGGGATGAGGATGTCAGGCAGCCTGTCCATGGCTGCTCTCGGCGGGGAAATCTTCCAGACAGGGATCTATATTAATTCTGCCGTCACGGCGATGATTGATTCGGTAAATATCAATAGCATGGCCTTCAGGGCAATCCCCGTCAAGGCCGTGGTCAGACTCCGCAAGTCGGCCAGCTCGCTCGCAGTGACAAAGGGGTCACTGGAGGTTGCGGACCTTCATTTCGAAATTGCCGGTAATGTCAATTACTCTTCATCAACACTTGACCTGTCTGTGGCAGGTAAAAAGATAAACATATCATCCGTCGTCTCCCTCCTTCCGGAAAAATGGAGATCCCTCACCGGCAACATCACCCCCTCAGGAATAGTTGACCTGAGATGCAAGATTACAGGCCCCTACGGAGAGGCCGGGAAGCCTCACATCGAAGTTAACTACGACCTCTCAGGAGGGAAGATGAGTCATACTGTTACCGGATTCCGGGTTAACAACCTGAGATTCAGGGGGGGGCTGACCAACGGGGAGCTTAATTCAGCAGAGACTTTCCACTGCACTATTGACGATCTGACAGCCACCTACGGATCAGCATCCGTTAAGGGCTCATTCATGATTAACAACCTGAACAGGCCGCACATAAACCTTGTACTGGACGGCGACCTTGACTTCGACGACCTGAACAGGATAATGAAATCGGGAGATATTCATGATCAGACAGGTTCGGTAAAGGGAAGCATAAGACTTTCAGGCACCATTCCCGATACAATGGGACTGGTTGCTGCACTGCCCATGCTAAAGCCAGACATATCGCTGACATTCACCAGGTTTGGTGCCGCCATGGCTGAGCGTGGCATTGCCGTGTCAGATATGAACGGCGTGCTTGCCATTGGCAATGATCTGGTTGCCGACAGCCTCTCATTCACATTCAGGGAACAGCATTTTACAATAGATGCCCTGATGAAAAACTTTGTTCCCTGGATGGCCGGAAGGCCGGAGATACTTGACATCACCGGGGAGATTCACGCTGACCGGTTTGTCACTGCAATGTTCACAGACAAAAAAAGTGACACCACCTCAGGCGGCGGGGGGCAGATGAACATATTCCCGGAAGATGTCAGGGCAGATGTCAGACTCAGGGCAGACAGCCTCATATTCCTTGGCTTAAGGGCAGCAGGTTTCAGCAGCACCGTTGAATACAAGCCTTATGTATTTAACTTCAGGGAGATAACGGCCCGGGGGCTCGATGGTCTTCTTGCCGGTGAATTCATGCTGGGCAAGCAAAAAGAGGGGGGATACATCAGCAAGGCATCCCTTGATGTGAAAGGTATCGATATTAATAAAGCATTTACCGCCTTCAATAATTTCGGGCAGGCATTCATTGTGAGCAAAAACCTTGATGGCAATCTGACAGGAACAACAACTATTCTCTCTCCCCTCGGAGATGATTTTACGATCATCAAGCAGGCACTTGTGGCCGAAGCACACCTGTTTATTACCGAAGGGAGGCTGGTAAACTTTGCACCTGTTGAGAGCCTGTCGTCATACCTTGACCTTGACGAGCTGAAAAACATCAGTTTCTCGAAGCTTGAGAATGACCTGTACATCAGCAACAGCACCGTATCAATTCCCAGGATGCTGATAAACTCATCGGCGGTAAACTTTACAATGTACGGTACCCATGGTTTCAACAATGACTATTCGTACCATGTGCGCCTCCTCCTTTCGGAGGTGCTGAGCCGCAAGGCGAGAGAGAAAAACAGGGGCGTCAGTGCCTTCGGGCAGATACAGGTCGACGGCAGCGGCAAGGCTACAATTCCGCTGAAGATAGTGTGCATGAACGGTAAAACGGATGTGGGTTATGACTTCGGCCAGGCAAAGGATAATATAAAGACTGACATAGCCATTGAAAAGCAGACCCTGAAGGGGATCCTGAATGAAGAATACGGGTGGTATCAGGCAGACACCACCAGGGCCAGACCGGCTGTGACCAGGCCAAAATTCAACATCACATGGGAGGAGGGAAAAGAGCCGCCGGCTGACACTACGGAGAAGCAGGAAGAGGTTACCGAGAGCCCGTTAAAGATCCTTCTTAAAAAGAAAAAATAACCCATGAATATCTACCGTAAAAGACTGTTGTGGAAGGTTCTGCTTCTCGTATTCGCGGTTGTCATAGGTCTGAGCTCACTCATTTACACACATGACCTGGTCTCAAGGCTCAAGGAAGAAGAGAAAAAGAAGGCTGAACAATGGGCCGAGGCTACCCGCAGGCTTGTCACCTCCGATGACTTTGAGTTCCTCTTCAGCATCATCGAAGACAACACCACCGTCCCGGTCATACTTATTGATGAGGAACATAATATCATCTCTCACAGGAACATCCCCTCCGCCATCTCTTCAGACATCACCTCGCTCATGAGGGAGCTGGGACGCATGGAGAACCGGAATAAGCCCATCTCCATAGAGCTTCCGAACGGGATAGTCAACTATCTCTATTACCGTGAGAGCACCCTCCTCCGGCAGTTGAGGATATACCCCTATGTGCAGCTTGCGGTGATACTCCTTTTCATTGGCGTGGCTTACGTGGCCTTCAGCTCGTCACGTATGGCTGAACAGAACCAGGTGTGGGTGGGGCTCTCAAGAGAGACTGCTCATCAGCTCGGGACACCCACCTCCTCGCTCTCGGCGTGGAGTGAGATCATCAGCAGCAGGTATCCGGGTACCGACATAGCTGAGGAGCTGCCTGCCGATGTGGAGAGGCTTATGAGGGTGGCTGAGCGGTTTTCACTCATCGGATCAAAGCCGAAACTTCAGCCTGAAGACCTGCCTGCACTTGCAGAGGCCACAGCCGCATACCTTAGAAAGAGAATCGCATCAACGGTGGAACTCAGCGTGCTTAATGAGACAGTCAGCTGCAACGCCGTGCCCAACAATCCTATCCTTCTCGGGTGGGTCATCGAGAACCTCGTCAAGAACTCAGCCGACGCTATGAAAGGCAGTGGCAAGATCGTCATCAGACTTACTGAATCCAGGGGTGAAGCGATAATAGATGTGGATGACACAGGCAAGGGCATACCCAGGAAGGATTTCAAGACGATATTCAAGCCGGGTTATACAACCCGTGAGCGCGGATGGGGATTGGGTCTCTCTCTCTCGAAGAGGATAATAGAGGAGTACCACAAGGGAAAGATATTTGTTCTGCGCTCCGAACCGGGAATGGGCAGCTGCATGCGCATCATCCTGAAAAAATAAGCCACTGAATCAACGGCCCTGATGAAGAGAAGCGATATAGAGATAATGGCTCCTGCAGGCTCCCGGGAGTCGCTCCGTGCAGCCATTCAGGGGGGAGCAGATTCAGTTTACTTCGGCGTGGAGAAGCTTAACATGAGGGCGCGCTCATCCGATAACTTCACTGCCGGCGACCTCCCGGAGATAGTCGCTTTGTGCCGCGATCACGGCCTTAAAAGCTACCTCACCCTGAACATAGTGCTTTTTGATGAAGAGGTCAGTGAGATGCATGAGATTCTTGAGGCAGCCGCCAGTGCCGGCGTGACTGCGGTGATAGCCACTGACCAGGCAGCCATAATGGCTGCAGGGGAGGCCGGAATGGAAGTACACCTGTCGACCCAGCTTAATATTTCCAATGCCGGATCACTGAAGTTCTACTCCCGGTGGGCCGATGTGGCCGTTCTCTCGCGTGAGCTTAACCTGGAGCAGGTAAGGAAAATTTATGACTCCATTATCCGCGATGATATACGAGGTCCGGGCGGTGATCAGGTAAGGCTTGAGGTCTTCGTGCACGGGGCTCTCTGCATGGCCATCTCGGGTAAATGTTACCTGAGCCTGCATGAATACAACACCTCCGCCAACCGGGGTAACTGTTATCAGACTTGCAGAAGGGGGTACCTGGTGACCGACAGTGAGACAGGTTATGAGCTGGAGGTTGACAACCAGTTCATTATGTCACCAAAGGACCTCTGCACCATAAGGTTCCTTGACCAGGTGATTGACGCCGGCGCCCGTGTGTTAAAGATAGAGGGCAGGGCACGGTCGGCAGAGTATGTCAAAACCGTCACCGAATGTTACAGCGAGGCGGCAGCAGCAGTGGCAGATGGTACCTTCGGGCAGGAGAAGGTTGACGGATGGATGGCGCGTCTTGGAACGGTATTCAACAGGGGCTTCTGGGACGGATTCTACCTTGGACAACGGCTTGGGGAGTGGAACACAACCTACGGCTCAGCCGCCACAAAGAGAAAGGTTTATCTTGGTAAGGTTACAAACTACTTCAGCAAACAGAGCGTGGCTGAGATCAGGCTGGAGACCGGAGAGCTTAACAGGGGCGATGACCTGATCATCACGGGTCCCACAACCGGTATAATTGAACATACCGTCACAGGGCTGAGAGACGCATCGGCCGGCGAGGCTGAGATGGTACCAAAGGGAGAGATCTGTTCTATTCAGGTGTCACATCCTGTCAGACGGTCTGACAAGGTCTTCAGATGGGTTGAGGCCTCATCGCTGAAACAGAAGTGATCTTATAATACTCCGTGCGCTGCCTCGGTCACTTTTGCAGCATTGACAGCCACATCATCGGTGTCAGTCTCTACAAACAGAACCTGTCCTGCCGGACGCCTGGTAAGTCCATAATTGTATGACTTGTCGTAATATTCAAGTGTGATCTTTATTGCCGTCCGGTAATCGTCCCTTTTAATGGCATCGAGCGCTTCGCGGGTCCGGTCGCCGCCCAGCCGTTTTGAGATCTTCATTACTGAAGCTTCAATCTGGTCTGAGGGGAAGGTTGTATATTCCTGCAGAAGCCTTGGCATACGGGTTTCGATGCTCATCATGAGCGCAACCACAGGTGCGGTCTGCATCTGCCCGAAGAAACCGTCAGGCATGAACACCGTGCCTATATTACGGCTCTCATCCTCAAGCCATATGCGGGTATCATCATTCTTTCCCGAAAGGTCATCATAAAGAAGGTTTGCGAAGTGTTCTGAGGATGGCTGGGGTGGCTGTCCCAGGGCGCCAAAGGCCGAACCCCTGTGCGAAGCCAGTCGTTCAAGATCGGTGACCTGAGCTCCTGCTGACATCATATGCTTAAGTATCTCCGTCTTGCCGCTTCCCGTGAGGCCTCCAAGGATTATGTATTTCCTGCTTCTTCCAAGCTCGCTGAGTATATGGTTCCGGTAAGCCTTGTATCCGCCCCTGAGCAGTATGGGTGTTATTGCGCCCGTTGAAAAGAGCCATGCCATCGCCTCTGATCTCATCCCTCCCCGCCAGCAGTGGACAAGCAACTCTCTGTTATGAGCCAGCTCCAGGGCGCGGGCGAGCTTTGCCGACATCTGCGGAGCTGCCAGATCGATACCCCTCATCACAGCCCTTTCGCTGCCCCCGGTCTTGTACAGGGTGCCCACCTCGGCCCTCTGGCTGTCATCAAAAAGCGGGATATTGACTGCCCCTGGGATATGTCCGCAGGAAAACTCGCCGGGCGATCTGACATCGATCAGGGGTATCTGTGCCCTGAGCATCAGAAATTCATCAGGATCAAGTTTCCTAATGTCAGCCGGCATCTTACTCTTTCTGCTTATGATACCTGTCTATTACCCTTCTCAGGTCTTCAACAGTAACCGGTTTGGAAAGCAACTCCTTCATCCCCGTCTTTTCGACTTTTATTCTTGTCTCGGGCATTGTATCAGCAGAAAGGGCAACTATATGCACCTCCCTGTCAGATTCGAGTATAACCCTCGCTGCCTCAAAGCCGTCGACTTCAGGCATGATAAGGTCCATTAAAATCAGATCGTAGTGCTTCTCACTGGCCATGTCTATGGCTTCGGCGCCGCTGGAGGCATATTCGGGGGTCACACCCAGGACCTTAAGCAGGGAACCAACTACCTTCCTGTTAAGATGGTTGTCATCGACAACCAGTATGACCGGCAGGTCAGAATTCATTGAGGAGATCCTTCCCGGGTGTTGGCTGAGTGCGGGGAAGTGATCCCTGAGGACATTAAGCAGGTCGTCACTGACAAAAGGCTTGACAAGGAGATGGTCAATACCCAGATCAACACACCTGGCGTAATGGCCTCTGGGATCCTTCGAGGTGAACATAAGAACGATATGTTCTCCGGTCAGTCCGGCATCCGTCAGAGCCCTTGCCGCTTCGAAGCCGTCGGTCTCCGGTTCGTCAAAGATGATCAGAAGATTATACCTGCTCTGTTCGTTTCCGAGGCTGGTTCTGATCTGTGAGATTGTGTGTTTCTGGAAGCTTGTCACTGAAACAGGAAGGCCGATGCGATGGATTATACCCAGGAAATCGTCATCACGTCCCTGCGTACCTGTAACGACCAGGGTTCGTATGTCGGATATCTCACTTAATCGACTGAGATCGAGGGTTTTGACTATTTTTTCATTGAGATGTACATTGATTGTGAAGGTCACCTTCAGTCCTCTCTCATGCCCGGAGGAGTCTTTACCGGCCGGACTTTCTGCTGTCAGTTCACCTCCCATAAGCTCTGTGAGCTGCCTGGCAAGTATTGGGCCAAGCTTCAGGTCTTCAGCCCATTCTGACCGTTCGGTCAGGCTTGTAATATAGTCTCCGAACAGCTTCTTCAGCTCGGCCTTGGTGTAGTTGTTGCCGGTGTCGGTCACCGTGAACTCCAGCGTAAACTGGTTTCCTGACGATTTCCTGACCCGGCATTCAAGTCTTATCTCCCCTGTAAGCGTTCCTGCAAGTGAGTTGTTCAGGAGATTGGTTATCACCTGCCTGAGCCTGTAGGGATCGCCGATCAGGTTTTCGGGGACGGACTGGTCAACAGATGAAACGAATTTGACGAGTGCTTCCGGGTTCTGACGCTTGACCAGGTTGAGGCAGTAGGCCACCTCTTCCCTCAGCCTGAAGGGTATTTCATCAAGGATCAACTTCCCTGTCTCCATCTTCGAGACATCAAAAATGTCATTGATGATCGTCAGAAGGAGGTCTGCCGATCGTCTGATCAGCCTGGCCACCTCCTTCGATTCCTCAGGCATGTCAGACCTGTTGAGTATCTCGGTCATCCCCAGGATACCGTTAAGTGGTGTCCTGATCTCAAAGCTCATGCGTGCCAGCAGTTCCGATTTGGCAATATTGGCATCTGCCTCCTGCCTGCGGGCCGATTCAAGTGAGGTAACGTCAATCAGCATCTCGAGCGTGGCGTCATCACCCCTGTATCTGACAGGGATGCTGTTAATGAAAACTATTCTGTCACCGTCAGCCCCTGGCAGCCTTATGACTTTCCCCTGACTGTAATGGTCGGTGTTATCACTCTCATATTCGTTGCGCGAGATTTCAGGCACAAGTTTTCCCGTCATCTCATCTTCATTGTCATATGAGAAGAGGAGGGCCGCCTGCCTGTTTGCCCTGATGATCTCCCTGCCCGGGTTGAAAATGATGAAACCCACCGGCATCTGGTCTATGATTGACAGGAGCGTCTTCTCCGAGTCTTCCTTTTCCTTCAGCTTCACGGCCTGCCTCCTCAGATAGTACCGGAAGAGAAATATTATGAAAAGAAGTGTGAGCATGGTCAGAATGCCCAGGATCAGCAAGTTCCTTACGATGTATTTCCTGAAGAATTCTGTGGGTGCTGAGAAGACCAGACCAAAATCCAGCCCCAGAAAGGTCACCGGGTAAAATGATGAAAGTATCTCATTTTCAACGCCGCCTGTCTCCATATCGTGGTTAAGCCTTCCGGAGTTGCCTTGTTCCAGGGCATCGGTTATCTTATTCAGCTGGCTGTAGGCTACCTCCCCGCCATGATTGTCGAAAATGATTGTCCCGGTATTGTCTGCCACCCACTGCCACTGGAACTGCTCAAGATTATACTTTGCAAAAACCCTCGAGAAGTACCTGGTGAAGTCGAGAGTGATAACAAGGTTACCGAGAACCTCTCCGTTGCTGAGCACAGGCAGATAATACTTATACTTATCCCTCTCTTTTTCAAAACGTTCCATTGTATAGATCTGCGGCACCGTCTGTGCCCTGTAGGAGCCGTCAAGCCAGGAATTTCTCTCTTCATCCTTGAAAAGGGTGTAGACATCACCCAGGTTGTTGTTAAGCATCAGCCCTACGATTATATCCTCGTATTTGGAGTAATAGAGTTTCATCTTCTCACGGGCCCGTTCATTGAGTGCCGGGTTGGTGAAGAATTGCGGGATATCATCGGAAAAATCAATCTCATTGAGGTCACTGATGATATACATGCTGGTATTATCAATGTCGGAGCCGACAATCATAACCTGCCTGTCAAGGAGCTTGTTTGAGTATTCTATCTGGTTCCGGAAGAGGCTGACATAGAACAATGAGGTGATCAGCACCAGTAGCAGGAAAGCGGAATAGGCAACAAGAGATATTTTTTTCATTCAGAAGAAGTTCTTTCCTTTGAGATAACGATTATCTGTACTTATCATTGTCTTCAAGCATCATGCTGACGTAGCTTTTATATCTCCATGGTTCAATCTTGCTGCCGGCTACGGCTTCACGAACGGCGCATCCGGGCTCATTCAGGTGGAGGCAGTTGTAAAACCTGCATTCCGGAGAGGCTCTGAAGATCTCAGGGAAAAAATGGTAGATCTCGTACCGGTCAAAGTCAATCACCCCGAACCCGC
Organism: uncultured Rikenella sp.; assembly: GCA_964455705.1. GTDB lineage: Bacteria > Bacteroidota > Bacteroidia > Bacteroidales > VadinHA17 > SR-FBR-E99. The sequence continues at coordinate 16,401 of CAYVYM010000008.1, forward strand.
GTATTCCCGGAGTATCAATTACATACCCACCTCCGGGAAGAGGGTGCATCTCGGGGAATGTGGTGATGTGCCGGCCCTGTTCGTGATAGTCGGATATCGGGCCTGTCCGCAGGTTCAGGGATGGATTGAGCCTGTTCAGCAGGGTGCTCTTGCCTACGCCGGAGTTCCCAGCAACAAGTGTTGTCTTATTACTGAGGAGCTCCGCAATCTGGTCTATACTCTCATCTTCGGTGGCGGAAAAGATGCAGACGGGATATCCTATTTTCTGATAGACATCCCTGATCCGGATGGCAATGGCTATCTCTTCAGAACCATAAAGATCAGCCTTGTTTATGAGAATTGAAGCGGGAACACGATAGGCTTCGGCTGTGGCAAGAAAACGGTCAATGAACACTACAGGGGTCGATGGCATTTTGACCGAGATCATCAGGAAGGCCTGATCGATATTAGCAGCAATTATCTGTGACTCTCTTGAGAGATTGGATGCCTTGCGAATGATGTAATTCCTTCGGGGAGACAGAGCCGTTATGAGAGACTCCTTCTCATCAATTGTCACCCTGTCTCCTACAGCTACCGGGTTTGTGGTACGGGCTCCGCTGACCCTGAAAATGCCCTTGAGGACACATTCATGCATGTTTCCGTCATCATCAAGTACCCTGTATCGGCTTCCTGTTGATTTTATGACAATACCCTGCTTCACCCCTGTGAAATTTGTGACAAAAATAAAAAAAGTGATGCCAGGTTTACCGTGACATCACCTCTTTTGCCGCAAAAGCTCAGGTTTTTCAATACTCCGCTGCCATCAGGAAGAAAGGCTTCATCTCGAAGTTCGAATAGTAAGGCCTCAGCCTTTCGGTATTGTAATACTCTGACACCTTAACCACCTTCTTTGATGAGGTGACGACGTCAATGGGAACATTGTCGTAGCGTCCGTTCTTGAGTACCACAACCCTGCCGTGAATCCCTTTCATGATAAGGTCGAGGGCCAGGTTTCCGAATGCCATGGGAACGATTGAGTCAACGGCGTCAGGATCACCGCCTCTGACCATATAACCAAGCTTCTGGTTTATGATATTGATGATTTTACCATTGTTGTACTTGGCAGTGTGCATCTTTATCTCCGCGGACACCAGGTCACCAATGCCACCCAGTTTTGCATGGCCGTATGCATCACGCTCACTGTCCTGGAAAATCATATCACCACCCTTGTACAGCGCTCCTTCGGAGACAAGAACAATTGAGTACCTGCTCGGGTTTAAGTTGCGGTCTTCTACAAGCAGCCTCGTCAGCTGGTCAATGTCGAACCTGTATTCGGGTATGACGCAACGGTTTGCGGCGCCGGCCATCGTCGGGAGCATGGCGGTGAACCCGGCATACCTGCCGAACACCTCAAGAACCATTATGCGTTCGTGTGACCCGGCCGATGTGCGGAGGGTATTTGTCATCTGTATAGTACGGGTGACGCAGGTGCTGAACCCGATGCAATAGTCAGTTCCCGGCACGTCATTATCCATGGTCTTCGGAATGGCGACCACCTTAACGCCCTGCTTATAGAGATGGACACCGTAGCTCAGTGTATCATCTCCGCCAATGGGAATGAGAAAATCAATTCCGAGCCACTCCAGGTTCTTGATAACCTCGGGTGTAAGGTCGTTGACTTCATCCTTGTATGTATCCTTCAGATGATCCGGCACGTCATTCTTAGCCACATGGCTCGGCCTTGTACGTGATGTATGAAGGAATGTACCCCCGGTTCTTCCCGACTTGTTGACGATGTCATCGGTAAGTACCCGGAAACAATTGTTGTTGTCTGCCTTGGGGTCTCTGATGATCTCAATGATGCCGCCCCATCCCCTCCGGAGCCCGATCACCTTGTAGCCTTCCCTGTTAGCCCTGATGGTAACCGCCCTGATTGCGGGGTTAAGCCCCGGCACATCGCCTCCGCCCGTCAGTATGCCAATCACTCCTTTGATTTTCTTCTGGTTTGCCATTTTATTTAGTCCTGTTTATATTAATTATAATGCAGGCGGTAAAAGTAGAACATTTCAAAAACATATCAAAAAGGTTATCCTGATCCCCTTTAATTTTTTAATAATTTTGAGGAAAAAGCTAATGAATACAAAAGAGAAGGCAATCAGACATTTCCGCGAGGGTTTTAACTGCTCGCAATCGGTACTCATGGCATGTGCCGGGAACAGTGAAACGATGGCAAAGGCGGGGGCTGCTTTCGGAGGCGGGATGGGCAGGCTGCAGAAAACCTGCGGAGCTGTGACGGGAGCCTATATCTGGTTCGGGCTGGCATACGGGTCAGAGGGCCTGCCCGGTGAGGATGACAAAGCCAGGGTATATGATAAAGTGAGAGAGTTCAACAGGATCTTTGTTGCAAGGAACGGAAGCGATCTCTGTTCTGAGCTGCTGCGGGAGGACCTCAACACTCCTGAAGGAAAGAGCCGTATTGCACAGAGAGGCCTCACGGAATCGATATGTGAGAAGTGCATTACTGACGCCATTGATATTATTGAGATACTGCGAAACAGTTGAACAGGGTAGTTAATACCGGTGGAACCTGACGCGGAGACCAGTCGCCTATGTAAATCGGCAGCTGTTCTCTTCGGGACTGACAGTGTCAGGGTCACGGACTCACAATAAATTCTTTGTCACGCAGAACTCCTGCGCGGGTGGTCACCACCCCGGCCTTCCCTTTTATCTCAGCATTGCCAAAGACCCTTATGCGGAAGAGCGCCTCACCCACAGCACCTCCCGGGGTATAACCGACTGATTTTGAAATATAAGCCGGTCTTCGTCTCTCTTCGTCATCCATAATCATGGCTTCGCGCCTGCGGGGTGCCGGTATCGGATCAAGAACCTTAAAGAGTGGCTTCTCCCCATTCACCGTGTCAAAGGTCAGCCTGACCTCATCAGGCCTGACTATTTTTACAAGGTGTGCCTGGCTCAGCGCCGTTGGAAGCTTGCCGCTGTTCCGGAACCTGATTGTAAGTTCATAATCTGTTGAGTCTCCCTTATACTTTTTGACTCTCCTGACTGAATACTCTTCCCACTCAAGCCGGGGCAGGTGCTTCGCCATCTCAAGGTTGAACAGAGCCTGTTTTGAGGCCCACTCTTCAATATGTGCCGCCGGGGGATTCTGACTGAAGAATTTCGGATGAAAGCCGCCGACCTCTGCACTGTCATAGAGCGGATGTTTCACCGGCTTCCACTCAATAAAGCCCTCACCGTTATTCTCCTCGTCATCCCATCTCAGCATGTCTATCTGGTCTTTATCTCCGTCTCCGTCATAGTCTTTGTACTGTCCGCCGTTCCATATTTCATCGCCATACCATATCGCACCCAGATACCAGTACCCGAAATCGGGACCGTGGCCGAAGAGCGGCTGTCCGTTGCCATAATCATCATAGACATCGCCCGCCTTCTCATATCCGGTGATCTTCTTTCCCAGATCATCAAAATACCTGTACCACTTCAGGTCCTCCGGGTACATTCTCTCTGCCGAGGGTGATGTTGAGGGCGGGCGGAGGTGCATTGGTACCCTTGTGTCCATTGAGTTGACAACATATATATTCGGGTGTGTCATCAGGAATGTGAAGACAGCCCTTGTCTCCGGTTCGCTCAGTGGATACTCTCCTGCGCCTCTCTGTGTGAAGCCCCTTCCTGTCATCTCACTCTCAGGGCGCCAGTTTTCCGGGTAATTCCTGTGAAGATCGAGTCCGCCTATGCCATCCTCATTGATACGACCGTCATTATCATTATCAATCCCTTCGCTGCTGGTTGAATATATCCCCTCCCCGCGGGGAACTCTTTTCATTATACGTCCGGATGGATCATCCGGGTCTGGTATCATGGTGCCGTTTACTCTGTCAGGCCATCTCATAGTCAGTATTATTCCGTCACCGTCAAGATCCTCCGGCGGATCTTCGTCCAGGAGCCCGTCATTGTCAGTGTCATGAGGCCTGACGGTGCTTCTGTTGCTCTGAGCCGTGTTAAGATAAAGCTCATGCCCGTCAGGGTTATTGACGGGACGAAGGTAGATGGTGAAGTTATCGAGCAGGCTGGTTAAGACTGAGTCATTCCCGTATCCATCAATGAGATGCTGTGCAAGCCATAGCACTGACTCAGCGCTGGCTATCTCCCCGCTGTGCCTGTTACCCTCAAAAAATGCGGCAGGCTTATCTGTGTCTGACCCGTTTCTGCTGCTTGTGAGAGTCATCTGCCACACCGGCCAGCCTTCATAGCTGCGACCAACCTCGTATAGGGACACAATCTCAGGATGCTCGTCCGCCCACCGGTTCATCCAGTGACAGATAACATTGTATGAATGGTACCTGTCAAAGAGTAGTTTTTCACCCGCCTCGTACTCAACACCCGGATGCTGTACCCTGGGAAAAAAGCTGACACCATGCCTGGTACCGTCAACGGTATACATTGCCTGGCCGGCCCTGCCTGCGGTATCAGTTGCTGATTGTGAGGCGATGAGCCCGTGAATCATGGTTCCAATGATGATAAGAATACCTGTGATGTTTTTCATGGTGAGACAGATGAAAACGAAATTAGTATAATGATTTTGCACTAAAATCAGCCTCTCCTGGAGATCACCTCCAGCTTGCTCATATCTGTTATCTCTATGGTCCGGCCGTTTGAATTTATGATGCCGTCACGACGAAACTCTGAAAAAGTGCGGATGACATTGGCTGAACTCATGCTTATAAGGTCGGCGATCTCCTTCCGGGAGACCGGAAGGTCAAATATCCTTGAGTGATATATCTCTCCTGAAAAATAAAGTAGCACATAGGCTATCCTGCCGGCCAGATTTCTTTTCCTGATCTCCAATCCCAGCGATATTATATTCTCCGATGTGCGTGAGAGTGCAGTTATTAGGTTGAGGGCGAAATTGCCGTTCCGGATTATAAGCTCCCTTATCAGGCCAATTGGTATACAGCATACAACTGAATCTTCAAGGGCAGAGAGAGAGTACCTGTACTTGTCCTCATGGAATACGCTGATGTTGCTGACGAATTCAAAAGGCCTCGTTATTGTTATGACCTGTTCTTCACCGTTGTCGGTCTCCTTGTAGAGCTTCACAAGCCCGTTCTTAAGGTACTTGAAGTCCTGTATGCTATCCCCCTCTGAGTGTATGACCTCGCCCTTTGCATAGGCTTTCTCTTCTCTGGTGTCACATACACGGGCTATATCCTCATCATTCAGGCTTGAGAACGCCAGGTTTCTGAGCTCGCATGAGAGACAGCTGCATTTTTTCTTCTGTGGTATAATCACTAAGGCCATGAGTAATTGCAAATTTAGAACAATCTGCTGATAAATTCGTTCACCTTTTTTAATTTTGACAAACTTCGATGCTCATTACAAGACCATGATTTACAGAACTGATTATCATGTTCACACCACCTACAGCGACGGTAAGACGGAGCCTGAGGCCTGTATAGAAGCTGCGGTGAAAAAGGGTCTTCGTGAGATAGGATTTTCCGATCATCTGAACCCGGCCGGCGAGCGCCTGCAGTGGTGCATGGATCATGACCGTCTTCCTGAATATGCCGAACATGTAATGAGGCTCCGGAAAGAGCATCCGGAGATAGCGGTGCGGCTGGGTCTTGAAGTCGATTATATTCCAAACCTGGAAAAGGAGACCGAAAGGCTTATCAGCGCCTTCAACTTTGACTATATTATCGGATCTGTCCATTACCTCGGTGAAGAGTCAGTTGACCTCGGGCCGGAGTATTACATAGGCAAGGAGATCGGCCTGGTTTATGAAAACTATTTCAACCTTGTATGTGAGGCTGCCGCCACTGGTTTCTTTGACATCATTGGCCACCCTGACCTGGTAAGGATACACCGCTTCACCCCTGATGATGACATCACACACCTCTACAGCATGATGGCAGCAGCCCTTGAAATCCATGATGTTGCCTTTGAGCTGAACACCAATGGCAGGAACAAGCCGCTGCACGACTTTTATCCTGACAGGAGATATCTTCCTCTGTTTGCGGAACATGGTGTACCGGTGTGCGTCAACTCCGATGCCCATTTTCCCGGACGGATAGGACAGTATTTTGATGAGGCATATGATCTGCTGAAGCGTGCCGGGTACAGGGAGATGGCCGTCTTCAGGAACCGCGAACGATATATGATTCCATTTTGAAAACAATAAAATAAATATGCTATACGAATGAAAGGGAAAATTCTTATCATAAGCCTGCTGACCGCTATGCTGGCAGTGGCCTGCGGTGGTTGTGAGAGTAACAGCGGCAGGAAGAGCGGTAGTGGCGGCGACGAGATCGCCGGCGGAGGTGAGAGTGGCCGCAGCAGGAAAAGCAGCGGCAGGGAGAAGGCTGTTACGGTTCGTACGGAAGGAGCCGGGACGGTGGATTTCAGGGTGCTGCCCTTCAGCCTTGATGAGGTCAGGCTGCTTGACGGCCCGTTCGGTCATGCGATGGAGCTCAATGCAAAGGTGCTGCTAAACTATGAACCCGACAGGTTGCTTGCACGCTTCCGCAGCGAAGCCGGCCTTAAGCCACGGGCAGATCACTATGGGGGATGGGAAGCGGAAACCCTGGCCGGACACAGCCTGGGTCACTACCTGAGCGCCCTCTCGATGATGTATCTTTCGACAGGACAGGCCGAATTCTCTGACAGGGTCAGCTATATAGTCAGCGAACTTAAGGCGTGCCAGGATGCGGACGGATCAGGATATATAGGGGCTTCACCCGGTGCAAAGAAGATCTTTGAGGAACAGGTCAGTCAGGGGATCATCCGCTCCGCAGGCTTTGACCTGAATGGCATCTGGGCTCCCTTTTACACACAGCATAAGATCATTGCAGGACTCCGCGATGCATACCGGATGTGCGGCAATACAACAGCGCTCGAAATCGCCGAAGAATTTGCTGACTGGATCTATACAGTCGTTGACGACCTCTCTCCCGAACAGGTAGAAACAATGCTCCACTGCGAATATGGTGGCATGCTGGAGGTGCTTGCCGATCTGTATGCCGATACCGGCAAGGAAAAATACCTGGAAATGTCGCACATTTTTCAGGACAAGTTCATTCTCGAACCCTTATCGCGCGGTGAAGACATCCTTCCGGGAAAACACGGCAACACAAATATCCCGAAGCTAATCGGTCTTGCCCGCCGCTACGAACTGACGGGCGATACCACCGACAGAAACAGTGCGGAGTTCTTCTGGGAAACCGTCGTGAAACACCATTCGTACGTTACCGGCGGTCATGGAAACAATGAGTACTTCGGCGAGCCTGATAAGCTCAGAAACAGGCTTGGTGACGGCACAACCGAAACCTGTAACGTCTACAACATGCTCAAGCTGACCGGCCATCTCTTCGGGTGGACTGCCTCGGCGGAAACAGCGGACTTCTATGAAAGGGCTTTGTTCAACCATATACTGGCATCACAGCATCCGGAAACAGGAAGGGTGGTATATAATCTCTCACTTGATATGGGAGGATACAAGGATTTCCAGGACCCCGAGTGGTTCACCTGCTGCATCGGCACAGGGATGGAAAATCACGCCGGATACGGCAGGTCAATCTATTACCACAATAACAGTGAACTGTATGTTTCCCAGTATATTGCATCTGAACTCAACTGGAAAGAAAAGGGTGTTAAGCTGACCCAGACAACCACGTATCCTGAAGAGCAGGGCACCTCACTTGAAATAACGACAGAGAAGCCTGTGGACCTCACCATCTATATCCGGTATCCGTCATGGGCGAAAGACGGTATTGAGATTTTTGTCAACGGGAAAAAGAAAAGAGTAAGGCAGGAGCCGGGATCCTTTATCGCGGTAACGCGAAAATGGAAGAGCGGTGACATGATAGTTGTCCACCTGCCCTTCCGCCTGAGGCTTGAAGCGATGCCTGATGATTCGCTGAGAGTAGCGCTGTTCAACGGTCCGGTGGTCCTTGCCGGTGAACTGGGGCCTGTGACAGACAGCACCGCACCTGATCCACTATATGTGCCTGTTCTCATGACAACTGAAAGGAATCCTGTGTCATGGACGGTTCCCGTTGAAGGGAGGGCGAACACCTTCAGGCTTGACAACACAGGCAGGCCCAGGGATGTACAGCTGAAACCGTTCTATTCAACCTATGACACCAGGTATTCAATCTTCTGGGACATGTTTTCAGAAGAGGCATGGAATGAGAGAGAGGCGGAATACACTGCACAGCTCGAGTACAAAAAGAGGCTTGAAGCTGTCACTGTAGATTTCTTCCAGCCGGGAGAGATGCAGCCTGAGAGGGATCATAACTTCAAGGGAGAGAGAACCAGTCCGGGCAGATTCAGGGAGAGGCCCCATCGTGAAACTCGCAGTGGCTGGTTTTCGGTCTCAATGAAGATTGACCCCAACAGTGCCAACAGCGTGGTTGCGGAGTACTGGGGAGGGTTTCCCGGAGGCAAAACATTCGATATAACGGTTGACGGAAAGGTTATCGCAACTGAGAACATCTCAAACAAGAATGACGGGGCGTTTATATTCGTGGAATATCCTATCCCCGTTGAACTGACACGTGGCAGGAGCAGCATTACACTTCGCATAGAGGCGAAGGCGCATAACATGGCGGGGCCTGTATTCGGGCTGCGTACTGTGAGATCAGAGGCCAGGTGATTTGCAGGCAGCAACCTTCTGACCGGGGCCCCGGAAATCAGGCCGGGGCTTCTGTTAACATGAAGGAGTATCGGCTGTCAGGTGGCCCCGGTAAGATGTTCTATGAGTATTTTTATGCCTATGGCTGCCAGGATAAGACCACCGAGTATCTCTACCCTTGATCCGAGGCGGCTGCCTGCCGACTTCCCGATGCGTATCGCTGTCATCGACGCAAGGAATGTCACGGCTCCTATAATGATTCCGGCAACCCATATCTGGACTTTCAGGAGGGCAAAACTGATGCCTACGGCAAAGGCATCTATGCTGGTGCCAATTGCTATGGTCAGCAATACTGTGAGCCTGTTGAAATCAACCGGCGCTTTCTGATCATCCTTCTTCATTCCCTCATTCACCATCCTGACCCCAAGGATCATAAGAAGACCGAATGCGACCCAGTGGTCATACTTCTCAATGAACTGGCGTACCGTTGATCCGAGAAAGAAGCCAAGAACGGTAAAACCTCCCTGAAAAAGGGCAAGGACAAAGGCAATGCGCATCGCATTACGGAAGCGGATTCTTGATTCCATGACACCACACGAAAGTGAAACCGCAAAGCTGTCAAACGAGAGGGCGAGAGCTATACCTATAATCGTAACCGGATCCATGGCCAACAGGAAGGGCTCAAAAATAGTCAATTATTACTATTTTTACCTCTCTGTTCAGTCAAATGAGGGTAGTAATCCAGAGAGTTAAGAGCTCCTCCGTAACCATCAACGGGGAGTTACGTTCATCAACAGGGCGGGGTCTCCTTGTATTCGTTGGCATTGAAGATGCCGACACCGGTGACGATGCAGCATGGCTGGCCGCCAAAGTGGTCAACATGCGGCTTTTTGATGACAGTGACGGGGTGATGAACCTCTCTGTCGTGGAGACGGGGAGTGACATAATGATAGTCAGCCAGTTCACCCTCCACGCCTCAATCAAAAAAGGAAACAGGCCTTCATATATAAGGGCTGCCAGGCCCGAAAAGGCGATACCCCTGTATGAGGCTTTCATTGCAAACACCGAGGCTCTGCTCGAGCGGAGCGTAAGCACCGGCATCTTCGGGGCAATGATGGATATAGAGCTCATCAATGACGGACCTGTAACAATCATTACTGACAGCAGAAACAGGGAATGACTGATAAAGAGTTAAAGAGATCCGTCCTGACGGTCACAGCATTCGCATCATTCCTGACGCCATTTATGGGCTCATCAATCAATCTCGCCCTGCCTTCCATCGGAGATGAGATGGGTGTCAATGCCGTAACCCTGAACTGGATAGTCAGCAGTTATATGCTTACCACCTCCATCCTGCTGCTTCCGGCCGGCAGGGCAGGTGATATCCTCGGTCGTAAGAAAATATTCACCGCGGGGCTGGTAATCTTTACCCTGTCAATGATCATGCTGTCATTCACCCCGGGTATAAAATGGCTCATCGGCGTAAGGATCCTCCAGGGTGCCGGAGGAGCAATGATGTTCGGCACCAACATGGCCATACTTACCTCTGTCTTCCCTCCGGGTGAGCGCGGACGCGCAATGGGTATCAATGTCACGGCGGTATATGCAGGACTGGCCTCGGGGCCCTTCCTGGGCGGTATCCTCACACGATACCTGGGATGGAGAAGCATCTTCGCCTTCCTGGTACCGATGGGAATAATCTGTCTCATCCTTATCCGTCGCCGAATGAAGGAAGAGTGGGCCGATGCAAAGGGCGAAAACTTTGACTGGACAGGTGCGGTGGTATACGGGCTGTCAATCGCAGGATTAATGTTCGGCTTCTCGAAGCTGCCATCATTGCAGGGATGGATCATTACTGCCTCCGGATTGGCTCTTGTGCCTCTTTTTATCTTGCGGGAGAAGAGTACTGCACACCCCCTTTTCGACATAACCCTGATCTCAGGAAACAGGGTCTTTGCATTCTCCAGCCTTGCAGCACTTATCCATTATGCTGCCACCAGCGCGATAGGATTCTTTCTCAGTCTCTTTCTGCAGTATATCAAGGATCTGGGGCCCCGTGATGCCGGATTTGTACTGATGGTGTGGCCGGTGACAATGGCACTTATCTCTCCCGCTGCCGGTAAACTGTCAGACAAACACAATCCGGGCGTGCTGGCCTCCACAGGCATGGCCATCTCAGCGGCCGGACTGATATTGCTCTGTTTCATAAGTGAGCAGACATCCGTGGCTTTCATCGCTGTGGTGCTGGTCATTATGGGCGCCGGCTTTTCACTCTTCTCCTCCCCTAACTCAAACGCCATCATGAGTTCTGTTGAAAAGAGACAGCTCGGTAATGCATCCGGGATGCTCGGCACCATGAGAAACGTGGGCCAGACATTCAGTATGGCGATAGCCCTGATGCTCCTGGCACTTTATATGGGCCAGGCAAAAATTGATCCCGGCAACTATCCGCAACTAATGAGTGCCATGAAGAGCGCCTTTATAATCTTCTCGGTACTCTGCTTTGCGGGCATTTTTGCATCTCTCGCAAGAAATAAAAGCCTGCGCAAATAAGTCACCCCTCCTTGTTTGTTTTACAGAAACATGTGTGTTTCATTAAAAACAATTAAATTGACCCGTGTTTACCGGCCGGCACATAACACCAGTTGGCTATTACATATCATTCATTATGACCAAATTATACAAGAAGCTGTTAAACCATGACTACTCGCCCGGGGAGATGGGAGAATGCATTACCGAGGCTGAAAGGATGACCCGTTCAGTCGGGAGGGTTCCTGTTCTGAAGGAAATTTTCTCCTTTCTTGACCTCACAAGCCTCAACACCACCGACAGCACCGGAACGATAGGGAGCTTTGCCGAAAGGACCGCCGCCTTTCGCTTCAGCTACAGCGATATAAGCACTGTGGCGGCCCTGTGCGTCTTTCCGAACTTTGTTACAATAGCCCGCGAGAAACTGGCCGGCAGCGGTGTCCGTCTCGCAGTGGTGTCAGCCTCATTCCCGACCTCACAGACATTCCTCGAGGTTAAGACTCTGGAGACGGAGCTGGCAGTAAGGATGGGCGCTGATGAGATAGACATTGTGATGCCTGTGGGGACATTCCTCGAGGGCGACTATGACACGGCAATTGATGAACTCAAAACTATCAGACAGTATGCCGGAGAAGCCACACTCAAGGTGATACTTGAGACGGGGCTGATAAAGGACGAGAGGAACATATACCGGGCCTCCATTGTGGCGATGGAGTCGGGCGCCGATTTTATCAAGACCTCCACGGGAAAGAGCCAGGTGTCGGCAACACCCGAGGCTGCCTGGGTGATGTGCCGTGCGATACGCGACTACTGGAATGAGACAGGCATAATGATAGGTTTTAAGGCCGCAGGCGGAATAGTCTCCCCGGATGAGGCGATGATTTATTACTTCATCGTTAAGAATATGCTCGGAGACAAATGGCTGTCACGCGACTATTTCAGGATAGGAGCGTCGCGACTGGCAAACAATATACTGGCTGAATTGTACCCCGGCCGGCCCGCATACTTTTAGAATTCCGGCATGATAACCGACCAGGGAGATACCGGCAGTATTGTTGCAACTGATACTCTGCCAGATCCTGCACCACAGGAGGAGTTCAGTATTGGCCGGATCATTCCCCTGCATCCCTTCTCAACGGAGGGGCCCGACAGAGGTATTCATCAGCATGCCCTGAAAACAGGTCATGTAACCGACGCCGGACGCGTTAGAGGACAACCGCTGCCGTTAGAGAAAATCAATAGCGATTTCAGCTTTGTAATCCTCTCCCTGTCGCTGCTCATTATAACACTGTTGATGTCGTTCGGCAGAAAGAGAATGTTGACGGGATTGTCATCATTGGCATTCAGGCGGCAGTCGGAGCTGGCGCCCCCCGACACATCGGAACTGTTCGGATGGCCTTCGATTTTCAGGAATATTTTCACCATCCTGAACACAGGCCTGTTCGCCACCATCGCGCTGCTGCTCACTGACAGCATACATTATGACCACCCGTCACCATCAGTAAGGCTGACCGTCATCCTCTCAGCATCCTTTCTGGCTGCCCTTGTGGTCCGGCACCTTACATGCATCATCGCGGCTGAAGTTACCGGATGGAAAAACCTCTTCCGTGAGTATATGAATGTGGTTTACAATGCCTGGTTCGCCAATGCAATCCTGCTCTTTATCCTCAACGCCATTATTCTTTTCGCGCCTGTTAATAATAATTATCCCTTCATCGTAACGGGAATTGTAATCACTGCTATATTCCTCATAATCCGTATATTAAGGCTGCTGTCAATTTTTACTTACAGGCATATCCCATTTTTGTATTTCATTTTGTACCTTTGTGCCCTTGAAGTCTTACCGGTTCTGGTCATCCTGAAGATACTCGGTGTCTTCTGATCAGGCCTGGTAAAAAGTGGAGGTTGAACTTAAAACTTATGGCTTTGAAGATAAGGAAGGTACTAGTGTCGCAGCCTGAGCCAAACAATCCGAAATCACCATATTTCGAGCTCGCAAAAAAATACAATCTGAAAATCGATTTCAGACAATTCATTCAGGTGGAGGGTATTCCCGTTAAGGACTTCCGACAGCAGAAGATCAACCTGCCCGAATTTACGGCAGTAGTCTTTACCTCAAAGACTGCTATTGATCACTATTTCAGGATTTGTGACGAGATGCGAATCACCGTCCCTGACACCATGAAGTATTTCTGCATCACTGAGAATGTGGCCTTTTACCTTCAGAAGTACATAGTTTACCGCAAGAGGAAGATTTTCCACGGTAAAGCAAATTTTGAAGATCTCATTGACACAATAGTAAAACACCGCGAGGAGAACTTTTTCGTCCCTCTTTCTGATCCGCACAAGACAGACATACCCGAACTGCTGAAAAAACATAATATTAATTTTATGATTGGCACGATGTACCGTACAATCAGCAGGGGTTTTGATTCCAAGGACCTTGACTATGACATACTTGTCTTCTTCAGTCCTTCGGGAATCAAGTCATTGAAGGAAAACTTCCCGACATTCACTCAGGGGGAGGTCAAGATTGCGGCCTTCGGGCCTACTACTGCAGAGGCGGTGACCAACGAGGGGTTCCGGCTTGACATTCAGGCCCCAAACCCAAAGGCTCCATCAATGAGCATGGCCCTTGACTGTTTCCTCAGGGAATATAACAAGAGCAACAAATAGTCCGCCACGGATATGACCTGCCAATAGAAAGCATCTCTCCGGACAGGTCGATGTTTTCTCTGTGTAAATGACACAAACAGATGCATCATTCAGCAAGGGGGAGAGACTCTGCGGCATAAAGGCCGTCAGCGAACTCTTTTCAGGAGGCCGCACACTCAACCTGCCCCCTCTCAGGATAATATACAGGATCTTGCCTGCCGATGCGAATCTTCAACCGGTGAGAGTGCTTATCTCTGTACCTAAAAGGCACTTTAAAAAAGCCGTTGACCGCAACCTGATCCGGAGAAGGATAAGAGAGGCATGGAGGATGAATAAAACAACGCTGAAGGAGACCCTCTCCGGCAGCGCCAGTCGGCTCGAGGTGGCAATTATCTGGAATGATACGGTAATAAGGAGCTATGACGAGACCCGGAAATCTGTGATAGAGGTGATCGGGAGATTGACACGTCTTAAATATTAACTTTGCGAAAATTTCTTTTATGAGAAGCGTAATCAGAAAAAAGATATTGCTGGCAGGGGCAATGATCATCACGGCAACCCTGGCATTGGGATTCCTTATGGGAGGCCAGGAGAGCAAGGATTTCAAACTAACCAGGAACCTGGACATCTATATATCCCTGCTGAGGGAACTCAACGCTTTCTATGTTGATGAGATCGACCCGGAAAAGCTGGTGCACAAAAGCATCTCCGGAATGCTCTCAACTCTTGACCCATACACCTCTTTCTATCCTGAAGAGGACTCCGGGGACCTCGATTTCATGACCACGGGCAAATATGGAGGTTTCGGTTCTCTCATCAGAAAATCAGGTGATTACATTCAGGTCACCAATGTCTATAAGGGGTTTCCTGCCGACAAGAACGGCATCAGACCGGGCGATGTTATGCTCAGCATTGACGGGGTATCACTCAAGGGTGTCACCTCCGACAAGGCCTCCAACATGCTGAAGGGCGAGCCGGGGACCGAAGCAGAGATAGTTATCAGGCGCAACGGAGATGAGCTGACGAAAAAGCTCAGGAGAGAGAGGATCTCCATATCCGCAGTCCCGTATTACGGGATGGTGGATGACAATACCGGTTATATCCGGTTCACCAATTTCACCCAGAACTGCATAGCCGAAGTAAAGGGGGCTCTTATCGACCTTAAGGAGAAGCAGGGGGCCCAGGATCTGATACTCGACCTCAGGAGCAATCCCGGCGGACTTGTGAATGAGGCAGTTGAAATAGTAAACCTGTTCGTCAGACCGGGACAGGAGGTTGTCAGTACCAGGGGCAGGGCAAGGCAGTTCGATGCTGTCTTCCGCACCTCGAAAAGCCCAGTGGCACCGGATATGCCGGTTGTTGTACTTATTAACCGCGCATCTGCCTCCGCCTCTGAAATTGTGGCCGGGGCGCTGCAGGACCTCGACCGGGGCGTAATAGTGGGTGAAAGATCATTCGGTAAGGGCCTGGTGCAGGTAGCCCGGCCACTGAGCTACAATGCACAGGTAAAGATCACTACGGCAAAATATTACATCCCCAGCGGACGGTGTATACAGGCGGTCGACTTCTCACATCCCAATGAGGACGGGAGCGTGGGATACATCCCGGATTCTCTTATCACGACATTCAAAACCAGGAACGGAAGACCGGTGAAGGACGGCGGCGGAATTATACCAGACATTACAGTGTCATCAGACATGCTTAACCGCTTTACCAGCGAACTGTATGTTCAGAACATGGTATTTGATTATGCCACGGAATATTACTGGTCAAACCCTCAGCCTGTGATGCTCGACAGCCTTAAACTGAATGAACGCGACATGGAGCGCTTTAAAGAGTTTCTTGGTGAGAGGAAGTTCTCTTACCGGACAAACTCCGAGACACTGCTTGAGGAGCTTACCACCTCTGCCAGGGACGAGGATCTCTTAAATGACAACAGTGAGATAATCGAAAAACTCAGGGAGGGCCTCAGTCATACTCTCGAAAGAGATATGTTGGTATTCGGGGGAGATGTTGCCGAACTGATAGAATCCGAACTCGCAGGAAGATATTTTTATGATGCCGGGATGGTACTATATTCCCTGTCGCGTGACTCGCAGGTGAAAGAGGCGATAAACATCGCCGGGGACAGAGCACGCTACCAGTCAATTCTCAGGGGTTCCTCTGGCTTGCAGGTACAGTAACAGCCTGATCAGAACAGCTCTTTCTTCCAGACCGGCAGTCGTTCCTTTACCATCTCAAGGGTGTGGCGGCATGCCCGCGTTGAGTGATCACGGTGACCTGATGTCACCATGATGAACAGCGATGTCTCCCCGGCTCTGACCACACCGGTGGAATGAACGATTACAACCATCCTTACATCGCTGAAGGCAGCCTGAACCGATTTTACTATCGCTTCAGCCTCTTTCCCGGCCATATCGTCATACGCGGAGTATTCGATTGATGAGACTCTCCGGCCGTTCACCTCATCATCGCGCACCTTGCCAATGAATATTGACACGGCTCCGGCGGAGGAATCACTATTGCCAAGTGTAATTAATTCAGAAATAAGCAGAGGTGTTATCGGCCCCTTGATCAGATACCTGTTTTTCATCCGTATATATTTAATTTCAAAAGGTCGGATGGAACCACACATGATTGAAAATGAATTATTTTCATTGGTGTTTGTGATTTGGATCAATCATGTGGGTTTCATTGTCAGAATAAGATATGTCATCCCCCCTGAAAAGGTGGAAGTATTGCAATTAAATCATTATCACTCAGTTCAGACTCCTCCCTGAGCAAGGTCCTGTTCAGCGCCATCCTGAAAGAAATATTGCGCATTGCCGGGTATCTGACAATAATCTCCCTGCGCAGCGATGCCGTATCTGCAGCAGTCAACTCTTCATCAGCCTTTCCCGCAATCTCCTGTGCAGCTCCGAAATAGAGCACCCTTACCATAGCTCTCATACTCATGGTCAGTGCGCCTCAAGCCAGTTGTTCCCGGTGCCGGTGTCTACCTCCAGTGGCACTCTGAGGTCAGCAGCTCCCTTCAGCTCCTCAGTTACCATGGCTCTGAGTTTTTCAACCGAGGCAGTGTCAACTTCGAATATAAGCTCATCATGCACCTGCAGAATCATCTTTGCCTCAGGAATCTCCTTCTCCAGCCTGGCAGCAATTCTTACCATGGCTATCTTGATGATGTCAGCGGCACTGCCCTGCAGGGGAGCATTGATTGCATTGCGCTCGGCGTTGCCTCTGACAACCTGGTTCCTCGATTGGATGTCAGGCAGATAGCGCCTTCGTCCGAACATGGTTGTAACATAGCCTGACTCCCTCGCCCGGCGGATGCTTTCATCCATGTAAACCTTCACACCCGGATAGGAATTGAAATAACCGTCAATAAGCTCTTTTGCCTCTTTTCTCCCGATATTGAGCCTCTCGGAGAGGCCAAAGGCTGAGATCCCGTATATTATGCCAAAGTTGGCTGTCTTGGCTTTTGCGCGCATCTCGCGGGTCACTTCGGATACCGGGACGCCGAATATTTTTGAAGCCGTTGCTGAATGGATATCCTGCCCTGACAGAAAGTCTCCAACCATGGCACTGTCACCACTCAGGTGAGCCATCAGCCTGAGTTCGATCTGCGAATAGTCAGCGCTGAGGAAGATCTTACCACTGGCTGGAATAAACGCCTTGCGTATCTCCCTTCCCTCGGAATCGCGGACGGGGATGTTCTGAAGATTCGGATTGGTGGAACTCAGTCTTCCTGTTGATGCAACGGCCTGGTTGTAAGTCGTATGAATTCTCCCTGTCCTTTTGTCAATGAGCTCCGGGAGTGACTCCACATAGGTTGAGAGGAGCTTTTTCAGGCCGCGGTACTCAAGCACCTTCCCTATCACCGGGTGCTTTGCCGTGAGCCTCTGCAACACCTCCTCATCAGTACGGTACTGCCTGGTCTTTGTCAGGCGGGCTTTGTCGTCGAGACGCAGCCTGACGAACAGGATCTCACCAAGTTGCTTCGGCGATGAGATGTTGAATTCCTGTCCTGCCAGTGCATAAATCTCCTTTTCAAGTCCGATAATGGTCTCGCGGAGTGTGACTGCATAATTTTTAAGGACACTTTCGTCTATCATGATACCCTCACGCTCCATTGCCGCCAGCACGCTTATGAGCGGCATCTCGATGTCGGTTGCCAGCCTGTCAAGCCCCTCCTTTCTGAGTGCCGGCTCAAATATATCCTTTAGTTGCCATGTCACGTCGGTATCCTCCACCGCATACTCCTTCACCCTCTCCTTGTCCACGTCGCGCATATTCCTCTGCCTGGGACCCCGTTCACCTATAAGTTCCTCGATATGAACAGGTTCATAATTCAGGTATTTTGCCGACAGCAGGTCCATGTTATGGCGCATGTCGGGCTCAAGCAGGTAATGAGCCATCATCGTATCAAACAGGGTCCCTTTTACGCTGATGCTATATCCTGACAGCACCTGTATATCGAACTTCAGGTTCTGCCCTGTCTTCCTGATTTTCTCATTTTCAAAGAGAGGCCGGAACGGTTCGAGAAGATTCATGGCTTCACCCCTGTCCGGCGGAAGCCACAGAAGTGTTCCCGACCCCTTTTCCCAACAGAATGCAACTGCAACAAGCTGGGTGTTCAGAGGATCAAGGGAGGTTGTCTCAGTGTCAAAGCAGAACTCACTGAGTCCTGCCAGGCAGGCTGCCAGTTCTTCTGCCTCCACGGCTGTTTCTGCGAGGGTATAGTTATGGGGAGTGGTGCTTATTGTTGCAAAGGTGGTGCCGGCAGCGGTGGCCCCGAAGAGGGTACCCTGCTGCTCAGCTGACGGTTGCTGCTGAGAGGCAAAAAGCCCTTCACCCGGTTCCTGTTGGGATGTGAAGAGTCCGTCACCCGGCTCCTGCCGGACAGAGGACAAACCCTGCTTTGGCTGGCCGGCATGCGTGACAGCAGCAGGAGAATGCAGCTCACCTATAGCCGGATGTGCCTCTCTTTCACCAGCTGCAGGCAGGCGTGATGCCAGTGTACGAAATTCAAGCTCCTCGTAAAGTCTTCGCAGGGCCGCAATATCAACCTCATGGCGGTGCAACTCCTCATGTCTGAATTCCACCGGTACATCCTGTTCAATTGTCGCAAGCCGCTTTGAAAGCAGTATCTGCTCCCTGTTCTGCTCGAGGATATCCT
Source organism: uncultured Rikenella sp. (assembly GCA_964455705.1). Taxonomy (GTDB): domain Bacteria; phylum Bacteroidota; class Bacteroidia; order Bacteroidales; family VadinHA17; genus SR-FBR-E99. The sequence goes on from CAYVYM010000008.1 coordinate 35,390, forward strand.
TTTGCCGGCCTGAGATCTCCGCAATGTGTTCGAGGAGGGTCTCAATGCTCCCGTGTTCACTGATGAGCTTACAGGCAGTCTTAGGGCCTATACCGGGGGCCCCCGGTATATTGTCCGAGCTGTCTCCCATCAGACCCAGGAGGTCGGTGATATTGCCGGGGGCAACACCATACTCCCTGATGATCTCCTTCACTCCCCATATCTCAGCCTCACCGCCTCCGCGACCAGGTCTGTACATAACAACCCTGTCTGTGACCAGCTGCGCAAAATCCTTGTCGGGTGTCATCATGAATGCCGTATAGCCCTCTTCGGCCGCCTTTCGGGCAAGAGTCCCGATCACATCATCAGCCTCGAATCCCGGAACCTCTATGACGGGTATGCGGTAAGCATCAAGAAGGCGTTTGATGTAAGGCACAGCTAACTTGATATCCTCTGGCGTAGCATCGCGGTTTGCCTTGTAGGCAGGGTAGATTTCATTCCTGAAGGTGGGGCCTGCCGGATCAAATACTACCGCAATATGTGTCGGTTTCTGCCTGGTAAGGAGATCTTCAAGGGTGAGAAGAAAACCGAATACCGCCGAGGTGTTCATCCCCTTTGATGTCACCCTCGGGTTTTTGATGAATGCATAATAAGACCTGAATATCAGGGCATATGCATCAAGCAGAAAGAGCCTGTTATCGTTCTCCGTCACTGTCGCAGGTTGTCAGATGCATGCCACTCCGCAAAGGCGGTGGCGGTTTCATATAATTTTATGCTGTAAAGTGAGACTCCGGATGGAGTCTTACCGGTCAGGATGGCAGCGATGTCAGCTACAATGTTCTCGCATGTCGGCTGGTACGGTGAAACGATGACATTCCCGAAATGTTTCCTGTAGCTTTCAACCGACTCCTGCGGTGCAAAGCCGGCAATCATGAGCGCATGATCAAACCTGTCAACGACGCTCTCGCGGACAATCTTCTTCATGTCACCAAAATCCATTACCATGCCGTTGCGCGTATTATCCGGATCATTCACCGGCTCTCCGATAAAAGTGACGTAAAGAATGTAGGAGTGACCATGTACATTTTTACACGGACCGTCATAATTATGCAACGCATGAGCCATCTCAAACCGAAATTCTTTTGTGACACGGATTACGGCCATAGAATCTTTTTTTTGGTATCAGCAAAAGTAAAACATTTTATCACGTGTTTTGTTTAAGGTGATGGGGCTCGCTTATATTAAATAAAGCGTACCTTTGCACTCTGTTTTAACAAAAACAAAATGGATAACAATCAGGTGTTGACTATCCCGTTCCTTGCCGGAGAGAGCTTCAGAAGACACGGAGAGAACAAGGCGATGGGTTTTGTGGGAGAAGAGGTTATCAGCTATAACCAGCTAAAGGAGAGAACAGACTCTGTGATGCGTCTGCTTGAAGAATACTCGGTTCAGCCGGGTGACAGGGTGGCCATCCTGTGTAGCAGCATGCCAAACTGGGGTGTCACATATCTTGCAATTACGTCGATGGGGGCGGTAGCCGTTCCTATTCTGCCCGACTTCTCAGCCGGGGAGGTTGCAAACGTGCTGACACATTCCGGTGCCAGGGTCCTGTTTGTGTCCGCCGGTCTCACCTCCAAGGTGGCGGGATTCTCGTCGAAAACCATGGAGACTGTTATCACAGCGGATGATTTTGCTGTTATTTCGGGTAACAGGGGAGCAGGATATGATCCCGGGCTGAAGCCACGGAGAGACTACAGGGTCTCGGAAGAAGACCTGGCCGTGATCATCTACACCTCGGGAACAACCGGGAAGTCAAAGGGGGTGATGCTGACCCACCGGAACATATGCTTTACAGCGAGGCAGGTGCTGACAATTCAGAAAGTTGTTGATACTGATGTCTTTCTGTCTATTCTCCCTCTGTCACATACTTATGAGCAGACGCTGGGACTGATCCTTCCTCTGTTCAACGGAGCATCCATATACTATCTCCGCAAGGCTCCGACACCTTCAGTACTGCTGCCCGCCCTGGCGGAGGTAAGGCCAACCACAATGCTTGCGGTGCCGCTGATCATGGAAAAGATTTATTTCAACAAGATCGTTCCCTCTTTCAGCAAGAACAAGATCGTTTCATTCCTGTATCATAAAACACCGGTCAGAAAACTGCTAAACAAGATTGCCGGCAAAAAGATATATAAAACCTTTGGCGGCAGGCTTCGATTTTTCGGCATCGGCGGCGCCAAGCTTAACCCGACCGTCGAGCAGTTCCTGCTTGATGCAGGATTTCCCTATGCCATCGGGTACGGCCTCACAGAGACTTCACCACTGCTTGCCGGCACTAAAGTCGGCTCCTGCAAGCTGGGAACAACCGGACCGGCAATGGAGGGTGTCACACTTAAGATCCATAATCCCGATCCGGTTACCGGCCAGGGTGAAGTGTGGGCAAGGGGTGACAATGTCATGAAAGGTTATTACAAGGAGCCGGGTATGAGTGCCGAAGTTCTGACACCTGATGGCTGGTTCCGGACCGGCGACCTGGGCTTCATTGACGATGAGAACTATCTGAGCTTAAAAGGACGGATCAAGAATATGATAGTCGGTTCAAGCGGCGAGAATATCTATCCCGAGGAGATCGAGTCCGTGATCAACGACTTCGGCCATGTGATCGAGTCGCTTGTCGTTGAGCAGAAGGGCAAGCTGGTGGCAATGGTCCATGTCAATATCGAAGAGCTGCAGGCCAAATACCGGCAGATGAAGAAGGACTTCTCCGATCAGGCCGAACTGATAGTCGATGAGTACCTTGAGGAGCTGCGCAGGTATGTCAACTCCAAGGTCAACAAGTACAGCCAGCTGCAGCTGGTTGTCTATCAGCCCGAACCCTTTCAGAAAACAGCCACACTTAAGATAAAAAGGTTTCTCTATTATTGAATTACCGGTCCTGACCTTGTGCAAGTAAAGGCATCTGTAAGTTGATCACTGAGATGACTGACTTTTTTTCTATTTTTGCGGCTTAATTGTTTAACAGATGTCGGCCAGGAATAAAGCACTTCTTCTGATTTTTTCAATCCTGATTGTTGATCAGGTCTTCAAGATCATTATCAAGACCAGCATGGTCATTGGCGAGGAGATCCCCGTGCTGGGCACCTGGTTCAGGATCCATTTCCTTGAGAACAACGGTATGGCGTTCGGGATGGAGTGGGGTGGGGAAACCGGGAAAGCTGCTCTCACCATATTCAGGATGCTGGCTATAATCGGAATCTCCTGGTACCTTGCCAGCATCATCAGAAAGAAGGCCAGTCTGGGCCTTATCCTTTCAGTCAGCGCCATTATTGCCGGTGCCACAGGCAACCTGATTGACAGTGCATTTTACGGAATGATCTTCAGTGAGAGCTGGCACACTCCCGCCACAATGTTTCCGGAAGGCGGCGGCTATTCATCGTTCCTCCAGGGAAGGGTGGTGGATATGCTCTATTTTCCCGTAATAGAAACCCAATGGCCCGACTGGTCACCGATCAAGCCCGGACAGTCATTCATCTTCTTCAGGCCTGTTTTCAATATTGCCGATACTTCAATCACCACGGGAGTACTGTCTATCCTGTTCTTCCAGAAGAGGTTTCTTGAGGATAATAAGCTACCGCTATAAATTTTCCTGCAGTTTTCATGACGCGGATTCCTTCATGAGGGATTATTTTCCACATTTTGTTTTACTTTTGAACTAATTACGCTCTATCCGGAATGGCGGCCCTCACAGATATAATGAAGCCTGTTGCGGCAGAGATGCGTCAGTTTGATTCATATTTCAGACGTACCCTGCAAAGCGATATTCCATTCTTTCATCTCATTCTCAACAATATAATACGCCGGAAGGGCAAACAGATGAGGCCGTTGCTTGTATTCCTGACGGCGAAGCTTAACGGGACTGTCAGTGAGACAACCTTTGTCGCCGCCACCTTCATCGAACTGCTGCACACCGCAACCCTCGTACATGACGATGTGGTTGATGACGCCTCTGAGAGACGCGGGTTGCCGTCAATAAATGTTCTTTATAATTCAAAAATTGCGGTCCTGCTGGGTGATTACCTTCTGGCCCAGGGCCTGCTCATAAGTGTTGAAAAACAGAAATTCAACATGCTGGGAATAGTGTCTGAAGCCGTTAAGGAGATAGTTAAGGGCGAACTGGTGCAGCTTCAGAAGACCCGCAAACTAGATATTAAGGAAGAGGATTATTTCAGGATAATCAGGATGAAGACCGCAGCCCTCATCTCGGCGTGCACCGCCTGCGGGGCAAGCTCCGTCACCGACGACAGGGAGACGATTGCACGAATGAAGGAGTTCGGTGAGTATCTCGGCGTGGCGTTCCAGATCAAGGATGACCTGCTTGATTACACAGGCGACGGACTTACAGGCAAGAGGGAGGGTAATGACATCAAGGAGAAAAAGATCACCCTTCCGCTGATACATGCACTCCGGGAAGCCGGACCGTTGAAGAGACGCCACATAATCAGGGTTTTAAGAAGGAAGAAAAAGGGAAAAAGGGAGATAAGGGAGGTTATCGAATTCGTAAAGGAAAACAATGGCCTTGAATATGCCGGTACAAAGATGAAGGAGTATTCTGACAGGGCAATACGGATTCTTGAAACCTACCCCGATTCAGAGACGAAGTCAGCACTAACTGAATTTGTAATATTTTCAACACTGAGAAAAAAATGAAAGATGTTGCACGATTCCTGTCACTGGAGAAGTATGCTGTGGCAGGAGTATCAAGAGATCCGAAGAAATTCGGTAATCAAATGTTCAAAGACCTCCGTAAAAAGGGGATGGACGTGGTACCCGTCAATCCCAAAGCAGACACAATCGATGGGGTGAAATGCTACAACTCCGTGAATGAACTGCCGCCTGACATCAGGGGGGTTATTTTCATGACACCGAAAGAGGAGACCCTTTCGGTGGCCAGGGAGACAATTGCACACGGGATAAAAGATTTATGGATCCAACAGGGGGCTGAAACAAAATCCATGATTGCCGAACTGGAAAAGGAAAATATAAACCTGATCACCAACCAGTGCATAATGATGTTCTGGAAACCTAACGGAGTCCATTCCTTTCACCGTTTTCTGAAGAAAATCTTCGGGGGACTGCCGGCCTGACGGAAAATTTTTGATTCTCGCGAAGTTAAGGCAGCAGGTAACACATGCTTACTCGTTGTTATACAGGCATTTATGCTTGTTCGGCGAAAAAAGTGTTCCACGTGGAAAAAAATCATTTTTCCCCGGGCAGCAGGCAATAGTGACGATTTGGACCCCGATAGCTGTCAGGCGTATCGGAGCTTAAAGTTTGTGGACAAGTATCATGAATTCTAATTGGACGCAGACCATTAAGAATTGTGTCCGCTGTGCGGGTTTTGGAAAGCCGTGGTGATAATCGCCGCTTTTTTCTTTCCGATGACTGACTCCAGCTCTTCCTTCGGGACTTCTGCCATCTTTTTCACCGAGCCAAATTTTTTCAGGAGCAGCTCCTTGGTCTTCTCTCCTATTCCGGGAATTTCATCGAGGAACGAGCTGTTCATTTTTGAACTTCTCTTCCCCCGGTGGAAATTTATGCCGAACCGGTGAGCCTCGTTTCTCAGATGCTGAATTATTTTCAGGGTTATGCTGTTCTTATCAAGATAGAGAGGTACGGAATCTCCGGGAAAATAAATCTCCTCAAGTCTCTTGGCGATGCCAATCACAGTCAGCCTACCCCTTAGTCCCAGGGCATCTATGCTCTTCATTGCAGATGAGAGCTGTCCCTTGCCTCCGTCTATCACCACCAGTTGCGGAAGGGTAATATCCTCATCTATCATTCTCCTGTAACGTCTGTATATGACCTCCTCCATAGAAGCAAAGTCGTCAGGACCCGCTACTGTCTTGATGTTGAAATGACGGTAATCTTTATTTGAGGGCTTCCCGTTCCGGAATACAACGCAGGCTGCCACGGCAGATTCTCCATGGATATTGGAGTTGTCAAAACATTCGATATGAACCGGTACAACGGGCATATGAAGATCCTTCATCATCTTTTCAAGGTTACGACCTGTCCTTTTCTCCTTTGATTGTTCCACAGCCTTTTTCTGCCGCTCAAGCCTGAAAAAGACTGCGTTACGGTTTGCAAGCTCAAGCAGCTTGTGCCTGTCACCTCTCTTTGGCACGGAGTAATTAACTTTATCTATTTGAATTTCAGGCATATATGGTACAATAATCTCTGGAGAATCGCTTGACACTCTCTGCCTGATCTCGGTAATGGCGGTTGCCAGAACCGATTCCTTTTCCTCTTCAAGTCTGATTTTCAGCTCAATTGACCAGGTCTGGACGACGGCACCCGCCACTACCTTCATGTAGGTGATGAACATTGACGACTCATCCTGAGAACATCCGAAAACATCCACATTTCGGACTGATGTGTTGACTACCATCGACTTGCTGCGGTAGCGTGCAATCAGGTCGAGTTTCACCTTGATCTTCTGGGCCTCCTCGAACTTCAGTTCCGATGCATATCTCTTCATGAGTGCCTCCAGGTGACCGGTGACCGCCCCTACGTCACCCTTGATGATCTGTTTTATCTTGTCAATCTGATGGTTATATTCCTCTTCGTTTATGAGCGCAATGCACGGTGCCTTGCAGTTTCCGATATGATATTCAAGGCAGACCTTGAATTTTCCTTCGGCAATTGACCTGTTGTTCAGAGGCAGAGAGCATGTCCTGATCTGGAAGAGCTGACGTATCAGTTCAAGCAGTGTCCGGACTGCCGGAACTGATGTGTAGGGTCCATGGTATGTGGAGCCGTCGGCTATCAGTTTCCGTGTAAGAAACACCCTTGGAAAGTGCTCATTCTTAATGCATATCCACGGATATGTCTTATCATCTTTCAGGAGGATATTGTACCTTGGCTGGTGCTTTTTGATGAAGCTGTTCTCGAGCAGGAGCGCGTCTGATTCATTATCGACGACGATATGCCTGAGGTCAGCAGCACGAGACAGCATCACCTGTGTCTTGCCCGACTGGTTTTTGGCGAAGTATGAAGCAACGCGCTTGCGCAGACTGCGTGCCTTTCCGACGTATAATATTGTACCTGAGGCGTCAATGAACTGGTATACACCGGGTTTGTCAGGAAGTCCTGAGACAGTCGATTTTATGGTATCCTTTTCAGGCAAAACTGATTCAAATTTTTTGACCCGGGTAGGTTTTCTGAATAAAAAGCGGTACATGGCTGAAGGTGAGGCCATCAAACAGGCCGCGGTCGCTGAGTTTCAGGCGTGGTATCACCAGAAGAGCCATGAATGAAAGGGTCATGAAGGGTGCATCGAGGTGACACCCGAAGCCTATGACCGTTTCCGAGAGACGCTCATATCGCGACGCCATGGCCGTTACAGGCATGTCAGACATGATCCCTGCAATCGGTAGTTTAAGTATTTCAGAGCCATCTTCCGAAACCGCTGACATCCCACCTTCTGCTTCAACTATGAGGTTTATTGCAGTAACTATATCACGGTCATTGGTTCCAACTGCAATTATATTATGGCTGTCGTGTGCCACGGATGAGGCCATTGCCCCCCTTTTCAGGCCAAATCCCCTGATGAATCCAACGGTCGGCGGACGGTCATTATATCTCTCCTTGACAACTATTTTTAAAATATCTTCTTCAGTATTTGTTGAAACAAACGGTTCCTCGCCAGGAGACACTTCGTCTGAGCCGGTTACAAGTGACCCGTTCTCAGCAACTATAACGCGCATCTTACCTCCCTCGTTAGGCACTCTGATCTCATCAGTAAGAAGCCGTGTGCATTTAAACCGGTTTATTTTTTTTACTTCACCCGGACTGAAAAGCGCCTTTTCCCCGTCGAACACAAGTACACCGTCTATCCAGGTCTGCATGACATTCATTTTTGCCGGGTCATCAACCACGATGAAATCAGCCGGATCTCCCTCCCGCAATAATCCTGCGTTTATCCTGTAATGGGTCACTGTATTTACAGATGCTGCACGTACGACATTAAAAATATCATATCCCAACCCTATCAAGCGTGCCACTATTTTGTTTATGTGCCCCTTTGCCATTGTCTCCGGATGCAGGTCATCAGTGCATAACATCACCTCATCAGGATAATAAATGAGTAAAGGCGCCAGGGAGTCCAGATTTTTTGCAGCGCTACCCTCCCTGATAAGTATCTTCATTCCACCGGATATCTTTTCGAGAGCCTCTTCCAGCGACGTGCATTCGTGGTCAGTTGATATGCCGGAGCCGATATATTTTTTCAATTCTTCACCACTCAGGCCCGGGGCATGCCCGTCAATCGGCACACCGGCGCTCTTTGCAGCATCAAGCTTTCTATAGACCTCTGCGTCGTCATATATCACTCCCGGAAAGTTCATCATCTCGGCCAGGAAACCTATTCGTTCATCTCTGAGGAGTTCAGCAATATCCTCCGCGCTTATCTTTGCCCCGGCGGTTTCAGATGAGGTTGCGGGCACACATGATGGCGCTCCGAAAAGCATTTTTACCGGTACGGTCCCTGCATTATCAAGCATGAATCTTACCCCATCCTTTCCCATAACGTTAGCAATCTCATGCGGATCTGCAACAACAGCTACTGTTCCGTGCCTGACTGCAGCAACAGCGAAATGCGAAGGTACAAGCATACTGCTCTCTATATGCACATGCGCGTCCGCCAATCCGGGCATGATATAAACATCCGGACTCTCTTCAGTTTCTTCTATTCTTTGCACAATTCCTGCTGAAATAGTAACAGTACCCGGATAAATCCGCCTTTTGTGCAAATCAATAATCTTTCCTGAAATTTTCATATTTTATAAAAAAATATGTTCCACGTGGAACATCTTGATTTATCTGCCAAGATACATAATAAGAATTGAAACGTCAGAAGTTGATACTCCGCTTATTCTTGAGGCCTGGCCTATTGTCACCGGTTTCAATGCTGACAGCTTCTGTCGGCCCTCCGTGGAGATTGAGGCCAGCTCATCATAATTTATATCCTCAGGGATCTTCAGTTCTTCGAGTCTTTTAATCTTGTCTGCCACACCCCTCTCCCGTTCCAGGTATCCAGAGTATTTAATCCTGATTTCAGCAGCTTCAATTATCTCCCTCTTTCCCGGCACGGAATTATATCTAAGGATATCTGCCTCCTTAATTTCACTAAGCAGTTCATTAAGCTGCACCTGCGGCCTGGAGGCTATGTTAATTGCTTTTATTTTCTGACTTATCTCTGTCGTTTCCCTCTCCTTCAGGAACCGGTTAATATCTCCGGGTGAAATACTGTAACCTTTCAGAAAGCCTGTCACCTCATCAATCATGCTGTACTTCTCTTCGAGTCTTTTCGCTCTTTCCGTCCCGGCTGTGCCCAGCGAAGCGGCTTTGGGAGTAAGTCTCTCGTCGGCGTTATCCTGTCTCAGCAAAATCCTGTATTCCGCCCTGGAGGTAAACATGCGATAAGGTTCATCAACACCTTTTGTAACGAGGTCATCAATCAGGACTCCGATATAGGCTTCATCCCGTTTCAGGATGAAGGGTTCTTCACCCCTTATTTTCAATACGGCATTTATACCGGCCATCAATCCCTGAGCCCCGGCCTCCTCATATCCCGTAGTGCCATTTATCTGTCCGGCAAAATAGAGACCGCTCACCCTTTTCGTTTCAAGCGTATGCTTCAGCTGTGTAGGCTGGAAGAAATCATATTCTATTGCATAGCCCGGCCTGTAAATTACCACATTCCCCATTCCTTCAACCGTCCTCAGGGCTTTCAGCTGAGTTTCGAGTGTCAGGCTGCTTGCGAACCCGTTGATATAATATTCGTTTGTATCCCAACCTTCCGGCTCCAGGAAAAGCTGGTGTGATTCCTTGCCGGCAAAGGTAACTATCTTGTCTTCGACGCTCGGGCAGTATCGCGGTCCCCGGCCCTTGATCCGTCCGGTAAAGAGGGGTGAATATTTCAGTCCATCTCTGAGTATATTGTGCGTATCTTCATTTGTATGGGTTATGTAGCAGCTCCTTTCATCCCTTATGCTGACCGAGTCATGTAAATATGAGAAGCCTCTTCCGTCCGCGTCACCCTTCTGCTCTGTCATCTTATCCAGTTGGAGGCTGCGCCCGTCTACCCTGGCACTGGTGCCTGTCTTCAGTCTCTCTACATTAAACCCTGCTTCCCGCAGCTGGTCACTTATCCCCTTTGAAGCTGCGTCACCTGATCTTCCGCCTGACATCGTATTGAATCCGACATGCATCAAACCGTTCAAAAAGGTTCCGGTAGTAAGAATAACCGCGTCAGCCTTGAACTCGGTACCGAAGGTGGTTCTCACCCCTTTCACTGTATTATCCTCCAGAATCAGTTCGTTGGCCTGTTCCTGCCATATGCTGAGGTTGTCCGTACTTTCAAGCACCTTTCGCCACTCCCTGCTGAAAAGCATCCTGTCACACTGTGCCCTGGGACTCCACATTGCGGGTCCCTTGCTCCGGTTCAGCATCCTGAACTGAATCATTGTATGATCAGTAATTATTGCTGACATACCACCCAATGCGTCTATTTCCCTGATAATCTGTCCTTTGGCAATGCCACCAATAGCCGGATTGCACGACATCTGTGCGAACTTTGTCATGTCCATGGTGACAAGCAGCGTTTTTGCCCCCATAGTGGCGGCAATAAAGGCTGCTTCACAACCGGCGTGTCCACCGCCGACAATAATTATATCATATCTGAAATTCATTCGGCATATGATAAGGCCAGATACATCTCTTCCATCTCAGACATCCTCCTCTTCTCCTCTGCTGTACTGTCATCATATCCGCATAAATGAAGGAAACCGTGAAATATGACGCGCCTCATCTCAGAATTAAGAGTAACACCGAATTTTTCTGCGTTCTCTTTAACTCTCTGCAGGCTTATATAAATTTCACCGTTAACGCTTTTCCCTCTGTTGTAGTTGAAAGTTATTATGTCAGTGTAGTAATCACGACCGAGAAATTCCCGGTTTATCTCGTATACCTTCTCGTCAGTTGTGATAATAACATCGGCCACGCCTCCCTTCATCCCTGCATCGCTCACAATACGGCTTATAATTCTCTTCAGCAGTTTGCTGTCGCGAAGCCTGTACTTTTCAATATCGTAGCGGAAGTTAATTTTCAATGCATCAGTACCTGAAACTCATTTTTACCTCGTTCCCCGCCTCATTATATTCTATCGCATCGGCCAGGCTTCTCATAATAAACACCCCGCGCCCATGAAGGTTCTCAATATTGGCCGGATCAGTCGGGTCCGGAAGCGTATCATACTTAAATCCTTCTCCCTGATCGGTAACAGTAACGTCAAACATATTCCCGTCAGCCGTAAAGTTTACCGTCACCAACTTCCCCTCAATCCCCTTATTGCCATGTAAAATAGCGTTATTTACGGCTTCCACGGTTGATATCAATATCTTGCCGTAAACCTCGTCGGGTATACCCAGCTTCTTTGATAACGTATCAACAAGCGTTTCTACCACCCGAAGCTTCTCAATGTCTGAATTTATAGTAATGCTTTCCATCCTTATTCCCTATCCTTCTTATACTGACAGGGTTTTCAATTTGTTGCAAAATTTAGTCATTTTTTTATTAGCCAAAGTTCAGGATCAAGTTTTTTCTTTTCCTCGTATAGCATAAACTTCAAAACTGTTTTATTTCCGTTCGCGCCGTCAAGATAAACCTCGCCAAGATCATGACCCGGGCTGACACTGTCACCCGCCTTTACCCTTACATTAACCAGGTTCTGATATACTGACAGGTATTTACCGTGCCTGATTATAACTGCCATGTTTGCGCCTGAGATGGCAAAGACGCGGACAACTTCGCCCTTGAATACGGCCCTGGCCTTTGTTGATCCGCTTGACGTTATTTCAATGCCGATATTATCTTCAGTCACATTCTTCAGTACCGGATGGGGCTGCAAACCGAAGTGACCTGTAACGATGCCCTTGTCAACAGGCCATGGCAACCTGCCACGGTTCTCCCCGAATGACTCTCCGATGATCTTCATCTCATTGCTCATCGGAGTACTCAGGCTCCTCTTACGCTCCTCTTCTATCAGTCTCTCGATTTCTTTTTCAATCTGCCTTGCAATCCTTCTCTTCTCATCGAGATCCTGCTTCAGCTGCTTCTCCTTGCTGCTCAGCACCGTTACAATCCTCTCCTTCTTATTCTGTTCGTCACGAAGAATCTGTTTCTGTCTGACCTCTCTGTTCTTCAGGTCATTTAAGTTTTTCCTGTCCTTCTCAAGCCTTTGTTTTGTTCCCTGCAGTTCTACATAAATAGTCTCTATCGTCTCGGTGCCCTTCCTCCTGAAACGCGCAACCTGCTGTATATACTTAAGTCTTTTATATCCCTGGTTAAAGTCTGATGACGACAGAATAAATGCCAGTGCCGGAGTTCCTTTTGATACCTTGTAAGCACTGGCAATCGATCTGGCATATTCCCTCTTCAGATTATTCAGGTCCTCCTCAAGCATCTCCGATGCAAGCCTGTTGAGAGAGATCCGGTACTCAAGAAGGCTGATCTCCTGTCCGTAATCATTAATCAGCTTTTCCCTCAGGGTTAGCTTTTTGCCTATTACTCTCAATTCATTCAGGTTCTCACTCTTCTGCGTGGCAGTTGTCTTAAGCATCCTGTCAACATACTCTATCTCCTGCAGATTCTTCTTTCGCAGTTCTTCAAGCTCTGCTCTTGACTGCCCGCAGAGGCTTACTGCTGATAGAATTCCTGCTATGAATATTAACAGAACCCTTCTCATAAAGTATCTCTTTTATATCCCGGAAGAGCAAACTCTATATCACTGTCATAACCGCTGACAATGTCATCTATGCTGAGCTTCACCCTTATCTTGCGCTTTGTCTCTGTCAGCATGATAGCAGATGCATATCTTATCTCTCCGTTGTTCATAAAGTTGCTGAAGTCGAGAATGATCTCACGGTCCGTACCGCCGTACGCCAGACGCTCCCTGCATACCTTAAGCTCATCACTGCAGACCGTTATCTCCTGCTCAAGGTTGTTATCACCTTTTGCATTTATAATCAGTTTGTTTCCGTTGCTCTTATAATTACTGTAATCAACCACCGGCAGGTCACCAAAAACAGTTTTCATGAAATCTTCTGGCATTCCGTTCTTTAACAGCACTGCATCCTTTTTCCCGACATACACTGTCCGGTTTATTCTGTCAATCATCGCGATGTCATTACCCACAGCAAGAAGCCTTACGAGTTCAATACCCAGAGGTCCTCTTACGGAAGCAAAAAAATCACCCTTGCTGTTAAGCCTTGCATTCAGGCCGAAGCTGCCATCAGTCTCAGTGCCTTCCAGTTCAATCCGGCCTCTCTTTATCACAAAACCCTTCTCTGTGATATTGTAATTCGAGACGCCGTTTATGATTGTAACCAGGCTGGCATCGGTTGTCATTCCTCGCGGCACCACGGTTCTTTTCTTTCTTGTGGCAGAACACCCGGCCATTAAGACTATCATTAAGGCAATAATGCCTGTCTTCACTCTCTCGCGCATCTGCTGATCTCCTCCTCAAGATATGTCTTTGAACTGTCTTTTTCCAATGCACTTCTCCAGTATTCCACAGCCTCTATGCAATTATCCATGGCCTTTATTATGTACCCCATATGTTCCAGTATCTCCGGGTCTCTCTCGTTCTCCTTCCCGAAGATCTTCATCATGGCCCTGTGTGCCTCCCTGTACCTGCCCAGTTTGTACAGAACCCATGCATAGGTGTCTATGTATGTGTCATTGTCACCCTCCTTTTCCATTACCAATTCGGCCATCTTCAGAGCCCTTTTAAGATCTTTCCCACCTTCAGCCAGGAAATATGCATAGTTATTAAGTATCAACGTCTCTTCGGGAGAAATCTTAAGGGCCTCTTCATAAAAGCCATACGAACTGTCAAAGTCCTTCATACGGTATTTCAGGTCACCCATCATTGAGAGAACCTGTACTTTTAGTTCGTCATTATTGCCTGCAAGGATCAGAGCCTTCTCAAGCTCTTCGTCCGCGACATCATATTCCTTAAGCTCCATTGCAGCTATGGCATAATATACCTTCCCGAGAATACTGCGGTTGTTCTCACGTGAGTAGACGGAGGCCAGATTAAATAATTTCCTGTATTCGCGCTTCTCCGCATAGAGCAAAATCAGCCGCTCAGAGAAATAAAACCCGGGTTTTACAGTCGTCAGAACCTCTTCATACCGTGTAATTGCATCATCTGTTCTCCCGACGGTCTCATACATGGTAGGCCTCATTGAAAGTATCTCTTCGTCCTGAGGATATTTCTTCTCAAGGATTAACAGGCTCTCTTCAAGGGACGCCGTGTTTTCCTTCACATATGCAGTGTCACTCAGGAGCCTGCCTGCAACAGCAACCTTCCTCTCACGCTCAACCACCTCACTTTCAAAGACATTATTCAAAAAAGCTGTAATACCGGAATATTCCTTTTTATAAACGAGGTTCATCATGAAGAGCAGCTGTGTTTCGATGTCATCAGGATTCTTTGCGATGATATCCTTATAGATGCTGTCGCTTTTGTCCTTTTTGCCATCCTCAAAATAGATATCGGCAAGAAGTGCCTTATATCGCATTTCCCCGGGTTGCTTTGCTATAAGTTTCTCCGTTCTCCTGGCAGCCTCATCCATCTCTCCCTTCATTACCAAACCGGATATCATCACCAGGAACATATCATCTGTCAGTGCACCATGATTATCAAGGAGCCGGAAGAGTGAATCCGCCTTATCCGCCTCGCCCTTTTCTGCATATAGTCCGGCGAGTATTGAGTTAACCTCAATGGCACGACTATCGGCCTTCAGTGCTCTTGTAAAATAGAACAAAGAGGAATCCTTCTGCTGGTATTGTGTGAAGAGCGACCCGGCTGCAAGCTGATACCAGTAATTACCGGGCTCAAGCCTCGCCGCCGTTGAGATGTATTTCAGCGAAGCCTCTCCCATACCTGCAGCAGAATAGATCTGAGCGAGCTCAAAATAGGGCACAGCCCTTGTCCTGTCAATTTCTATGCATTTTTCAAAAAGCCTGGCTGCATCATTCAGATCACCCACATATTTCATCCTTAGTGCCTCTGTAAGCAGGTAATCATAACTTCCGTCTGATTTCCCCGACTTTCCCTGGATTCCTGACGGCCTTATTGCCTTATGCGTACATCCGGCCGCCAGAATAATAACCAATATAATTAACGCCCTGTTTCTCATCTTTTTCCTGAATGTCCGAATCCACCGGCTCCTCTGTCAGTACTGTTTATCTCCTCCGTTTGGATCATCTCCGCCTTTTCGTGCCGTGAAATAACCATCTGGGCAATACGGTCGCCGTCATTGATTGTAAAATCATTGGCGGACAGATTTATAAGGATCACTCCCACCTCGCCGCGATAATCTGCATCAATGGTCCCCGGTGAATTCAAGATCGTGATGCCGTGCTTCACCGCCAGTCCGCTTCTTGGCCTGACCTGCGCTTCAAAACCAACGGGCAGCTCCATGAAAAGGCCTGTAGAAATAAGCTTTCTTTCCAGCGGTTTAAGGATAACCGGTTCGTCAATGAAGGCTCTCAGGTCCATCCCGGCGGAATGCTCCGTTTCATATGCCGGAAGTTTATGGGGTGATCTGTTTACTATTCTGATTTTCATTTCCCTCTCTTAAATATTAACGTAAAGAATTGGTCTTTGATCTCTGCCGCTGCAAAGAAAATCATAAGTAGCACAGTGTCAACCACGATGTTGACAATTTTATTCTCCCCTGCAAGGAGCAGGGAAGCCACCAGCAGGCCCACCGCCAGTGCGATATACATCAATATCTTTCCGGTCTCATACCTGATGGGGTAAAACTTTTGTCCAACAAAGTATGATACCAGCACCATCGACAGATAGCATGCCACGTGGGCCCAGGCTGCAGCCATATATCCGTATACAGGCACGAATACAAGGTTAACCGTTACCGTTACCACAGCTCCTGTTATGGTTATCCAGGCTCCATAGATGGTCTTGTCATCCACCTTGTACCAGATACTCTGGTTTATGAAGATACCCAGAAGCAGGTAACCCATGCTGATTATGGGCACCACCTTGAGCGATTCCCGGAAGACCGGCCCTATGATTATCTGCAGCGCTTCTATATAAAGGTTTATTACCAGAAAGAGTATCAACGCCGCAATAACGAAATACTTCATGGTGACTGCATAGGTCTCTTTGGCGTTGCTGGTGCCGGCTTTTTCAAAGAAGAACGGCTCGGCTGCAAAGCGATACATCTGTATGAAGAGAGACATAAGGACTCCTACCTTAAACCCCGCCCCGTACAGTCCTGTTATTGCGAGGCCCTCGTCGCCCCCGATCAGCCGACGAAGCAGTATCTTGTCAAGCACCTCATTGAGTGATCCGGCCATCCCGCCAATCAGGAGGGGCCAGCTGTAATGCAGCATTTTTCCAAGCAGCTTCCTGTCGAAGACGGGACGAATCTTCAGTATAAAGGGCAGGAGGCATAACAGCGTAACTGCAGACCCGGCAAGGTTGGCCACAAATACATATCCAACCTGGAATTCAGGATCCCAGATCTTATGAACCCAGGTGCTGCCCTTTGCTGCAAGTAATGGCGCTGCCTTCAGAAAGAAAAAGACCGTGACAAGGGTTACGATAACGTTGATGATCTTCAGGATGCTGAATGTCACAGGCCTGTTGTTGCTTCTCAGCCAGGCAAAGGGAATGGCAGAGAAGGCGTCGATAGCCACAATCCATGAAAACATCCTTATATATTCGGGGTGCTTACCATAACCGAGCATGCCCGAGACAGGCTCAATGAACAGTGATACTGCTATGATAAACAGGGCAGAAGTTGTGAAGAGGCTTATGATTGCGGTTCCATAAACCCTGTCTGCAGGAGCTTTCTTGCCGGCAAACCTGAAATAGGTTGTCTCCATGCCATATGTAAGGATGACCAGCGCCAGAACCATCCAGGCATATAGCTCCGTGACAATACCGTACTGTGAGCGCCCGAAAATGTAGGTGTAGAAGGGCGTCAGCAGCGCATAGTTCAGGAATCGCGGAACAACGGTTCCAAAGCCATAAATGAAAGTCTGGCCCGCAAGCTTGCGTATATCGTTCATGCTTAACTCTTACTGCAAATATATATCTTTGTCATTCGTAAATTATAAGAAAATGAGGACTTCATTACGCATCTTACTGACACTGGCAGCCGTATTCATGATTTCTGGCTGCTCATCGGACGACAAGAAGGGCGTCCGCGCCGAGATTATAACCACCGAAGGAGATATTGTCATCTCTCTTTCTGACCTGACCCCGCTGCACCGTGATAACTTCATCAAACTTGCAGAGAGCGGCTTTTATGACGGTGTGACTTTTCACCGCGTGATAAAAGAATTCATGATTCAGACAGGAGACGGTTCAACCAGGCAGGATACCGCCCTGATAAAGGATGATTATACAATTGCGGCTGAAATCAATGACTCGCTCTTTCATAAGAGAGGGGCCGTTGCCGCTGCCCGCATGGGTGATGACGTGAACCCCGCCAGAAACTCTTCCGGAACACAGTTTTATATCGTCCAGGGAAAGGTTTACGATGACGTGACGCTTGCATCTACAATTCAGCGAATTGAATACAACAGAAGGCAGTTCCTCTACAACAAGGCCCTTCTCGACCTGAGGCAGGCGGCACAGGACAGTGCAACTCCGGTTACCGATGACATAATACAGCAGAATGCCATCATAAAGGCTTATGAAGCCATGGAGGACGAAGGCCCTTATGTGATGCCGCAGGTCCGCATGGATGCCTATAAAACCGTTGGAGGCACTCCATTCCTTGACGGTGCCTATACCGTATTCGGTGAGGTGCTTGAGGGCATGGAGATTGTTGATGCAATAGCGGCCACGGTTACAGATATATCTGACAGGCCTGTGCAGGATATAAGGATCATAAAAGTAAAAATCTTAAAAAAATAACTCCCTGATAAAGAAATGAAGGAGAGGATTGAAGAATTAAGGCAGGAGATTGATGATTTCGTGATCACTGACACTGATGCGCTTGAGCAGTTCCGTATTGCCTATCTGAGCAAGAAAGGGCAGATCCCGTCACTCTTCGAGGGTTTCAGGAATGTTCCTCCCGAGGCAAAAAAGGAGACCGGCCTGTGGCTCAATGATCTGAAGCAGTTTGCCACCGATAAGTACAATGAATTCAGGGATCGTCTCTCAATGACCGAAACCATTCATTCGGGTGTTGACCTTACAATGCCTGCATATCCCCTCGGTGAGGGAACCCGCCATCCTATCTCTATTGTCCGCAATGAGATCATTGATATCTTCAGCCGTATTGGTTTTACCGTCTCCGAGGGGCCTGAGATAGAGGACGACAACCACGTCTTCACCATGCTCAATTTCCCGGGTGACCATCCGGCCCGTGACATGCAGGACACATTCTACATAGAAAAGAGATCGGGTGCCGAATCTGATCCGCATGACGTCCTTCTCCGAACACATACGTCGTCAGTGCAGGTCAGGGTGATGGAGACACAGATGCCACCCATAAGAACCATTTCACCCGGGAGAGTCTTTCGTAACGAGGCTGTCTCAGCCCGTGCGCACTGCATATTTCACCAGGTTGAAGGACTCTATATCGCGGAAAACGTATCCTTTGCCGATCTGAAGCAGACCCTGCTCTACTTTGCATCAGAGCTTTTCGGCGAGAAAGTCAGCATCAGGCTCAGGCCCTCTTTCTTCCCCTTCACCGAGCCTTCGGCAGAGATGGATATAAGCTGCAACATCTGTGGCGGAAAAGGATGCAATGTCTGCAAGGGCACAGGCTGGCTCGAACTGCTTGGATGCGGAATGGTTGACCCGAATGTCCTTGAGGCCTGCGGTATTGACCCGCTGAAATATTCAGGTTATGCATTCGGTATGGGCATTGAACGGGCAGCCATGCTGAAATACGGGGTCAATGACCTGCGGCTCTATTTCGAAAATGACATCCGTTTCCTTAATCAGTTCCGTACCGAAATTTTATGATATTATTGAATTAATAGACACCTTTGTGTTTTAACAGTCAGAGTTATGAAACTTGCATGAACAGGACCTCACAAAAGGATTTGATAATTGTGTTTCATGCAAGTTCCATTCAACCGATAAAATAAATATGCCAAACGAATGAAACAGCATGACTATACAATAGCATTCTGTGATAAATGCGCTTTTGAAACCAACGCCGTCTTTCGTTTCCTTACAAGGGACGAGACTGACAGACTCAATTTTGAAAAGGACTTCCGTCGGTACAGAAGAGGAGATATTCTTTATCATGAGGGCAACCGCATCAGTGGTTTTTATTGTATTAACTCCGGCATTATCAAGGTCTTCAAGACCGGCGTTGACGGCAAGGAACAGATTATCCGCTTTGCCCGCAAGGGGGAGATCATTGCATACAGGTCGGTACTCAGCAATGAGCCTGCCTGCACATCTGCCAAGGTGATTGAGGACTGCCAGGTCTGTTTCATTCCCTCAGAGATGCTGATACAGTTTGTCAAGACCAACCCGGCCTTTGCATTTGAGGTGGTCAAGCTGACATGCCATGAGCTGGCAGAGGCCAACTCCTACATAACTGACATTGCCCAGAAGACGGTGAGAGAACGGGTTGCCGAGGTACTGATCAACCTGGTCAAGGATTTCGGTCTCGATGAGCAGAAGTATCTGCGCATCTCCCTGACAAGGGAGGAGCTGGCCAATATTGTGGGAACGGCCACCGAATCGGTCATACGTCTGCTCTCGGAGTTCAAGAGCGACAAGCTCATTGAGCTCAATGGCCGCAAGATCAGGATCATCGACCTGAAGGGGCTTGAAAAAACAAGTTCTTGATTATCAGCTTTTTAAAAATTAACCACCTGCTTTTGACCACGTAATCTGTTTTACACAGATCAGAACAGAGTATCCTCCCTGTCCTTCACGATTCCCAGGTGGCAGTATGCTGTCTCCGTGGCCTCGCGGCCCCTGGGTGTACGCTTGATGTACCCTTCCTTAATAAGAAATGGCTCATAAACCTCCTCTATCGTGCCACTCTCTTCTCCTACTGCCGTGGCCACGTTGTTAAGCCCCACCGGACCACCCCTGAATTTTTCAATTATGGTCTTCAGTATCCGGTTATCCATCTCGTCAAGGCCGTGCTTGTCTATGTTCAGCGCCTCAAGACTGTAACGTGTTATATCGAGGTCTATTGATCCGTTACCTTTTACCTGAGCAAAATCGCGCACTCGTCTGAGAAGGGCATTGGCGATCCTGGGTGTACCCCGGCTTCTTGATGCAATCTCGTGCGCTGCAACATCATTTACGCTTATATTCAGTATTGAAGCAGACCGCCTGACAATTCCTTTCAGAACCGGAGTATCATAATACTCGAGATGGAATTTTATTCCGAAGCGTGCGCGCAACGGGCTGGTAAGCAATCCGGACCGGGTTGTTGCTCCTATCAGTGTGAACGGATTGAGTTTGAGCTGAACAGAGCGGGCGCCGGGGCCTTTGTCTATCATAATATCAATCTGATAGTCCTCCATGGCTGAATAGAGATACTCCTCAACTATGGGGCTCAGACGGTGTATCTCGTCAATGAAGAGAACATCACCCTCGTCAAGGCTGGTCAGCAGCCCGGCCAGGTCTCCGGGTTTGTCAAGCACCGGTCCTGAGGTGATCTTCAGTTTCACCTTCAGTTCATTGGAAATAATTGTTGCAAGGGTAGTCTTCCCAAGTCCCGGCGGGCCGTGAAGAAGCACATGGTCAAGTGCCTCTCCGCGCTGCATGGCGGCGGTGACGAATACTTCAAGGTTGTCTGTTATGCGCTGCTGTCCCTTAAAATCAGAAAAGGAGAGTGGCCTCAGTTGTTTCTCCAGCTCCGCATCGCCCGCGAGGGTTATCTCTTTCCTCAGATTAAACTGCTCACTCATCGCCCGGTTTATAATATTCGCTTCACGCTGCTCTCCGGAAGGTTGACAGGGACTCCGTTGATGCTTGTCTCAATGTCGTCGCGATAGGTGATTGTGAGTATAACCTCACCATCTTCATTATACTTTTTCCAGGTCCGGGTGCGGAAACCATTCTTGTAGTACCGGTCTTCCTTCGGCCTGCCGCTGTCATAATACAAAGTATGCCTGCCTTCGGGGTTGCCCTGTTTGAATTCGCCCTTGAACCGTGGTTTTCCGTTTGGATACCATGATCTCCAGAGGCCGTCACGCAGGCCAAGAAGATAATTGCCCTCCTCTGCATTGTCTCCCGTGGTGATTTTCCATTCGCCGTTTCTCTCGCCGTCAGCATATGTTCCCTGGGCTATGATCTCCCCGATGCGCGTATACTCCGTGTAGGTGCCGTCTCTCCTTCCCTGGAAGTAATCTTCTTCCCTGAGGAGCTCTCCGGTAGGGTAGTACCAGCGCCATGTACCGTCAATGCGTCCGTTAATGTATGACCCTGCCTGCTCAAGTTTCCCGGCCGGATTATAAAACTTCCATACTCCCGTACGCCTGCTGTCGGTGTATATTCCTTCTGCAGTCACCCCTCCCGAAGGCAAGTAGTCTTTCCACGGGCCTCTGCGGTTTCCCCCTTCATCAACGATCCCTTCAGATATAAGAACTCCGTTGTCATTGTAAATGCGTGCGTTCTTCACAGAGCCGTCCGGATTGAACTCCCGGTGTATACCAACAGGCACCCCCTCCCTGAACGGACCTGAATAGATCAGGCGCCCCGAGTCGTCATACCTGTTTTCAATGTCTATCTGTGCGCTGTTGTCAATATCTGTTCCCGTAACCTTGCCATTCTCGTAAAGCAATGTGACCAGCAACTTACCCCTCTCATCATACTCCTTGTAGTATCCATGCAGCTGGTCATCACGGTAGTTCCACTCCGTTTTGATTGCACCGCCCGGATAGAACTCCAGCCACTCCCCCTGTTTCCTTCCTGTGGCGTCTGTGTGGTTTATCCTTGACCGGCTGATAAGAAAATCATTGTTGTATTCCAGCAGGGTGATTATTTTTCCCTCCTGGTCATATTCGCGTGACAGCCCGTCTTTTTTGCCGTTCACATAGGGTATTGTCTGTCTTGTTTTACCGTCAGGGTAATAAATGCGTGCAGAACCCTCCTTCCTGTCGCCGGCGAAGAGCTCTGTTGAATGAATATATAATCCATAGACCGGATCTTTCCGATATTTGATATAGTATCCGTTCCTCTTTCCCAGGAGATAGCTTATCTTTTCTGTTGTGTCGCCCGCCTGATCATAGAACACCCATACACTGTCAAGAAGGAAACTTGTCCTTTTTCCTTCCGACTTCAATACACCGGTTACGTAATAGCTCTTCCAGAAACCGTCCGGCTTGCCGTTTCTGATATATCCTTCACTGGAGATATTTCCGTTAGGATATTTGAACTGTTGAAATCCGTCTTTAAGCCCTCCGTCCAGCTGTGCAGCAAGAACAGAAGGAACAATAACAAGCATGAGCAGAAAAAATCGTTTCATCTTACAGGCCCAGTTTTGCCGAGATTTCGAGCATTCTTTTTATGGGTACCGCCGCACGTTCAATTATTGCAGGATCGACAGTTACCTCCGGCTCCTCAAATTTAAGTGATTTATATATCTTTTCAAGTGTTATCAACTTCATGAAGCTGCATTCACTGCATCCGCATGTTGAATCCTTCGGTGGTGCAGGTATGAACTTCTTTTCCGGTTCTGCCTTTTTCATCTGGTAGATTATGCCGGGTTCAGTGGCAACTATATATACACTGCCCTGGTCCTTGCTTATAAAAGAGAGAAGTCCCGATGTTGATCCTATATAATCGGCAACCATCCTTACCGGCATTTCGCATTCAGGGTGAGCTATGATCTTTGCACCAATGTTTTCCTTCTTAAGTTCCAGTATCGCTTTCAGTGAAAACTGTTCATGCACATGGCATGCCCCGTCCCATACAATCATATCTCTGCCCGTCAGGCTTTTTATGTAGTTACCCAGGTTTCTGTCAGGTCCGAATAGTATTTTTTCATCTTCAGGCAGTGATTCAATTATCTGTCTCGCATTAGATGAAGTGCATGCTATATCACTCAGAGCTTTAATATCTGCGGTTGTATTGACATAAGTGATAACTGTTCTTCCCGGGTTATCATTTATAAATTTTTCAAAATCCTCTTTTTTGCACGAATCTGCCAGGGAGCATCCTGCCAGGAGGTCAGGTATGATAACCTTCTTTTCAGGAGAAAGTATCTTTGCGGTTTCTGCCATAAACTTCACACCTGCAAACACAATGATATCAGCTTCTGTTTCAGCCGCTTTCTGAGACAGGGCAAGACTGTCTCCTACAAAATCGGCTATATCCTGAATATCAGGAGTCTGATAGAAATGAGCAAGAATCACTGCATTCTTCTCTTTTTTCAGAGCTTCTATCTCTTTTAATATGTTGTTATCAACAACCATTATTTAATACAGTTTTATAAATTATATATATATGATAGTTATTATATGCTGTTAGTTCTGTTCAAACAATTTTACGATTCTTTTTGCAAAAATGGCAGTTAAAAGATTAATAACACCTTTTCAACACATCAAAAAATGTACCTTTTCTGAAATAGAGACAATTATACAGTTAATTAACAACTGTTACGCATGTTTTGTTAATAGCAGAAGTGTCACGAAATGTTGGGTTCAGGTGTTCAGTTCCGGTTGAAACAATTCAGTTTTATGGTAAGAAAAACTTTTGGATTTAACATTAAAATTACAAGTGATGCATCAGGGTGATGAAGTCGTGATTAATGAACAAATAATCAAAACTCAGGTTACATGTTATTAACTGATCAAAGAGTCCATGTTTTCTTTTCTTTTAATAATTACAGGCTTATATTTGTATAAAAATATCAAGGTATTTTGGAAAAGATCATAATCGCCTCAGACCATGCAGGTTTCAGGCTAAAGGAGAAACTTATCAAATGGCTTATCTCCGGCAGGT
This sequence comes from uncultured Rikenella sp., assembly GCA_964455705.1. Taxonomy (GTDB): domain Bacteria; phylum Bacteroidota; class Bacteroidia; order Bacteroidales; family VadinHA17; genus SR-FBR-E99. The sequence continues at coordinate 59,403 of CAYVYM010000008.1, forward strand.
ATGAAGTAAAGGATCTTGGAAGCTTCTCGGAAGACAGTGTTGATTACCCTGATTATGCTCATCCTCTGGCTGTTGCGGTGGAGAATGGAGAATATGTCTACGGCATTACAATATGCGGTTCAGGCAACGGTATCAACATGGTCAGCAACAAGCACCAGAAGATACGTTCGGCCGTTTGCTGGAATGAAGACATAAGCAGGCTTGCCAGATCACATAATGATGCAAACATCTGTGCTCTTCCGGGGAGGTTCCTTACTGAAGCTGAGGCCATCGTGATAGTTAAAGCGTTTCTTACCACTCCTTTCGAAGGGGGAAGGCATAAGAGACGTATTGAAAAAATCCCTGTGAAAAGCTGATGTATGCTCTCGGCTACATGTAAATATGGTATCAGGGCAGTGATTTTCATCGCAGCGAAGCCTGAACAGAAGAGCAATACCGGATTGAAAGAGATTTCCGAAAAGCTGAAAATTCCTCAACCATATCTGGCTAAAATTCTCCAGGTGCTTGCAAGGAAAAAGATACTGCATTCAACCAAGGGCCCTCATGGAGGTTTTTACCTGCTCGTGCCGGCAACAAAGCTGACCCTGATGGATATAATTGACGCCATTGACGGCAGGAATTTTTTTGACAGCTGTTACATAACCGGGGAGAACTGCAATTTTGATAAGCCCGATGACGGCGTGTGTGTGCTTCACAATGATCTGAGGATGGAGAAGGTACGCCTTGAGAAGTTCTTCAGTTCAAAGACATTAGAGGCAATTGTCAGTCAGGATAACGGCCATCAGCCGGTCGTGGACTGAACTTCTCGATTACCTTTCGTGCAATATGGGCAAGCACAATCCCTCCGGCGACACCTCCGATATTTGCTACCATGTCTAACATTTCCGCCTTGCGTGATGTTGTTAGCGTCATTTGCATAATCTCCATCAGCACACCGAAAAAAAGCGGGATGAGCAGAATAGCGTAGTTAAACCTGAGTTTTGACTGCCACCTGCATGAGTCAAGCAATAACATCGCGGAAAAAAATGCATACATGGCAAAGTGTCCCATTTTGTCAATATACGGTATGCTGAGCATACGGCCGGGTACAAGTGTTTTGCTGCCCGAAAGGCTTAGCCAGACGATCAGCAATCCCACTATAATACTCTTATAATATTGTTTTATAAAGAGATATAGCATGCTTTGTTTTTGAGAATGCGAAATTAATAAACTAATATCAAATCTTTTGTACTTTTAAAGTCTATATTTTCTGATGGCTGGCGTTTACCTTCACATACCTTTCTGCAAGAGCTTGTGCAGCTACTGTGATTTTTACAGTATCACGGATAACAGTGGAATGGAGGCACTTGTTCAGGCTCTTATACGTGAAGCAGCCATGCGTTCACGTTATCTCGAGGGTGAAAGGGTGGATACTGTTTATTTCGGAGGAGGCACACCTTCACTGCTTTCTGCTCCTCAGGCTGCGGGCATTCTCTCTGCAATAAGGGAGAACTATCATGTGGCTGATGATGCTGAAATAACGCTGGAAGTCAATCCTGATGACGTTTATGAGGGTTATTTCCGTTCTCTGAACCATTTAGGTGTGAACAGAATCAGCCTCGGCGTACAGACATGGGATGAAAAGAGACTCAGGTATCTCGGGCGCCGGCACACTGCTGCTCAGTCTGCGAAGGCCCTTGACATTATTTTCAGCGAAGGGATAAATAATGTTTCGGCAGATCTTATATACGGCATTCCCGGAATGACAACGGCAGACCTGAAAGCAGACCTGGAGCAGACGCTGACCTTCCCGGTAAAACATATTTCGGCTTATCATCTTACAATTGAGGAGGGTACCCGCCTGGGTAAAATGAAAAAGGAGGGTAAGCTTACGGAGACAGATGAGGAAACTAGCACTTCAATGTTTACTTTGCTTGGCAACATCTGCAGGGAGCATGGGTTTATTCACTATGAGATTTCCAATTTTGCCCTTGAGGGATTCATCTCCAGGCACAACTCCTCATACTGGAGGCAGGTTCCGTACGTGGGGCTCGGTCCGTCGTCGCACTCCTTTGACAGAAGGTCGCGGCAGTGGAACGTCTCTGACGTGAAGAAATATATCAGGTCAATCTCCGGCGGTGAGGTGCCATTCGTAAGGGAGGAGCTTGACAGGCTGACGATCTTCAATGAGTATGTCATGACCTCACTCAGGACCATGTGGGGAATTGATCTCAACCATGTGGAGACCTTTTACGATAAGGAGTTGCATGATTATCTAATCAATCTTTCAGACAAATATATCCGCTATGGCCTGATGAAAAGGGAAAAAAATACCCTGATCCTTACAGACCAGGGTAAAATGATATCTGATAATATTATTGGCGAACTCCTTACGGAGCTTTGACTATCTGCCTTTCAGCATGAAGCTGCCGGTGCCGATCTTCTCTCCATCGAGATAAAGTTCAACACTGTAGGTGCCCGGAATGAAATCACCCGTATTGTCAAGGAAGATGCACATCTCAATGTCGGCGTTGGCATAATCGACGGCCCTGTTTGCCGAGAAAATGAGCTGTTCGCCCTTTACAGCGAATAAATTATCGGGTGAGGGGGTAATGACCAGCTGGTCAGGACGTACAACTCTCAGGTATACTATCTTATTGCCTGGCATCGCTATGGGGTTCTCCCTGAGCGTGAAGCAGACCCTCACTTTATCAAGGTTCCTGATTTCATCGGTCTCCTTCCGTTTTTTGTTCAGGGCTACGGCAACCAGATCCTTGGCCTGTATAACCGATGCCACGGTTACCTTGGAGGTGAGCTCCTCTTTAACCTTTTCAAGTTCCACGTTGGTATCCTGCACTGCAGTCAGATGCTGTTTGATCTCGACGTTCTCTGCGGTAAGTATCTGATTGCGCGTGTTGAGAGAGTCTATCTGAACTATATAGCTCTTCATGATATCACGCATGGTGGTGATTTCTGCCTTATATTTTCTTATCAGCTGGGCGTTTGAAGCGTTGACCTCGAGCAGCTTCTGAATCCTGATACGCTCACGCTGCATCTCAGCATTGAGGGTATCATTGCTTGTCTTCAGAGTGTCATATCCGTACATCATCATGCGGAGCTCGCCTGCAAGAGAGTCTTTCTCTTCCGTGAGTACCTGTTCCATTTCAACCATCTTACTCTTCTGGTTGTAATAGAGTACCACCAGAGCTATTAAGCCCAGCGTCAGGATTATGGTTGACACAATCATGACAATAGGAGCACCTTTTTTATGCTCAACGTGTTCAGCCTGATATTTTTCCTGATTTTCCATTTGTTTGTTTTTATATCCGGTGCAAAATTAGTAATTATTATAGTACAACAAGTTTTTCTTCTGTTTGATTATCTTAGTCTGTAATATTTTCAAAAAAGTATTTCTTTATAATTATCTGTTTATGAGTGGATTTTACGGTTCTGTCTCTGAGAGAAGTTGTGTTGACGATGTATTTTATGGCACTGATTACCACTCTCATCTTGGTACAAAACGTGCCGGAATGGTGTTTTATGACAGTGAGATAGGGTTCCGAAGGAGAATCCACAACCTTGAAAACGAATACTTCCGGAATAAGTTTGAAACGGAACTGAAGGAGTTCAGGGGGAACAGCGGCATGGGGGTTATCAGCGATACCGATCCGCAGCCTATCCTTTTTAATTCCCATCTCGGTCCGTTCGCCCTTGTTACGGTTTCGAGGATAGTAAACATAAATGAGCTGGCCGATTATTTCCTTGCCCGGAAGAAGCATTTCACCGAGAATTTCATGGGCAATATCAATCCGACGGAGATGGTTGCCAACATTATATGTGACGGAGACTCGTTTGTTGAGGGCATTACCAATGTGTTTGAAAGGATACAGGGGTCATGTTCGATGCTCGTTCTGACAAAGGATGGCATCATTGCGGCCCGCGACAGGCTGGGGCGCACGCCGGTGGTGATAGGGAAGCGCGGCGGTGCCCGCGTGGTGGCCTCGGAGACATGCTCATTCCCCAACACGGGATTTGAGACCGAATATTTTCTTGGGCCGGGTGAGATAGTGCATATTCGTCCCGATGGCTTTACAAGGTTGAAGGCTCCCGGAAAGAGAATGCAGGCCTGTGCATTCCTGTGGGTTTATTATGGTTTTCCAACATCAGAGTATGAAGGGCGCAACGTGGAGGAGGTACGTTACAGGTGTGGCGCCGCGCTGGCAAAGCGTGACAGCGTGGAGGCCGATTTTGTATGCGGTGTACCCGATTCGGGCATTGGTCATGCCTTTGGTTATGCCAATGAGAAGGGAGTGCCATACATGAGCTCCTTCTCGAAGTATACTCCCACCTGGCCCAGAAGTTTCATGCCCCAGCGTCAGATACAGAGGGATCTGGTTGCCAGGATGAAACTCATACCAAACAAAAAGATCACCAGTGGCAAGCGTATAGTTTTTCTTGATGACAGTATTGTAAGGGGAACACAACTGAAGGACAACACCCGCGACCTGCGCCAGGCCGGAGCGGCTGAGCTGCATATGAGGATAGCCTGCCCTCCGCTTGTTTATCCCTGTCCCTTCCTGAATTTCTCCCAGTCGCGCTCAACCCTGGAGCTGGCCGCCCGCAAAGCCATTGTTAAGCTTGAGGGAGAGGAGAAGAACATTGAAGAATACCTTGATCCCGATTCTGAGAAATACTCACTTATGGTTAATGAGATAGCGGCTACTCTGGGTATGGACACCCTGATGTTTCAGCGTCTTGACGACCTTGTAACGGCCATCGGTTTGCCCAAAGAGAGGCTATGCACCCACTGCTGGGACGGCAGCAGCAGCTTCTGAAAATTGTTGATAAGTACTGGGTGATGTTAACTCTTTAACATTGGTCTATACTATTACCCCTGTTTATCCGTTTATTTTTACGATTCATAAAAACGATGAAACTCTTGCGGAAGGTTTCATGTATAACTTGTCATAGCGGACTAGAACAAATAGTATTTAAAATTAAGCTACTGGATACTAAATAACTAATAATGCAGTTTAGTGAAAATGTGTATAATAAGTTAAACAAATTATCAACAACAAAAACTAAAAACAATTAAGATGAAAAAGATTCTCGTATTTTCGATTGTTCTCTTTGCATTTGCTGCAGGAGTATTTGCTCAGGTTTCAGCTACTGCTACAGCTACAGCTGAAATTGTAGCGCCAATTTCTATTGCACATGCGGCTGACATGAGCTTTGGCAACATAGTTGCTGATGCTGACGGAGGAACAGTGGTTCTTGTTCCCGCAGGAACACGCACTCTTAACGGCCTGACCTCACCGTCTATACCTGGTACTGTTACTGCAGCAAGTTTTACGGTAACGGGATATACCGGTGCGACCTATTCAATCTCACTTCCTGCAAACCATACTATCAGCAGTGGTGGTAATAACATGGTTGTGGATACCTTTACAAGCACACCCTCCGGTACAGGAACGCTAACAGGCGGCACGGAGACCCTTAATGTAGGTGCAACACTGAATGTGGGTGCAGCACAGGCTACCGGTATCTACACAAATGCTACTGGTTTTACTGTTACGGTTAACTATAACTAGTAGTTTTTAAGGGAAAAAAAAAGTTATCCGGCCATAATGAACAGTATCAGGAGATATCTTTTCAGCCTGTTTAGCCTGATTGTTATATCCACAGGGGTGGTTGTTGCACAGACAGGTCCACCGGTGAGTGTAACGGGCCATATCACTGCGCAGGTGATAACAACGCTTGCCGCCGTGGAGACCTCGCAGATGAATTTCGGCAGATTTTCGCCGGGGCCGCAGGGAGGAGAACTGATGCTGACACCTGAAAACAATATTTCCGTGTTGGGTAGTGTCTGGCCCGGCAGTGGCACTCACAATGCCGCCAGCTTCTATGTCACGGGTGATCCGGGGATAGCCTATACCATTACGCTACCCGCTGGGCCGGTGACAATAACACACATGGGCACAGCCCGGACAATGACGGTTGAGGACTGGATATCTGTTCCGGCGCCGACACCGGGGGCCGGAATGCTGGAAGACGGCTCCCAGACGGTTTACATTGGGGCTACACTCAAGGTTGGAACGCTAAATGACAACCCTGTAGGTATATATACGGGAACTTATACTATCACCTTTGACTTCAACTGACAGGGATCTTACCAAGAAAACCAAATATAATGTCCAAGCTTTCGCTACGGCTATCAATCACAGGCCTGATATTGCTTCAGGTCTTTTTTCCTTTCAATACAAGGGCACAGGGAAACCTGCTCATCACTCCCAAAAGAGTTGTTTTTGAGGGAAATAAGAGATCGATGGATCTGAACCTGGCCAACATCGGAAATGATACAGCCTCCTATGCTATCTCCCTTATCCAGATAAGGATGACGGAGGAGGGAGGCTTTGAGACCATCACCGAACCGGAGGAGGGGCAGATGTTTGCCAGTCCGAATATCAGGTATTTTCCAAGGACGGTGACCCTGGGCCCGAATGAGGCCCAGATGGTCAAGCTACAGGTTGTAAGGAGCGGCAGTCTTGCCCCCGGAGAGTACCGGTCACATCTATATTTCAGGGCTGTGCCGAAGGAAAAGCCTCTCGGGGAGGAGGAAGAGGTGGTGCCAGATCCCTCTTCCATTTCGGTTAAATTGATACCGATATTCGGAATCACAATACCTGCCATCATCAGGGTAGGGCAGCCAACCGTCGGCGTGACCATTACCGATCCGGAGCTGAAATTTGAAAATGATACAATGCCGCGACTCTCGATAGTTTTCAACCGGTCAGGCAATTATTCAGCTTACGGAGACCTGGCAGTTGATCATGTCTCAGAGCAGGGCAATGTGACCAGGGTTGGCATTGCCAACGGAGTGGCCGTGTATACACCCAACGTCCGAAGAAGATTTGAATTCAATCTCATCAATACAGCCGGTCTTGATCTTAAAAGCGGGAGGCTGATGATCACTTTCTCAGCTCCCTCTGATGTCAGGCCTGAGAAATATGCCGAGGCAGTACTAATACTGAAATGAGTATGAGTACTATTTGTTACCTCATATCATTGGTACGGAGAAAGAATGATAAAAACACTACCATCTAACAGAAGATTATTATTGAAAGGGTTTTTGGTCGCATGTCTGATCTTAATCCCGGGGTTTTACAATTTGGTCCGGGCTCAACCAACTTATTGTACATCCTATGGAAATACATCCTACCAGACCAGCGTCAGGCTGGTGAACTTCAATACTATTAACAATACAAGCGCAAAACCTTCCGGTTACAGCGACTACACATCCCTTGTTACCGATGTAATTAAAAGCAATTCTTATAACCTGACGGTCAACGTGAACACTGACGGCAATTACATGGTTTATGCCCGTGCCTGGATTGACTGGAATAATGATGGTGATTTTATTGATGCCGGGGAATCATTTGATCTTGGGAGCGTTGTCAATACACCCAATGGCCCGACAAGTTTGTGTCCATTAAGCATAACCATACCGGCGGGAGCAATTACCGGGACCACCCGAATGCGGATTTCTGCAAAGTATAATGCTTATCCAACCTCGTGTGAAACCAATTTCGATGGTGAGGTCGAGGACTATACACTCAATGTTGTAGACCCTTTGATGGTTTATTATTCAACTGGTAATGACCCGACGCTGCTGTCAAACTGGAACAGCATCAGAACCGGAGGCGGAAGCAGTCCGACAAGTTTTTCTGCAACCAACCAGACGTTTGTTGTTCAACCATCATATTCAATGACTGCCGGGTCTCCCTGGGGCGTCTCTGGCACAAATACAAATGTGCTGGTGGAAAATGGAGCTGTCCTGACCGCTGATGCAGTTATATCCTTTTCGACTAACACAACATTCCAGGTTGACAATGGGGCAACCTATAATCATAATGTTGACAACAATGCAGTATGGGATGGAGCTGAGGTAATAGGCCCAACCTCAACAATAAACTATGGTCATGCAGGCCCCCAGGATGTGGCTCCCCTTTTATATGGTAACCTGGTCATTAGTGGCGGCAATGTTAAAACCTTGCTGGGAAGCGTCACTGTTGAGGGCACCCTGAGTCTCAATGACGGCAATATCAGCCTTGGCTCCGCGGATTACAATCTTACCCTTGGCACGCTGGCTACAATTACTTCATCAGGAGCTTTTAACAATACCCACATGATAGTGTGCGGTGGAAGTGGCTATCTCATCAAAGAGGGAACAAATCCATCAGATTTTTTAAGAATCTACCCGGTTGGAACCGGCAATAACTATACTCCTTTTGAAATCACGGCACTTACTGCAACTGTTGGGGGTACAGGAAGTATTAGCGTCAGAGCTGTTGCAGAAACTGCACCAGGACCTCCGTCGGCAGTCAGCACTGATTTAATGAAATATTGGAGTATATCAACCACAAACATAAGTGGAATTTCCGCAGATATAAGGCTTACATATATCAATCCGGAAGAGGTCGGTTTGGGTGGCGATCAGACCAAATATGTTCCCTTCCTGTATAGCGGAGGGGCCTGGACTCAACCGGGGATATACAGCGCCGCCGGCATAAACCCTATGACAGTTAGCGGCATTTCAAATATTGATGGACAATGGACAGCACGGATGGATCCAGTCTCTGTATCACACTATTCATACAAGACAGGTGACTGGCACGATCCGGAAACATGGACCTCAGACCCGAGCGGGACTCTGCAAATAGGCAACCAGATCCCCGGTAACGGGTCCGTGGTGGTGATACTGACAGACCGCACTGTAACAATGTCTCAGGATGTTACCGAGACTGGCCTCTCAGTGACAGTCTCCTCCGGCGCATTTCTTGATCAGTCGGTCTACGGCTTCACCGGCTCTATCTACTCACTTTCCGGTCAGGGCACTTTTAAGCTTGCTTCGATAAATTTTCCTACTGTATCATATAACACCCTGATCAATACCGGCGGAGGAACAGTAGAATATTACAATAATGCTGATTTTACTCTGCCTGTAGTGCAGGGCACCTATAATAACTTGATTATTAATACATCAGGCGTCATCGCTACACAGATGAGCGATATAGCCCTTAATGGCAACCTGTATGTTAAGAGCGGTACACTACGGATCAATGACAATACCAGCACTGGGAAACGCTCACTGGCGGTCAACGGAAACGTCACGGTTGACAACGGAGCCTCGATAACAGTTGGTAACGGTGTCACCAACACTGCAATAGGCGGTGCGGGAGGCACGGCGCCTTACCTGAATTATTATCTCAATTTCCACACCGTGATCATCAGGGGTGACTTCACCAACAACGGGACAGTGAGATTTACCAATCTTAATCACCCTGTTTTTAATGCCTTTCCACCCACTGTCGCAGGAGCGACATCCGGTGCCGCATCCGTTTATTTTGAGGGGGCGTCAAATAACAATCTCATATGTAATGGTATAACCGATTTTTATAATCTTATTCTGAACAAAGGAACAGATCAGACTTATAGCCTGTCTGTAATTTCCTCTGCTTATTCCAATTTCAGGCTCTTCGGAGCAAACACGGCTGCTGCTGAGGCTGTGTCAGGCAATCCGACAATGCGGAAAGCCCTGTGGATCTATTCGGGCACTCTTATTCTCAAGGGCAATGTTGTTATCCCTTCGCTATCCGAAGGGACGTTAGCGAATGCCCATTATTATATTCCTGCCAGAGGAGCTCTCGTTGCAGACGGCGTTGATGTAGTCATACTGTCAACAGCTGATGACTACAGGGAGGTAAATGTTGCCTACGGGGTATCAGCCACGGGTAATGCAGTCATGGGTGTAAGTACGACAGGCACTTACAGCGCTCTTTATGTTTTCGGAAGGTTGCAGATTAACAAGGGATTTCTTTCAACAAAGGAATCCGGGGGCATTGTTACCAATTCTACTGCCTCGGGGCAGATAGTCATCTCTGACGGTATTGTTGATGCAAAACAGTTACTGTCATCTACAGGGTCGGCATCATACAGTCAGTCAGGAGGCCTGTTTATCCTCAGAGGCCGGTTTAAGCGTACGCCCTTAGCATTTGCATCCATGGCTGACCTGACTGACGTATCAACTGCAACCCTTAACACGACAAGAGCTACCTCCGGCATAAACAGCTCATACGGCTCCTTCAACCTTGAAACTACAGCAAACATATATAATGTCTCGGGAGGGACTATCAGGATTTATGATGCAACTAACATCGGAGCAGCAGAGGCATTTGATGTAAAATCATCGGCAGAAAACATAAACGTCACCGGTGGTATGCTGGAAATGATTCCGACTACCGGGACGGGAACAGATGCGACGGATTATTCAATTCATACGACGGCCCCGGTCTATAACCTTACTATCAGCAGGGTCAGCAGCACATCGACCATAAGGATGAGCACTGCGGTGACAATACTGAATAACCTGAACATCAGTTCGGGAGACCTGAATGCTAATAACAATAACCTTACCGTGAGAGGAGGCTTTACACTTGAAGCAGGAACAACATATACCACGGGTACGAATATAACCACCCTTAACGGGGCTTCGGCACAGACCCTTACAATTAACCATGCCTCACCGCTTTCATTAAGCAGCTTTACCGTAGACAAACCTGCAGGTGTTGCGCTTACGCTGGCAGGATCACAGGACACCATTAAAGTTAGTTCGGCTTTCAGGCTTATTGCGGGAACAATGAATGACGGGGGAAAGGCGATCAATATTTCCGGTAACGTATTAAACTCCGGAATAGCTACCGGAACCGGCAGGATAATACTGGACGGCTCCTCACCACAGACAATTGCAGGTGACGGGGTATTCGGAAATCTTGAGCTTACCAATAATGCTGTCTCACCTGTTTCCCTTCTTGATGACATGACCATTGACGGATCTCTGACATTTTCTGTTGATAATCTTCTGGATATAGGCACTTTTAACCTGCATCTAAACTCTTCAGCCTCGATTGTCAATAGCGGTGCTGCCAGGTTTGTGCAGTCGGCAGGCAATGCAGGTGACGGAGGATTGTCAAGGAGCTATGGAACTATCGATAACTTTACTTTTCCTGTCGGTGTGGCCGGAAAATATACGCCTGCAACCATAGGGTTTACCTCCGCACCCGCAACCTATGGTTCCGTAACAATTATACCTGTTGACTATGAGCATCCTGTTACAACCATAAACGGCGAGAGCCTTACATATTTCTGGCGTGTCAAATCGACAGGTTTTGCCGGCATTCCCCTCAACTCAGTGTTTCACTCTTTTGTATACAGCGAAATTGATGTTGCCGGTACTGAGACCGATTATGTCCCGGCCCTCCATGGTGGTACCTCCTATACCTGGTATTCAGGCCAGGTGAGCGATATCAATACAACAACCAATACAATATCTGATTGGACTTTGCCTACCAACAGCACCAGTTTCCTTGATGCGGATTATACTGCCGGAAGTGTGGCAAGCTTCGGTACTCCCAAAATCTTCTACAGCTACCAGTCAGGGCTTTGGAGTTCAACCGATACGTGGTCTCTCTCCGGTCACACTGTCAATGACCCGCCCCTGGCGGTACCCGGAGCAATTGACATTGTTATCATAGGAGATAACGATTCGATCTGGCTCGACACGGAGACCCCCCCGCTTCCGGTAAATGATGGCAACCCTGCCGCCACATATTATCAGAGGGACAAAGCAGTGGTCAACTGCGCAACTCTTCAGATAGAAGCTGGTTCGGTTCTTGATATACAGAATAACCCGGGAAGCACCTTTGTCTCTGTTCTGAGCCATCCCAACGGCAACGGCAAGCTGAGGCTCACAACAAGAGATGCGGCTGCTTTCGATAGTCCGGAACCTTTCGTATATCCGGGAGGCGACTTTTCTGAATTCAGCGTCAATGACGGTATTACAGAGTTTTATACAATAAATCCACAGGCCGGAACTTATTATATAATGCCGTCCAATGCCGACAGTTACGGAACGGTTATACTGACCCCGCTGAGGGGATCAAATATTATTCTACCCAACCTCTCACTTGTTACGATAAACGGTGATCTGATCTGTAACGGATCGGATGCTGACGCTTGGCTTACTATGACCTGGAACGGTGAATATGGTGCCATCGTTCCAAAGACCGTCAATGTTGAGGGAGATCTTGTTGTATCAGGAGGATCTTTCGGATTTATATATAACGGCGCTATACTTCAGCAGATAAATATTGCCGGTGACGTGCATGTCGCTCCGGGTGCAGGCATAGATGTCTGGAGCAGCTCCACCGGAAACACCATGTCAATCGGAGGGTCGATCTTTAATAACAGCGACAACAGCACCGCCCCTTATGCGACACGGAGTCTCGTTCGTTTTCTCAACGGAGGTAACAGGTGCAATGTCATATTCACTGGTAACAACTCCGCTGTGGTTACAAATGACCCCGCAATCAGTACAACACCGGTTACTGCTTTCAACACCGTCACCATTAACAAGGGTAACTCTCCCGATTCAACCCTTACATGGAATATCGGAGGCACCCTTACCACTCCCGTGAACGCATGGCTGACTCTCCAAAACGGAACTCTCGTTTACGACAGGTCAGGTGATTTCCGTATTTCAACATCAACAAACTTCACTATTCCCTCAACGGCCGGGTTGACGCTCAACACACCATCTAACGTGTTCATTGCAAACACCACAGGCGCCAGGACTCTTTTTCTTAATGGCAAGCTAAAGGTATTGACAGGAGGCGGAAATGTATACATCGGTCCTTCAGGCAACACAGTCAGCAATGCAGATATTGAGTATTCTGGCAACGGGGCTTCCCTGATTGAGATTCAGAGCGGAAACGTGTTTGTTAACGGCCAGATCAGAAGGCCTTTAGCATCCACGAACGGTACCCTCACATACAGACAGAGTGGCGGGAATGTCATCATTTATGGAAATAACTCCAGTGCGACAAAAGCAAAGCTTGAGGTTCTTAATAAAGACAGTGAATTTACAATGTCAGGCGGCAGGCTGACAATTGTTCGCGGAGGAGGGACTACCTTCGGAGATCTTTACCTGAGACCGTCATCAGGGGAGGTGACAGGTGGAACAATAGCCTTTACTCAGAGCCCTGCCGCGGGCACCGTCATTGATGCCGTCCAGTCTTATCTACTGGATGCCAACATATCACTCAATGATCTTGAAGTTACAGGCAAAACGGAAGATACCAGTAGAAACGCAGAGCTCTCACTGATAGTAAGTCCGCTTGTGTTGAACGGATCACTCACCATCAGCAACGAAAGGAGTTACTTCGCCTCTAATGACAGGGATGTAACCATCAGGGGGAACATGAATAACAGCGGTAACTATGAATTTGGTGTTAACCGCACGATATTTGACGGTGGTGTACAGGCCGTAACAGGTGCATCGGCAACCAATTTTTACGATCTGGAGGCTTCTTCAGTGATATCCCTTACAATGAACGGAAGTTTTGCCGTTAATAATGATCTTCAGATTGTCTCAGGCAACCTGGTTCTGGGCTCCGGTCTGGCAACAGTAAGTGGAAACCTGACGAACAATGGCGCATATACTGATGATAATGTTACCGGGGGAGTAAGTCTTGGCGGCAACACCCAGCAGGTTATCTCAGGCACGGGCTCGTTTGCACGGCTGGTACTTGATAATCCTTACGGGGCTCGTATTGACAATGGCATCGCGCTGCAGCATGATCTTGTTATCAGCAGGGGAATACTGGATATCAACAAGTATCAGCTCTTATTAAGTCAGAACAGCCTTATCTCAGGCACGGGGTTCAACGCAACCAAAATGATCAAGTCTGACGGAGTATCAAGCAGCCGGGGTGTGCTGAAGTACTTCCAGACAGGTCCGCAGACATTCACTTTCCCGATAGGTGTACCAGGCAAATACACACCGGCACTCTTAACCATAACCGCAAGCTCAACCGTGGGGTCCATAAGGATAAACCCCGTGAATGATAACCATCCAAGTGTTACAGATCCACTTAACACTCTGGACTATTACTGGCAGACGGAGAGTGTAGGTATTTCGGGGTTCAATGCGAGCATGCAACTCAGCTATAAAAACGGAGATGTGTACGGCGATGAGGCCTCCTATGTTGCAGCCAGACTGGTATTGCCAGGCAGCACATGGGACAAGGCTTTACCGGGAGCGGCAACGGATAATGTAAATGAATCTGACCATACTGTCACCTTTTATTACTCCGGCAGCAACAATCTTAACGGAGACTATACCGCCGGGACTGATACAGCGATCCCCGATGAAGTTTCTGAATATATAACCAATGTTGACGGGGTCTGGTCAGATCCCAATATCTGGACAGCTGTTGGAGCGTCACCGCCCTGTCCTGTCGGCGGCCCTCAGGGAAGCAACGTCATTATTGACCACGTTGTCACCACTGACATCAACTTCATATCTGTTCTGAACACTACCATCAATAATGAACTCAGAGTTGTCTCCCCGACTTACGGCCATAATCTCGGTAATGTATCGGGCAACGGAAAGATCTATCTTGAGGGAGGCAATCTGCCAGGCGGTACATATACTGACTTCACCGACTGCTCAGGAAACGGAACCATAGAGTATGGGGGCACAGGGTCCTACATCATTGTGTCTGGTTTATATACCTCCGTTCCCAACCTCAACTTTTCAGGCACGGGTACGAGGATATTACCGAATTTCGACCTTACCGTATGTAAGAGCCTTGTTATTGACGGTCCACTGCTTGACAACAGTGTCAATAACAGGAAACTGACAATCCTTGGAACCCTGGAGAGATATAATACCGGAGCCTTCAGAAGTGGTACTGGTTCATATCCTGCTGCTACTGTTGTTTTTGGGGGAACGTCTGCCCAGTCAATAGGCGGCCCGACAGGCGATTTAAGTGGAGCAGACAGATTATGGAATGTTGAAATAAACAATTCGGCAGGACTGACAGTATCAGATGGAGGTTTGTTAGAGACAGGTAACCAGCTTATCCTGAGCAACGGGATCATTTCAACGTCAGCTTCAGGAAGGCTTGTTCTCCTGAGCACCTCCTCATCATCCGTCGTTCCCCTGGGCGGCAGTGATATCTCATTTGTCAACGGCCCGCTGACAAAGTATATACTAAACGGAGATGCCTTTGAATTCCCTCTTGGAAGGGGAACGATCAAAGGGCACAAATTCACTCTTACTTCAACTGCGGGTAGCACGGTTGCATGGACTGCCGAATACCTGGCTCCCAACAATACAGCAACATCCATTGCTCCTCCGCTGGAGGTGTCGAGTACGCTTGAATACTGGAGTGTCTCATCTGCTGTTGATGCTACGGCGCGGCTGAAGATAGGGTGGGATCCACAGAGCGACATTACTCCTCTGATAACAGAGAATGGACTGGCAGACATACGTGTGGCTGAGTACATTTCCGGACTCTGGACTGAACTGCCTTCACTGGCGACAGGTAACAACAATATCGGGGAGGTGGAAACTACCGGCGATGTAAGCATATCAACCACTCCGGCTGATTTTACCATAGCCAGTATCTCAGGCACCCTTGCCAGAGCTTCATTTTCATCATTTGACCCCATATGCGGCTCGGGCGGAATACTGGTCAGTTTCATTTCGTTCACACCAATCAGCCTGAACTATATTTTGAGTTACACAATTGATGGTGTTTCTCAGACTGATCTGACAGTAACATCGCTGCCCTTCACTCTTCCCGCCAATCTGCCCGGTGTTTATAAGCTTACAGGCTTCAGGTTTAACGGAGGCACCGGAATTGGGGTTGTTGACGGCAATACTGTTACCGTTTATGAGCTGCCGACAGTTTCAGATGCAGGAGCCAATCAATCGCTTTGCGGTGTATCAACAACAACCCTTGCCGGAAATGATCCTTTGCCATATTCAGGGTTGTGGTCAGTCATCAGTGGCGCCGGAGGGTCATTTGTTAATAGCGTACAGCATAACACAGTATTTAACGGTGTTCTTGGAGTGAGTTACACACTCAGATGGACAATAAGCAATGGGCCATGTTCATCATACGATGATGTAATTATCTCTTTCCCTGTGGTTGCATCACAGCCTGGCGCGTTTACCAGTGCAACAACACAGGTGTGTCGGGGCACGGCAGGTTATGTTTATACCGTTCCTTTTGTTTCAGGAGTGACCTATAACTGGTCATACAGCGGTACGGGTCACACCATCAACGGCACCGGGAACTCGGTAACGGTTGATTTTGATGGAACTGCCACAGGCGGTACACTGAGCGTCACAGCCACCAATGCCTGCGGAACCAGTCCGGCCAGAACGGTTAATATTAGTGTACGGGTGGCATCGTTTTCTTATCCTGGCTCACCCTACTGTCAGAACCAGGCTGATCCCCTACCGGTGCTTGCTCCGGCTGGCGTGGCAGGAACGTTTTCATCGACACCAGGCCTGGTTTTCCTTGACACCGCAACAGGACAGATTGATCTTTCAGCCAGCGTGTCCGGAGTATATACCGTAACAAATACCGTTGACGCCTCTGTCTGCGGAGGGATGACCTCTACGAATACTATAACCATATCAGGCCAGAGCTGGACCGGTTCAGTGAGTGCTGAATGGGATAATGCGGCAAACTGGTCATGTGGTTTTGTACCCTATCCTGTGACACAGGTCATTATACCGGATGTGGCCACTGAGCCGGTTATAAGCAGCGGCATCACCGGAGAAACCAGAAGCCTGGTCATTGATCCGGGCTCTTCCCTCATTGTTGCCGGAGGTACTGTCCGTATTTATGATTCTGTTGTCAATAACGGCATTTTCGATGCCTCAGACGGCACTGTCGAGTTCTGCGGTTCAATGGCACAAAGCGCCGGCGCCGGCTTCTTTACGGGAAATACAGTAAGAAACCTGACAGTGAATAACAGTGCAGGCGTTACTCTTCTGGATGCTCTGAACGTAAGAGGGGTAGTATTGATCAATAACGGCTCACTGGCATCTGACGGTCATCTCACGCTGCTCTCTGATGCTGTTCAGACAGCGCTTATTGACGGGTCAGGATCTGGCACGGTGACAGGTGATGTCACGATGCAGCGATATCTGCCATCTAAATTCGGATATAAGTATTTCAGCTCTCCCTTCACTGCGGCAACGGTAAGTGAGTTTGGCGATGACATGGACCTGGCTTCGTCATTCCCGCTTTTTTACCGTTATGATGAGAGCCGCACCTCATCGGGATGGGTTGCTTACACAACAGGCACTGCGTTCCTCAACCCCCTTGAGGGTTATGCCGTCAACTTTGGAGCTTCCGCTCTTCCCTACACCGTTGATGTCACGGGGGAGGTAAACAATGGCAGCCTCTCTGTCACTCTCAATAATCATGACAATACCTATACGAAAGGCATGAACCTTGTGGGTAACCCCTATCCATCTCCGGTAGACTGGAATGCGGCAGGATGGACAAAAACGAACATTGACAATGCACTTTATTATTTCAGGGCAGGCACTACGGACGAATTTGGAGGTACATACAGCAGTTATGTAAACGGGGTCTCCAGCGACGGTACCGCAACAAATATTATTCCCTCAATGCAGGCCTTCCTGGTGCACGTCTCTGATGGCAGCTTCCCTGTAACGGGTACTTTGGGAGTGACAAACAGTGTCAGAATCAATGATCTGACACATCCCTTCCTCAAGTCAGCTGAGGCATCAGACCGCTTTCTTGTAAGAATCGATGCAACTTTTACCGACGATGCGACATCAGCAGATCCGATGGTTATCTATTTTGACGATTCTGCAGCGCCAGCCTTTGATCCGGAGCTTGATGCCCTTAAGATTTTCAACACCGACTACCTTGTTACAAACATCTACTCTGTACTGGCAGGAGGAGACCGACTATCAATCAACGCTCTGCCACCGCAAGCCGATACAGCTGTTTATGTTCCTCTCGGACTAACAAGCTATCGCGTTGGCGAGGTGTGCTTCCGGATACGCGACATAGAAAACCTGCCTGAAGATGTGCGCATTATGTTACGTGATGCGGTGACGGGAGCAAATAAGAGCATGTTGTCCGGAGGTGAGTACAGGGTAAACCTTACATCGGGTGAGTACAGTAACAGGTTCATGCTGGCATTCCTTAAGAATACAACAGATATTGATGATCCAAAAGCCCGGGCCGACCTCTTCAGTGCCTATACTTCGGAAGACAGGGTCGTAGCAGTCGTATCTGACATGGACGGTAATAATGGGCTGATAACCGTTTATGACCTGAAAGGAAGGATCGTGTTTACAAGGAGAGTGTTTGAGACAGGCATATATGACCTTCGGGTGAATGCAGAGCCAGGGATTTATTTAGTGAATTATTCCTCCGGTAAGCTGGTTAAAACTGTAAAACTGATCATAGGAGTGAAATGAATAACGGCGCGAAAACAATGATTCTAAACAGAAAGCTGGTCGCTGTCATTGCACTGCTGGTCCTCTGTGCTTTTTCCGGTGTTGTCATGGCTCAGGAGCCTCCGCCGAGACCTGTGACAATTACTTATAACAGTTCCCAGCCACTTGCGTTTGGTGCCTTTTCACCAGGAGTTGCCGGCGGTAACGTCACTGTTAATCCTGACGGCACAAGAAGCTCTGCCGGAGATATTGTACTGTTGTCGTTGGGGTTCGCTTATACCCCGGCAATGTTTTACGTGGAGGCCAACGAGGGAACGGTGCTGTCAGTTCTTGTCGATCCTCCGGTTACTCTCACGGGCAGCGGCGGCGGATCGCTTACGCTACAGGTAGCGGGATCGCTCCCGACTTCACCTTTTGTCACAACGCTTCCCTGGCCAGAGCAGACAACCGTACTGGTGGGTGGAATACTTACAGTCGGGAATATAATTGCAAATCCACCAGGCAATTATACCGGGAATTTTAGTATTACACTAGTCCAGGAATAGAAGCCCGAAAGCTTATGAATACTTAAATGGCCAAAGCAGAGACATATTCCGGAAAGAAAAGCTCAGGACTATTGTCTTTTGTTTCGTCAGGATATCATTTGTTTCTGTTTTTGATCCTGATGCAGGTATGCCTTCCTATTACAGCTCAGGAGGAACCGCTGTATGATGAGATCCCGGTTTATATCAGACTGCCCTACATGGGGGTAAGTGAGATTGATGCGCTTATTAAGGATGAGGAGGTTTATCTCCCGGTAACGGACCTTTTTAATTTCCTGAAGATAAGAAACGTACCGACGGATGATCTTAATACAATTACCGGCTTCTTCATCAACCCCGAAGCAACGTATACTGTTGACAGGCGGGGTAACAGAATCATCTTCGGCAACCGGACATGGGAGCTTGAAGAGGGAGATCTTGTCAGGTCTGAGACCAATCTGTACCTGAAGTCAGACTGGTACGGGAAGATATTCGGGCTTGAATGTCGCTTCAGCTTCCGTGATCTTACCGTTAATATAGATACAAAGCAGGAATTGCCCGGCATAAAGGAGATGAAGCTTCAGGAGATGCGTGCCAACATGACACGTCTCAGGGGTGAGGTGCCGGTTGACACAACCATTGGCAGAAACTACCCCGGATTCAGGTTCGGCATGGCCGACTGGTCAGTTTATGCTACCGAACAGGAAGGAGGGACCTCACAGGCACGGCTTAACCTCTCTCTCGGTTCGGTCATCGCAGGTGGAGAGGCAACAGCATCATTGAATTACAATACCGGTGATCCCTTTTCCGAAAAACAGCAATACTACCTGTGGCGTCACGTAAACAATGACCGGACGTTGCTCCGCCAGGTCATGGCAGGCAAGATAACGACGAAGGCCACAGCATCGATATATAACCCGGTAGTGGGTATTCAGCTGACGAACACACCGACCACTTTCAGGCGTTCTTTCGGGACCTACACGCTGACCGACAGGACTGAGCCGGGATGGACTGTTGAGCTTTATGTAAACAATGTGCTGGTTGACTATGTAAAGGCGGACGCATCCGGTTTTTTCACTTTCGAGGTGCCTCTGGTCTACGGTCATACGATGGTGAAGCTAAAGTTTTACGGCCCATGGGGAGAGGAACGTGTCCGTGAGCAAAACCTCAGTATTCCATATAATTTCCTTCCTCATAAAGAGTTTGAATATAATGTCAGCGCGGGCGTGGTAGAAGATTCTTTGTGGAGCCGTTATTCCCGTGCCGGTGTCAGTTACGGTGCCACCCGCTTTCTTACAATTGGTGGTGGTGCTGAATACCTGTCATCTGTCACCTCCGGACCGTTCATGCCGTTCTTAAATGCTTCCTTACGGCTGCCGGGCAATGTACTGGTCTCTGGTGAGTATACATACGGTGTCAGGACCAGGGGAACGCTTGCATACAGGCTTCCTGCCAACATCCAGCTAGACCTCGATTATATCCGTTATGACAAAGACCAGAAAGCTATCAGTTATAACTATCTTGAAGAGCGCAGGGCATCGCTTTCTCTTCCCGTAAGGATAAAAAAATTCTCCGCCTATTCCAGGCTGTCATATTACCAGATAGTACTTCCGGCTACAAACTACAGCACAGCCGAATGGCTGATTGCAGGCTCCATTTTCGGGGTTAACACCAACCTGACCACATATGGCATCTTTACCGGCACAAATGATCCGGGCATTTACAGCTCTCTTTCGCTGGGCATACGTATTCCCGGCAAGTTTCTTATTATGCCGCAGACACAGTACAACTATACTGATAAAGAATTCATGACGGCCAGGTTAAGTATTGAGAAACGCATATTTGAAAAGGGCTATATCAATGTTTCCTGGGAACAGAACTTCAGGCATGACATAAGGATGGGAGAGATAGGCATGAGGTATGACTTTTCCTTTGCCCAGGCCGGAATTTCGGCAAGACAGACCAACAAACAATCAACCTTTGTACAATACGCCAGGGGGAGCATTATCCATGACAAGCCTACTAACTGGCTCAGGGCAGATAACCGTACCAACGTGGGCCGGGGAGGCATATCCGTTGTGGCATACCTCGACCTCAATGCCAATGGTCAACGTGACGATGGAGAGCCTAAGGCATACGGTCTGGATGTACGGTCAAACAGCGGAAGACTTGAGCGCAGCGACAAGGATACAACAATACATATCACCGGGCTTGAACCCTATGTAAAGTACTTCATTGAGATTGACGACAAGAGCTTTGATAATATTTCATGGAGACTTGA
This sequence comes from uncultured Rikenella sp., assembly GCA_964455705.1. Lineage (GTDB taxonomy): Bacteria > Bacteroidota > Bacteroidia > Bacteroidales > VadinHA17 > SR-FBR-E99. Next base: position 80,542 of record CAYVYM010000008.1, read on the forward strand.
TAAAAAATCATATGCCGTGATTGCCGATCCCAATATGTTGAAATTGATTGAGATACCGGTGCTTGTAAGAGGCGAGGCCACAGGCAAGGTGATGTTTGAGGAGAAGGGTGTTTCAAAGGGACTGGGCCGTATTATTGTCAACTTCAGCAGCAGTACAGGCGTCACAGTGGGACGGGCTCTGACGGAGGATGACGGATACTTCAGTTATTTTGGCCTGGCACCGGGTCTGTACCAGGTGAGGGTTGACACCGCACAGCTGAAGAGACTCAGGCTGACCTCCGAACCGGACTCTCTGACATTCAGTATAATGGCAAACCTTGAGGGTGACTATATTGACGGGCTTGACTTTACACTGAGAAAGGCTGTAACTCCGGATGACACCATCTCACTGACTGACACTGCGGTTGTTGTACGGCCGCCTGACAGGGTCATTACGAAGGACACTTCCTATCTCGTGGTCCACGAAGTCACACGTGAGCTGATGACAATCACCGAGGACTATTTTGCAGTCCAGTTCGGCGCTTTCAGAGACAGGTTCAATGCTGAGAATATGAGGGCAAGTGTAGAATCAGTACTCGATAAAGACGTTGAGATAATCGAGGAAGACGGCTTCTGGAAGGTTCGCATAACAGGCTTTGACGACCGCGAGGATCTTGACAAATACATCCCCCTGATACATGAACAGGGCATTTCCGAGATATGGGTGATCACCAACAGGGCAGTGAAGGGAGAATGGATCACCACCACCAGGGAGGATTCACTTGCTATTGTAAAAGAGACAGTGATTGTAGAGCCGATTCCGGTGGTTATTACCGGTACAACCGTTCAACTTGGTGCCTTCAACAGCATGGAGGAGTCATCTGCAATGGCCGACAGACTCCTGGCTGCAGCGGAGAAACTGGTTACAATAAGGAATGAAGGTGGTCAGTTCAAGGTCCAGATAACAGGTTTTTCAGACACGGCTGAGGTGAGGGAGTTTATTCCTCTGCTAAGAAAACATGGCTTTGCAGATATCCTTGTCCTGCACCAGGATGAATTCGGTCTGGCACCTGTTGCTCCTGCAGTGCTGCCTCCGGCAGCCGTGGAACCGGAGCAGCCTGAGGTGCCTGTACAGGCAGAAGTGCCTGTGGTTGAAAAAGAAGTTGCCCCGCCGCCACCCGTGCCCAGGTTTATAATCCATGTTGCCAGCTATCCCAGACGCCCACAGGCAGAAAGGGCAAAACTAAAAATCCAACGGACTCTTATGCTGCCCGTGGAGATTATTGAGGATTGGGACAGGTATCGTGTTGTAGTAACAGGATTCTTCACCAGGGAGGAGACATATCCGTACTATCCTGAGCTTGCAGGACTGGGATTCTCGGATATCTTTGTCTTTGAGAAACCGGTGATAGAAAGATAGCCAAAAAATTAATAGCATGAAGTATGTCGGAGCACATGTAAGTGCAGCCGGAGGTGTGGAGAATGCCCCGGTCAATGCGCATGAGATAGGAGCGAAGGCTTTTGCCTTCTTTACCAAAAACCAGCGTCAGTGGGTGTCATCCCCGCTTACGAGGAAGAGCATTGAGGCCTTTCGTAATAACTGTGAGAAATACGGCTACAAGCCTCATCAGATACTCCCGCATGACAGTTACCTGATAAACCTGGGTAATCCGGATCCGGAGGGTCTGGGCCGTTCGCGCTATGCCTTCAATGACGAGATGAAGAGATGCGAGCTACTGGGGCTTGACCGGCTTAATTTTCATCCCGGAAGCCATCTTGACAGGTTAACCGAAGAACAGAGTCTTGATCTGATTGCCGAATCTGTGAACATAGCCCTCACAAAGAGTAACGACGTCATTGCGGTCATTGAGAACACCGCAGGGCAGGGGACTAACCTTGGCTACAGATTCGGGCATCTGAGGTATATCATTGACAGGGTAGAGGATAAGAGCAGGGTAGGAGTGTGCATTGATACCTGCCATGCATTCACATCTGGTTATGACCTATCCACGGCTGATGGATTTAAAAAGGTATTTGACGAGTTTGAAAATACAGTGGGGTTCAAGTACCTGCGCGGCATGCACCTCAATGAATCTAAGAAAGCCTTCGGCACGCGTGTTGACCGGCATGACAGCCTCCACAAGGGAGAGCTGGGTGATGAAGTCTTCGGCCTGATAATGAATGACTCCCGGTTTGACGGCATGCCGCTGATACTTGAAACTCCTGATGAGACCCTGTGGGCAGAAGAGATAAAATATCTCTACTCCCTTCAGAAATAAAAGGATTCAATCCCAGACAAACCTCCAGTTACCGTCATCCTGCCGCTTCCAGACAGTATGAAACATACCGTGTGATTCTGTGACATTACCGGAGCTGTCAGGCACAAGGTGAGTGTATCTGCCGTAAGTGTACCCAAGGTTGCCCGACACATCCGTATAGTCTGGTGCCCACTGCAGCTTTGTCCCTGGCTTGAGATTCTGTTGGTAGTAGTCTCTAATTGCCTCCCTTCCCCTGAGCAGTTTCCCGCCACGCAGAATAACTGCACTGTCGGCAGCAAAGTGGTAAAAGGCTTCAGCTACACCGGTCTCATCGGCCATTATTGCGAATTCGAGTTCGGTGGCGATTATCTCTTCAATGTCCTTGACGGTATTCGATGTGCAGGAGATGATAACCACTGTAATGAGCAGTCCAATTGAAATGAGTACAGATTTTTTCATTATCTATTGATTGTTGTTGAATATCAGCTATCTGGCCCTGAGGTACTGCTGTGGCCACTGATGGTCGCTGTCGGACTCCCTGGCTGCTAGCAAAGGGAAATAAGGATTTCGAAGCAGTTCACGTCCCATCAGGATGAGATCCGCCCTTCCCTCCCGGAGAATATCCTCTGCCTGTTGTGATGAAGTTATGAGGCCCACCGCACCTGTCATTATTCCGGTTTTTCGCAATGCTCCTGCGAATGGCACCTGGTATCCTGGCGCCAAAGGTACCTTCGCATTAAAAACATTACCTCCCGAAGAGCAGTCTATCAGGTCAGCACTGGCACTCTTAAGCAGATAAGCCAGCCTGATGCTCTCCTCGAGCGTCCATCCTCCCTCAGTCCAGTCAGTTGAGGAGATGCGAACAAAGAGAGGATTTTCTTCCGGCCAGACCTCCTTTACAGCCTCGGTGACACTTATCAGCAGACTGGTACGGTTTTCGAATGACCCGCCATATTCGTCGGTACGGTGGTTGCTAAGTGGCGACAGGAACTCATGTAACAGGTATCCGTGAGCGCTGTGGATCTCAATCACCTTGAATCCCGCCTTCCGGGCGCGTACAGCAGCCGCCCTGAAGGCTGATATAACCTGTAGGATGGTTTCTTTGCTGAGCATCTCAGGCGCTCTCTCACCCGGGCTGAAAGGAATGGCTGAGGGAGCCATGGTATTCCATCCGCCGCTGTTCAGATCAAGTTGATTTCCTCCATCGCGGGGCAGGGCGCATGATGCTTTTCTGCCGGCATGAGCCATCTGGATCCCCGCAACAGAACCCTGCCCGTGGATGAAATCCGTGATCCTTCTTAGCCCTTTGATGTGCTCATCACTCCATAGACCAAGATCTCCATGGGTAATCCTTCCCTCAGGTGTTACAGCTGTCGCCTCGGCAATAACGAGACCGGCGCCTCCCACTGCCCTGGCTCCAAGATGAACCAGATGCCAGTCGTTGGCGAATCCATCGTTTGCCGTATACTGGCACATGGGAGACAAGGCGATACGGTTTTTCAGGGTAATGCTTCTGATGGTAAGCGGGGAGAAGAGTTGTGACATGGCAGGTATGGTTTGGATTAAGTCAGCTGACAGAGCCCGTGCTTAAAAATACACCTTTTTTAGAATATGCCCCTGAACTGTTGATCTCAGTCATTAAGACGGAGCAGAATCGAACCAAATGATGTACTTACGGGTTAAGGTTTATATTTTAGTATGGTACTCAGAAAAATAAACAACATGGCAATTACAAAGGTTTGGATTGAAGAGGGATGCATTGCATGCGGCTCATGTGAGCAGATTTGTCCGGAGGTATTCACGGTAACTGATCAGTCGAGGGTACAGGAAGGAGTCAGTTTTACTGATTATGAGGAACAGATAAAAGAAGCGGCGGAAAGCTGTCCGGCTGAGGTAATAAAATATTCCTGAGCAAAAGGACTACAACTCAAGTGTAATCGCATTTTCTCCGACACCAAGACTCGCCAGATGTTGTTTAACTGAATCCATCATTGGTGGCGGGCCACACAGATAGAAATTCTTATCATCGGGAGAGAGATTGGCTCGAAGGAACTCAGCGTCAATAAATCCGCTTGCATATTTACCGTCTGTTTCATCAGACAATATATTTATGAATGCTTCTCCGAGCATCTCTTTCAGTTCAGATTCAAGTATAATATCAGCCCTGGTTTTATTGGCAAATATGAGTTTATTACCTGCCAGTACCCCTTCATCCCGGAGATGCCGGAAGATGGCAATAAATGGGGTTACCCCCGCACCACCGGCAATGAACACACCGGCTCCCTTATATGAAATGGCACCCCATGCATTTCCTATTATAAGTTCATCTCCCGGCTTTAGCTCTTCAAGCTCCGCAGTCACACCCTGTTTAGAAGGGTAGATCTTTATTATAAACTCAAGAAAGGGGTCACTGTTCAGTCCCGTAAAGGTGAATGGTCTTCTTACTTTCCTCAGGTCGGGTGTATTTACCGAGACGCTTGTTGCCTGACCCGGTACAAATGTATATCCATCCGGTTTTTCAACCCTGAACTGTCTGACATCATGTGTTATATGGTTTATTGTAATTATCCTGACGGTGTGCTCCTTCATCCTGTAAGTTTTTGATTACTAAACAATTTATCTGTAGCATTGTTTATTTCACCTTATGTTTGGAGGCATTCAACAGGGTGTGTGGATCTCAAACCACTCCCCTCGTGATAGTACTTCAGGACATCTTTCATTAATCGCGTTTTAATTTTTATTTTTATTGCGTTTAAAACTCAATCCTCAGGCTTCATGAAAAAATTAGTAATCACTCTTCAGCTGTTGCTCGTACTCTTTTCTGTCAGAGGGCAGGTCCCGGACGAAAGATCGATTCTGAATGCGATGCATTCAATTTCAAGCCATGATCTTCTGGAGTATGTCACGATACAGTGTGACGACAAATACGAGGGAAGACTTACCGGGACCCCGGGATATCAGGACTGTGCGGAGTGGCTTGCCGGAGAGTTTGAAAACTGGGGACTGACGCCTGCAGGTGATGACGACAGCTGGTTCCAGTGGTTTGATATCCCGTACACACTGGTTTATCGCGACTGCGGTTTATCGCTTCATATTCCGGTAAAAAACGGACCTTCCATTGACAAACACTACCGGTATATAAGCGAATATATGCCGGGCTCAACCTCAGGCAACGGTTCGGTCACCGCTGAGGTCGTCTATGCCGGCTACGGCATCACAGCGCCGGAGATGGGTTATGACGATTATGCGAAAGTTGACGTGAAGGGAAAGATTATCCTGATTGAGAGCGAGGCTCCCGTCAGTCCTGCTGCCGGACCGGAAAAATTCAATCCCTGGTATGAGCATTCATTTCACCAGAGCAAGCTGGCAAATGCCGTTACACACGGGGCAATAGGCATGATCTATAATTACGGACCTATTGCCAATCCAAACAATGCCTGGATTAAGGATTTCATATATGTACATGTCGGGGATTCAGTTGTCAGGGATATTTTTGCGGGTACAGGGCTTGACCACGGATCAATTGTGAAAGAGATAAAAGAAACGCTCAGACCCCGCTCATTCAACACCAAAAAAGTGGTCACCATTAAGATGAGTACTCAGCATTTTCCAGATGGCAGGGGAAGCAATGTGATAGGGCTCATCACGGGGTCCGATCCTGTCCTGAGCAAGGAAGCCATCATCGTAGGAGCCCACCTCGACCATCTCGGCAAATGTTATGAGATAATCCCGGGTGCCAATGACAATGCCTCGGCTGTTGCCGTGATGATGGGGGTGGCAAAGGCGCTGACGCAGAATAAAATACCATTGCAAAGAACAGTGATTTTCCTTGCATTTGGCGCCGAGGAGCAGGCGATAGTGGGAGCGAAGGCATACCTGGATAATCCGGTGATGCCGCTCGACAAGAGTATCCTCCTTAACATGGATGGTGTGGGCATAGGACATTCAATCCGGGCTGCAGCCGGTCTGGATTTTCCGGGCCTGTGGTCATTCATTGAGGAGGCTAACAATAAGTACATCCACAGGCCTCTTTCGGCAAATCATTTTCCTAACCTCGGAAGACCCCGTCTTGACGCTGCGAGATTTCTCAGGGAAGGTGTACCATCAATCAGCTTTTCAACTTACGGATCGGTAAACTACTACCACACACCTCTCGACAATCTGGAAATAATCAAGCCTGAAATAATGGAGGATCTGGCTCAGCTGCTGTTTATCTCTGTGGTTAATATGGCAAACAGTACCACAACCTTAAGATAAATGAAGTGGCCTGTCTGGCAGACCACGCAGTGATGACCGGCTATCGTGGCTTGTCGTGCTTAATGAAGGTTCTGCTTTCAAGTTCACTATAGGCCAGGTTCAGTTCTTCCTGCGTATTCATGACTATAGGGCCTCCCCATGCAACAGGTTCCTTCAGCGGTCTGGCAGCTAACAGGAATAATCTTGCCCCTTCGGGTCCTGCCTTTACCCGGACCTCATCAAAGTCCGAACTGTTGCCGGAAGAAGCAGACATCAAGATTGCACAGCCTTTCTCTTCAAAACCTGACAACTCATCATCTGCAGCGAGAGTTCCTTCTATCAGATACAGAAACAGCGTCTGATCATTTGGAGTCTCCTTATAACTCCATAAGGCCCCGGGGTCTAATTCAACATCCAGATACTGAACATTAACATATTCACTGGTGGCAGCGCCGCGATTTTCCTTATATCTTCCCGACAGGACCCTGACGGTGGCGTTTTCCTCCTTAACCACAGAAACATCATCGTGTTTAATGTCACGATATGCAGGCTGGGTCATCTTTTCCTTTCCCGGAAGGTTGACCCAGAGCTGACAGCCCAGCATCCTGTCTGCCGCCCGGGGCATCTCCTGGTGGATGATGCCTGAACCGGCGGTCATCCACTGACATTGAAGATCCCCTATTACACCCTTGTTACCCAGGCTGTCACCATGTTCTACATCTCCCTTCAGCAGATAGGTTACTGTTTCGATGCCCCGGTGAGGATGCCATGGAAATCCCTTGATGTAATCCTCCGGGTTTGAGGAATCAAACCCGTCAAGCAAAAGAAAAGGATCAAAATCCCTGATTGTTCTATACCCAAGTACCCTTCTCAAATGAACACCGGCACCATCAACAGCGTGCTGACCTCTTACTGTCTGTGTAAACTTCCTTTTTGACATATTTTCTCCTTTCGCAATGTTAATCCTGTTATTTACAATGTGAATTTAACATTTCATTTTCATCCATCTGTCAGCATTCACACATATCTGATTAAGAGCGATACCCGGAGTGTCAGTAATACACCTACAGAAGATTAGGGAACAGGACTACATCTTTATCCCCCTGGTTCCTTTAATTTTGCCGCTATGATTAATACAGATTTGGATTGTAAGGAATGTATAACCAGGATGGAACATAAAAACCTGGAGAATCTCAGTTACCAGGAGCTGCACCGTCTTAACGAAGAGCTTGAGGAAAGGATCCTGAACCGGACAAGAGAGCTTGAACAGGCAAAGAATGTAGCCGAGAAGGCCAATCAATCAAAAAACCTTTTCCTGGCAAATATGAGCCATGAAATCTACACCCCTATGAATGCAATCCTGGGATACGCAGACCTGCTCTCCTCAATGGTTATTGATAAAACCCAGAAGCATTATGTTGAATCGATAACTGCAAGCGGCAAAATACTGCTGACCCTGATAAATAATATCCTTGACCTTTCAAAAATTGAGGCTGATAAGCTGCAACTTGAAAGTGAATTCATTAATACAAGCCTCTTCTTTACTGATTTAGAAAGGATATTCGCACTCAAGGTGGCAGAGAAGAATCTGACCCTTACGTTTGATATAGCGCAGGAGATGCCGGGGGGGATTTATGTTGACGAAACCCGTCTGCGTCAGATAATGTTCAACCTTATAGGGAATGCAATAAAATTTACCGAAAGGGGCTTTGTGGCTGTAAAGGTCTATCCGGGTAAGTTTAATGCCGGGCATAACCTGGCCGGAACAAGAGGATCCATTGAGCTGGTTATTGAAGTTTCAGACTCGGGTATAGGTATTTCACGGGAGTTTGAAAATGAAATATTTGACCCTTTCACTCAGCAGCACGGACAGAAGAAATATGGCGGAACCGGATTGGGGCTGGCCATAACAAAAAGACTTGTCAGTCTGATGAAAGGAACAATCAGTTTTGAGTCACAACTGAATAGGGGTACTGATTTCAGGGTTTTAATCCCGGATATTGCATGGAAAACTGACAGTAAATTTGCCGTTGCAGTGCCTTTAACCAATGAGGTACCGTCTGTTGAGGGAATTACAGATATCAATGGCTTAATTCATTCCCTGGAGGGTGAATTCAGAGATACCCGAACATCATTCAGTGTAAGGCAGCCTGTGATTGAAGTCAGGCAGTTTGGAGAAAGACTGGCTGCCCTGGGGATGAAACATAAAGCTGAAGGAGTGATAGGATACGGCAGAGAACTGTCTGGCAGCGCTGACAGTTACAATGTCAGGACGATGCTGGCGCTGCTCGGAAGATATCCGGATATGGCAGAGGAGTTAAAACTGGCTTTGCATATGAAATAAGGAGCTGAAAATGATATTGGCTGAATCGCAGAATCCGGTCATTCTGATAGTGGATGATAACCCGGAGAATATTAATGTGCTGGGACAGATACTCAGGGCAGATAATTGTCAGGTAGAATTCGCCGTAAATGGATTTTCTGCCCTGGAGTGGATAAGCAGTAAAAAGTTTGACTTAATTATCCTCGATGTCAATATGCCGGGTATGAACGGATTTGAAGTTGGCACCCGTATAAAGAATTCCAGCCTTAACAGTGAGACCCCTCTTATTTATCTTACGGCCAACACTGACACTGCAAGTCTTGTTAAAGGGTTTGAATCCGGCGGTATCGATTATATTACCAAACCGTTCATAAGGAGCGAATTGCTGACGAGGGTCCGTTCACAGATAAGAATCAAGAAGGCAAATGATCAGATCAGAGTCTATCTTGATGAAATTGAGATGAAAAACCACCAGATAAGCCAGAGCCTTGAGTATGCCCTTGATATTCAGAATGCCGTACTGGGATCTTTTGAAAATGACAGGGAACCACTTCCGGAACACTTTATTCTTAATCTGCCGAAAGACACTATCAGTGGCGACTTCTACCGTTTTTACAGGTCCGGTAACAAATCAATAGCTGCAATAATGGATTGCACCGGCCATGGGGTGCCAGGGGCACTGATGAGTATCCTTGGAATTACCCTGTTCAATGAAACAGTGCTTAATGAACATATCCTTCAGCCGGATAAAATTCTGAACCGGCTTACGGAGAGATTCATGCAATCGCTTGGACAAACAGAAAACCAGAGCATTATCAAGGACGGTATGGAGGGATCTGTTATAGGCTTTGATACTGAAACCGAAGTACTTCAGTATGCCGGGTCTTTCAACCCGCTTATAGTGGTGCGTGATGGTGAGCTGATTGAGATCAGGGCTGACAGCCTGTCAATCGGCTACGACGAACGGGGAGAACGATTCACTTTAAAGAAGATAAAGATCCGGAAGAATGACCACATATATCTGTTTACAGATGGCTTCCCTGATCAGTTTGGCGGACAGAATGACAAGAGGTATATGATTAAGAGATTCAGGAAGCTGCTGTTGCAGATAAATAATGAACCGCTGGCAGTTCAGAGGGATATCCTGCTTAAAACGTTCATGGAATGGAAGGGTGATACTGAACAGACAGATGACATCCTTGTGCTGGGAATGCGTTTGTAATGACTTCCTCCTGCTTTCAGCGTGGCAGCCCTATAAAGGCATTGATATACAATGACTTACGTGGGTGGCGCAAAGAAGTACGGAAAACCGGAACTAAGATGCAGGTATTGGTAATGTAAATATAAATTCACTCCCTTTCCCCACTTCGCTTTTAACCCATATTTTGCCTCCGTGTTTCTCCACGAATTCCTTGCAAAGCAATAACCCTAAACCCGTTCCTTTTTCATTTGCCGTCCCTTTTGTTGAAAGAACTTCAGATATAGAGAAGAGTTTCTTCAGGTCATCAGGGGGTATTCCAACGCCATTATCCGAAACTGATATTGTAATATATTCGGGATTTTCCTCAGCGTTTATATTGATTACACCTCCAGTAAAGGTGAACTTAATTGCATTTGACACAAGATTTCTCAGTACCGTTTTTATCAAATCAATATCCGCAAATATTTTTGTCCCATATGGTGCTGAATAATTAATTGTGAGGGTTTTGGCATCAGCAAGCGGATTAAGAGGTTCAAGAACATTTGTGCAAATTTCCCTGAAACTTATTAATTGCGGATTGAAAGGAATCCTGCCCTGCTGGCTTCTTGCCCACATCAACAGATCTTCGAGCAAATTGGAAGTGCTTCGGGCTGTAGTTTCAATTTGGGTTGCGAGTTTTTCAATTTCATTTATATGGAGTTGATGAATGTTTTCCGTCAGAACATCTGACAGGCCAAGCAGGTTATTAAACGGACTTCTTAGATCATGCGAAAGAATTGATATGAAGCGGTCTTTGTCGGTATTAAGTTGCTGCATTCTTAATTCGCTCTTTTCTGCCTTTAATCTTTCAAGTGAATAATTCCTGTGAACAAACCTGATAATTACATAAATGAAGATTGAAGAATAAATTAATGTAATGAGATTGTCAATCCAGCGTTCAGTTTCCGAAGGGAAGTTAACTATCAGGTCTGGTCTGTAGAACTGGATGAGAAGAGTAGCAATATTCAGTGTTAAAAAAAGAATGATAATATATTTTTTGGTTTTAACGGGAACTACTAATACTCCAAGAATAAGTATTATAAATGCAATCATGATATTAGACCCGTTGATGCCACCATTAAAAATCCAAATAATTGAAATCCCAAATAATGAAACAATAACAAGTGGCGTCACAAAAGGCTTAACTATATTTTTGAATCTGACAAAATAGTAAATGACTATCAATAGAACAGCTATTAAAATGGGTATTAGTACCGTAACAGGCGAAGGTGCCAGTATGAAATTTGTAAATCCACCTATGATACTGATCAATGCCCCAACGATAACTGTAGATAAAAAAATACGATGCTCCATTGAAAAACCTTCATTCTTTGCAAAAACATAATCACGGAATTCTTTAATTCTTTTATTAATCATCCTGTTTATGTGGTTTAAAGTATTTAATGTATGGAAGTATTCTTCTCCTGTTAAGAAAACAGCCTGGATCTTTGCCGGCTTGCTAACGGTTAAAAGCACTGTACCAGGGCCAACAGAAGGCAGACATGAGCAAGCTAAGAGGCAGGTAAGGGTAGTGTAAATATAAAATCACTACCTTTCCCCAATTCGCTTTTAACCCATATTTTGCCTCCGTGTTTCTCCACGAATTCCCTGCAAAGCAATAATCCCAAACCCGTTCCTTTTTCATTTGCCGTTCCTTTTGTTGAAAGAACTTCAGTTATATTGAAAAGTTTCTTCAGATCACCAGGGGCTATTCCAACGCCATTATCCGAGACTGATATTATAATATTTTCGGGATTTTCCTCAGCGTTAATATTTATTATACCTCCAGAGTAGGTGTACTTAATTGCATTTGACACAAGATTTCTCAGTACCGTTTTTATCATATCAATATCCGCAAATATTTTTGTCTCATATGGTACTGAATAATTAACAGTGATGGTTTTAGCATCAGCAAGCGGATTAAGAGGTTCAAGAACATTTGTGCAAATTTCCCTGAAACTAGTTAATTGCGGATTGAAAGGAATCCTGCCCTGCTGGCTTCTTCCCCACATAAGCAGGTCTTCAAGTAAACTAAAAGTGCTTCGCGCTGTGATTTTAATCTGATTTGCGAGTTTTTCAATTTCATCAAAATGGCGCTGATGAATATTTTCCGTCAAAACATCTGACAGGCCAATCAGGTTATTAAACGGACTACTTAAATCGTGTGAAAGAATTGATATGAAGCGGTCTTTGTCGGCATTAAGCTGAAGCAGGAGTCTCTCATCTTCTTTAATTGCCAGTTCGGCGTTTTTAATGTCAGTTATATCATAAACTGTTCCGATTACCCCGGTAATTTCTCCATTTACATTTAGTAAAGGCACATTTTTTACTGATAACCACCCGGATTTTTCAGAACCGGGGAAAACAAAGGGAAATTCAATAGGGTCAGTGATCCCGCCATTCAATATACTTTGAAGGTCTTCAGAAATGCCATATTCCACCAACGAAGGGAATGCTTCAACGACATATTTTCCCAAAACCTGCGAAATAGTATACCCCGAAAATTTTTCCATAAATGTATTCCATGACGAAAAACGCAGGTTAATGTCATAAACAATTACACCCAGGTCGAGACAATTAATGATTTGTGAATTGAACTGAGATAATTCTGCCAGATCTGCCAACGCTTTCTTCCGGTTGGTAATGTCTCTGCAACTTCCATATATAAAACCATTTGGTAACAGAATAACATTTAAGTCGGTAGATATGTAATTGCCGTCTTTTTTTAAAAGTTCAACTTCAGTAAAACCCTTACCCTCACTCAGTGTCTGCTTTAAAAACCCATAGTATTCCTCAATTCTGTCTGGTGGCGAGAGGTCTGCGATTGTCTTGCTTTTCATCTCTTCTGATGAAAAACCAAGCATAAGCGATGCTGCTTTATTTGTATAAGTGTAATTTCCCTGTTGATCTATTATGAATATGGCATCAGCAGAGTTCTCTACAATTATCCGGAATTTTCCTTCACTTGCCAGGAAAGGCTCCTCCTGCAATCCGGGTCCGACTGGCTCCCCGGGTGCATTAATGCCCGACTTCAGGTTACTTAATTCGAGCTCCAGTTCTTTTATCCTGGTTTCGAGCTTATTCATTACTGATTTCTCAACAATATTTTTTGATTAACTCATGAAGTCGGGTCATATCAATTGGTTTTGAAATGTAGTCGTTGCATCCGGCTTTCATAGCATTGTCTTTATCGCCTGAGAATGCATATGCAGTCTGAGCTATTATGATTACATCTTTGTTAAACTGCCGGATTTTACTGGTTGCTTCATTTCCATCCATAACCGGCATTCTGATGTCCATCAAGACCAGGTCGAGGTCAGGATTGTCCCTGCAAATCTCAACGGCCTCAACCCCTGTCACAGCATGAAAAACTTTTTTACTGATTTTTTGTAGCATTCTTGTCAGAAGCGAATAGGATATTTCATCATCCTCGACAATTAAGATTTTCAGGATTTTTGCCTGTACTTCTTCATGTCCTGCGGTTCCGGCAATTATTGCTTCGGATATTTCCGGCGCCACCGGATTGTAAGGAATTGTAAAATAGAATGTTGAGCCAACGCCTTCCCGGCTCTCCAGCCATATTTTCCCGCCAAGCATTTCCACATAACTTTTAGCTATGGATAAGCCCAAGCCACTGCCTTCGTAATTCCGGGTGAGCGATTCACTTCCCTGTCTGAATCTTTCAAAGATAAGGTCCTTCTGATTATCATGAATGCCTATCCCGGTATCCTTCACAAAGAACTCAAGGAATTCACCCTTTTTATTATAACCAAAATTAATTGAGCCCTCAAACGTAAACTTTAAGGCATTCTTAATGAGATTGGTAAGTATTCCATAGATCTTTTCATTGTCTGTAATTATGATGGCTTCATTGGCTGGCAAACCGCTTTTCATGGAAAACTGCAATTCTTTGAACTCAACTTCGGGTTTAAAGAAATGATATATAAATTCCATTTTCTCATTGATATCGGTTTCAGAAATATTAATCTGAATTAGTCCGGATTCAATTTTCGAAACATCAACAATATTATTGATTGTATTAAGCATTCGTTTGCCACTGATCTGGATGATCTGAATATAATCCTGGATGTCATCACTCTTCAGATTGGGTTCTCTTAAGAGTTCAGTAAAGCCAAGAATGCCGTTCATGGGAGTACGTATCTCATGACTCATATTGGCAAGAAAAGCGGACTTCAGACGGTCGCTTTTCTCAGCCTTTTCTTTTGCTTCTATTAACTCCGTTTCGATTTCAATTCGCTGGGAAATATCACGTATATTACATTGAATTACATCCTTACTGTCAGCCGTATAGACATTGCTGACGAACTCCACATGAATTTTACGTCCGGTTTTGGTTACAATAGGTAAATCATGATAACGTACATATTCCTTTGTCTGCAGTTCCAGAAATTTATCATAATTGGAAATTATGTCTTTAAAAACACCTATTTCCCAGATTGCTTTTTCAACGAATTGTTCATGAGAGTAACCTAACAAATCAATTAAGAATGGATTCACATCAACAATTTTACCCGTTTCGGCATCGAGAATTAAAATGCCATCTTTCGCAGATTCAAAAAGCCTGCGATAGCGGATTTCGGATTCACGTAAATCCTTTTCCACTTTCTTGAATCTGGTGGTGTCTGCAGATAATGCTTTTAACGAACTATTCTCCAGTTTTAATTCGTGCAACTCTTTTAACAGTTCATGTTCGGGTTTGTCAGTAGACTTCATAATTGCGACTTTTTAATGAATTTATATTTCCCTTTTTCTCAGTATTTGCCACACAAAGACAGCCTATCGATTTAGGGTTATTTGTGGTTTAGCAGACTTTGGCCTGGATGGGACAACCTGATAAGCAGATGAACCATCTCATGATTGACAGCCACAAAGTTACGTAATTGTTGTGAAATGACATTCAGGGAAGGCAAACTCTGATGATTTTTCCGTAATAAATTTTGCCTGAAACAATGCGGATGTCTTAGAGTACGGTTGTCAGAGGTAAACGACATTCATTTCAATAATGGTTTCAAAATGATTATCTTGCATATTTGGCAAGTATGTTAGAATGAATATCAGGCTGGTGGCGGTGGTATCAGGCAGTGGTGAGTCCACTGAATTACTGGAAGGGCATATCAGGAAGTTATCGGCAGCATCGCAAATTTTGAGAATCACTGACGGGAGCACGGCCACTGCCATTATTTCAGAACACAGGCCTGATCTGATCATGGTTGACACCATGTCATCCGGAATAGATGGTTTCGCGGTATGCACAAGACTAAAGCATGATGAGACGACCGGCACCATCCCTCTGATTTGTTTCTATTCTCCGGATTCCGGGGAGAGCAGGATTAAGGCATTGAAGTGCGGAGCTGACGGATTACTTTCATGGCCGCCGGAGTACGAGGAGTTAAAGGCTGTGGCAGCCAGCCTTGCAAAAAATCTGGAAAGGCATAAAAAGCAGCTTGCTCACCTTGAAAATACCAGAAGAGAGAGAGAAAAGCTGTATGATACATTGCTGAGAAATATCGAACTGATTTCGGTTATTCTTGACGGGAATGGCCGTATTACCTTTTGCAATGACTATCTGCTCAATATTACAGGCTGGCAAAGAGAGGATATTCTGGGGGCAGACTGGTTCGAAATTTTCATTCCCCCTGATGCTGAAAGCACGAAGCTCATATTCTCCGATCTCCTGAAAGATCTCCCTGCAGCATGGCATAATGAGAATGAAATATTAACCCGGAGCGGTGAAAGGCGGCTTATTTCATGGAATAACTCTGTTCTTCGGTCAGCTGACGGAACAGTAGCAGGCACAGCCAGCATCGGAGAGGACATTACTGAGCGAAAACGAATCAACAATGCGCTTCTTGAAAGCGAAGAGAAATACCGGTCATTCTTTGAGAACAGCCCGGATGCAATCCTTCTGACCTCCCCTGATGGCAGAATTACGGCGGCCAACCCCTCCGCATGCAGGATGTTCGGGCGAACAGAAAAGGAAATATTTAAACTGGGCAGGTCAGGTCTCATCGATGACAATGACCCGCGAGTACGGATGTTGCTGGCGGAGAGAGAAAGAACCGGCAGGGCTGAAGGTGAAATATACTTCCAGAGGAAGGATGGCACCAGGGTTTATGCTGAGATTACCTCGGTCATTTTCCCGGATATAGGGGGTGAAAAAAAATCGAGTATTATCATTCACGATATTACCCGGCGCAAGCAACTGGAGGATGAGGTCAGGGAGAGAGAGGAAAAATTGAGGGAAAGGGATTTGCAGTTCAGGAAACTCTCAGCAAACATGCATGACCTTATCTTTCAGTTTACCCGTAAAACAGATGGCACCTACATCGTGCCGGTCGCATCCGAGGGTATAAAAAATATCTTTGGCTGTCTTCCTGAAGATGTTGTCAATGATTTTGGGCCGATTGCCCGGGTTATCTATCCTGAGGATATTGAGAGAGTCAAAAATGACATTGAGATTTCGGCCAGAAATCTTACAAATTTTATATGTGAATTCAGGGTACAGAGGCCGGGCCATCCGATACAGTGGATCTTTTCAAGGTCGACCCCGGAGAAGCTTCCGGACGACAGTGTCACCTGGTACGGATTCATTGCAGATATAACATACCGCAGACAGGTTGATGAGGCGCTTCGCGAAAGCGAAGGTAAATTCCGGAAGATATATGAAGAGGGGCCCTATGGCATGGCACTGATAAACAGTGAGCATAGATTCATGATGGCGAACCGTAAAATCTGCGAGATTTTAGGATATGATGAAAAGGAGCTCCTGAATAAGACAATTCCTGACATCACCCACCCTGACGACAAGGATGCCAGTGCTGAAAACCATAGTAAACTGGTTGCCCGGGAGGCAGATGTGGTAAGGTCGGAAAAACGCTATCTGAAAAAAGATGGAAGTGTCATCTGGGCATCTGTTACGGCTACCTCAAATTATGATGATTCAGGAACTTTCCTGTTTATTCTGGCTATCGTGGAGGACATCACAGAACGAAAATTGGCATCAGAACATGTCGGTGTCCTGAATGAGAGACTGAGCTTCCTGGTTGAGGCCATTCAGGAACTATCTACATCAGCCACTATGGAAGGCATCATGAAGACTGTTATGGACTCATCACGCCGGCTGCTGAATGCTGATGGTGCCACATTCGTCCTGCGCGAGGGTGATCAATGCTATTATGCAGATGAAGATGCCATAAGCCCCCTGTGGAAAGGACAGCGATGCCAATTGGAAAAATGTATAAGCGGATGGGCCATGCTCAACCGGCAGGCTGTGATAATCGAAGATGTCTATACTGATGACTTAATTCACCACGAGAACTACAGGGCAACCTTTGTCCGTAGTCTGGCCATAGCACCGATACGCATAAATAATCCACTGGGAGCTATCGGTGCCTACTGGAGCACAAATATTTCCCCGTCGACAGCTGAACTTCAGCTCCTTCAGACTCTTGCCAACGCAACCGCCAAAGCGGTTGAGAATGTACAGCTGATAGAAGGGCTGGAAAGGACGATTTCCGACCGGACGGCTGACCTGCAGGATGTGAACAAAGAGCTGGAGGCATTCTCCTATTCCGTCTCACATGACCTCCGGGCACCGTTGAGACATATAAACGGATTTGCTGAAGTACTGATGAACAAGCATTCTGATCAGCTTAACGAGGAGGCCCTCAGGTTCCTGAATACAATCATAAGTTCAGCCAGGAAGATGGGAACCCTGATAGATGATCTTCTAAGGCTCTCCAAAACAGGCCGGTCAGAACTGAATAAATCGTTCATTGATATGAACAAAATCATAGATGATGTGTTATTACAAATTGAGCCTGTTATTAAGGACCGCACAATAGAATGGAAGATAGAGTCCCTGCCTCAGTGCTTCTGTGACCCGAACCTGATGAATCTGGTTTGGACCAATCTGATTGAAAATGCGGTTAAGTATACCCGTAAGAAGGCTAAGGCTGTAATCGCTATCGGATTCAGGAAAGAAGAGTCCGAAACGGTTTATTACATTCAGGATGATGGTATCGGATTTGACATGAAATATGCCCAGAAACTTTTCGGGGTTTTTCAGAGAATGCATTCTTCATCTGAATTTGAGGGGAGCGGAGTGGGTCTGGCAAACGTCCGGAAAATAATATCACGGCACGGTGGAAAAACATGGGCTGAAGCGGTACCTGATGAAGGCGCCACCATCTTCTTCTCAATACCAGATCCCACGGTAGGGAAACAGACTAATACTGAATGAGATGAACCTAAAAACAATACTTCTTGCCGAAGACAATCAGAATGATGTTGACCTGACCCTTATGGCTTTGGCAGACTATAATGTAGCCAACAACATTGTTGTTGTCAATGACGGCGTTGAAACGCTGGAATACCTGAGAATGCAGGGAAGGTTTATTGATCGTAAGCCAGGCAGTCCGGTGGTGATCCTGCTTGATCTGAAGATGCCCCGGATGGACGGGCTGGAGGTACTGAGAGAGATAAAAGAAGACCCTCTGTTGAAGTTCATTCCGGTAGTGATTATTACCTCTTCAAGGGAAGAACAAGAACTGGTGGAGTCTTACAGGCTGGGAGTCAATGCGTATGTGGTAAAGCCGGTGGAGTTCAAGAAATTTGTTGAGGCCATCAGGCAGCTTGGAGCATTCTGGGCGGTATTGAATGAAATACCCGGAAGTATCGATAATCATTGAATAAGATGGAATCAATAAGGATTCTGTGCCTTGA
>CAYVYM010000008.1:99332-102493 GCA_964455705.1 uncultured Rikenella sp.
CGAGGAGGCCGATGCCATCCTGATAAGAGAGAGACTGAAGAGCGACGGCCTTGTATTTGACTTTAATATCGCGGCAACTGAGTCAGAGTATACCCGTATGCTCATGGAAGGTGGTTATGACCTGATCTTGTCTGACTTTAACATGCCCGGATATAATGGCATAGCAGCACTGATTCAGGCAAAGAAACTTTACCCGGATATTCCTTTTATATGTATCTCCGGCACAATAGGTGAAGATCTGGCAGTTGAATTAATTCAGCTGGGTGCTGCAGATTACATACTCAAGGACAGATTGTCACGGCTCCCGGTTGCAATTGGTGAGGCTCTTCATAACGCTGAGGCTGAGAGAACCCGGAAAAAAGCTGAGGAGGAGCTTAAAAACACGAAAAAGGCTCTTGAGTTGCTGAACCAGCACCTTGATGAGATTCGGGAAGAAGAGCGCGCCGCCATCTCAAGAGAGATTCATGACAACCTGGGCCAGTCACTGACTGCTCTTAAAATAGACTTAAATCATCTCCGGGAGAAGATTCCGGAAAATTCTGTTGAAAGCGTTAAACTTGGGAAGATGAGTGACCTTGTAACAGAGATAATAAAGGATGTTCAGCGTATTGCAGCAGAGCTCAGACCACCGATACTTGATGACCTGGGACTGGCATCAGCTATGGAATGGTACATACATGAGTTTCAGGAGAGGACTGGCATTCAATGTGATATTAACCTCATGGAGGTTCAGTTTCCCGCCGAAAAGAAAAACCTTACATTATACCGGATTCTTCAGGAAGGTCTTACCAATGTGGCACGCCATTCAATGGCAAAAACGGTATCTGTAAGACTCGATCACTCAGATGATATGATTTCTTTGCAGATAGCTGATAATGGTACAGGCCTGGAACAAAGCAAGATTAACTCATTCTCCTCTCTGGGTTTCATAGGGATCAGGGAGCGACTTAAAGTCTATAACGGTACACTTGAAATTTTATCTTCACCCGGACAGGGAACTACTTTAAACATATCTATACCCTTTAATTGAAACATAGTCATATGAAAATCCTGGTTGCTGATGATCATGAAGTTGTAAGGGAGGGTCTTAAACAGATCGTTAGTAAAGTCAATCCTTTTGCTGAAATAAATGAAGCCGCAACCGGCACCGAGGCCCTTGAAATGATCGGGAAGGAGAGGTATGACCTGGCGATAATGGACATTTCCATGCCAGGCAAGACAGGTCTCGATATACTTCAGCTTCTGAAAGACCGAAATGAAAAAGTACCGGTCCTGATCCTTAGTGTCCATGCCGAGGAGCAGTACGCAATACGGGCCCTGAGGCTGGGTGCATCCGGCTATCTTTGCAAGGATAGTGTTTACAAAGAACTGGCGACGGCTATCAGTACAATCCTGAACGGAGGGCGATACCTCTCTGCTTCACTTACAGAAAAGCTATTATTCGATACTAAAGACGGGTTTATGAAGCTTCCTCATGAAACCCTTTCATCCAGGGAGTTTCAGGTCATGTGTATGCTTGCCAAGGGGAAATCGGTCAATGAAATCGCCTCAGATCTCTTTATAAGTAATAAGACCGTCAGTACCCACAGAATGCGTATCATGACCAAGATGGGTATGAGCAAGAATGCTGACCTCATTAATTACGCCCTGAAGAACAACATGGTGGAATAGAAGCCTGTCTGTTTCTGCTGATCCGTGCTTTCTTTATAAGACAAATACCTACAAGAGAATCAGTACCCGTATGATAAGTCTTTCCTGCGGGCAGTCATACCTTTGGCATTATAAAGAAAAAGGAGTTCAGATGAAAGTAGCCATTGCCGATGATTCGGATCTTTTGAGAGACAGGGTCAGAACAGCCCTGTCACTCATAAAAAATATTGAAATTGTAGGTGAAGCCAGAAATGGTCTTGAAGCTTTGAAACTACTGGCCGAAAAAGATCCGGATTACCTGATCATGGATATCAGTATGCCGAAAATGAATGGTATTTCCGTTCTGAAAAGAAGCAGGGAGCTTGACACAAGATGCAAAATCTGCATTATGACAAACTACCCTTTTAAGTCCTACAGGGAAAAATGCTTTGCCGAAGGAGCCCGGTATTTCATAGATAAAAACCTCGATTTTGAAAAGATGATTAAAATCTTCTATGACCTGTCAACCAGGGGGGTGTCATTAGTGATTTAATAAATACGGGTTAATTTTGAATAAATATTTTTCTTGTGGTTCTGTATCTGCCTGAAACCAATGAGACCAGGTATATACCTTCTTTGATATTGAGATGGTACTCGTAATGACCCGGCTCGTAGATTTTAGTTACCAGGAACGCCTGCCCGGTAAGGTCATATACCGTTAGGGTTCCCTCCTCTCCGGAGAGTTGGCTGACTACAACCTTAAGGATTCCTGATGTGTGATTAACAATGAACGGGTTGTTTTCAGAATACTGCTGCCCTATTTCGGTTGAAATATCCGCTATCGTCAGAAAGAACCTTCCCTGGTATTCACCGGCTGAGAGGTAAATTCTGTGTTCCAGATCTGGCAGCAGGTTTTGTTCAAGGCCGGTGGCAGTGTCGGTTAAAAACACCCTGCGCGAAGCAAGGGAAGAGTCAATAGCGCAGATTTTAAATGTAATAAACCCTGAAGCATTTGTTTTTACCCCGAGAGCCACCCTGCAAATGGATCTGGCAGAGGGAGGCAGTGCATTGATTGAAAGGTTGGTACCTCCCGGTGTTATGGAATAAAGGTTGGGGACAAGCATGTCCGTGTTCATTAATTTTAACGCATCCAGCTGCCCGTCAAACTCCACGGTAGCCTTATCATCAAAGTAGATCACCGTATAATCAGGGCGGTCCGGCGTTTCGACGAAGGTAGCCGTCAGCCTTATCAGAGGAATGGCCGCCATGCCTGATCCTTCCTGGTTATTGTATGCTCCGGCAAAAGCTGCCTGACCGGATGCTACTGCCGGAAGCATTAAGACTGACAGACATACTAATAGAAAGTTCCTGGCCAGATTCATGATATCCATTTTTACTATTTTACACGGTGTTTCAGGTAAGAAACATCTTCGCCGGTAAATGTAATGCCTGTGATTTCCGGCCTTTATAGGAGTATCATGCAATTATCTGTAAGAGGAAAACTTATTTTCGTGTAGGGATTTTCTGACAAA
>CAYVYM010000009.1:0-4817 GCA_964455705.1 uncultured Rikenella sp.
GTTGTCCTCACAGATGACCTCGCCGGGACAGCAACGCTCACCTCAGGTGATGACGGGGACAGAATACTTGAAGTAGGTGAAGCCTGGGTCTATACTGCAACCTATGTCGCAACACAAAATGATATTAATGCAGGGGATGACCTGGTCAACACAGCCTCTGTAACAACTACACAGATACCTGTCGCAGTTACCGATGAAGCTACAACCACCATTACAGCTAACCCGGCAATGACGGTCGAGAAGATAGTTGACATAACTGAGATATCCGCTCCGACAACTCTCACCTATACCATTACAGTAACCAATACAGGCAACGTCAGCCTGACCAACGTTGTCCTCACAGATGACCTCGCCGGGACAGCAACGCTCACCTCAGGTGATGACGACAATGACGGCATCCTCGATCTGGGTGAAGTATGGATATACACCGCAACCTACGCCGCCACCCAGGCGGACATTAATGCCGGAATAGCACTGGTCAACACTGCTTCCGTAAGAGCAATCCAGATACCTGTAGCCGTCACTGACAACGCAACAACAACCATTACCCAGATATCAACACTCACCATAACCAAAACAGTTAACCTTGCCACCATATCCGAACCTGTAACGCTGAACTATAGCATTGTTGTCGAAAACACCGGCAACACCAGCCTGACCGGAGTGGTACTGACGGATGCGATTGTTGGAGGCGCTGCGCTGAGCACTACGCTCACCGGCGGCGACACCAACAGTAACAACATCCTCGATGTCGGAGAAACATGGACATACGCCGCTACTTATGCCGTGAGACAATCAGACATCGATGCAGGAACCACTCTGGTCAACAGGGCTGTCATAGACACAGACCAGACTGACCCACAACAGGCCGAGGCCTCAACTACCATCAGCCAGATAGCAGCATGGTCAATGACGAAGGTCGCGAGAGAAGAGAACTATGACGCTGCCGGAGACATCCTGCACTATACAATCACCATAAACAACGATGGCAACGTATCCATCGGCAACATCACTGTGACAGATCCCGGAGCAGACGCAGGCAGCATCAGACGCACCGGCGGCGACACCGACAATGACAACAGGCTTGACCCGGATGAGACCTGGATCTACACCGCAACTCATACCGTCACCCTGGCAGATATCAATGCAGGACGCTTTACCAATACGGCCACAGCCTCAGGAACAACCATAGCCAGCGGCACCATCACCACCAACGCTTCAGTGGATGTGATCGGTCTGCAGAGACCGCAACTCACTCTTGTCAAGGCTGCCGACAGAACCGAGTATACCGCTCCCGGCGAGGTCATCAACTATACATTCAGAGTCATCAACACCGGTAACGTTACCGTCACTGGTATAACGCTGACTGATCCGAACGCCACACCGACATGCACCGGAGCACCGTACACCCTCACCCCCGGTGCCAGCGCAAATTGCACCGCAACACACACTGTCACATTGGATGATATAATGACAGGCAGAGTCGTCAATACCGCCGAAGCAACAGGATTCTCGCCCACACAAACGTTGGTAGATACCACAAGTAACACCGTCACCGTGCGCCTGCACAACCTTCCGCCGGAGATCAACTGCCCGGCCCCGATAGTGACCTCAACCAGCGGCACCTCATGTGATATACTGATCAACACCGGCCTTACAGCAACATACTCCGACCCGAACAATAACATCGCCACAGTCACATGGGTGATGACCGGTGCAACAACCGCCTCGTCACCGGCCACCGGAATCAATGACCTCACCAGCTACACCTTCACCCTGGGTGTCACCACAGTGACCTACACCGTGACTGACGCCCTCGGCCTCTCTGACAACTGCAGTTTCACCGTCACAATCGAGGATAATATACCTCCGACTGCAATCTGCCGGGACATTGATGTCTACCTTGACCTTGCAACCGGGCTCGCAAGCATAACAGCAGCAGACATTGACGGCGGAAGCTACGACAACTGCACCATCGCATTACTCGCGGCAAGCAGAACGGACTTCGACTGCACAGACCTCGGCGCAAACATCGTGACCCTTACAGTGACCGACGGCGCAGGAAACACATCAACATGCGAGGCGACAGTCACAGTCCACTATGCAGTTGATCCGGCCCCGACAGCTACACCTGACACTGATGTCATCTGCAGCGGTGAAACGATCAACCTCGCACTAACCAGCCAGATACCAGCCACAACATGGACATGGCACGTTAACATACCGGCAGACATAACCGGGGCAGCAGACGACGAAACCGGCCAACACACAACCATCAGCCAGACAATTTTCAACTCTGACAGCGTAGCCCACCAGCTGATCTACAACATCGCCCCGAGGGTCTACGGAGCCTGTAACCTTGAGCATATCACCGCTAACGTCTGGGTCAACCCGATACCCGAAATAAAGAGCGACGCGGCAGATACAATCCTCTGCTACGGCGATGCAACCGTTATCAATGTACGTAACATGAATCCGCTGGTGGAAGGCCAGTGGGTATATGACCTCCAGGTAACAGCCGAACAAGGCATCGCGGGCTTTACATCTGGCGGCAGATACACAACGCCCACAGACTTAACAGAGACCCTCTATAACACGGCTTCCGAGGACAGGCATGTGATATACAGCTTCACTCCACGCATCGTTCCTTCAGACGGCGGACAGGAGTGCGAAGGTGAAACCAAGACCATCAAACTGATAGTCCATCCGCTCATCACCTATGACACAGAACTCTCCAACTACAACGGATACAATATCAGCTGCTTCGGATACAACAACGGCTCCATCAGGCTCACACCGACAGTTGACCTGGCTCCGTTCACATACAGCTGGAGAGGTCCGAACGGATACTCAACAACCAACAGCACAGGATACATTTCAAGCCTGTATGCCGGAGAATACACAGTGACAATAACCGACAGGTACGGTTGCCACGTCTCTGATACAATCACCCTCACCGAGCCGGGCAAACTGAGCATGACATTTGACCTGTCGATGAGCAATGACATGCTGTTCAATATCAACTGTCACGGAGCGAATAGCGGATGGGCAGAAATCACCCCGGTCAACGGTGTCGGTTTTGTCGCCCACCTGTGGCAAGATGGATTGTCATTTGAAAATCCAAGAAGGAATCTTGGTGCCGGTACCTATAACATAACGATAATTGACGCCAACTCATGCCGCGCAGACTCCAGCTTCACACTGACTGATCCTCCGCAACTCACGCTGGCTTTCGATGTCACCCACGCCTGGTGTCCTGATATGCCTGACGGCGAAATCAGCCTGTCCGTCGGCGGAGGATCTCCTCTCGGAGGACATACATTCCAGTGGTCGAACGGCGAAACAACACAGGATCTTATCGGAGTGCTCCCGGGTGTATACACCGTGGTAGCGACCGACTACAACGAATGTACGGTGACCGGCACAGCTACTGTAAGACCGATGAACGAGATCTGCCTCGTCATACCTGAAGCATTCTCGCCCAACGATGACGGCTACAACGACACATGGGTGATAGACCACACGCAGCTCTACCCGGATCTCGTTATAAAGATCTTCAACAGGTGGGGGCAGAAGCTCTGGGAGTCAACACGCGGTTATCCTGAGAACTGGGATGGCAGAAGCAACGGCGTCGCGCTGCCTATCGACTCGTATCACTACGTAATCGATCTCAACAATGACTCGAGGCCGATCATAGGTACCATAACGATAGTCTACAGTTCAAATGGAAACTAATGAAGAAATAATAAGGAAGTGAAAAAACTGATATACATACTTTTCTTTGCCGTTGTCGGGACACAACTCTCACTCGCCCAGCAAATGCCTCTCTATAGCCAGTATATGTACAACAAGTTCCTGATAAATCCTTCAGCAGCAGGAAGCGAAGGATACACCAGCTTCAACGTCACCGCACGGGAACAGTGGATCGGATACGCCGGCGCTCCGAGGACCTACTCGCTGAGTTACCAGACACGGTTCACTAAGAAGAGTTATTCTATAAGGAAGAATATCTTCGGGAATAACAGGTACAGGGCGAAGACTGAGGGAAGGGCAGGACTTGGCTTCGGACTATTCAGTGATCAGAACGGACTGGTCCAGAGGACAGGATTCCAGGCAGCCTATTCATACCATATCTGGGTACAGGATTATACCCAGTTGTCGTTCGGACTGGCAGCCACTGGGTATCATTACATCATCAACGCAGATCACGAGAGCTTCCGCGATCCGGCTGAACCCTGGTTGACCGACAACCTGCGAAACGGGGTATTCGTTCCCGATATCAACTTCGGGTTGTATCTCCTGAATGAGCGGTACACCCTCGGGTTTTCGGCTGAGTCGATGCTGGGTGCGGCTGCAAAGATCGGCGACGGACTGGTTGACACTTTAAAGGCCTATGACAGGTTCAGAATGTCGAGGCATTACTACGCATTCGGATCGTACAGTTTCCTGACAGGAAAAAATCTTGAGATCGAACCATCCGTTCTGCTGAAGTTTTCGGAACAGATCCTGCCACAGGCTGACTTTGGCCTTACATTTATCTATGATCAGACCTTCTGGCTGGGAGGAGGCTACCGGACCGGTGGCTTCTACGGCACATCAAGCCAGGGAGCTGTGATAGGAATGGTCAGGGTCAGGTGGGGAAGCATGTACATCGGGTACTCTTATGATTATTCCCTTAATGAGATCGAAAGCGTGACCAGCGGGTCGCACGAGCTGGTTCTCGCCCTCAAGCTGCAAAGCAGCAGCAAGAAGTACAGGTGGCTGGATCGGTATTAAGGTCTGAAGATCCCAAGGTCTGAAGGTCCCAAGGTCTGAAG
>CAYVYM010000009.1:4917-10330 GCA_964455705.1 uncultured Rikenella sp.
TCCCAAGGTCTGAAGGTCCCAAGGTCTGAAGATCCCAAGGTCTGAAGGTCCCAAGGTCTGAGGTCTGAAGGTCAAGTCCGTAAAGTCCGTAAAGTCGAAAGTCCATAAAGTCTGTAAAGTCTACAATATCAAGGATTTGGGATGTGCGAATTGCGATTTCCGATGAGTGACCCCAAGATGCGTGACTTCGGACTTTAGTCTTTACGGTAACCAAACAAACTTAAGATTTCTTTTTCCCCAGGAGGACCACATTCTCTACGTGGAAAGTATGCGGGAACATGTCAACGGGACGCACATGAAGGACTTCGTATCCCGGGGATAGGATGTCAATGTCACGGGCCTGCGTGGCGGGATTGCAGCTTACATATATGATTTTCTCCGCACCCGAACGCAGCATCGCGAGGGTGACATCACCATGCATGCCCGCCCTTGGCGGATCGGTAATGATCACATCAGGCCTGCCCCGCTCAGCAAACAGCTTCTCATTAAATATGTCCTTGATGTCGCCGGCAATAAATTCTGCATTTCCAATGCCGTTAGCCAGGGCATTCATCCTGGCATCAGCCACGGCCTCTTCAATATACTCTAAGCCGGTTACCCTTGAAGCGCCCGATGCCAGGTAACAGGCAATTGTTCCGGTGCCGGTATAAAGATCATAAACATTCTCATCTCCCTTCAGCTGCGCAAACTCCCTGACAATGCCATAAAGCCTCGCAGCCTGGCTGCTGTTGGTCTGGAAGAATGATTTCGGACCGATCCTGAACCTGAGCCCTTCCATCTCCTCTGTTATATATTCGCTTCCTCGAAAATGAACCGGTGTGAGGTCAGCTATACTGTCGTTCTTCTTCGTGTTGATGATGTAATAGAGCGATGTGATCTCAGGGAACCTTTCCGCAAGATGGATCAGAAGCTGTTCCCGGTCCTCCGCATGGCTGTCGGTTGTCACCAGCACCAGCATCACCTCCCCGCCCGGGGCTATCCTGACGAACATGGTCCTGAGGAAGCCGCGATGCTCACGAAAGTCGTAGAATGGAAGTCCCTTCTCCAGGGCGTACCTCCTCACCTCGTTCCTTATTGAGTCAGATGGTTCTGACATCAGGAGGCACTCATTGATATCGAGCACCTTGTCATATATGCCGGGAATGTGGAACCCAAGTGCGGGGCTATGCGATGGAGCAGGTAAGGGATCCAATTCCCCGTCCTTCTGAGATTCCTTTGAAGCTATCCAGGCCTCAAGCTCCTCTCCGGTCATCCATCGCCTCTCGGAGAAGGTGAACTCGAGCTTGTTGCGGTAACCGTAAATCTTATCCGACCCTACAATGGGGTCAATGGCCGGGATTGGCGTATGGCCTATCCGTGTGAGGTTATCACGCACCTGCTGTGACTTGTAGTGAAGCTGTTTATCATAAGGAAGATGCTGCCACCGGCATCCTCCGCACACCCCGAAGTGTGAGCATGGAGGGGTGATCCTCTGAGGCGAGGGTGTGGTCACCGAAATGGCAACCCCTTCCATGTATCGCTTTTTCTTCCTGGTGACCCTTACATCAACCACATCGCCCGGAATCATCCCCGGCACGAACAGCACCATGTCGTCAACCCTGGCTATGGCGTTGCCTTCAGACCCTATATCCGTGATTGTGACCCCCCTGAGAATGGGCAGCTGCTTCTTCCTTCCCACCCTCTTCTATCTGAATGCCTTGAAAAACTCAAGACCTGCCAGGACTGCCGGAACGGATCCGGTTCCATGGCCAAGACCCTCGAGTGTCACATACAGGCATGTCACCGGGTTGGTTCCGGCTGTTGTCATGGCGTTATGCATATTCTCAGACAGAACGGGCATGACCTGAACGTCAGCAGTTCCATGAAGGAAGAGGATGGGGACGTTGCTGTCCCACCCCTGGATGCTGTTGACAGTCATGGCATTGCGTACACTCTGGTAAGTAGCTGACGTAGAATATCCTGAAATATACTCCGCCTTAAAAAGTTCAGTGATGTTGACACTTAGCTCTGCGTTTATCTGTTCCGGGCTATGCAGACCGTCAAAGAGTCCCGGGATGCGCCCGGCATAGGGTGCGTTGAACAGATCCGCGAGGTCAACGGAGTATAAGTCGTACAGACTGTAGGTGTTGGCAATATATGCGAAGTAAACAGGCATGGGATATTGTGTCTGTCCGAGGACATATGAGTTGACATATCCCAGGTCATAGGGTCCTGCACCGCAGCTGGCAGCTTTAACCGTAAAATCGGCACCGTAGTCATTCTCCAGGGCATCAACCAGCGCCAGCGTAGCCCATCCCCCCTGCGAATAACCTATAAGATAAGACTCGTCGGTTATTGTTATATCCTTTGCGACATCCTGATCGAATTCAGTCACAGCATATAGCATGTCAACCACAGTCTGAACAGTGGATTCCTTGTGAAGGTAAGGGTGTGCCATCTGCTTCGATGCACCGAACCCGAGATAATCAGGAATGATGACAACATACCCGGTACTGGCGATATACTCTATCATCTGAAACTGAAGGGCCTGAGGATCTGCCGTAGGGGCTGCCGAATGAAGGGTGTTTGTACCGTTCTGGAATGAGAGTACAGGATACGTTCCCGGTACCGAAGGAATACAGACCAGTCCTGATGCCGTGACCTCCTCTCCCATGAAAATAGTCCTGTAGGTGATACTGTAAATATTAACACCGCTTATAATGTCGTCAATGATGTCACCAACAGCAGGATACTGGGTTGTGGCCAGGGTGAGGACTGATACTATGTTTTCCTTTGTCCTCATCATCAGGAGGTCGCTTGAGAGAAGGTAGTCATTATCCGCGAAGGGATCGGGGCCGGGGTCTTTGCGGCACGACTGCATCAATAGCAGTGGTGTCAGCAGGAAGAACAATGCCAGCAGTTTCAGATTCTTTTTCATGACTTTCAATTAAGGTTACAATATTAACGGAAATAATGGAGGTTGAGTATGCCAATGAGACAGGGAATAGGCAGTAGGCAATAGGCAATAGTGAAGGGGGATTTTGATTATCTTTGCGAATTCAAAAACCGGCCACATGGTCTCCGTCAACAACGTATCACTCCTTTTTGGCAGTTTTGTCCTCCTTGATGAGGTATCGTTCCTCATCACCCGCCAGGAGCGCATCGGCCTGACAGGCAGGAACGGAGCGGGCAAATCGACCCTCATGAAAATCATCTCGGGGAGACAGGATCCTACATCTGGCTCCATTGAACGCCCGCGTGAGCTGACCATAGGCTACCTTGAGCAGCAGATGAAGGTCTCTGACACCACCACGGTAGTGGAGGAGGCCCTCACCTCATTCACAGAGCTCAGGGCCCTGGAACAGGAGATAGCCGACACCACGCGCGAGATTGAGGATCGAACCGACTTTGAGACTGAAAGCTACCACCAGTTGCTCGACAGGATGCATACCGCCGGCGAACGGCACCAGATCCTCGGCGGTAGTGATTACGTGGCGCTGACAGGGCAAACCCTCACAGGACTCGGCTTCAGCCCGTCGGAATTCAACAGGTCCACAAAAGAGCTTAGCGGCGGATGGCGCATGCGCGTGGAGCTGGCAAAAATACTCCTCAGGAAGCCTGACCTGATCCTGCTTGACGAGCCTACCAACCACCTCGACATAGAGTCAATAATCTGGCTCGAGACCTTCCTCGAGACATACCCCGGTGCGGTGATTCTCGTCTCACACGACCGCACCTTCCTTGATAATGTCACACGGCGGACAATAGAGATCAGCCTCGGGAAAATCTACGATTACAGGGTGCCCTACACCAAATACACCGAGTTGAGGAAGGAGAGGCGCGAGCAGCAGATAGCAGCCTACCGCAACCAACAGAAGATGATCGACGACACCGAGAAGTTCATCGAGAGGTTCAGGTACAAGCCCACCAAGGCGGTGCAGGTACAGAGCAAGATCAAACAGCTGAAGAAGCTTGACCGCATCGAGATCGAAGACGAGGATCTGTCGGCGATGAACATACGCTTCTCCCCCGCCCCGCGCTCTGGAACAGTGGTGGTGGAGGCCGACGAGGCCTCTAAGCGCTACGGCAGCCACCTGGTGCTCGACAGGATCTCGCTCAAGATCGAAAGAGGAGAAAAAGTTGCCTTCGTAGGCCGTAACGGTGAAGGGAAAACCACCCTCGCAAGGATGATCCTCGGCCAGGTGGAACATGAAGGAACGGTAAAAAGAGGACATAACGTGGCTACCGGGTACTTCGCCCAGAATCAGGATGAGCTGCTCAATGATGAGCTCACAGTATTCGAGACAGTAGACCATATAGCAAGGGGCGACATCCGAACACGACTTCGTGACATACTTGGGGCTTTCCTCTTCCACGGCGAAGACATAGACAAGAAGGTGAAGGTGCTCTCCGGCGGTGAACGGTCGCGCCTGGCTATTGTGCAGCTGCTGCTGGAGCCATACAACCTGCTTCTCCTCGATGAACCGACCAACCACCTCGATATACGCTCAAAGGAGATACTCAAGCAGGCACTGATCAGATACGATGGCACATTAATTGTGGTCTCTCATGACAGGGATTTTCTCGACGGGCTGGTGAATAAGGTGTTTGAGTTCCGTGACCGGAAGATCAGAACTCACCTGGGAGGGATAACTGAGTTCCTGCGGTCAAGGA
Organism: uncultured Rikenella sp.; assembly: GCA_964455705.1. Classification (GTDB taxonomy): domain Bacteria; phylum Bacteroidota; class Bacteroidia; order Bacteroidales; family VadinHA17; genus SR-FBR-E99. The sequence goes on from CAYVYM010000009.1 coordinate 9,571, forward strand.
AGCTGGAGTCGCTGCGTGAGCTGGAGAAGCGCAACCCACCTGCCACCCGGAGTGGTGCCGCCGACAAGGGTGCCGGTCAGAAGAGTTCCGGTCAGATGGGTGCCGGTCAGAAGAGTTCCGGTCAGATGGATGCCGCTGACAGAACGCCTGGGCCGAAGGTAATTACTCAGGAGGCAGCTGCCACAAAGACCTCTGCAAGGAAGGCAGGAGCTTCCGGGGCAACAGGTCAGCAGCCCACTGTACCGGCAGCCCCGGACATTGAGAGGGAAAACCCTCAGCAAAACAGTAAGATGCGGTACCTCGAGAAGAAGGAGACGGAGCGAGTGTACCGGAGGCTGCAAAGGCAGGCGGAGGAGAGCGAGGCAGAGATAACAACGATGGAAGGAGATATAGCCGCTATGAACACCAGGCTCGCCTCAGGAGACCCCGAAGCAGTGAATGACCCGGCATTCTACGATGTCTATGAACAGAAGAAACAGGAACTGGAGACTCTTATGCAACAATGGGAAAAGGCCCACAGCGAACTCGAGGCCTTCAAGTCAGATTATATGAGCAGTGATGATAGTTTATGAAAGGAAATACTCCGTCAACATCTTCAACACTGACCTGACGGGAAGGTTAAGCCCGGGTGCGCTCTTTAACTTCTTCGAGGATATTGCCGGGAGGCATGCCGTTGAGCTGGGATGGGGCCGTGACAACCTTATGAGTAACGGTGTCTTCTGGGCACTCTCGAGGATGGTGGTCGAGGTTGAGAATCTTC
>CAYVYM010000009.1:10430-91334 GCA_964455705.1 uncultured Rikenella sp.
AGTAACGGTGTCTTCTGGGCACTCTCGAGGATGGTGGTCGAGGTTGAGAATCTTCCACATGCATGGGAAGAGGTGACGTTGCGCACATGGCCGAGGGGAACGGAGACCATTTACGCCCTTCGTGACCTGGAGATGTTTGATGCATCGGGCAGACGCCTGGCAGCTGCATCCTCCTCATGGGTCATAGTTGATTACCGCACCCGCAGGGCGCAGAGGCCTGACAAGGCCCTCTCAACCCTCAACACCCTCTTTCCCGAGGAGAGAGCCCTCGGCACCAATGCCCGGAAGGTCCCTCCCCTCCCGGCCGGTGAGCATGAGATGACCAGGCTGAAGGTCAAGCTCGATGACATCGATGTCAACAGACATGTGAACAATGCCCGGTATATTCACTGGGCCGTAAATTGCTATGACCCTGAGTTCATTAGCATGCACACCCCTGACACCATCGAGGTGAATTACATCGCCGAGGGACACCAGAATGAGATGATCAATATCTTCACCGGCCCCGGTGATGAAACCGGGGCATCCTTCATCCACTCGGTCAAAAGGGAGAGCGACAGCTCAGAGCTGTGCCGGGTGAGGATGAGCTGGAAAAAGAACAGACTGTGAAATCTTTATTAACTTTATAGCATGGTAAGGCGACAAACAGATAAAGCAGCTGCAGTCATTTCGATAGTGCTGTTGGCAGCGCTTACATGGTCCTGCGCAGTGACACAGCCCACCGCTGACACCAAGGACATGTCATATATCTACAACCCGGCCAGAAATGTATTCACGCCTTTCATTTCGGTCTTCGATGAGGGTTCTGAGACGTCGGTGCTGACTGTGAGCATCCGACGTGCTGAGCTATACTTCAACGAAGCCAATCCTGAGGGAGTGCCTATGGCCTCTGTGCTCTTATCGGTGAAGCTGTTCAATAACACCCTCGGCGGAGTTCTTGCCGATACTGCCTTATTCAAGCACGAGATCCGCCGCCAGGAAGTGGGGGGCGAGTATGTCTTCCGGATACCCCTGAAAACGTACGAGGGCAGCTCATATACGGCCGAGATTAAGATTATAGACCTGATCAGACAACGGACCCTGCAGACCTTCATTGATTTTGAGCGGACAGGCCAGTACAGCAAACTATACTACAGGACCCGTGATCACTTCAACGGGAATGATCTTCACAGCAAAATAGTAAGAAAGGATCAGTATATTAACATCCTCAACCCATCATTGCACCCTGACACCCTCTGGCTCTTCTTTTACAAGCCTGTAAAGGCAATCCCGCCCGCACCCACCACAATTCTTCCGGAAACTACTCTCTCACCGGAGCCCGAGATCATTGTTCCCCTTGCACATTCTGACACTTTACCCATAATGCTCCCGGGTGAAGGGATCTATCTCTTCTCGCCTGACAGCCTCATCCGTGAAGGCCTTGTCATTTATAATTTCGGGCCTGACCACCCCACAATGAGCAGTCCTGAAACAATGATACCGCCCCTTTCATACCTGGCAACACCACTTGAGATGGAGGCCATGTTGAATGCGGAGAAGCCCAAGCTGGCGCTGGACCATTTCTGGCTTGCCCGTACCGGCAGCATCGAAAGGTCGAAGGAACTGATCAGAATCTACTATAACCGGACCCTTTTTGCTAATTACTACTTCAGCTCCTACAAGGCCGGGTGGCTGACTGACAGGGGGATGATCTACATCATCTACGGGCCGCCTGACAAGGTCTACAAAAACTCTGAGGGCGAGAGCTGGGGCTACAGGATGCCGCCGGTGAAGAGCCGATGGGGGTCACGTTACACCTATAAGGATGAGTACCTGTGGTTCAACTTCAGGAAGCAAAGAACCATCTTCTCAGACAATGATTTTGCACTCAACAGAGCCTCCACCCCCATCAGTTACTGGGATGTTGCCGTGGCACGGTGGCGTGAAGGCAAGGTTTTCCGACTAGATAATCCACAGGAGCTGCAATGATGCACAGCGAAAAAGAATTCATCTTCGGCATGCACCCTGTCATGGAGGCAATTAAGGGTGGCAGGCAGATTGACCGTGTGCTGGTACGCCAGGGACTGCGCGGCGAACTTTACCATGAGCTTATGAAGCTGGTCACCGAGCTGGGTGTACCCTGGCAGGTGGTTCCCATTGAGAAGCTTGACTACATAACACGCAAGAACCACCAGGGTGTCATTGCGTGGCTCTCAGCGATAGAGTTCCAGAACATTGAGAATATCCTTCCCCGCATCTTTGAGGAGGGGAAGGAACCGCTGGTTATGATGCTTGACAGCATAAGCGATGTGCGCAACTTCGGGGCAATAGTGCGTTCGGCGCTTTGCTTCGGTGCCGATGCCATCATCATACCGGAGAAAAATTCGGCAAGGATATCTCCCGACGCAGTGAAGGCATCCGCAGGTGCACTCACCACCTACCCTGTGTGCAGGGTAAAGAGCCTGGCAAAGTGCCTTACTTACCTTAAGGAGTCAGGACTAAAGGCAGTTGCCGCGACGGAAAAAGCCAGGGAGGAGATCAGTGCTGCGGACCTAAGGGGTCCGGTGGTGCTCATACTCGGCTCGGAAGAGAAGGGCATCAGCCGCGAGTTGCTGGCACTGGCTGATGCGCAGGTATCTATCCCGATCACCGGCATCATCGGGTCACTGAATGTCTCCGTATCAGCAGGGATACTCCTGTATGAGGTGACCAGGCAACGGGGGAATTCAGGGAGTAATCAATAGAGGAATTTTCGATTTCAGATTTTCGATTGTCGATTTAATTAAAATTTGCAATTCCCAAATTTGAGCCTGCGACGGAGGAACAGGATCAATCCCGCACAAGTAGTATCAGGACACAGATCGCAAATTCTTTTCGGTCTGTGCTCGATCGAAATTCGCAAATCGCAAATCGCAAATCCTTAAGGCCTTCGACTTTACAGACTTTATGGACTTTCGACTATACAGACTTTATGACTTATCCTATGATCCCCCTGATCCTGTCATCCAACTGTCGCTGATCTGCGGTGAATGATGCCAGACCGGCGAGGGTAAGAAGCGTGTCTGGCGCCAGCTCTCCCTTCACAATCCTCTCCTTCCACGATGCAACCACCGGGATTTTCCCTTCAACGGCGATCCGCTCATTGTCCTCCCTGGTCATCATCGGGAACATGTCCCCCAGTCCTGCCTCATGAACCCTCCTGACGATCTCCTCTCCTGTGGCCGGTACTTTTACGTTGAGTGACCTGCCAAGCTCAACCACACTCTTCGGGACCTCCCAGAACTTCTCTATGGCGAGACCTTCGGCATCGTCGTTCAATGGCACATCATAATGTGTCCCAAGCCTGCTTTTAAACAGTCCGGAAAGCGCCTTCCTCCCTTCAGCGGCCACCTTTGGCGGCATGGTGTATACATCTGTGCCTGCCAGGAGGTCAAGCTGGGTGTAGCTCCTGAGGCTGGCAGCTATCTGCCTGGTCTTCCAGTCGTTTTCAGCCGATAGACGAGTCACCCACGATTGTGATGATAACACCGCATTCTCACCCGCGCCGCTGCCGTCACCTATCTTGTTATTAGTAATGAACGCCCCTATCCTTCCAAGGAATACATTCAGGTAGTCAGGCTTTGCCACGAGGGTCACCAACGCGTTCTGCCTTGCGCTGAATTCGAGGGTGAAATTGATCCTGACCCCCCTCTCGCGGAGTCGCCTAGCTCCTATCAGACCCTCCGGAGTATAGGGTACCTTAACGATGAACTGATCAGGGCACAGCTCCCTGTATCGCAGCCCGTACGAGACGATTGCATCAATGTCATATGCCGTGTCAGTATGCAGCTCCACGCTGACCATGCCACCGAATTTCTTTGCAAGGCGTAGCCCATGACGGGCATTGATTATAAAAGCGATCTCCTTAATCTGCTCATTCACCGGAAGATGTCTTACCAGATCAAGCGCCGAGGGGATGAAGTCATCATAAATGCCTTTTTGTATCTCATTATTCAGCAAGGTATTGTTTGTGGTCAGCGCGGTCATCTCAGCGCTCCAGTTGGCTTCGGCCTCGGTCATGTCACCGGTATCGAGCCACAGCTCTGTACCGGTTGAACGAAGCGACTGCCAGAACGGGTCATGCCTGCCTGTGACGGGAGTATCCTTTATGCCCGAGTTAATGAATGCAGCCAGTTTTTCGTAATAGGTAACGCTCATATCTGAAGTATTTAATTTATCACTTTACTTTGTGCTTCTACGTCACCCCCTTCCCGTTCTGGTATGACTCAGAAATGAGGGCACTGGTAGAATCGGTGAGTATGGTCTTGTCAACTTTTATTACCGGCTGTGAAAATACTAATTATCTTTTTTTGTGGCCTCCTGTTTTGTACCTTTACGATATTAAACTGTGAAATTATGAGATCAATGTCGGTTTTTACGCTACTGTTTCTGTCGCTTGCAATGTCTGCACAGGTTATGTTTGATGAACACTTTACTGACCGGACCCTGAGGTTTGACTTCATGCTGGCCGGCAACAGCACATCCACGAAGGTCTACCCTGTCTCATTCAGGGAGGAGCCGTTCTGGGGCGGTTCCCTGACTAATCTTACCGATCCGTTTGGCTACGGCAACTTCAGGTATGAGATCTTTGATGCCGCCTCGGGCAATCTGATTTATTCACGAGGGTTCTGCACACTTTACCAGGAGTGGCAGACAACCGCAGAGGCCAAACAGATGGAAAGAAGCTTCCAGGAGGTTGCCACCTTTCCCTTCCCGAAGAACAAAGTGAACTTTGTGCTGAGCATCCGGGGACGTGACGGCCTCTTCACGAAGCTTTATGAGACTGCCGTTGACCCTGCCAGTTACTTCATCACGAGGGAGAAACCTGACGCTTCTCTGGCTTCAAGGATATACGGGTCAGGCGATCCACATACCTCGCTTGACATTGCATTCATAGCCGAGGGGTATACCCGCGGCGAGATGGAAAAATTCAGGGCTGACGTAAAGAGGCTCGCTGATATCCTGTTCCAGGAAGCCCCGTTTGACAAGTACAAGGACCGGATAAACATATGGGCTGTGGAAGCTCCTTCACAGGAGTCGGGCACCGATGTGCCTGGACAGGGTATTTATGTCAACACGGCGCTCAGCGCCAGCTATTACACCTTCGACGTGGACCGTTATCTCACCACGCAGGACATAAGGAAGGTGAACGACTATGCAGCTGCAGCACCTCATGACCAGATCGTCGTACTGATCAACAGCCCAAGCTATGGGGGTGGCGGCGTATATAACTACTACAGCGCCGTTACCTCTGACCATAAGTTCACCCCCCAGGTCTTCACGCATGAGTTCGGTCATGGCTTTGCAGGACTGGCTGATGAATACTACTCGTCAGAGGTGGCCTACGAGGAGTTCTATCCGCTCAATGTCGAGCCCTGGGAGCCCAATATCACCACACGGGTAAATTTTGATGCAAAGTGGAAGGATCTGATTGCCAAGTCAGTACCTTTACCCACCCCGAATGATAAAAGATACACGGGCGTCACCGGGCTCTTTGAAGGAGGAGGCTATGCCGCGAAGGGCATTTACCGTCCATCGTTCGACTGCCGAATGAAGAGTAACGAGGCAGAGACCTTCTGCGCGGTATGCCAGAATGCCATAGAGGCAATGATTCTCTTTTACCTCAAATAGGAATATGGCAATTTGCGATTGTCGATTGTTGAATGGTTCAGTAAATCGAAAATCGCAAATCGCAAGTTCTAATTTATTTCTTCTTCTCTCCGCCTGACGTAGGTGGCTTGGCTATCGAGTCACGCATGCTGGTGTCGGCCTCGATATTCTTCATCCTGTAATAATCCATGATTCCCAGGTTACCACTCTTGAAAGCGTGAGCCATGGCAAGAGGTATCTCCACCTCTGCCTCGATGACCTTGGCGCGTGCTTCCTGTGCCTTTGCCTTCATCTCCTGCTCATAGGCAACAGCCATGGCACGACGTTCCTCAGCCTTGGCCTGTGCGATGTTCTTGTCGGCGTTGGCCTGATCCATCTGCAGCACGGCACCGATGTTCTTGCCGATGTCAATGTCAGCTATATCAATTGAGAGTATCTCGAATGCTGTTCCGGCATCAAGTCCCTTCTCAAGAACAGTCTTACTGATACGGTCGGGGTTCTCCAGAACCTCCTTATGGCTGTGAGCCGAGCCGATAGAGGAAACTATACCCTCACCCACGCGGGCAAGCACCGTCTCTTCACCTGCACCACCGACCAGCTGCTTGATGTTAGCCCTGACAGTCACCCTGGCCTTTGCGATCAGCTGTATGCCATCGCGTGCCACTGCTGTTACAGGGGGCGTGTCAATCACCTTGGGGTTGACGGACATCTGCACGGCCTGGAAGACATCTCGTCCTGCAAGGTCAATGGCAGTGGCCATCTTAAAAGACAGGTCTATGTTCGCCTTACTGGCAGAGACAAGGGCATGGACAACCTGTGCCACGTGCCCTCCAGCCAGGTAGTGCGCCTCAAGATCATCGCGGTTAAGTTTGATGCCTGCCTTGTCAGCTTCGATCATTGCGCCTACAATTATTGAGGGCGGAACCTTTCTCCAGCGCATGAATATCAGCTGCAGCAGACTGATCCTTACACCGGAAACCAGTGCCTGGAACCACAGTCCGATAGGTATAAAATAAAGGAGTATCCAGAGCAGTACTATCGCTCCTACAATGATAATTACATAAATGCCAAGTCCGCTCATTTCCATATATCTACTTATTTATTGGTTTCACAATCAATTTGTTGTCTTCTATTCTCACGACCTCTATCTCCTGATGTGGGTCAACCAGGATGTCAATGGCTTTTGCTTCAAAATACTCTCCGTTGACAAGCACCTTGCCTCCCGGAGCAAGCCGTGTCACTGTCACGCCCGTGTCTCCGACCTTCACCTTACCCTCCTCTTCTCCCACAGTATCAACTTTGCTGTCAATTGCAGTCTTCAGCATGAATTTATTCCACGTACCTGCCTTCAGCATCCCTACTGTCACCACGATCATCACAAGAACAGTGATTCCCAGAACAAGCAGGCCGGTTGTGGTTCCAAAGCTGGTAAATGAAAACACAATGGCCGTGATGAGGCATACTGCTCCTCCGATTCCTGCAATTGTAACTCCGGGAATAAGCATGAACTCAACGACGAAGAGTAACAAGCCCAGTACAATAAGAAAAATTATCAGTCCAAGAGACATTTCGGTATGTTGTTAAATAACCAGAGTGCTTTGTTTAATTGTTAAATAGCCTGAGTGTTTCGCTTCATCATTAAATTACTACCGTGTCAAGGCTTAGTTCCCTCAGCCTGACGCTCATCTCCTCAAGTGTGGTCACATCGGCTATTTTTATCACGCATCCGCCCTTGATATGGGTCAGGACTGCGCATTGTTCAGCCTGTAATTCATCATGTCCGCACACTTCTACAAGCGACTTTATTACATGATTAAAGCTGTTAATGTCATCATTGACAAGCAGAAGAGTTCTTTCATTCTCCTCGCTTTTGCTGTTACCCTGCGGTCTTGGTGCCCTCTTAGTCATCCTGCAGTCTGTTTAATAGTTCCCTTGCCGCCTCGACAGGGATCTCATGTACACCGACGTATGCTGCAACCCTGGCAGTGCTGTAGCCGTTGCGTATCAGCAGCGACACATACTCTTCGGCGCTTTCAAATGTAATAAAATTACCAATGAGAAACACAGTTTCGCCATCGTTGTTTTTAATCGTTGCCAGTCCGCGTGTGCCGGCCAGCAGTTCCAGCTTCTCAATCACCTCAGGTTTAACGGGTTTAGTGACACGCATCACCTCTGCCCTGAATGACAGGGTTGCAACGGGTGCGGCAGGGTCAGCGCGGGGTTCATTTGCTGCACTGTTTAAAGGCCCTCTTCCCGGAAGTGGTTTAGCAGACCACTCCTTTTCAAGCAGCCGGGCTCTCTCCATTGACACCTGGGTGCCATCCATCATGGCTATGACGAAGGCATCAGGAAATCCGGCACCGCGAGCTCCGGGGAGAGCCTGCTGTGCATCTTCCAGCCTGCGGAACAGGCCCGTATAGTAGTAGTTGGCGTCACTTCCGGCTCTCCTGGCTCCGAAAACGGGGTATAAGCCCTTGAAGAGTGAGGGAGCGACCGCGTTCCTGAAAGCTGCGATCTGCACAGTATAAACCAGTCCGGGCGGCATTGCGAAATCAAGTGGTACCGGGTTTTTTTCACTGTAAGCAGGTGATGAGAGTACCTCAAACTCGGAAAAGAGATGAGCCGTCGGAGGCTCCTCAGTCTCTTCAGCAACAGGTAATTCGGCAACAGTTACTTCAGGAGTAACATCCTCAGGGTCCTCCAGAGTCATGAAAAGGCTGTCAGCCTTTGACTGCATGAAAGCAGCCCTGCCTGTCTCACCGGCAGTTTGTGTGATTGAGTCTGCTTCATGTTGCAGTCTTACAGCTTCAGCGAGTATCTTTTCATACCCCGCAGGCAGGCCGGCATCAGCGGGCACCTGTTGTTTGCCTGCTGCTTCAGTCGGAGACGGCTTTGAAGCTGTAGCGGGCACCTGTGATCTGTCCACTTCTTCCGAAGCACCCGGCTTTGTAGCAACGGTGACAGTCCCCGGATTCAACGCTCCCTGACCCCTGCTGCACTGTTCTATGTAGCTCTGAACACCATACTCTGCCGCCAGTCTCCTGCCTGCCGTCCTGGCAAAATTGTCATAAGCCTCCCCGGCCTGTGCGAAGCTGCCGTTCAGATGCAGTGCACGGCCATAGTAGAACCATACATCGTCAGGCACGCTCTTTACATTGACGGAACTATTGATGGCCGAGCCAAGCAGTGTCACCGCCCTGGGTATATCATGTTCCATCTTCACCAGGCAGGCTCCGCTATAGTATTTATATAAAGGGTCACGTGAGTAGAGAAGCAAAAGGCCGTTGTAGTGCTCATAGGCAAGCGCATAATTGCCTCTGTCCCATGCCGCCAGTGCTTCACTCTTCGAGGGACGCACAGCGCCATCCTGAGCCATTAATGAGGGCAGAGACAACATAATGGCAATCGCCATTATCATTACCCTCCTGTAAGCCTCTGTGTTAATAACTCTGAGGCATAAATTTTCTGTGATAGATGAGAACTTCATACCTTTACCAGTCAAAACAAAAATACGAAAAAGTCATGACTCAGCCCACCGCAGGTATGCCCGCCCCGCAGTTCGAAGGAAAGGACCAGAACGGAAATAGCGTGAAGCTCAGCGACTTTGCCGGCAAAAAAGTAGTACTTTATTTTTATCCAAAGGATAACACTCCTGGCTGTACGGCCGAGGCATGCAGCCTGAGGGATAATTATGACGAACTGTTGAAGCAGGGATTTGCGGTTCTCGGGGTCAGTCCTGACAGCGATAAATCACACAGGGGCTTTGCAGAAAAGTATGATCTCCCATTCCCCCTTATATCCGACACTGACAAAGAGATCATGACTGCTTACGGCGCATACGGCGAAAAGGTAATGTTCGGAATAAAGGTGACAGGTGTGATCCGCACCACCTTTATCATTGACGAGAAAGGGGTAATTGAGAAAGTGATTAAAAAGGTCGATACGAAGGAGCATGCTCCTCAGATCTTCAAGCTATATGGAAATGTCTAACTGCAAATAGAATAAGTAAATGGAAAGAAAAGAAGTAAACAAGGAGAAGCTTAAGGCGCTTGAGGTGACGTTGGGCAAGATAGAAAAGGATTTTGGCCGTGGCACCATCATGAAGCTTGGCGATCACGCCATCGAGAATGTTCAGGTAATTTCAACAGGGTCAATAGGCCTCGATGCCGCGCTGGGCATAGGCGGACTCCCGCGTGGCAGGGTTGTGGAGATTTACGGTCCTGAATCATCAGGGAAGACTACCCTGGCCATTCACGCCATCGCCGAGGCTCAGAAGGCCGGAGGCATAGCAGCCATAATCGATGCCGAACATGCTTTCGACAGGTTCTATGCCTCGAAGCTGGGGGTTGACGTGGAGAACCTGCTGATCTCACAGCCTGACAATGGCGAGCAGGCACTTGAGATAACAGATCACCTCATCAGGTCGGGAGCCATCGACATTATCGTGATCGACTCCGTGGCTGCCCTGACTCCCAAGGCGGAGATTGAGGGTGAGATGGGTGACTCGAAGATGGGACTGCAGGCCAGGCTGATGTCACAGGCATTGCGCAAGCTCACCGCCAACATCAACAAGACCAACACCACTTGCATCTTCATCAACCAGCTCCGTGAGAAGATAGGTGTCATGTTCGGTAATCCCGAAACCACCACGGGCGGCAATGCGCTGAAGTTTTATGCCTCCATAAGGCTTGACATAAGGCGAATGAGCCAGCTCAAGGATGGCGAGGATGCCGTAGGTAACCGTGTCAAGGTAAAGGTTGTTAAGAACAAGCTTGCTCCACCCTTCCGGAAAGCTGAGTTTGACATAATGTTCGGAGAAGGAATATCGCGCACAGGCGAGATAGTCGATCTCGGTACGGAGTTCAACATCATAAAGAAGAGCGGTTCATGGTTCTCCTACGGCGATACCAAGCTTGCCCAGGGACGTGATGCAGTCAAAAAACTCCTGGAGGACAACCCTGAGCTTGCCGATGAGATAAAGGCAAAGATCGCCGAACAGCTAAAGGAAAAGGCGAAATAAGCTAAGGAAGGTCTGAAGGTCCCGAGGAGGTCGAAAGTCTGTAAAGTCCATGAAGTCCGTAAAGTCCGTAAAGTCGAAAGTCGTAAGGATTTGCGATTTGCGATTTGCGAATTTTGATTAAATCGACAATCGAAAATCTGAAATCGAAAATTCCTCTATTGCCTACTACTTACTGCCTATTGCCTTCTTTTCAGGGAACAGGAGGCTGAACAGAACGGCTGCCGTGAAAGCCAGCAGATAGCTTGCAAGACGTTCCGAGATGCCAGTAGGATCAGCCAACCAGGTCTTCCAGATGATGGCTGACAGTGTGCCGGTGATGAGGGAGGCATACACTCCTCCGCGGGAAAATCTCTTCCAGAAGAGCAGGAGCACAACTGCCGGGCCGAAGGAGGCACCGATGCCGCTCCAGGCGTAGGAGACGAGGCCGTAGACAGTATCCTCCATCGTCAGCACCAGCAGGAAGGCTACCACACCCACCATCAGCGTAAGGAACTTATTTAGAAAGAGCAGTTTCTTCTCAGACATGGGTTTGCGCTGCAGGTTAGCCCAGATATCCTCTGTGATTGAAGAGGAGACTACTATCAGCTGTGACGATGCGGTTGACATCATGGCTGATACTGCTCCAGAAAGTAATATGCCCGCTAACAGCGGATTCAGCAGGGTCAGGACCATCACTGGCATGACTTTCTCAGCGTCTGCAGTAATGGCAGCAGCACCTTCACCCATTAAACCTGCCTGCACCATTCTAAAACCTATTATCCCGATGAGAAAGGCTCCGGTATAGGCCAGGAGGGTCCACCCTATGGCTACCACCCTTGCCCGCTTTGTCTCGGCAGGATTGCGCATTGCCATCATCCTGTTGAGCAGTTGGGGCTGACCAGTGTATCCGAACGCCCAGCTCAGGCCGTTGACCACCAGCAGGAATCCCGCTCCGGCAGTCATTGTTGTGGTAGCCTCATGCAATGCCATGTCAGAATGTACGAGAGCCTCGGCGAAACCTATGCCGTTTGACGCGGCAATAAACAGGGCAGCTATCGGAAGCACCACGCAGGTAACTATCATCAGGACAGCCTGAAACGCATCAACAGCTACTACAGTTATGAACCCCCCAAGCATGGAGTAGAGGGTGACGATGCCTGCACCTATCACCATGCCCCAGAAGGGTTCGATCTGAAAGGTGTCATTGAAGATCTTCCCGGCGCCACTGAACTGAGCGGAGAGGTAGAGGACGAAGAAGATAATGATGATCACAGACGACAGCAGTCCGATTTTCTTTTCGGAGCCGGGAAATGTTCTGACAAATAGTCCTGATACTGTCAGGGCACCTGTTCTCTCTGTTACCCTTCTCAGAGGCTCTGCCATGAAGATCCAGAGGAAGAGTATTCCTGAGACGCACCCTATGGCCACCCAGACGGCACTCCATCCTTCGGTGTAGGCAAAACCGGTCAGCCCCAGCAGCAGCCAGGCCGACTCACCCGTAGCTCTCTCAGAGAGTGCAAGAAAGAGTCCCGGTATCTTATGCCCCCCAAGTACAAAGTCGGCATTGGTCTTTGACCGGCGTGAAGCGTAAACTACGATGACTATCAGTAAAACGAGGTATCCGGCAAATACGGTGATCAGCATGGTGTGTCCTGAACCAGGAATTAGTCCGTTGATCTGCTTAAAGGAAGTCCTGAATTCATTTCAAATATAGAAATATCAGATAATAAAAAAAACGATGCAGTCGGGTTTCAGTATCTCCGCGGATGGCTGTATAACACGGATATTCAACCCTCATTTCCAATTCTAATCCCAACCGGGCTGCCGGCATCCCTTAGAAGTCCGGTCCATAAAACAGAAAGTGAAGCCTGCACTTCACTCCCCGGATTAACCCAATTCTATACCTACTGTTTAGATGACCGGTGATGCATACCCGTGGCAGGCATACGTTTCAACTTTCTCCCAGGCCGGTCAGATGAATTCCAGATGGCCAGTCTCAGTTACAAACAGTCTTCCCTACAGTTATCTCACCTGTGAAATAACTGTAAGTCAATGTTCCGATATAGTGTGAACCACGGTCTCCTATCAGGTTATAGTGCCATGTAACATACCAATGATCAGTAAAATAGTACCTGTCAGTTTCCCTGACCTGAAAAACCTCACCTGTCTGGCTTGTTACTTCACCTTTTAGCTGGTCAATTTCGTAATACTTAGACCCGTTTGGAACAACATAGTGAACTCTAATGGTGCCACCTTCGAGTAAATCCATCATATTGTCTCCGCAAAAGACTGGTGACCAATAAGCAGACAGGAACCATCCCTGTTCTGCCTTTTGACTCTTCCCCTGACCGTAAGCACTTGTCAGGGCCATGCCTGTAATAAGGCACAAACTGATTAAAATAGTTTTCGTTCTCATGATTCAATGGTTTATTATATTAAGACAAGCTAGGCACAACGTTCGAATGGCTTTTGACTCTGTGTCCCAAAATCTTTGCTGTGCGTACCAAACATCAAATTATTTACACTGGTTTTAAGATTCACATCCGCTCACTGTTGGTTACCCCTGACCAGGGTAATGGTACCTCTCCAGTGATGGAACGAATTATCAGGAAAGGAATCCCTGTTGTAATCATCGGTGTAACCACTTCCGGTGGCACCCTCGAACCTCCCGGTTCCACCCATTATTACAAACGGATCTTTGAAGTATGAATTTACGTCTGCAGGATGATAGTCAAGCCTTCCGTTAAGTACCTGTCCGGCACATGAGACATATAGAATATCTCCGTTGGCAGCTGTGAAATAAGCTACCATGTGACCAGTCGGGCCTGGATAAATGCCAGATATGAAATCACAACAGAATTCAAAGTAATGGGTAAACTGGCCAAGATGGGTCCCCGTTCCGCCGCCTTCATTGATCACCTGACCCCACATGACACCGCCTTCGAAGTCCCACGCACCGCAGGATGATTCGGGCCCGGCATACATATAAGTTCCTACAAAATCCGCCTTGAACGGCACAGTTACCGTTTTAGGCTCAGCCTTCCCCTTCTTTAGGCTGACATCCGTGTCATTATCAAAAAAAGTGTCAGATTTTGAACATGACAGGGTAAGGCAGACAGCTGCCGTTAAGAGAAAGATTTTTTTCAGAGTTTTCATAATCACTTGTTTTAGTTTAACACCAAGAAATTCCTTATCCTTAATTCTGATTCAAAGTTCAGCCTAACGAGGAGTGATTGCATAGAACTCTCCGTGCCATTGCTTTAAACAGTGATGCAGATATTTAAACTATGTTGCACAGGATGCAACAACCCAGTCTTTATCGGATTCTTGTAATGGAGATCAACTGCCGGTAATACTTTCTGCGGTCAGATGTCGCTTTACCCTGGGGGCCTGGTGTTGTAGGGAGTAAGACCTGCTTTCTCAATGACCGCAAGGAACCGGGGGTCACTGCGCAGGATGTCAAAATCAGGATTGGTGGCAATGAGGTTGAAGTAGTGTTTTGGAATAAAAGAGGTTTCAATGGTCTTTTCAAACCACCTGATCGATTCCTCCCTGTTGCCCAGAATGGCATTCCACCATGCAACGAAGAACGGATGCCCGGTCAGCCCATCAACAGGGATAGGCCTGTTAATATTTATGTCTATAAGCCATGTAAATATTCCATCAATACCTGATTTACGGTATGCATCAATCACCTCATCTCCGAGGTGACTGACAGGAGGATAACGCTTAAAGAGGTCGTGCAGTGCCATTGCCGCTTTCTCCCCCTCTCCCAGCTTTACGTAATGAAGAGCGAACAACCAACTGTTGTCAATGAAATCAGGATTAAGGTCGCGTGCAATAAGACAGGCATCAATTCCCTTCTCATATTCCTCTTCGAAGTAATAGATCCAGGCACTCAGGTTATGTACCACCCAGAAATAGGGTTCGAGTTCCACAGCACGGTCAACATGTTTCCGTGCATCTTCAATAGGACCTGTAATCATAAGTAGCTGTGCATACCATTGATACGTCGTGGGATAATTCGGGTTCAGCTCAAGTGCTCTTCCTAATTCTGTTTTGGACTCTTCAAATTTTCCTTCAGGATATGCCAGCCATACGCCCCTTAATGCATGAGCCTCCGCGCAATCGGGATCAAGCTCCAACGCTCTGGTGAAATTCTCCCTGGCCCTTGCAATACCATCATAATAGGGTTTGAACCAGCCCCATGCCGAAAGATTATACCATGCATTGGCCAGCCCGGCATATGCTTCGGCAAATGTTGAGTCTTTGGCAATCGCCATCTCATAGTACTTCAGGCTGGCCATGAGTCCCTCCCTACTGATGTCAAAACGCTGTATATCATTGGCCTTGTGCAGGAGAAATCTGGCTCTGATATAATAATCATATGCTTCGGGATTCTCTGTAGGCAGTTCCTCGACCTGACTGGCATCACTCTCAGAAATGATTGCGTTCAGTCTCCTCGCTACCTGCCTGGCTATTTCATTCTGAAGACCTAGCATATCAGTCAGCTCACGGTCGTAATTTTTCGACCAGAGATGCTGCTCCTTCTTCCCGTCAATAAGCTGTACTGTGACCCTGACCTTATCATCCTGCCTTCTTACACTGCCTTCGAGTACATTCCTGGCATTCAGTTGTCTGGATATTTCACCTGATGTGAGGTCAGTGTCACGAAAATGCTCAGAGGTTGTACGGGAGATCACCCTCAGATCGCTGACCTGATAAAGGCTGTTAAGGATGTCTTCCATGATGCCGTCAGCAAAATACTGATTGTCAGGATCCGCGCTGAGGTTCTTAAAGGGCAGGACCACTATAGACATATCCTTTGACTTTCGCTGCGGACTAATTGCAATCACAAGAATAAGGGCAGCAACAGCAACAATGAGAGCTGACAGAGCCAATATTCTTTTCCGCTTTAACCCCGGATCTGCGGCGGCAGGCTGTTGACTCTCAGACTCGCCTGGCAAGATACCCGGTTTATCTGTCTCATGCTCTACAATCCGTTTCCTCTCTTCGCCCGGAGTGTAACCGTAATACTCATGAAAACACTTTGAAAAGTATGCCGGACTGCCGAAGCCCACCCGGAATGCCACTTCAGATGCGGTCATGGAACTGTCACGAAGCATCTCCTGTGCCTTCTGCAGGCGGATCTCCCTGATGAAGTGGCTTGCATTCCGCTTCCCAAGATACCTCAGCCTGCGGTGAATAGCCGACCGGCTCATATGCGCTTCCCGGGCCAGCTCCTCAACATCAAAGTCCTCTCTTGACATGTTAGCCTCAACTATCTCACTGAGCTTGCGGAGAAAAGACTTGTCCTTTACAGAGGGGTCAGTCATACCGGTTAATTTCGTTCATTGAAATTTACGAATTTCCAAACTACAAGTCAATACCCCGGGAGGAGACTGAAAAGCTGAAAATTCTGTAAATATCACTGAGCGGGAACTACCACCCCGGCAAGAAACTCAGCCCGAATACGCCGTTGCGGAATCCTCCGTTCTGCAGCGGGAAGGCATAGTATGGCTCAAGCACCAGGTAACCCAGGAGGTTTATCCTCACTGATGCACCCGTACTGAGCAGCGGATACTTTTGATTTGCAGAAGGCGTGATACCTTTCCGCCCGGTGATTATCTCATCACCCTTGTACCACGCCAGCCCGGCATCAATAAAGAGGTTCACATCAGTCAGAAAATACCTCGACTTAATAAGTGCCAACCGCTCCGGTCCGCTGAACGGAAGCCTGAACTCAGCATTGGCAACAGCTATCCTCGTACCGGCCAGCCTGGATATGTCAAGCGAGCTCATGCCCAGGGTACTCTCCTGCCCGTAAGAGACGTTCTCATAACCCCTGATCAGCCACGGGTAACCCAGGTAAAAAGGTTGAAGCGGAGTATCTCCGGAGCTCCCGCCGTACATGCCGTAATTGTATGCACGGAATGCCAGCCCTACAGGCTTCATCCAGAAGTATTTCCTGTAGTCAAAAAGCGCTGTATAAACGTCGGTGGCCCCGAAATACTTGTCTACCTGAAACCTCGCGCGGTGACCTTCCAGGGGTGAGGTCATACCCGATAGAGAGTTGTCCACCACGTAAGCAAGCGATATCTGCTGGTAACTGTTCCCACGAGGTGCCGGCATCTTCTCCCTGGTGCCGCCAATGCTGACACCGTTAAGCAGATAGTAGTAATTGAACCTGTCTATACGGTAATAGTACCACGACGACGACAAAGTTGTTTCAAGCCTTTGCGTCTGGGAGAACGGCCATGAGGCATAGAACGTGATGTTATCTTCAAACATGCGGATGTAATCAAGTCTGAGTACATCAACCGGCACCCTGGCATCCTGGTAATTGACCGAATCCCTGGCAAATGAAATGCTGCCCGCACGATAGGGTATGTGCGACAGTGCGGCACCCCACTTGATGGCCCCCCTCTGGTTGAGATAGGCTGTCTGCCCTCCGAAATCATAGATCTCACCATTGAGGGCCAATACTGAGTAAAGCTGGTTGTCACCAACCATGTCTGAGAAAATCATGGTGACACTTCCCCCGAGGTTATTCCTGTAAATACCTCCGGAGACCCCGATATTGGCGTTATTTGAAATATAGTCGAGTTTGAATTTTGGTCTGTATGAAGTACTCCTGACCGAATCGGCAGGCAGAATGAGATCCTCTGTTCTGCTGTACAGGGCTGTATCAACAAGGTTGTCAGCTACATGCCTGAGGGGAGGCAGCGTGGCCGGACCGAAGTCCAGGCTGTCCGGGTCAACCCCGGCGGACACAAACTGCCTGGCATCGGCAACCACAATATGATACGCGTTGCCGGAATAGTAGTTATAGGCAATCTGCCCCGAACCGTGTGAGATGCTTATGGCAGGCGACCAGGGGGTGATCCCGCTGATCCCTGTCAGGTAGTTTGTCAGCCTGGAAAGAGTGCCGGCTTTGAGCTCATACCTGTAGAGGTTCCTGAAACCGTCTGCATCAGAAAGGAAGTATATCGCTTCACCGTCAGCAGAAAAGAGGGGATTCAGGTTGAATGCACCCCCGAAAAAGGCGAATTCTCTGACGCTCATGTCTGTCAGATCAAGGAGAGAAATGTTAAAGGTGTATTTGCGAAGACCCTCTCCGTTGTTTTTTTTCTCCTGTGAGAAGACCAGAAAGCGGCCGTCAGGCGACCATGAAGGATGCAGGTTGGCCTCCAGATCAAAGGTGAGCCTTTCAACATTTCCCGATGCGAGATTATACAGGTACAGGTCGCTTGATCCGCCGGACATACCTGAAAAAGCGATCTTCCTGCCGTCAGGAGACCACGTAGGATTGAAGATCGAAGGCACATCTTTTATTACTGCCTCACGCGTGATTTTTCCTCTCTTTACATCGAAGAAGGCAAGCTTGTTCATCCCCTTGCTGAAGACTACGAAGGCGAACTTCCTGCTGTCCGGAGACCATGTACCGGCCGACTCAATTGAATTGAAATCCTCCACACTGCGGGCTGTTACACCGGAAAGCCTGTGCAGTGTCCTGCCCGTTACCGCGTCTGCCACGTACAGGTCAAGACTGAATATATTCTTCTCAGAAAAGTAAGCTATGTATTTTCCGTCGGGACTTATTGAGGGTGAGATATTCAGTCTGCCCCCGTTGGTCCGGGAGATCAGTTTCGTCCCCGTTATACTGTCCTTTCGTCCGTTGATATACTGGCCGTAATGGAGCTCCGTTGCGCTCTTCCACATTCCTGAAAGGGTCTTTTCGTCATAACCGAGAACACTGTCTGCCGCCTTGTTGAAACCGAGTTCACCCGTCTTCATGAGCAGTGGCACCAGGAGTGAGTCACCCCATGTTTTGCCCGCCAGGGCCATAAATGCCTGCCCGTACCTGTAGGGGAAGTACCTGGAGTCGGTCGACAACTTCCTGATAGTGGGAAAATCATCGTTTATCAGTGCATCCCTCATCCACATAGATGTATTGGGATCAACGCTCCCCAGGGAGAAGTACTCCGCCATCCCCTCTATCATCCAGAGGGGGATATTGGCCAGTGAGGCTTTTGAGGCGGTATCGCGCCTGAGAAACATGTTGTACTGGAATGCATGAACCAGCTCATGCCCGAGAGTATGATCAGTCTGGGCAAGGGACGGTGCAACGGGCATGACAACCCTGTTCTTAAGGCTCTCTGTGACCCCGCCAGTGCCGGGTCCTATCAGTGAACTGATTGTATTGGTCTGCTGGAAGTCTGCATGAGTGTTATAGAAAATCAGAGGATTCCTGACCTTAAAGGTGTCCCTGAAAAAGCCCTGATGGATTCCGTACCACTCCTCGGACCATTGCGAAATGGTATTCACCAGCGAGTCATCCTTCAGGTAATGATAAATCTCGAAATTGGGAGTCTGCAACACTTCGAACCTGAAAGTGCTGTAACCTGGCTTGTTTCTTCCGAAATATTGTGCTTCCGCATCAGTAATCGCCAACAGACCGGCCAGAAGAAACAGCCATGCCAGCCTGAACCTTAATCCCCCTGTAATACCTGTCGAGCTCATAACCTACCTCCTTTAATTACCTTTTTAATAATAATTTCCACTCAGTCGGTTGATGAACCATTAAGATCACCAGTGAATCAGATTCAAAATTTATGCCAAGACATTTCCCCTGTTTTAGCCCCATTTTTAATTTCGGCAGCGTTTAATTTTTTATTTTTGAAAATCAGCTGAAAGGAATCCGCTACAAGAAAACCCACACGATATGAAAAAACTTGCTATTCTCTCAATTGCACTTCTCCTGGCCTGCCTGGGTGCGTGCAAAAATGAAAAAACTGAAAAAACCGTGGCGGAGGTCATCAATGTGTCACTTACAGAGGCTGAAAAGGCCGGAGGAGTCCTGACCCCTGAAATACTCTGGAAATACGGCCGCATAGGATCTATAGTGCTGTCACTTGATGGCGCAACGGTTCTCTATACCGTCACGCATTACGATCTTGCAACTGAAACAAGGATGACAAATATTTATTCAATAGCCTCTACAGGAGGAACACCCGTACAATTGACAACTGACGGAGGGTCAGGTCCGCAGTGGATAGACAACGGATCAGCGATAGCATACCTTGCCGGAGGAAAGATAATGACCATGAAACCTGACGGCACTGCAAAGAAGGAGATAACGGGATTGCAGGACTTTGAGATACTCACCTTCTCCCCGGCCGGGGACATGGTCTATTTCACCCGGCGCATCAAGCTAGACCAGACTGCAAATGAGAAATATGACCTCCCCAATGCAAAGGTCCGTATTATAGACGACCTGATGTACAGGCACTGGAACTACTGGCACGATTACTCCTACAGCCATCTGTTCACAGCCTCCTTCGACGGTGTGGCAATAAGCGGTGAAAAGGATATCATGGAGGGTCAACGGTTTGATACCCCTGATGCGCCCTGGTTTGATGAGGCAGATATCAGCTGGAGCCCTGACGGGAAATACATAGCCTATGCCTGCAAGAAGCTGACGGGAAAGGCCTATTCGCTTAGCACGAATACTGACATCTATCTTTATGATGTCACAACCGGGGCAGAGAAAAACATCACTGAAGGAAACATGGGTTACGATAAATCCCCCGTCTTCTCTCCTGACGGGTCGATGATAGCTTATGCGAGCATGGAAGAGGGCGGTTACGAGTCGGACCTCGAAAGGTTGTTCGTTTACAATATTGCCAGAGGTGAACGCAGTTGGGTCTCCGAGGGTTGGGATTACAATGTTGGAAACATACAGTGGCACGGAACCGGTGAGATATGGTTCACCAGCCCGTACCGCGGCACACAGCCCATATTTAAGATATCGCTCGCATCAGGTAGCATAACTAGTGTATCCAAGGGTGACTATGACATGGGACCGCTGCAACTGAAGAACGGAGTGCTTGTATCAGGTATGATGTCAATGTCGAGACCGACGGAAGTGGCTGCAGTGAATTTGTCAACCGGAGAATTTAACTTGATAACTGATGTAAACGGCCACATCTACGAGAGCATAAAGATGGGCAAGACAGAGGAGCGCTATACGAAGACAACGGATGGCAAGGACCTCCAGAGCTGGATCATCTATCCGCCTGATTTTGATCCTTCTAATAAATACCCCACGCTGCTTTACTGCAAGGGCGGTCCACAGGGATCACTGGGTCAGGGATGGAGCTATCGCTGGAACTACCAGATGATGGCTGCCAACGGTTATATTGTTGTGGCCGTCAACCGGCGCGGTAATTCGGGTTTCGGGAGCTACTGGCGCGAGCAGATCTCCGGTGATTACGGTGGCAGGAACATGCAGGATTACCTTGATGCCATTGACGCCATGGCGAAGGAGCCGTATGTGGATAAGGACCGGCTGGGTGCCGTGGGAGCCAGCTATGGCGGGTACTCGGTCTTCTACCTGGCCGGGATGCATGACAAACGGTTCAAGGCATTCGTGTCTCACTGCGGCGTTTATAATACAATTGCCGAGTATGGCTCCACCGAGGAGTACTGGTATCCGAACAAGGATTACCAGGGAGCACCGTGGGACAAGCCGCAGCCTCCAGGATACAATAAGTTCTCACCCCACACAATGGTCGACAAATGGGATACGCCCATCCTGATCATAACGGGTGCAAACGACTTTCGTATACCCTACAGCCAGAGTCTCGAGGCGTTCAACTCAGCGCAGCTTCGCGGCGTGCCCAGCAGATTACTCTTCTTCGAGAATGAGAGTCACTGGGTCACCAGGCCCCAGAACGCCGTGATTTGGCAGAAGGAGTATTTCGAATTCCTGGATACCTATCTGAAATAGGCAATAGGCAGTAGGTAGTAGGCAATAGTGTAATGTTAGCCCGGAGGGCTTAATGTATTGTAGAATAAGATTATAAAAACAATTTTGTTCCCTGTAGGGGATACAGAATTGTTGCTAACTCCCTCTGTCGCCTGCATGCTCTGGCTGGCCAGGATTTTAAAAGCCACTGTCTAATCTATTCCAGATAGCCTTCATTGAATTGCTTATTTCTGCTTCAGGATACATCTCGGTAATGGTTTTACCAGCCACCATCGCCTCCGTTACCCGCCTGTCAAAGGGCAAACGTCCGAGCAGAGTACTTCCCTGTGCTGCACTCCAGCCCTCGATCCTGTCAGCCATGGCTTCATTCAGGTCATACTTGTTAATTATAATTCCCACCTCACCGCTGAATTTGCGTGCCACTTCGTGAACTCTCTTCAGGTCGGCCAGTCCTGACATGGTAGGTTCGGTAACGATAACGATCCGGTCAACACCCGTTACTGTTGAGATCACCGGGCATCCTATTCCCGGAGGGCCGTCAAGCAGAAGGTTATCTATCCCCTTTTCTGCAGCAACCCTCCTCGCCTCATCCCTCACCATGCTGACGAGCTTACCCGAGTTCTCCTCTCCCGGCGCCAGGCGGCCGTAGACCATCATGCCGTTGCGGAACGGGCCTGAGTACATCCGACTACTGTCGCTTCGTACCATTGTGATGGCATTCATAGGACATATACGTGAACAAAAAAAGCATCCGTCACATGATGTCTCCGAGATGACTATCTTACCCTCTTTTTCACTTATGGCATCAAACCGGCAGTATCCCTCGCAGATGCCGCATACGGTACACAGAGTATGGTCTACCACAGCCTTATGACCTCCAATATAGACCACTACCTTCTCATGTTCCGGGGTGAAAAGAAGGTAGAGATTGGCGGCATCCACATCACAGTCGGCCACCACCAGCTCCTGCCCGAGTGTCGCAAAAGCAGCTGTGATACTTGATTTTCCCGTGCCTCCCTTACCGCTGATTACTGCCAGTTCCATGTTTATCTATTAGTTTGTATGCAAGCTCAGTGAAGAGTCCGGCTAATACCTTGTTTTCACCGGCAGCCATCCTTCCCTCCGAATATGCCCTTGCAATCTCATGATCATAGTTTATCTCCGCCAGCAACGGAATCTTTTCTTCTTCAAGGTACTTTTTCACGCTGGCGTCTCCGATATCAGCACGGTTGATGATCACGCTGCATGCTTTGTTCATCGTCCTCAGTGTCTCCACACTTTGTTTCAGGTCGCTCAACCCGAAGGGAGTCGGTTCAGTCACCAGTAATATATGGTCAGACTTGTCTACGGTCTGCACAAAGGGGCATGATGTACCGGGCGGTGAGTCCAGGATAGTTACTCCTTCGTTGCCCGCCTTATTTATCGCGGCTTTTATAACCCTCACCGGGGACATCTCGTTCACTCTCATACGGGCTTCGATGAGCGGAGCTTTTCCTGATATCTTATATGAAGTAACCGCTCCCAGTACAACGGGCTTTTCAGTGATGGCGCCGGCGTTGCACGCGAAACTGCATGCCCCGCAGCCGTGACACAGGTTCTCTATCACCTCAATCACTTTCGCCGACGGGACATAAAAGATAGCGTTGTAGTTGCACCACATACTGCAACGACCGCACCATTTACATGCATCCTTATTGATTACGGGAACCTGATGTGTCACCTCCGATTCGGAGACCTTCTCAGCCTTAAAGAAAATGAGATCATCCGGCGCCTCTGCGTCACAGTCGACCAGTGTGACCCTGTCGCCACGTTCTGATAACACATGGAATAAGTTGGTGGCTACAAAGGTTTTTCCTGTACCCCCTTTGCCGCTTGCAACAGCTATCTTCATTTGTTGAGCTTCTAGTCGTAAGTAAGCCTGGTAATCTCGTCAGCCAGGGTTGGTTTGATAAACCTCTGCATGGCTGCACCTTTCCAGGTACCAAGATTCATGTGAGTAGTGTAATATTTCTGCGGGATCGGATGAGTGCCGACAACCACCTCAATGCCATATTTCTCGGGGATGAACCTGGTGAAGTAGTCGAGCCTGGGGCAGGGCGGATAACCTACAACGAGGCCCGTGGCCAGGTGAATGACGCTTACCCCGTTTTTAATCATCTCCTCAGGGGTATACTCAACGTTTCCGCCAGGGCATCCTCCACATGTTGTGAAGGCTGCCACCTCTATATCCTGATCCTTATATCTGTCGAAGGCACCCTCGCGGTTGCGGACGGATCTGAAGCACTTGCCACCGGCACATGCGGAATACCGGTCACATATGATTATACCTATCCTTTTCTTTTCCATGACATTCTGTTAATGGTCACAATAATTTGCTCCGGCCTGCAGCTTATCGTTAAGCAGGTCTGTTGCAAGCTCGTCCGGACTTTTAACCGGTGCTCCGACAAAGACATTTATTGAATGCTGATTGAAAAGGCCTATGGCCCTTTGTCCCATGCCCCCTGCAATGACATCAGTCACCCCTTTTTCTGCCAGCCATCCGGGAAGCAGTCCCGGCTCATGAGGTGGAGGCGTGATGAGAGTTTCAGATGTTATTGACTTGTCCTCGGCATCTACAATTGCGAACTGCTCGCAGTGGCCGAAATGAGAGCAAAGGATTCCTCCCTCAAGGGGAATTGCTATACGTTTCTTCATGTTCTAAGTTATTTATTCAACATATCAATTACTGACTGAACCGTCTTTTCCGGCTCCCTGTAAACAACCATCTGGATTTTCAGGCTGTCAAGGAGCGACTTGATCTTCACCCCGAACTCGCCGGAGATAATCTTCTTCACTTCCTTTGATGCCACCAACTGAACCGATGCCGGTCCGGCTCCCTCCTCGGCATCCTTGTTCGGGTTTGGAAGGATCTCAACCCCTCCTGTCTCTGTGTCATAGATAACAAAGAACGCGCAGCGGCCGAACCGCTGATCGAGATTGCTTTCAAGGCTTTGCCCTGTACTTGTTATCGCTACTTTCATATTTTCTTATTGTTTCAGATCTTCCGCAAAGTGGGCATTCAGAAGGCTCAACAATCTTTTCCGGCTGGTTGAATAAACAGTTACACCCGTTGCATTTATACCACTCGCTGTCAAAATATATCTTTCCACCTTCAATTATTAACTGCTTCCCGTTGACGATAGCATCGGCAATCCTGGCCCTGGCTTTCGCGTAGATTCGGGTAAGGGTAGGACGCGAGACATCCATCACCCGGGCAGCCTCATGATGATTCATATTCTCAAAATCACAAAGCCTGATCACCTCATACTCCTCGAGGTGCAGAAAGACTGACTGAGGTTGCTCATTCTTAGCTGTCCCCCCGTAAGGTCTGAAACCTGATACAAGTGGCGGATTACTTACCCTCCTTAATCTCTTCGGTCGTGGTGACACTTTTTGATCATTTGCTCGTTACAAATATAATGAACTTATGATCATAATGTATAATCCTCACTAATTTTCTACCGAATTAATTTTATGGGGACAGACTTTGCCCGATTTCAGGCAGTTGTACACTAAGGCATCATCTGGGTACCGGACTGGGCCCAGTTTCAGGTGAATATTGGAGCTATGACTCTGCGGAGAAAATCTCAATATTCTCATTATAATTGCGGCGATTAATTTGTATATTTGCCGCAAGCTCAATAATCAAAAATGAATAAATATATTTATCAATATGGACAGTGGCCACATTTCACATGGGATGACAAGGAAGTAAATGGAATTTTAGGAAGAGTACGCCATCTGCAGGGAAAGATCATGGGACAAATGGCGTCCCTGGGCTTTTCCATGAAAGAAGAAGCCCTGCTATCCACCCTGACAACTGATGTCATTAAATCATCTGAGATAGAGGGTGAAACATTGAACTATGAGCAGGTACGTTCCTCAATTGCAAGAAGATTGGGGATGGAATATGCCGGTATGACACCGGCAACAAGAGATGTTGACGGCGTGGTTGAAATGATGCTGGATGCAACACAGAATTATGAAGAACAACTGACCGAAGAACGGCTGTTCGGATGGCATGCTGCATTATTCCCATCGGGTTGGAGTGGTATGCAACGGATAGATTCCGGATGCTATCGCAAGGGAATAATGCAGGTGGTTTCCGGCCCCATGGGTAAAGAAAAGATCCATTACCTTGCCCCCGCGCCAGAGAGAGTGAAACAGGAAATGGATCTATTCCTGGAATGGTTTAATGCTGAATCAAAACAAGATGCTGTATTAAAAGCAGCCATATCGCATTTCTGGTTTATAATTATACATCCTTTCGATGACGGCAATGGTCGTATTGCGAGGACGCTCTCTGATATGTTATTGGCACGTTCTGAAGACAGCTCACAAAGATTTTATAGTCTCTCGAACCAGGTACTGATTGAGAAAAAAGGTTATTACGCAGTATTACAAAAAGTTCAGCATAGCAACGGAGATATTACTGAATGGCTGAACTGGTTCCTGAATTGTCTGCATCATGCATTGGAATCAACAGAAAAAACAATGTTCAAAGTGCTTCAAAAAGCAGATTTCTGGGATAGACATAAAGAGACCTTGCTAAATAGAAGGCAGAGACTCATGCTGAACAAACTTCTGGATGGGTTTGATGGAAAACTACGAACATCAAAATGGACTAAAATCACTAAATGCTCAGCTGACACAGCGTTAAGAGACATCAAAGATTTAATTGACAAAGGCATATTGAGAAAAGAAAAATCAGGAGGAAGAAGTACAAATTATGAAGTAATTGATTAATGCATAATGCATTGTTGTGCTGCCAGAGTGCCTGACTGGGGTTTCAACAGTAAACCTGCCGGCTTTGCTTGCCCTGCTAATAATATATGCAAGCCTTTCAATTTAAAAACCTGACGCATGCCGGGGCGTTGAGGGGCAGGGTTGAGACAGCCTCATCAGAATCGCCACCGGCTGCCATCACAGATATCTCATTTGATCTCTGGTTTGCCACCAGGAAATATTTGCCGGACCTCGTGACTGCAAAGTTCCGTGGCCAGTTGCCACCGCAGCTCTGGTGAGACGGATCCGATAGTGTCCCGTCGGCCCTGACCCTGAAGGTCGCAATGCTGTTATGTCCCCGGTTTGATCCGTAGATCCTTTTTCCGTTGCGCGACAGGTGTATGTCTGCACAGTAACTCTTTTCCGTGTAACCATCGGGCAGGGTGCTGATAGTCTGCTTTACATTTACTGTATCGGACAGACTATTGTATACTGAAACTGAAGAATTCAGCTCATTGATAACATACAGGTTCGCACCTGGCCTGTCAATTGCCATGTGCCTGGGACCGCTTCCCGGTCCACAGCTGAACGATGGAACAACTGCATTCATAAGCAGACCCAATGTTGTGTCAAGTTTTAGCTGATATACCCTGTCAAGTCCAAGGTCAGACACATAATAGGTATGAAGGCGCCGATTATACACGGTCATATGCGGGTGCGACTTCTCACCATAAAATATCACATCTGTGACCTTTTCAGGCATCCCTTCGCTGCTGAGTCTGACGACAGATACTGAGCCGCTTCCGTAGTTGGCTGTGATCAGGTGTCTTCCGTCTTTCGAGAGAATAATATGGCATGGGCCTCCCCCACCCTGGTTGAGTGAGCCGACTTTCTCAAAACTCTTGCTTTTTTCATCAAATCGCAGCGTGGTGACGCCCCCTCCGGATTTCAGGTTAAAGGTGTCAACCTCATTGACGAAATAAACGAGGCCATCCTTGCCGTAGGTAAAGAACGAAGGATTATCACCTACAGTGATCTCCGAAAGCTTTTCAATGCTGCCGTTGCCATTCAGCTTACAAAGCAACACATCAGCCCCACCATCACCTGAATAGCCGGATGCTATGAACATGTTTTCCCCCATGTTACATGAAGAAAGAAAAGCAGTGAGCACCACCAACACTATCAGAATTTGATTCTTCATCGGATTGCATGTATATCATTGTTTTCCTTTGTCTGCCTCTATAGTACCGGCATGACCGGACGAAAGACAAATATGAGGCAATTTATTTAAATCTTTAAGAATCTCTGGCGAAAGATTCCCAATGCCTGTCAGTACATCATTCCAAACATCCATAGTGGAATGCGGTTACCGGAACCGTACTCAATATCATCCGATACCACAAAGGCGTTCTCGGTTCCGGTCAGCTGTTTATTCGGCCTGTCCTTACCTCCTATCTCAAATACGTATTTCCCGTCCATGAAAGAATCGGCCCTTGCATCATACTGCAGCACATGCTCATATCCCGCCTGGTTGGCAAAGAATGTCTCTCTCAGGTTTCCTTTGCTTAATTGTCCGCTGCCAAGTATATGCATAAGGTTAGTATTCTCAAGAAATATCTTTTCAGGCTTTTGGAGGATACTAATTCCAGCTGAGTTTTTATACAGTGCATTTATCAACTTTGCCTCTTCCAGATATTTCAGGTAAGATACTAATGTGATACGAGCCATGCCTGTACGTTCAGCAAGTTTACTCACATTGGGGACAAATGGAGCCGATTGTGAGATAATCTGCAGCAGTTGTTTCAATTTATGTATATACCCATACTCTACACCCCTCAACAATGGCAGTTCTATTTCCAGAATCATGTTTACCGTCTCCTCCAGTCTCATCGGATAACGGCCAGGATTTTCTGAATAGTAGGGATAATATCCGTTTTGCAGATAATCTCCGAAGTATCGTATCGGCTTGAACTTTCCAACTACTTCCGCCGATATCTCAATATGATGCCTCAGGATATCCTGCAGACCACAAACCGGCAGATTGATACCGTGAAACATAGCTGCATATTCACGGAAAGAGAGCCCCTGCAAGTGGTAAATATCTGCTCTGCGCGAGAGGTCAGCTCGTGCATTCAGTATTTCCAGCAACGACGAACCTGTGAATACGATTTTCAGATTGGGATAATCGTCATAGATGTTCTTTATTTCCTGCGACCATGAAGGGTATTTATGCACTTCGTCCAAAAATAAGTGTCTTCCTCCGTGTTTCACAAAATCGTCTGCAAGTGTACTTAACCTGTGATCAGCGAACCAGATATTGTCTAAACTCACATATAACGCAATTTTGTCTTGCCCATAATTCTGGAGGATATATTGAAGCATCAGGGTGGTTTTACCTACACCACGGGCTCCTTTTATACCAACCAGACGTGAATCCCACTGAATACGGTCTTTCAGGGAGCGTACAAACCTGGTGTCAGTCAACGATAACCGTTGATAATGTTTCTCAATCAGTGATTCCATATTGGATTATTGATAACTGATCTTTACAAATATATACTTTATTTGATAACTCCAGTTATCAATACGAAATTTTTCATTATCCCTATCAATTAATGATAAAGGTTAGTGGAACTGGTCTTGTTTAGCATTTGATAGTGTTTCATAAAGTGTGTCTGGCGTAGCATGCCGAATGCCTATCCAATAGGGTGAATTAAAAAGTCTATGACCGGCAATCATGCCCTCTAACCCCGTCTCCTGTAGATATACCAGTACGCCAGCGGAATAAAGTAGAGACTGACAAAGGTGCCAAGGGTCATGCCTCCTATAAGCGCCAGCGCCATGGGACGCTGCAACTGGTTCCCCAAACCTGATCCGAACAGCATCGGAAGGGTCGATAAGATCGAAGCCATCGCTACCATTATGATGGGCTTCAACCTTCTTGACCCGCCGAGATAAATCGCTTCCTTAAGCCCCATCCCCGACTTCCGGAGATTGTTGATAGTATCTACCTTTAGTATCGAGTCGTTGATAATGACGCCTGACATCACAATGATCCCTATCATCGTCATTATGTTGATCGATCCTCCCCATAACCAGACCAGGAAGAGCGCCCCGGCAATGTCAATGGGAATCTCAAGTAGCACTATCAATGGCTGTGTGAGCGACTCGAACTGCGCAGCAAGGATGAAGTAGAGCAACACGATGGAGACAAGCAACACCAGCGCCAGCTCGCGGAACAGCCTCTGGCCTGTTATAAGCGAGCCGCTGAATGAAAGCGAGAGGTTCGGATAAGACGACAGAACCTCTTCGATCTCCGCTGTCAGACTCGCTGGACGGTTGGTCGCAACATTCATCTCCACTGGCACGTATTCGGAGGTCATGCTGCCCATGATGGCCTTATAATAACGCACCGGGCTATTGCGGACAAATGCATTGAATCGCTTTTGGCTTTCGAGAGATCCAGTTTGATCAGCTTGACAGAATCACCATGAGATGAAGAAGAATCTTTGTATTTGCATGACAAGACTACTAATGTGAAACAAACAATAAGTATCCACAACGTTTTCATATCACATTTATCATATCACGATTCATACTTCTGGTCAAATTCTAAATTACTAAATATACGAAACACTATCTCTATTTCCGGATCATTTGATCAATTTCTCTCCCTCGGCTGATCATCGGATAGGATCGTGACTTTACGCTTCCACTGAATAAACCCGTAGACAGCCATTGCAAGGAAAATGACATACTGAACGGATACAAGCATAATCCCTCTCATCGTATACATGGCGATACTCATTATATTAACCAGTATCCATAGGACCCAGTTCTCGAGCTTCAGTCGTGCACAGAGCAGGGATGCAGCGATGCTCATAACGGCTATCATGGCATCGGTATATACAAAGGTAGCCTCCTCAGGGAACAGATCCGGCAGCCAGAGATGGATGTGGCTCATGACCGTTCCCATGGCAATGGCCCCGGCTATGACCGCAACAACCCAGGCCAGCCTTCCCTTATGACTCAACAAGGTGACAGGTTCATCCCCGTTAATGCTCTGTCTCTTCCAGTTGAACCAGCCGTAGAAGGCATTGAAGAAAAAGAAGAGCTGCAGGATCATCGCCGAATAAAGATTCACCTGGTAATAGAGCATGAAGAAGAGCACGGCATTAATAAGCGCAAAGATCCAGGTGATGATGTTAGCCCTTGCTGCAAACCAGACTGCACACAGCCCGGTGATGACTGCAAGCAGCTCGAGAAGGCTCATTCTGTAGCCGGGGAGTTCGAAGAGGATGGTGTCGATATTAAACATATGTCTGAAGGTCTTCGAAAGTCGAAAGTCTATAAAGTCTGTAAAGTCTGTAAAGTCAAAATTTTTAAGGTCTTGTAGTCTGAAGTGTTGGTTTTTAATCAGGGGTAAAGGTAATTAAACAGGTGGGAAAGAGAGGTCGGATTTTGAAGATGACAACAGCAAACAGGTCGGTTTTGACATAGGAAGCCAACAAAGAAGGTCGGTTTTTGCACGGACAATAGAAAAACGAGTCGGTTTTTGCACGTGCAACATGCAAAACAGGTCGAAATTTGTTGATGGCGCATGCAAATTTCGACTGCTTTTCAATTTCAGGACAGATTGATTAGCTTTAAACCCTGATTAAGCCATGATGTCACCACGTGAGGTTTATACTACCAGAGAAGCTGAATTCAGCGCCTCTGCCGAACGGCTGCGGAAGCTGTCGGACCGCCTGTCATTAGCCCGCCTGGTATCATTCATCGGTGGATTGATCCTTTTCGCACTGCTCCTGTCCGTCTCTGGTGCTGCTGCTGTCACCGCCCTGACAATAGCCCTGATCCTGTTTGCCTGGCTGGTGATCAGGTCCGACACGACGGAGAAGAGCAGGAAGAGATTCCTTCACCTGGCGGAGATCAACAGGCTTGAGCTGAAGTGCATCGATGGTGACTTTTCAGGATATAAGCCCGGTGAAGAATACATCGAAAGAGACCACCCCTATTCATATGACCTTGACATCTTCGGGAAGGCGTCATTGTTTCAGTACATATGCCGAACCACGAGCAAGCCGGCCTCTGACATGCTGGCAGAGTACCTGAGACAATCTGCTTCCAGGGAAGAGATACTGCAGCGCCAGGAGGCTGTAGCGGAATTGCAGCCTCTTACCGACTGGAGACAGGAGCTGATTACCCTCGGTTACCTGAATGCCGGTGCCGGCAATGATCCAGCGCCCCTGTTGCAGTGGCTCAGGAGTGACGATACCTTCACGAAAATAATGCGCGAGAAGATAATAACCGGATGCCTCAGCCTCCTGGCCCTGGCATCAGTCATCATGGTCATAGCCGGATGGCCCGCTGTAATACTTACACCGGTTTTTATCACGAACTTCATCTTTAATGTAACACGATTCACAAGGATCTCAAAACTACAGGACCAGATTAGCCGGTCATCAGACCTGCTCAAATCGTACTCCGAGATCATAAGGCTGATTGAAGAGGAGAAATTTACTGCTCCACTACTTCAGACCCTGCATGGATCATTCAAAAACAGCATTACTGCCTCATTTCGTATCAGGCAGCTTTCGAAGCTGGTCGGCAGGCTCGACTGGAGGTTGAATATGCTTCTATCCGCCCCACTCAACCTGCTGTTTTTCTCTGATATACATTTTTGCCTCGCTCTTGAGAGATGGAAGCGTGAGCATGCCCTGCGGATCCCCGAATGGTTTGCCGCGATGGCTGAATTCGAAGTATTGGCCTCCCTTGCCAATACGGCCTTCAACAATCCCGGCTGGGTATTTCCGACTGTGACTGATGACTGGTTTGTATTTAGTGCGAAAGAGATGGGGCATCCGTTGATACCTGCCGACAGGCGGATCAGTAATGATTTCTCGGTTGAGGGTCCCGGAAAGGCAATAGTGATAACAGGGTCTAACATGTCGGGTAAGAGCACCTTCCTCCGCACCTACGGCATAAATGCCGTGCTGTCTTTTTGCGGGGCGCCGGCATGTGCTTCATCATACACGGTCTCGCATGTCAGGCTTCATTCCAGCATGCGAATATCCGATTCTCTGGAGGAGAATATCTCCTCGTTCTATGCAGAGTTGCGGCGACTCAGGGCAATCATCTCCGGAGCTGAATCCGATCCGAAGGCATTTCTCCTGCTCGATGAGATACTCCGCGGCACCAACTCGGACGACAGGTATACGGGATCGGTGGCTCTTATCAAACAGCTGACGGGCTATGGTTCAGTAATCATGGTGGCCACACACGACCTCCGTCTCGCCGGCCTGGAGAAAGAGCTTCCGGATGCCATTGAAAATTATCATTTCGATGTGAAGGTGAGCGGTGAGGAGCTCTTCTTTGACTACAGGCTGACACCGGGGGTCTGCTCAAGCTTCAATGCTTCGCTGCTGATGAAGAAAATGGGAATAAAAGTCTGAAAGTCAAAAGTCCATAAAGTCCGTAAAGTCTAAAGGATTGGCGATTTGCGATTGGCGATTTGCGATTTTTGTTAAATCGACAATCGGAAATCTGAAATCGGAAATTTCTCCTTTATCCTTTATCCTTTCTCCTTTAACCTTAATATTACTTCAACCTTCTCCTCGTCTGGCAGCTGGCCGTCTATCCAGTTGATGATGATGCCACGGCGCTCCATGCCGCGGAACCATGTCATCTGCCGCTTGGCAAAACGGTGAATCTCCACCTCCAGCTTCTGCGTCATCTCCTCATAACCCATCTTATTCAACAGGAACAAAGTGACATACTTATACTCCAGCCCGTAATAAAGAAGGTCATCAGGATGTATCCCGGAAGCCAGCAACCGCTGCACCTCCTCAACCATACCTCCATCAAGCCTGGCCCTCAACCGCGAGCTGATCCGCTGCCGACGTGTCTCCCGGTCAAAGAAAACGGCTGTTACCAAAGGATTCTTTACCGGAAACGGACTCTCATCAAGGGGGTGATGTGCATAATATTCCGCTATCTCTATCGCCCTGACCGCCCTCTTCACCGTATCCACGTCAGTTTTGTTGTGGAGACTCTTGTACTGCGATAAAATCGCTGTCAGCTCATCAAGTGACCTTCCTGCCATCAGAGCACGCAACTGGCTGTTAACCGGCACCTGTATCAGCCTGTAACCACTGACAATACTGTCGATGTACATCCCCGAGCCACCACATACCACCGGAAAACAACCGCGAGCAGACAAACCCCCGAAAACCTTCAGAAAATCGCGTTGAAATTCATATACATTGTACCTGTAACCGGCATCTGCAATATCCACCAGATGAACCGGCACAACCCGTCCGTCAATAACATAGTCCGACAAATCCTTCCCGGTGCCTATATCCATCCCCCTGTATACCTGCCTTGAGTCGGCACTTATGACCTCTCCTCCCAGCCGGTCCGCCACCAGAGCCGCCAACCGGGTCTTCCCGGTTGCTGTCGGTCCGGTGATCACAATGATATCATGCATCGGCTTGTCCATCAGAAATTAAAGATAACCAATAAGGGTCCACAGTAATGCAATTTTACTTAATTTTGCCGTTCTTAAATCAAAAGAGGTCATGGACTTCAGGTTTCTGTATCATCGTACAAAGTATTTCATAATCAATCCCGGCAAGGCCTGGGAAGTGGTTCACCGCGAGGAGAGACCTATGAAGTTCGTCAGGGGCAGCTTCTTCATGCCGCTTGTAATACTGGTAACCATAAGTGCATTCCTGGGATCGATGTTCTTCATCAACTCCACCCTGAAACCGATGTACTCGGTGCTGGTAGCCGTCACCACCTTTCTCTTCCTCTACCTTGGCGTCTATGCGTCGGCATTCGTTGTGAGGGAGATAATGAGAGCGCTTGACCTGGGACACGATTTTCTGGTAGCATTCAAGCTGGTAGCCTATTCCATAGCCCCCATATTCCTTACTCTCACCATCAGCCGCCTGTTCGAGTCGCTGCTCTTTATCAACGTACTGGGACTCTACGGGCTATACATCTTCTGGATTGGCATGGAGACAATGATCAACCCGCCTGATCACAAGAAAATTCAGATGCTGATAGCGACAGTAGTCTCAATGCTGATCATTTTCCTCCTGCTGCAGATTATTCTTTCCAAACTGACCGAAACGGTCTATTTCAACATCTTTGCCTGAGTCCGCCAATGAGAAACGATACCAGCAATATCGTCATCCAGAACCGCAGGGCCTCGCACGATTATGAATTCATTGAGAAGCTCATTGCAGGCATAAAGCTGACCGGCACCGAGATAAAATCTATCCGTGCCGGCAAGGCAACACTTACCGACTCTTTCTGCGCCTTCCGTAACGGGGAACTCTTCGTTACCGGGATGCATATCTCAGAGTACTACTGGGGCAACCTGAACAACCATGATCCGCTGGGTGAGCGCAAGCTTCTGCTGACGCGAAAGGAATTACGCAAGTGGGAAAGGAAGGTTAATGAGACAGGCCTGACGATCATCGTCACGAAAGTTTTTATAAACAACAGGGGGCTGGCGAAGGCGGAGATTGCCCTTGCCAGGGGTATGAAGCAGTATGATAAGCGTGACAGCATTAAGAAGCGCGACCATGAGCGTGAGATGGACCACCATGTCAAGGAGCGCAACAGGTAATCAGAAGTTCGGGCTGAGCAGATATCTTGAATAGAACTGGTCAATGTAACCGACGGCCTCTTCCGGGGTATCAACTATCCTGAAGATATTCATGTCTTCAGCAGAGATGTTGTGCTCCTCATTCAACATAACATCAGTCACCCATTCAAACAACCCTGACCAGTAACGTTCACCTACCATAACAATTGGAAAACGCCCGATCTTCTTAGTCTGTATGAGTGTGATTGCCTCGAAGAGTTCATCAAGGGTGCCGAAGCCACCTGGCATCACAATGAATCCCTGTGCATACTTCATGAACATTACCTTGCGGACAAAGAAATAGTCGAAGGTGATTAGCTTGTCGCGGTCAATGAAGGCATTGGGTTTCTGTTCAAAGGGCAGGTCGATGTTTATGCCTATTGACTTGCCATTCCCCCTCTTTGCTCCCTTGTTGGCGGCCTCCATGATACCTGGACCGCCGCCGGTGATGACGCCATAACCCTTCTGAACCAGCCGGAAAGCGATCTCATCAGCCATCTTGTAATACTTGTGGTTGTAATGGGTGCGGGCAGATCCGAAAATGGCCACGCTCGGGCCAATTCGTGAAAGCTTCTCAAATCCTTCTACCAGCTCGGAAATGATCTTAAAGATCCTCCAGGAATCCATGGTATGAATCTCATGCCATGTCTTCTGTTCAAAAGCATCCTTAATGAGATCTTTTTCTTTTGCTTCGTCCATGAGTAAATATTTAGGCGTTAAATATAATCTTTTCTACTGTTCCAGCACGGGAGCAAGAAACCTCCCGGTATAATTATCTTTTACCCTTGCTATCTCTTCAGGTGTACCGGAGAACATAATTTCACCTCCTCCGCGTCCTCCCTCCCTGCCAAGGTCAACTATGTAATCGGCCATCTTTATGACATCCATATTATGCTCTATCACCATGATTGTATTGCCTCTCTCAACCAGGCGGTCAAGCACCTCAAGGAGCACCTTCACGTCATCAAAATGAAGTCCCGTTGTCGGTTCATCAAGGATATAGAGTGTACGGCCTGTATCGCGTCTTGCGAGCTCGGTGGCCAGCTTGACACGCTGCGACTCACCCCCGGAAAGTGTCGTCGAGGGCTGTCCGAGTCTGACATAGCCCAGGCCCACATCCTGCAATGTCTTAATCTTTTGATAAATCGAAGGGATACCTTTGAAGAACTCCACAGCATCGTCAATTGTCATTTCAAGGACATCATTTATTGACCTGCCCTTGTATTTCACCTCCAGTGTCTCCCTGTTATAGCGTTTCCCACCGCAGTCGGGGCACATCACATAGACATCCGGCAGGAAATTCATCTCGATTGTCTTTACTCCCGCACCTTCGCAGCCCTCGCACCTTCCGCCCTTGATATTAAATGAAAATCGTCCCGCGCCAAAGCCTCTGACTTTTGCGTCGGGAGTTATCGCGAACAGGTTGCGTATGTCCGTAAAGACACCCGTATAGGTTGCAGGGTTTGAGCGCGGGGTGCGACCAATGGGAGCCTGGTCGACCTCAATCACCTTATCGATACTCTCCAGTCCGTCAATTGTATCATATGGCAGCGGAGTCCTTCCGGCACCGTTCAGTTTCTTTGCCAGCGCCGGGTGCAGGGTCTGGTTGATAAGCGACGATTTGCCGCTGCCCGAGACGCCGGTGATGCAGATAAAGGTTCCGAGAGGTACCTTCATCGTAACACCCCTGAGGTTGTTGCCTGTTGCACCGGTGATTGTAAGGTGTCTGCCGTTGCCCTTCCTTCGCTGTTTCGGTACTTCAATCCGTTTAGTCCCGTTGAGATACTCAGCCGTCAGGGTGCCGGCCTTAAGGATTTCTTCCGGAGTACCCTCGGCAACGATCATCCCCCCATGAACACCGGCGCCCGGACCGATGTCAATGATATGATCGGCGCTGAGGATCATGTCACGGTCATGTTCTACAACAATCACCGAGTTGCCCGCATCACGAAGGTTCCTCAGGGCCTCAATGAGTCTCCTGTTATCACGCTGATGGAGGCCTATACTGGGTTCGTCAAGGATGTAAAGCACATTGACCAGCTTTGATCCTATCTGCGTGGCCAGCCTTATGCGCTGGCTCTCTCCTCCCGACAGGGTCCTTGCCCCACGGTTCAATGAGAGGTAATCAAGGCCGACGTCAAGCAGAAAACCAAGTCGTGACTTAATCTCCTTGAGTATCTCCGAAGCGATCTTCCTCTGTCTCTCTGACATGGCACCGGTGACACCATCGAGGCAGATCTTCAGCTCTGTAAGGTCCATCGCTGACAGCTCCCCGATGTTCTTCCCCCCTATGCGGAACCACAACGCCTCCCTGTTCAGCCTGGTGCCACCACATTCGGGGCAGACATGATACTGGACATACTGTTCACGGCCTTTGGCGCTGGTCTTTCGGGCGCCGACAGCCTCCTGGTTACCAACGTAGTTGACAACCCCCTCAAAGGTCATGAAGTAATTGGATGTGACTCCCAGAGGTGTGTTTGACAGTTTCAAAACCTCATCAGAGCCAAAGAAAATCTTATTCAATACATCTTCCGGGATGTCCTTCACGGGGGTATCGACGGTGAAGCCATACTTCTCACCAAGGGCTTCAATCATCCAGAAGATCCAGATATTACGGTACTTACCCAGCGGCTCTATCCCTCCCCTGCGTATGCTGAGCTCAGGATCAGGCATCATCCTTGTGATGTCAACCTCAGATATCTCCCCCAGTCCGTTGCATTTGGGGCATGCCCCCTGCGGCGAGTTGAAGGAAAAGGTAAAAGGTGCAGGCTCATTGTAGGAGATACCCGTCACCGGGCACATCAGGTGACGACTGTAATACCTGAAACTATTGTCCTCGGCATTGAGAACCATCATTATGCCGTCGCCCTGATCAAGAGCAAGGAGCAGAGCGTCATGAAGCCTCTTTTCAGTTACATGCCCGGTCTGAAATTTATCGATAACCAGTTCAATGAAATGCGACTTGTACCTGTCGAGTTTCAGTCCCGGCGTGATCTCCCTGATCTCACCGTCAATGCGGGCATGAAGAAAACCCTTGCGCCTCAGCTGCTCAAAGAGCTCTTTGTAATGCCCTTTTCTGCCTTTGATAAGCGGTGAAAGTATATAGATCTTCCTCTGGTCATAGCGCGAGGCCACCAGCTCAAGTATCTGTTCATCAGTGTATTTCACCATCTTTTCCCCTGACTCATACGAGTAAGCATCAGAAGCGCGTGCATATAGAAGCCTCAGAAAGTCATAGATTTCAGTGATGGTCCCGACAGTTGAACGGGGATTCTTGTTGGTTGTTTTCTGCTCAATTGAGATTACAGGGCTGAGACCGGTAATGCGGTCTACATCAGGTCGTTCCATGCCTCCCAGAAACTGACGGGCATATGCTGAGAGAGTCTCCATGTATCGTCTCTGACCCTCGGCATAGATGGTGTCAAATGCCAGTGACGACTTCCCGCTGCCGCTGAGTCCGGTGACAACCACCAGCTGATTGCGCGGCACAGTGAGGCTTATGTTTCGCAGATTGTGAACCCTAGCCCCGTATATCTTTATCTCATCCCTCTGTTCCGGCATAAAAGGATGCTATAAACCAACTGCCATCCTTGCATCTTTCTCAGGAATCCTTATGATATACTCCTTACCGTCACTGTTAGTGAGGAATGGTTTGCGAAGCCAGGGGTTCAGAAATTTCAATATCTTGTAGTTGGTCTCATACTGCCGTGCAAACTGTTCAAAACTCGGTATGGGGGTATTGACTGTTACCTCACTGTATGGGATGGGCTGGTAAAGATCTCTCTCACTGACATCGAAACCGTATGCAGAGGGCACAGACATAATCAGTTTCAGAGCCGTAATACGGAAGATATATCTTGCCGTCTCTTCATTCAGGAGAAGGTCATAGTAGTTTGTTTCCTTCTGTATCTGAACCTGTTCGCTGAGGCCGCTGAAGCCATTATTGTATGAAGCTGCGGCCATAGTCCAGCTTCCGTATCTCTCATAAGCCCTTTTAAAGTACCTGCAGGCAAAGAGGGTGGATTTCTCCAGGTTGTAGCGGTCATCTACCTCTTTGTTGATGGTCATGCCGTACTCCCTGCCAGTGCCTTCCATTATCTGCCAGATCCCGGTGGCGCCGGCCGGTGATATGGCATTACTAAGGTCACTCTCGGCGCATGCGAGATATTTAAAATCGTCAGGTATGCCGTTCTCCCTCAGTATCTTTTCAATCTCAGGGAAGTATCTCCCCGCTCTCTTCATTGTAAGGAGGGTAGAGCCATGCCGGTAGGCGGTTGCATTCAGCTCCCTGTCAAGGCTCTC
The DNA here is from genome assembly GCA_964455705.1 of uncultured Rikenella sp. Lineage (GTDB taxonomy): Bacteria > Bacteroidota > Bacteroidia > Bacteroidales > VadinHA17 > SR-FBR-E99. Next base: position 49,548 of record CAYVYM010000009.1, read on the forward strand.
GCGTGTGTCAAAATTCTGCATGGGCAGTGGTTCACCTGCGAAGACTACATTCTCAGGCAGGGCCCATGAGGCTGCAACTGGCATAAATTCCTCATTGTCAATGGAAATAGGTTGCTGGTTATCGGCTGATACAAGCAGTGTAAATATAAAACCGGCGCTGAGCAGCAGCATTATTCCAAGTGTGGCCTTCCCTATGATTATTTTCATCTTCTGACAGTTTCTTTAGAAACCGCAAAAGTAGTGATTTTATTGCGTTCCGGGAATTAAAAGAAAGAGCAGATGGAGAGTGGTCAGAATTTGAAGAAGAAGCCCGACCAGACACCAACCGAGTAGGGTTTGTAGAAAGCCCCGTAAATGTCGCTTATCGGTGTCACGTAGTATTTGAAGACAGGCTCAAGGTTGAAGGAGATCTTTGACGAGATGCTATACTCCATCCCCAGTCCCAACTGGCTGCTCAGGTTGTGAACATTGATTCCTTCGGTATGACCTACCTGGACCATGTCTGACCCTGTCCCGGTGTAAGCCATGTTATCTACCAGCAGTCCGTATGCAAATCCACCCGAGAGGTTCAGTCCCAGCCTGCTGTCGATAACCTTGTAACGCAGCATCAGAGGCAGCTCAAGGTAGCGGAATATCTGCTGGATATCATCGCCAACCTGTGTCAGATGGTACTTTGAGGGGTCGGCCCCCTGGACGCGTGTTCCTACCCTCTCCTGGTTGTCAGACAGGTAAAGGTCAGTATTGCCTGCAAGGATAAGCCCGGAGGCTGTCTCAACACTGTAGAGATAACTGCTCTTGACAGCATAGAAATCAGAAAGCCCGGCGAACACGTCCACGCCGGTAATTGTCTGCCCTATTGAAGAGAGTCCTATACCAGACTGAATTGTCAGGCGGTCTGAGATCTTGTACCCGAATGTCAGTCCTGTTGCAAATGCAGGTCTTGATTTTTCACCGTTCATCAGCTCTGAGAGCCTCATATCCTCTGCTCCCGGTGAGAATCCCATGGTGGGTGACATGGAGGCGCCCACAAGAAAGCGCTGGGAAACTGCATCCGGATTGGCGGGTGTAAGTGTCAGTGTCTGAACCTCATCCCCACCGGTCAGCCTGCCTGAGGCTATCACCGTAATTTCATCCCCTGAAACGGGCATTGATCTGTCATCATTCCCATTTGCCAGATTCATGTCAGCATCAGCAAGGAGTCTCATCGGTTCTTCCGTCGGCACAAAAAGCGTCTTCTCGTTTACACGGTCATTTACAGACGATGGTATGGTTACTGAAGCAGGAGGAATGTCGGCATTAACTGCGACCGGGGTTAAAGCCGTCCCTTCGATCCTGACTGCCTGTTGCTCACCGCTGGCAAGGGTGAGTTCTGCAAGCTGGTTTCCGGTGTTATTACTGCGCAGGTACCAGCCGGCCAGAAGGGTAAGGGAAACAAGTGCGGCTATACCGGCAGCTATACCCGTTACGACACGGAAGCGCGACTGCCTGACATGCACAGGCGGTATATTTTCCCACACATCAGCCGGTGGCAGGACTTCCATGTTTTTCAGTCCGTTCCGGAATACAATGTCAATATTTGGTTCCCTTTCAAACATTTACCAATCTTCTTGTGACACCCGTAAGTATCATCACCTTCTTCTGAAGTATGTCCCTTGCCCTTGAGAGATTCGATTTGCTTGTTCCTTCAGAGATTCCGAGCATTTCACTGATCTCCTTATGGGCATATCCTTCAATGGCGTACAGGTTAAAGACCATTCTGTATTTGGGAGGCAGCTCCATAATCATATTTAGGAGATCGTAAGCTTCAAGTCCGGCAAAATCATCGGTGTCGGGGTCGGCTTCCGGTTCGGTTACCTCGTCAATGTCGTCGACGCGGCTCAGGTAATACCTGCTGCGGTATCTCTCAAGAGCAGTGTTGACGATGATCCTCCTCATCCATCCTTCAAAAGAACCTTCATGGCTGAAGCGCGACAGGTTTTCAAAAATCTTGATAAAACCCTCCTGCAGGACATCCCTTGCCTCTTCCGTATTACCTGCGTACTGAAGGCAAACGGCATAGAGTTTAGGGGCGTACCTGCGATAGAGCAGTTCCTGGTCGCGCCTGCTGCCTGACAAGCAGCCGTTAATTATGTCTTTCTCCTTATGCAAACCCGGCTTTTAGACGAGTTATAAAGATAAGAAATAAAACCTGAGCTTGTCAATAGATTGATGCTAAAAAAGGGGTAAAGGTTGCGTTAATGCAATTCTTCCTCAGACAATCAGCCGTGTATGGCCTCACCAAGTGCATCTGCTGCTGCCTCCATGATACCCTCTGACATGGTCGGGTGAGGATGTATGCTGAGCATAAGATCATGGGCAGTGGCCCCCATCTTTCTTGCCACAACAACTGAAGAGATCATCTCAGTGACATTCATTCCTATCAGGTGACCGCCGATCAGCTTGTTGTCAGAGGCGTTAAACACCAGCTTCACGAATCCTTCGCGGGCACCAGCCGCGGAGGCCTTTCCTGACGCCATGAACATGAACTTGCCGGTTTTAGTTTCGATGCCGGCTGCCTTTGCGGCCTCCACGGTCATACCGCAAGACGCCACCTCGGGAGTGGTGTAGGTGCATCCGGGGATGTTCGTGTAATCAACCGGTTCAGGATCTTTGCCGGCTATCTTTTCAACGCAGACAATTGCCTCGGCTGATGCAACATGAGCCAGTGCCGGTCCGGGGACAATGTCTCCAATGGCATAGACACCAGTGACAGAGGTCCTGTAGTACTCGTCAACGACTATCTTTCCCCTGTCGGTTTTAACACTGCACTCCTCCAGACCTATACCCTCTATATTTGGAGTGATACCCACGGCTGAAAGGACCACATCGGCCTCCGTCATCACCTCCCCTTTCGGAGTCTTTATTGTGACAATGCATTTCTCACCCGAGGTATCAACTTTTTCAACTGACGAATCAGTCATGATCTTCATCTTCGCCTTCTTAAACGAGCGTTCCAGTGTGCGTGACACCTCCTCATCCTCCAGCGGCAGTATCCGCGGCAGGAACTCCACAAGGGTCACCTCTGTGCCCATTGACCTGTAAAACCCGGCGAACTCGCTGCCTATCGCTCCCGAGCCCACCACCACCATTGATGAGGGCAGGTTAGAGAGGCTCATTGCCTCGCGGTAGCCGATTATCTTTTTCCCGTCCTGCTTGAGGTTTGGCAGCTCACGCGATCGTGCGCCGGTAGCGATAATTATGCTCCCGGCATTGTATAATTCCTTCGTACCATCAACGGCTTCCACCTCAACTGTGCCAGCACTTTTCATCCTCCCGAAACCGTTAATGACCCTGATGTTATGTTTTTTGAAGAGAAACTGCACACCTTTGCTCATGGCGTCGGCTACAGCCCTGCTGCGTGCAATGACAGCGCCGAAATCAGGTGCCGGCGCCTCCCCTGCATTGATGCCGTAATCAGTTGCGTGGCGGGCATAATCAAGAACCTGGGCACTCTTCAGAAGGGCCTTTGTGGGTATGCATCCCCAGTTAAGGCATATGCCGCCGGTCTCGGCCTTTTCTATCACAGCCACCTTCTTACCGAGCTGTGATGCCCTGACGGCAGCCACATAACCTCCCGGGCCGCTTCCTATTATCAGAATATCAAATTCATTCATGCCTTTTTCTTTCTTAATTTTTCAATACTGCTGCTCTTCTTCAGGCTTCTTGCAGCACGAGCCACCAGCCAGAACAACACCATTACAGTCACTATTGTTGCGCCGGTTGGCAGGTTGGTGAACCATGAAACCGCGAACCCGGCACAGATGCTGATGAAACTGACAACAGTGGATAAAATAATTATCTGTTTGTATTTCCTTGTAAACAACATGATAATGTTTGCGGGTATTGTGAGCAGGGCAATTATCATGATTACCCCTGCCATCCTGATGTTCAGCACAATTACAAGTCCCGTCAGGCCCACTGATACATACTTGAAGAGATCGACATGCCTTGTGAAGGTACGGGCATAATTCTCATCGAACGAGATGTAAAGCAGTGTCCGGTAAAACAAAACGGTAAAGAGTATTAATACCACCGAGATTATTCCCAGGGCTATCAGGTCGCCATTTGTTACGGTCAGGATGCTTCCGAAGAGATAGCTCATGAGGTTGGGGGCGTATCCGGGAGTCAGGTAGATGAATATTATTCCGATGGCCATTCCCAGGGCCCAGAGGATACCTATTGCGCTGTCTTCCCGCATCCTGCCCCTGTGAGACATGAACTCCATCCCAAGAGCGGACCCCAGTCCGAATATTGCAGCACCCACCACCGGGTTAATACCAAGGTAATGGCCCAGTCCTATCCCGCCAAAAGAGGCATGAGTGATGCCTCCGCTGAGGAAAACCAGCCTTCTTGAAACGATGTACGTTCCTGCCAGTCCTGCCGTGATGCTGGCGAAGAGCGCACCCAGCAGTGACCTGACGACAAACGTATATTCAAAAAGATTATCCATTAACTGTGTTTGTGGAGAACAATATGTGGCACATCACCGTGGGTGACGAGCTGTATGGGACAACCGTACAGCCTAAGGTCCTCATCGGTTATTTTGCTGTGCGGATGGTAGAACAGCGATCCGTTGACGCATGCGAACGACTTAACCCATGTAGAGATGGTACCAACATCATGTGACACCATCATTATTGTCATCTTGCTGTTAAGCAGCCGGAGCTTATCGTAAAAATCGGCCTCGAAAGAGGAATCAACGAATGTTGCAGGCTCATCAAGGAGGAGAAGTCGGGGTGATCCTGATACCGCCCGTGCCAGGTAGACGCGCTGAAGCTGTCCGCCGGAAAGTTCATTCAGTGCCTGTCTGGCCAGGTGGGTGAGGCCGAGATCATCCATTACCTCTCTGGCACGCTGCCTCTCCTTTCGGCCCATCCGCCCTGATGCGCCCTTAACGTGCATCAGTCCTGAGAGAACCACATCCTCAACGGTGACAGGAAAAAGCAGATCACCCTGGGCTACCTGTGGCATGTACCCTATCTGGTTAAGTCTCAGATCTCCGGGAGAATAATCGACCCTGCCTGACAGCGGCTTCAGGAGTCCGAGGATCACCTTCAGAAGAGTTGTTTTCCCACCTCCGTTCGGGCCGATGATTCCGATGAAGTCATTTTCCTCAACGGCCATGGTGATCTCCCTGAGGGCTACCTTCTCCTCGTAGCCGGCGGTGACGCTATCTATGGTGAAAAGTATGCTCATGTCAGTTTAAAGTCGAAAGTCCGTAAAGTCCGTAAAGTCAAAAGTCTGAAGGTCTCAAGGTCGCGCAGGCAGTGCAATTTTACATGCTACACTTATCTCTTTCGACTTTGGACTTTCGACTTTTGTCATTTGTGTTTGCCCAGTGCTTCTGCTACAGCTAAAACAGCCTCCGGCCAGTTTCTGTTCATCGGGTTGATGACAATAAGTTCCGCACCTGTCTCCCCGGAGAGCGACTGTGCATTGCGCAAATCGTATTCTGCCTGTATGAAGATAGTCTTAATTTCCTTATCCCTGGCAAAATCAATCAGCTCTTTCATGCGTGCCGGAGAGGGGCTCTTCCCTTCATCCTCGAAGGAAACCTGCTCGAAACCATAATCGCGTCCCATATATGCCAGCGCTGGATGGTAGATCATTACCGTTTTATTGGGTGCTGTGGCCACAGCCTGGCGGACCAGCGAGTCAATCTCCACAATCCTTTTCAACACGGCTGCAAGGTTTGCCCCGTACTTTTCATATGACCCGGGATTCAGTGCAATAAGGAAATCGGTTATATCATGGGCCATGATCATGGCGGCTGACGGAGACATCCAATAGTGGGGATCCGGACCGCCATGTGAATGGGCATCATCCTCATGTTCATGTCCGTCTCCGGCATGGTCTGTATCATGATCTCCGTCTCCAATATTTCCTCCCGCCGGATCCTCAGACCTTTCCACCTTCAGACCTTCAGACCCTATTAGCTGAAGATTGCGCGACAGGTCAAGTACCTTCATCTTAGGATTGACCTGTGTGAACCGGTCCATCCATGCCTCCTCAAAGCCCAGTTTGCCATTGATGATCAATGCCTCTGAGCCTGACAGTGCGTTTATCTGTGCCGGCAGCGGCTCCCATATGTGATGGTCAGCCCCGGGAGGAAGAAGTACATTTACTTTATAGTCATCACCTGCAATACCCTCAACGAACCAGGCAATGGGAGGTATTGTAACGGTAATAATCCTTGCACCGCCACCGGCGCCTGAACGTCTGCCGCATGAAGTGATGGCAAGTGCCAGTATAACCAGCCATATTATATTACTTCTCATAACTGTCAGTTTTGTCCTGCAAAATTAACAATATGCCAGTCGGGGACAAAAAACGGGAAAAAAATAAATCCCTCCACAGGATTTAAACAAGCGGAGACAGGTCCCTGACCTGTCTCCGTCAATGATTACAACAAATTTGTAATCAATAAATTGAACTTATTATGAAGCAGAAAACCAAATCAATTTGAGTTCAGTGAAATTCGCAGATTGCCTGTAGCGCTCTTTGCCCTTATCTTAAATACCCACTTCCCGTTCTTCCATCCGTTGTTCTCACCGGCCTCAAAATTCTTCCTCCAGTTCAGGCTTCCGTTCTCATCGAGGACTACCTCAGAGAGCTGCTTCCCGTCAGGCATGATGATTGTCACTGTAATTGACCCCTCTGCACAGTCGCCCGAGACAGACAGATTAACACTGCTCTCATCAGAAGCGCTCATTGTAAACTCATTTGTGAATGTAGCCTCCATGACCTGGCGCGAATAATTCCATGACGATCCCGGTTTGCTTGCATGTCCGCTGTTGCTGAATACAAAGTAATCGCCGGGATTGGGAAGCCCGTACCTGAGTATCTTGCCATCGGGCACGACCATCACGGGAAGATCCCTGGTAATATCATAGGTGTTCTTACGGATATCATCCATATTTATGTGGAGCCATTCAAACTCCTTCTCCCATTTTGCCGCATCACCCTCAATCTCTGCTATTTTCTTTTGGATTTCCATCTCCTTCTTTTTTGCTTCCAGCTCTGCAGCCTTCAGTTTCTGCTGCTCCGCCTCGCTTAAAGTATTGCCCTTCTTCTGCAATTCAGCCTTCTTCTGAATTTCAGCCTCCTTCTGCTTCTGCTGATCGGCAGATACCTGTGTACCCTGCCCTGATACCGTTGTTGCTGATAATACCAGTGCCATGGCACAGGTTGCGAATAAATAAACTGTTTTCTTCATGACTGCCCTGTTAATTGTTTTCGATGTAAATTTACATTGCTAAAAATCATCCTCTGGTTAATGGGAAGTTAATGCAAGGTTAATCCTGTTTTAAATCCGGATCATTATATAATTTTGAATTAAAATCAACTGTATGAAGCGTCAACTCCTTCTGGTTGTCTCACTTGCAGCCCTGGTACTATTCGTTGCCGTCCAGTCCTGGCTGATCTACAGCATCTGGAGGCAGAAGGAGGAGATCCTGACAATGAGGTACAGGGACCTTTCACGCGAAGGTTTATCGTTACTGCTTTCCAAAAAGAAGAACAATGGGTTTGAGAAGGCGATGGATGTGACTGACAAGTTTGCCTCTTATCTTTTAACTGAGGAACTGAACAAGCGTGAGTTCGCGGATGATTCAGCAGCGATCCGCAGGTTGGCACTGCATGAAATTTATTCAATTTTGTATAAAAATGAGATGCTGACCTCCTTCCTCAAATCCTATATAGGACAGACTGGTTTTGACAATGATTTCATGCCTGTGCTGGCAATCGCACAACTTGACCTGATTTCAGGGCATCAAAGATTTGTACTTGCCGACACTGTTTTTAAAACCAGGAAGAAGAACCTTGTTATCGTTAACACCTTCAAGGAAGAGCATAACAATTTCTTCATTGAATACCATTACCTGATAGATCTTACCCACAAGAATGAACTGGTATTCAAGGGTGCCCTCTTCACCTTTGTTCTTATCATAGTCAGTATAGTGATAGTCTTCCTCGTCTATGGCATAACCTGGAGGAATCTTATGGAGGAGAGGCGCCTCTCTGAGCTGAAGAGCGACTTCATCAACAACATGACCCACGAGCTCAAGACGCCGTTGTCAACCATCACCGTGGCCGGCAGAACACTTGAGAAGGAGCAGATCATGGGTGACAGGGAGAAGGTACTGGAGACGGCTAAGATGATCGGCAAGCAGAGTATACACCTGAACCAGCTCATAAACACCATTCTCGAGGTGAGCTTTCTGGAGAGAACTGAGTTTGAGCTTGACAGGCATATGGTGTTGGTTGATGAGCTGATGCACCAGATAGTAGTATCTTTCCTTACATCCTGCGACGGGTGTGCTGTGATCAAAGAAGACTACAGGGCCAACGGCTCTTCCGTATCGCTTGACCTTGTCTACTTCACAACCATGATAAACAACCTCCTTACCAACGCTGTGAAATACTGCGACCGGGAGCCTGAGATAGATATTACGACAGCCATTGACTGCGGAAACCTCGAGATCACCGTTGCCGACAACGGGGTTGGCATCTCACGTGATCACACAGACCACATCTTCGAGAAATTCTACAGGGTACCCCACGGCAACATTCACAAAAACAAGGGGCTGGGACTGGGGCTCTATTACGTGAGGCGGATCGCCCGGGCACATGGCGGAGATGTATCTGTTGGCAGCAAAACCGGTAAGGGGACCACATTCAGAATCATAATACCAATATGAATAAGACCATGAAAATTCTGCTAGCTGAAGACGACATCGATTTCGGGAACATACTCTCGCAGTACGTAACCCTCAGCGGATTTGAAGTGACACTTGCCCGTAACGGCCGTGAAGCCTGGGACATGTTCCACGCCTCCCGTCCTGATATATGCGTACTCGATGTCATGATGCCCGAGATGGATGGTTTTACACTCGCTGAAAAGATGCGTGCCGGGGAGCCGGGAATACCCTTTATCTTCCTGACGGCCAAGAGCCTCAGGGAGGACATCATCAAGGGACTGAAGCTGGGGGCAGATGATTACATAACCAAACCTTTCGATCCGGAGATGCTGATGCTGCGCATCAACAACATCCTGCGGAGGGTCTATTCAGCTGCCGAGGATGAATACACGATCTCCGGAACCACCCTGAAGTATAACTCCCTGGAGCTGATCACCCCTGCGGGTAAGGAGAAGCTCACGCTGCGCGAAGCCCAGCTGCTGAGACACCTCATGATGAACCGTAACAAAGCACAGACACGTGAGCAGATCCTAACCGAGATATGGGGACAGGATGATTATTTCCTCGGCAGAAGCATGGATGTCTTCATCAGCCGACTGCGAAAGTACCTTGCCGCTGACAATGGTATTGCACTCCGTACCCTTAGAGGCCTGGGGTTTGTCCTGGAGGAGCTGAACTAATCGGTTGTCTCTGCCTCGCGGATAAGGTATTCCGTCAGGTTGACGTCATGACTGAGTTTTAGTTTTGTCCTGAGCCTGTAACGGCCTATCTCTACCGCCCGCGTTGAGATATTCGAGAGGTTGGCTATCTCCTTTGTTGTAAAGTTCATCCTCAGATATGAACATAGCCTGAGGTCATTGGGAGTGAGCGACGGATACTTCTTCTTCATCTTACTGAAGAAGCCTTCCTGTGAAAACTTCAGGTTCTTCATCACATTCTGCCACTCTTCGGTCTGAGTATCAAGCCCGTGATCAATGATCTTCTCCATCTCCTTTACAAAACGCGCCGGAAGCTTTGATGAAGACTCCTTGACAGACTCCAGCTTGTCACGCAGTTCTCTCAGAGTATCTGTTTTTCTGATCAGATATCGCATTGTCAGCATCAGTTCATAACTCTTGTAGTCGAGCTCGCTCTCGAGCCTGTTCTTTCCCACCTCATACTCAATCATACGGCGGTGCCTCTCAAGAGCCATCCTGAACAATCTCACCCCGGCCGTAATCAGTCCGGCGACGATAAGAACATACAATACCCATGCCCATCCGGTCAGCAGAAAAGGCCTCCGGATGACAAAGTGAGCTTCTGCGAAGTCGTTGCCCCCAGCCTCCCTGACCTGCAGATGGTACTCACCATAACGAAGGTTGAGAAGAGAAAAATTGTCTGTCGCTGTTCGGTACCATTCGTCACCCAACTCTGTTATCCTGTAGTGGTACTCCCGCCCTTCGCGGTCAAAGCCGGAAGGATTGGCTATGTGCACTGTGAGATTATTTTCCCTGCTTGAGACGGAAAGGTTTTCGTTTTTCCCTGGAAGGAGTGTCGTGCTTTTGTTGCCCCCGCTGAAGATAAGCCGGCTGAAATGCAGAGCAGACCGTGGTAGAGAATCACTGAGTTTTTCGATGTTGTAAATACTGAACGCCTGCCTGGTTGGAATAAGAAGCCTGGCGGAGTCAAGTGAGATGATCTGCTGTTCCCGCCAGGGCAGGTCGGCATATTCATGAACGAACTCCAGCACCTTTACTGCCTGCAGGTCACGCGAGATATTGAAGAGGGCAATTCTGTTGTCAAGCACAAACCAGTAGCTGTTTCCGTGGTAGCCTATTATCTGCGTTGCACCGACAAACTCACCAAGACCCTGCTCAAGTGATGTAACAGGGAAAAAGTCCCTCTTCTCATAATCGAATGCAAAGATATGATCTGATGCCATGAAGACAACCTGGTTGTTCAGGCTTGACATGGATAGAATTTTTGAGCTGTCTGCCAGTAAGCTGAAGTAAAGTGAACTGACGATTGAGTCAGCCTGTTCATTGAGTTCCAGGCGGTAGATCCCTTTCTGCGGATGAACTGCCCAGATGAAGCCCAGGTAATCGATCTCAAGGAACCTGGTTGGTTCTATATAACCTTCAATCCGGTTCCTGTAAACCCACTTTCCTGATGCATCCTTCGCGAAAGAGACGATACCTGTGTAGGTGCCCTCAAGCAGGAGGTCACCGTAAGGCTTGAATGACCACCCTCCGGTCACGTCAGAAATTTTTTCCGCCCTGCCGCCATCAATAACAAAGGTTCCGTCATTATGGCCGCACAGGATCTGGCCGTCATATTGGACAAGCTTCCAGACCTGGCCCTGGGTATTGGGTATAATCCGGAGATCAGAGAAACGGTAGTTACCGTCTTCAGGAGAGATATCTGCAGCAAACAAACCGTGATTGGTTCCAAGGTATAGATGGTCATGATCCCTTATTGCAGTATAAATGGTTCCGAGGGCACCGCTTGAATTTGCATAGTAGGTCACGTGAGAAGAGGTCAGGATATAATTTGCCCCGTCATCAAGGCCCGCCCAGATACCACCCGAATCATCGAGGTACAGTGAGAGTACAGTGTTGTTTTTAAGGCCGTTGGAATAATCAAAGGTTTCAAGTATCCGGCCTGACCTGTCACAGATAGCAACGCCTTTCAGAATTGTCCCGAACACTATCATGTTATCATTTACAGCCAGGCCGGCGTTGCAGATAGCCTCTTTCAGATAGAGTGATATCTCCGTATTAAGAGGGGAGAAATTACTTCCGTCAAATGCAAAGATGCCGTCATTGGCGGTGCAAATCCACTGATCGTCCGGACCAAAATCAATCAGGGCATGAACCTTCAGTGATCCGAACGGTTCACTGCCCTCAATGAAGGTGAAATGGGAACCGTCAAACCATAAAAGCCCATGCCCGAGGGCCTGTGCCATAAACCGCTCACCCACCCTGAAAAAGAAGAGCATGAAGGAAGGCGTTTCAATCTTGCGGACAACATTATAATCAAATATATAGACAGCTGTAAACGACTGAAAATAAATGTTATGATCAAGCTCATAGATATTCCATATCTCATCATTTTTTGATATTCCCGCCCCCTCTGCCAGGGATTCGTAGGAGAGTCTGCCTGACATTCCCTTACTCCAGATGCCGAAGTCCTCAAAGGAGCCCGTAAAAATCAACCCGTCATTGTTGACATATACTGACCGTACCCCCTGCCTGCTGGGGACGGTATATGTTCTGGCGGTAATGCCGTTATATTCTATGAGACCGGCAGAGTTGGCAAAATAGACATACCCACTGACAGGATCCCTTGAGATTTCCCAATTCTGACTTATTACTGGTATGTTTCCAGGGATGAATTTATGGATCTCATTCCGCTGTCCGTCGTTCTGACCCGGAGCAACCGGTGAAATTGTCAACACCCAGATCAATAAGAACAGTGATCTGGTGTTTTCAAATCCTTGTTTAACTGACTTTAGACCGGACAAATACATCACCTCCTGATACCGACAGTAAATATATTAAAAAGCCGGATTCCGGAGAAAGATTAAGGAACAGTTTGACACATGCCTTAAAGGTAAATGTCAACCCTGTTATCCTTTCTGTCTAGCATTGCTGAAAAGAGGGAAGCCGGAATAACGGCTCCTCCCCGTCGATAGGGATTTTCTTCGGTTGAGGGAACCGCTTCCCTGCCGTTGATGCTGATTCTCTCCGGTCCGGAGGTATTTACTCTGACTTCAAATCTGAATGAGACCCGACGACTCATGAAATTCATGGAGACCGTCAGTCCGTCGAGTGAATATGGCATTACCGGATCAATTATCACATTCCCCCATTCAATTCTCAGGCCCAGGAGACGGGTTACGATGATGCTTATGTATATACCCGGCCCGCTTGAATAAACCCGCCACCCCCCCCTGAGGGTTACAGCTCCGGTCATTATCTCAGAGTACAGTCTGTCAGCCTCATAGCGGTTCATGAAGATTACATCCGAGCTGCTGTAATATGTATTTGATTGTCTGATATCACCGCAGGGGACTGCCTCCCTGTAGCCCACAGGAATTGCCTTGCGCAGGGCTTTAATAAACGCATCAGCCTGCCCTGTGCGGGCAAGAGCCTCTGCATAACGGATATGTTCATGCACATACATGAGTCCGATCTCGCGTCCGAAGAATGTACTGCTCTCTGCTCTCTGAAAAAGTGTCTGAATGCCGCCGCTGTACTTCAGCGGCCGGTCCATCAGGCGGGCACCATCAGGACCGGTGAGGTGCTCTTCAATAAGTGACTGGTGCCTCCGTGCCTGCTCTGCAGTGAAAATCCCGCTCAGAATGCCCCTGTTCATCGGCAGGATGCTGTACTTAATCCCCGTTCTCTCATCCGTCGGGTGAAGCAGCAGGCTGAATTTCCTGTTATCCTCTGCAAGCACGTATCCGGCAACCACTCCGTTTTTAATAAGATATATGTTAAAATCTGATTTTATGCTCTCACACAGGGTATTAAACTCACTTGTTTTGACAGCATCACCCATCATCAGGCACACTTCAGCGTATTCTCTGAAAGCCTGGTAATTCATCTCCACCGTCCAGCTTGATATCATTCTCCTGGCAAGGTCCTTATTGACCGGTTGGAGAGAGTCATTCCAGTCTCCTCCGCCATACCGTACAAGGAAAGTGCCAGGAAAAAACGAGGAAGTTACCTTTTTAACCAACCGGTTAATATGCTCTCCGAGTGATTTTTCAACAGGATGCGATGTTTTACGCTTGTTACGGAATGGGAGTTTTTCATGTAAGAAATCAAAATCACCTGTAACCCTTATGTAATAGCATAACGCCATAAGGCACCAGTAGACAATGTCTCCGTGAGCACTGTTTGCCCTTATCTCCCGGTAGCTGTCGAACATCCACCACTGAGGCCACCCACCGTCCCGATCCTGGTTTGAGAAAATAATACGCAGTACCTGCTTTGCCTCAGCATACTTTTGCATTGCCAAAAGGAGTTCAACAGGGCCCTGTGCGACATCGCGCGTTCCCCATGCCGCCCCGCTGAACTGTTCCAGTCCGTAAGGTGTGAGATAATGGATAAGGGCATTCATGCCATACCAGGGCAGGATCTCCCGGATGGCAGCAATGTCTGCCTGCTTTCCATGCAGTGACAGCCCCTGGCTGAGATCAATCCACCTGGCCCGGGCATCAAGGGAGTCGGCCATCCATTGTGTTTCCGCGTCATCAAAGTCAACTGTCTCTTCTGCACCGCAAACCTCACCAATTATGCTTATGCGAAGGCTGGCAGTCTCTGTTACATCGAGTATAAAAAGATTGTCTCCCAGGCTATCACTACCGCTGCCGGCTAACTCATCACCGCCAGCCCGGTATCCGGTCCCTGTTGTCCGGACCGTTATCCGGAAGCGGGCTCCCGGAAACCTTTTTGCAATCGTGCTTTCCGGATCAGGTACGGCAATATGGCTACCTTCTGTATTGTCAGGAATCACCTTCCAGCCGTTGAGGTCATCAAAATCATGCGTGACCATCAGCCTTACCGCTTCACCGCTCACTACCCTGAAGTCCATGTGCACCCGGGGTGATCTCATGGAGGTCCAGGTTCGTACCTGAACACAATGGTCGTCGAATCTGTAAATCCACCGGCAGCTGTTGAGCCCTGTCTCAAATGCTGAAGGAACGCCAAGAAGTCTGAATTTGCCGTCGACTTCAATGAAGATCCGTTGTCCGGTCTCAGGTGAAAGGTTAAACTGGCTGTTGCAGACAGAGAGGAGTGTGTTGAAGTTGGTGTTGCCCTGGGTGAGATGCGAGTTGAATACTCCAAATGCAAATGCCGTCGTTGACATTATCCTCTCATCAGGTGTAATACCTGCTGCAGCCTGCATGATGTGGCCGTGCGGCCGGTCAATCAGGCTCTCCTTTTCACGCAGCATGATGTGATTGTTATCGCCGCTGAAAAATGAGATCAGTTTGCCCTCATTGTGTTCAGGGTGCCTTCTCTCACTTCCGAAAAATCTTTCAAGATCTGCCTCATTCAGCTCCTCGGCCTGCAGGAAATCAGGGCTATTGAATTTATTGGTTGCCGGTTTTTTCCAGGCACCTTTAGCCTCCGTCACTTGCTGACGGGCAAATTCACGCAAGAGGCCGGGAAGCCTTTTAAGGTCAGACAGGGAGGTGGCGGGGCGATGGTTGCGCATAAATTTTGCCACAAAGGCGCTCCTGTGTCTCGCTCCGGCAGGCAGCTCAAACGACGCCTCCTGGAGAGCTACAACAGAAGATTCCCCGGCATATTCCCCTCCCAGCCTGTCTGATACAACTCCTGCCGGGATACCTGTCTGGCGGTATGCCCGGCCGTAAAACTGCATTCCGTCGGTGCTTGCAGCGATGGCGCCGTTAACGCATGCGATCATTAGCCATGGATTTCCGCCAGCCTCCTTCATATTCTGACGGCAGCATACGACTGAACCGTAAACAGGGTCTTCAAGTATCCTCCGCTCCAAGTACTGGCTAATATAATATTCATTTACCGGTTCGGATACAACAACTTTCAGGCCTACGTCCTGAACATATATCAGATCAAGCATCTGGCCTTCTCCTGAGTTATTAAGGATATCCACGCTCCACTGCCAGCTCAGGCTTTTTTCTGACAAGTGAAGCAGACATTCATATTTCAGCCCATCCCAGCTGCCGGCGACCCTGGAGTGATTTTTCCCGGCACGAAACCTTGTGTCACTGCCCGGACCCGTCAGGGGTCTGTACTCAATCAGTCCGCCTCTCTTCCTCAGCCAGATATTTGCGGAGGCTCCTGAATATATCGAAGATGTACGGAGGCTTATCTTTACATGATCAGCATCAATTGCACTTATCAGACCGTTTTTCAGAAAGCCGGCAGACAGCCCGAGGGAGTTACTTATTTTCATTAACTGATTATGATTTTAAGAACTATCTCCTTCTTGTGTTCATGGCTGTAGGTCAACGCAATACGATCACCAATCCGGGTAAGTCCGACATGGATGTCACCAATATCGGCTGACCTGATATTAACAGCACTGTGACCTTCAAATACCGTCTCACCTTTAAGATCGCGCTCGCCGAAGAGCGTTAAAGACAATTCGCCATCCTTCATTTCGTAACCGAGGATATCTGAAGTAGAGTGCAGGATTTGCAGTCCTTTGGAAATTTCCAGGCAAACCGGGGTCAGCACGCTGTATAGCGCAGGCCAGGTGATCATTTTGCCGGACAGTGGCAGGTTTACAGCTTCCTTCGATTTCGGGTGAGTGTAGGTTATCACCCCGCTTCGATCTTCATTATAATAATTTGCCACAAAAAGCAATGCTTTATCGTTGCCGGCAAAGCGTTCCCTGACTGTCAGATAATCATTATCTGATGATGTCAGTCTCAGTTTTGCTCCGGATCTCTTCAGGATAGCTTCATATGCCGGCTTATGCCCCTCTGTGTCGAACCCCATCCAGGTGCCGATGTATGTCACAATTCCTTTTCCCACATTCCTTGTTAATCCGCATGGAGTGCCGTTAATTGTCCGTGCAATTATTTCGGTACCGGCCATTGACTCTTCTGCAAAGGTCACGATCGGATTGCTGCACTTGATATCCCGGAAACTGAGGATATCCATAAGCGGTGAATCAATGATCTCGAAAGCTGAAGGAGAAAGGTTCAGTGCATCGCGAAGCACCGTGCACTTTTTATGAGACAGTTCACGATCAGGAATATATGGGTAGATGACGGCATTTCCGCCATCGGTGATGTAATCGGCAATTGTCTGCTGTGCCGGGGCATCCATCTCATCGGTTACGAAGGCCCATACCTGTTTGTATTGGCTTAGTGATTCCCCGATAGCCCTGTTCAGGTCAGCCATGTCATAGTCTATGTTGAGAACCTGCAGCACTTTTAGTAACCCGTCAAAGTAAGCCGGTCTGCGTATGACAGAGGGAACAAATCTGAGGCCACTGTCGCCGGAAGGCCGCTCAAGCTCGGTAGCATAGGCGGGCGGGTAAAAGAGCACACATATTTCCGCCCTACGCTGCGCTTCAACAATTATGTCTCCTGACACTTTCAGCATCCGGCTCATTCTTTCCACCGGAGCGAATGCGCTTGTTCGCTCGCCTTCTTCCGTCAGGGGAGTGAACCAGTAAAAAGTTTTCCCTGAATACCCCGTCCTCTCTGCATTCCGTCCCTGTGAGAACATATAATAGTTCCATCCCGTCAGGCCGTTGGCAATACTTGCCTTATAAAACAGCTCCATCTCGCGGGGGTTCGTCACAACGTGATATTCACGTGATCCGCTCTGGAACTCGGCGGCAAAAAGCGGCCCCCGTCCCTGCATGGCACCCGTTATGTCATTCACAACCCGGTCGTCATGCATGTTGCGATATGAAACGAATTCGGGAATATGATCGATTCCGAAGATGATCTCACTCTTTTCATTGAAGAGATCCTCATACATAGTGTTATTGACCGGGAACTCGTAACCGTTGCCGTAAATCCAACCGGGAAGGTTGTGGTAGAGGGGAACCGTAATACCTCTCTCCCTGGCCATGCCTGTCAGCATCCTCAGGTAGTCACCGTAGTATCTCCTCCAGAAAGAGTGCCATTCATTGTCACGTCCCCGGTCTCCGGAAGAAGTATAAGGTGTCTGACCGTCAGGCGGGAGCTCAATGTGGTCCATGCCGTTGTAATCCGTTCCCCATAGCTTATTCACCTCATCGATGCTTCCGATCCTCTCCTTTATCCAGGAGATAAACTTTTCTCTCACGGCATTGCCATAGTCTGCCTGATGCGCCAGCCATGAGAATACTCCTATCTCATTGCATATCTGCATCATTATTACTGGTCCGCCGGAGGAGGCTTCGTTCCGCCGGATCAGGGGCATTATCATGTCATACCACAGCCCCACCTTCTCAATATACCTTTCATTGAAGAGGCTGACCCCGTCACTCATTACAATCGCGCCATCGCGGTTACGCATACGGACCTCCTCTCCGTGCTTTTCGATGAACCAGTCGGGCAGACCGGATCCCCTGAATTCAGCAAGGATAAATGGTCCGGGTTTTACGATACACTGCAGACCATGATCATGGCAACTGCGGAGCCATCCTTCAAGGTCTTTCTCACGGCATGTTGAGCCGTCAAAGTCGAACAGCCCCTCCTCTTCCTCATGCCAGGCCCAGGGAATATATGTACTGACCGCAGAAAGCCCCGCCTTCACAGCTTCGCCAAGGTGTCTGTCCCACAGTTCGCGCCTGATTCTGAAATAATGTATCTCTCCCGAATTGAGAAATACCTTTTTATCATCCTGAATGAAATTACGTCCCTTAATACTGAGTACCATACTGTCAACTTAATTTTGTATAACCTGCTCTCCTCCCGGCTGGCCTGTGCCATCATTATCCTCATTGTTCCTCTGCCTGAGCAGCTCTTTTATCTCAAATGTCCTTTTTTCAGTCAGCGTATACCGGATGGCGAAGAACAGTGCCAGCAGGCTTAACAGCAGAGGCAGGCCGATCTCCACAATCCTCATCATCAGCAGGGTATAGGGCGACTGCTTTTTCAGAGGCTCTATGTCCTTTTCAATCGCGGCCAGCTCACTGTGAAGTATATCCGGTGACGAACCGGGGTTCAGGGCGTTGACCCTGTTATTGATGTCGGATATATTCTGTGTCAGCTGTGTCGTATGCTCCCTGCTTTTCTCATGCTGTTTTGTCCTGGCCTGAAGGTGTGCCAGCAGATCGAATGAATAGACCCTCGCCTTCAACAGTTTCGACTGCATTATGAGAGGAATCGCCGCCCTGATGAGTGAATCACTCTGTGCCGGTAATGCCTTGATCAGGGCTGCATCAATTGATTCCAGTTCACTGATGAGCGACTTTGAGGCCGTGGAAGCATTGATTAATTCGTCCCTTCTGCGGGCGTCATTCTCAGCGAACCCGCTTCTTTTCTTCTCCGGCTTCTTTGTCACCTCATTTTCAAGATAAAGCAGGTAGTCTTTTGACTCCTTCAGGGCCTCGGATGTCAGTGCCCTGGCACTCCTGCGCCATTCTTCTCCGGCGCCTGTCCCATCATACCCCTTCCAGTACTGTATCTTGCTCTGCATTTCACGCACGCTTCCCTGAAGACTGTCAACTTTTGTTACCTGTGTCTGATCGAAGAGTGTCAGTGTTATCAGGATTCCTGCCACAAAACTGGCAAAGGCGGTACCCAGCTTGATGAACCACCAGTAGATTGAATAATAACTCCCTTCCGACCTGTGACCCGTCCTCAGTTCGTCCTCATCGCATATGTCGCCTACCATCGATGACCCCAGTGTAAAGAAGAAAAGCATTCCAGTAGACAGCATTATTGTCGGGATAAGGACCAGGTACGGATGTTCCGGGTCATAACAGACGATCTTTGAAAGCTGTGCAGCGCACATCAGCACCATGGCAATTATGAGTGTATTCCGTTTCCCCAGTTTCGGGCTTACCCAGTTCAATGGAAAAACGGCCAGCACGCCGGTGATTGCCCAGACGGTCCCGTTGATGCCAAGCAGTCTGGCGCCTAAAATCTTATCGCCTCCGTAAATATAAAAGATAGGTATGTACGACCCGAGCAGGTTGACAAAGTTAAAGCCCATTGCCAGTGTAAAAATGGTCATCACCAGATAGATGAAATTCTTGTTGGTGCCCACTATCTTCATGTCAGTCCAGAAATGTGTCTTTTCCTGTTTTGCAACCTTCACAAACTTCGGCTCCCGCAGTTTGGCTGTCCACCAGAATGAGAGGGGAATAATCACGGCCGCTATCAGAAGTGATACATATCTCATGCCGTCAGCCTCATTTCCTCCGGGCCCCCTGAAGGCCTCGGTATTGGCGAGGGCAAAGAGCCACGGGGTGCTCATTGCAAAGAGGTTGCCTATGAAACTTTTGCCGCTGAACAGGCGGGTTCGTTCATGAGGGTCGGTTGTCATCTCCATGCCCAGGGCGCCGTGAGGGATCTCGAAGACGGTGGTGGCAGTGAAGAACAGGAGGAGGCCAAACAGGATATAAATAAGCTGGAACCGCTGAAAACCGGCATCACTGGGGAAGAGGGCATGCACCGCCTCTCCCTTGGGTATCCACCACATGACAACAAAGAAGACCGCTACGGCTATGCCCCCGATCAGGAGGTAAGGCCGCCGGCGCCCCCAACGGGTACGGGTGTTGTCAGAGAGATGGCCAACGATAGGGTCGGAGAAGGCATCCCATAACCTTGGGATTATCATGATGAACCCGAGCCAGAAGGCGCTCAGTCCCAGGCTTATATTGCCCATCAGGCCAACCAGTTGCCCGGCAATGTTGAAGAGGGCGATGGGTATAATGCCTCCGGCGGAATAGGCGGCAAGCTGACCCATCGTGATCCGGTCATTCTGCCCGGAAGCCTTAACTGTGCTCTTATCTCTTATGCTCATTTAAGTATTATTTCAGCAGTTAATATTTGATCACCAGATCAACAGGTACCTCCCCGACTGCTATCTCCCCTTCATTGAAATCCGTTAACTCCTTACCGTTGACTGATATCGCCGATGGCATTTTTCCCCCGTTGAAATTCCTTATTTTGATACCCCCTTCCGGCAGATCTATATCACCAGATATGGAAAAATGGTAACTGTTGCCCTCCTTCTTAATCGAGTAGGATATCTCACCGTAATATGTAGGCAGGTTTTCAACCGACATCCCCTCAGGAGCGTCAATCCAATCCTGGTACAGGCCAGATGCAAGAACGAGAGTATGGTCATACTCGTTTTCATATACAAACATGGACCTTACGGCATTGATAAAGTCACTCCCGCACCAGGTATGGGGCATGTCTCCTATAAATCCGGGATGACGATAGTCATTCCACACCACCTCAGCCCAGTGATGCCACCCGCCGGCTGGCGGGCGCTGATCAGCAAGGAAGTATTCAATCAGCTCATGTGCCCTCTCCGGCTGGTCAAGCATAATGAATGAGCCTATCAGGCGATTTTCATAAGGAGTATAATTGACCCACTCTCTCCTGCCATCCCTCCTGTCGAGGAAAAAGGCGTAGTACTTCTCAAAGGTGTTGTAAACCTGCGGAACAGGAAGGTTATGCAGCTCATTGCACGGGGTTAGTGCGATGGTGGTTGATGTCGCATCGAAGTCGCCAAGCTCCACACACCCGGGGATGTAATCTATTTTCCTGACCTTCATGGCCAGACGAAGAGAGTTGTATAGATTTACACGGAATGTGTCCCTGATGCCGGCAATCTTCCGGTAATTTTCACTCTCTCCCAGGATCTTCTGTATTTCAGCTGCATCCTTCAGTCCTTTCATTGTAAAAAAGTTATCCCAGTATGAGTGCATGGGTTTGGCTGAGTAGCCTTCATGGCTGATTGACTCGGGCACCAGACCATAGTAAGCACGGATACTGTCATTCCCGAACCGGAAGTGATCCGTTGATCTTTCCGCAACCAGCGACTCAAAATAGTCAACTGCTTTCAGAACGTTGTCATTTCTTGTTCTCAGAAAAACGGTGTCGCCGGTGAAATTGAAATACTCACGGATCAGGTATATCAGCTCGCCGTGACTGTCGTGCTCAGGCACCGGGTCCGGACCTCTTGAATCAACAACACATGGCACCTTGCCGTTCTCATACTGGAACGACGAATACCAGTCTGTAAAATCTCTTACCTCCTCAACAATTCCTGATTTGAGCAGTGCTGATGATGTCAGGGATCCGTCGCGAATCCAGCTCCGTTCATAAGAACGTGACCCTGGCTGGATGCCAACCTTATCCCTGTTGATCAGGATATAGACAAGATTTGATTTCCAGGTATCTATGATCCTGTCACCCGAAGGGGGCAGATTCAACCGGATGTGATCCGTTTTCGTCCTCCAGAAATCGGCCGCACGGTAGAAGGCGCCAGGAATATCTTTGACATCCATACTTCCTTCCAACGACTCTCTGCCATGATATGGGACTGCGGCAAAGAATTCTGCCTTTTCACCGGCCTCAAGGTGAATTGAATAATTCATAACGCCGTTTGCCATTCCGGCCTTATCGCTGGCTGATTTGCCCGGAGGTATACTTCCGTTACGCAGCCAGTCCACGAGGTTGCCCTCATCGAAAACAGCTGCACCGAAAGAATCATACGCTCTGGTCATAACGATGACCTTGTCATCAACCGCAATCCGGCCCCCGGCTTCTTCATTTATGTTGTTGATTCTCCCGCTTCCGCCTATTGTGTTGAGGAACTGGTAATAGGGATTCACCTGGAACGGGCGTACCAGCAGGTAAAACTCAAAATCAACAGGCCGGTCCGAGAGATTTTCAAACGAGTAACCGATATAGAGCAGGGAATTCACATTGGCAGTGCCACCTGATGCCACTCCCGTGGAAAACTTCAGCCCGCCGTGCTGCCATGTTACTGACGGGACGAAGTCAGTCTCACCGGCAGCTCCCGGAAAAATCATCGACTGTACCGGATCCGAATTGCTCCAGTTTACCAGGGAATCGCCTACTCTCAGCATCGGCTCAATTGAAAAGAGCGACTTGTCAACTTCAACCATCCCCGATTCGTTGATCAGAGCCTCCTTTGTGTCATTATTAACGCCCGTAACAGTCCAGTACGTTGCCCGTTCCGAGAAGTACTCGGGATAATTGCCTGCCGGTGAATTCTTTGCACAGTATATCAGGAAATCATTGGGTGTTTTGGTGTTGCTCACATCCGGAAATTCGATTTCTTTAATACCGAATGTGCCGTCCTCTGCGGGTTCTGCCATTTCCAGCCTGAGATACCTCGCCTCCGCTTCGGGAAGTCTTACAAAGCTTACCTTTCCCCTGTTGGAAGAAACAGAATATGCTTTTTCCCAGCTCCTGTTGTCATCTGACAGGTAAATCTCAAAACTTCCTGCCTGATGACCTTCCAGCCACCTGATCTGAACTCCTCCGAATTCCCTTCTCTCCTTGAAATCAACCGTAATATCTGCGCTCTTCGCTTTGCGGCTTTGCCAGAATGTGTCATCAGAGCCGTCAGCTATCATGCCTGGCAAAAGCTTCCTGGCTGATGATGAAGCTGACAGTGCCGGCGCCGGCCATGAATGCTTTTCAGGCTTCAGGGGCTCAAACCTGAGGTCATCTATCCAAAGCGTGCCTCTGCCGCCGACAAATGACGCAACGGTAAACTCTATCCGGTCAAAACGGTCTGGCTGCCGGCCCTCCGATGGCCCCCATGCAAACTCAATATGACGCTTCTTTATGCGGATCTTTTTCCACTCTCCGGGAAAGGAGTAGTTACGGTTATTGACCCACCACACATTATTCCCGGTGCTGTCAATGAACTTAATCTCAAAGTTATTGGAAGGTGACTCAGCCTTCAGCCAGAATGTAAACTCATAGTTTTCAGGGAGCTCCAACGGGAAGAGCTTCTGGATCCCCCCATATCCGGACCCCTTTGTGAAATCATAGTCGATTCGGATGGCATTGCCGGTGACTCCCTTCTCAATGAAGTGGTTCAATGTCACCCCGTCAGACAGGTTGTAAGACCATCCGTCTGCATTTTCAAACTCATCCAGGGTCCTTACCTGAGCATTGCCGCCGGCAACTGCAAGAACCAGCAGTAAGAATATGGCAAGAAATCTGCTGATGTGGTGCTCCATCGGGGTAATGGTTTAATCAGATTTACCTGCCTGCATCAATTTTTCAGATAGATGAATCCCAGTTTGTTGAGACCTTTCCGGATAACAGGATCCTTCATCACGTAATCCCATACCAGGCCGGTCCTGAAATTTTCTATCATTATCAGCATAGGGCCCTGGTCAATGCCTATGAAATCATCATTGACCCATCCGGCAGTCAGGTTAAAGGAGTCATAATAGCCGTATTTGCCCCACAGCCGGGCGCCATACCTGTCATTTATCGATTTTATTGTTGGCAGAACAATCTCCGGAGCAAAGGGAAGTGATGACAGGGGTCCGTATGGAGCGATGGTTCCGTCATCAAAATAGTTATAATCAGGTCCGCTGGTCCCTCTCCCGGCGTAGCCAAGGAACTCCCTGTCGTTAAAATTATATTTGGCTGTCGGGCCGTCGCTTGCAGTGATGCCCCAGCAGAGCGAATCATATCCCACCCACCCGTGCGGATTGTCGATTGCATACTGTCGCTGGACGTAGGTTGCACGGCGGGAATTTTCAAAGTAGTCAATCCCCTTCTCCTTCATGTAGACGTCAGCTATGCCGCGGAAGTCAATGAATGCCTGTGAGAACTGGTGGCCGAACAGCGGCGGAAAGGCCACATGAGAGAGACCATCGTAGGGTGTCTGCCATTTGTAGGAGCTTAACCATGATTTATAGCTCTCTTCAGCGTTCTCCAGTCCGCTTCCGGCGGCAAGTATATACAGAAAGAGCGCTTCGTTGTAACCGCTCCAGCCCATGTGATGAAGTCCTTGCTCAGGATGCCAGCCCATGGAGATCTGACGTGCATACTTACCCGTGTCCGGCATCATCATGAAATCCCACTCTATCCGGTTTAGTATAAGATCAGCCTGTGCACGGATACGCCGTTCTATGTCACTGTTGAGGTTGTAATAGTTACGGGCAAAGATAATTCCCATCATAAGGAGGCCCGTATCTACAGTCGACAGTTCACATGTCCATTCCCTGGTTCCGGTGCTCATTCGCAGGAAATGGTAGTAAAAGCCCCTGTAGCCTGTCACGGCAGTATCTGCACTCTGAACCGAATTGACGAAGAAGTCGAGTGTGTTCAGTGTTATCCGGGCAGCTTCATCACGGGTTATCCAGTTCCTCTCCACGCCAACGGCAAAAGATGGCAGTCCGAATCCGGTAGACGCGATGCTGGCCGGCGCCCATTCCGCAGTACGGTCCTTGACTATTCCCCATTCGGGATGATGCTCATGCAGAAAGAACTGAAAGGTCTTCTCCTGGATGGAGTCAAGCATTGCCTCTTCGCTGGCCGTCAGATTGTAATTGGTCCGGCCCTGTGATGTGTAGTTGATCTGCACCTGCCGGTTGCAGGAGGCCAGTACAAAGACCGCCAGTATGATAAGGTATGTTGT
Source organism: uncultured Rikenella sp. (assembly GCA_964455705.1). Lineage (GTDB taxonomy): Bacteria > Bacteroidota > Bacteroidia > Bacteroidales > VadinHA17 > SR-FBR-E99. The sequence continues at coordinate 74,365 of CAYVYM010000009.1, forward strand.
TCTCATCTCTTTTCAGTATGTAAATCCAAGTTCATCAAGACCGGCCCTCACCTCCGGGGCAGACATGAAGAGATCCCACAGCAGTCCCGTACGGTAGTTCTCGATCATGCAGACTATCGGTCCCTGGTCAATGGCTATATATGAATTCGCAAACCATCCGGAAGTCAGGTTAAATGCATCATAAAAACCATACTGACCCCATAATTTATCGCCAATAGTATAATAGAAGAATTTCAGTGCCTTCATGCTTTCGACAGGAGTATAGGGGAATGATGAAAGAGCTGCTGTCGGGGCAATTACACCAAGATCATTTGTCGGAGAGCTTGCCCTGTAACCGTTTTGTATGTCGCTGGCTGTCAGGCCCCAACAATTATCAGCATAACCTGAGTAACCCCTCGGATTGGCTTTGCAGTAGGCGTGATTAATCCTTGAATGGGCAACGTTCTGGGTCCAGTAAGAGGCGTACTGATCTGCCAGATTCCTCGGATCGAGCCCAAGGAATGAGTAATGGGCAAAGAAGAGCGGTCCTCCATAATCCTGCCCAAGAGGAAGCTTAATGTCATAAAAGAATTTATTGTTAACCATCGGATATGCCCCATTGCGTGCCCACCCGTTTGTATACACAACGAGGGGTATTGCGCTGGTGGGAGCCGAAGCTGCAAGCACATAGATAATCAGGGCCTCATTCCATCCGGTTATCCCCATGTTCATTATCCACTCTTTGTCAGGTGACCAGTGCCAGTAGAGGATGTTCTGTGCTTCCCGTCTGTACCAGCTCCAGTCGACCGCCTCCCACAATGCGGTAATTGAATTGCACATCTCCCTCTCTGCAGCAGTGCCATCCTTAAAATACTCCCTGACAGCGATGAGTCCCTGCATCAGGAAAGCTGTCTCTACAAGGTCGCCTCCGTTGTCATTGGCGCTAAAGGGAATCACCTTGCCTGTTGTACCGTTTAGCCAGTGAGGGAAAGCACCATGAAATCTGTCTGTCTCCGGACGAATGAGAAAATTGACAATCTTGTTCAGGCGCTCAAAACCCTCTTCTCTTGTGACAAAGCCTCTCTCTATTCCGACAATGACAGCCATGAGTCCGAAGCCGCTGCCCCCTGAAGTAACTGTCTCACCCGAACCGTAACGCTCACGTGACAAACCTGAGATCGGATGTGCATGGTCCCAGAAGTAGCCGAAGGTCTTATTCTGAACCAGTGTAAGAAGTGAGTCATCCGAAATCTCGGGAAATTTGGGAGTGGGATCAAGTCTGGTGCGAAAGGTGAAAGTATAATTCTCATATATGAACCCGCCCAGATTGCTTCCCTGATCAAACAGAAGCCTGTAGAGGGAATAGGGTTCAACCGCCACGTCAGGAATGATAGTAAGCCACTGTGATTTTTTGTCAAATCTGTAAGTGTAAGAAGGCTCTGCTGCTCCGGTAATAGAAATCTTTGCGCTGTTAAAGAGAAGTGTATCGACAGTCTCGCTAAACTTAAAGCTGATTACAATATCATCATAATCCACATCCCTGATGATTGAATTCTTGGCCACATATTTCTGGTTGACAAATACGGAGTCAACCGTGATCTCATGCAACGGATCAACCTTTTCTTTATGGCACGATGCCAGAGTTAAGACAGTAGCGAATATGAAAATGAGATATTTCATTCTCTGAAAAAAAAGAAAAAAAACGGGAGGAAAAGTGTAACCTGATCCTCCCGTAATTAAATAAATGTGATTATTCAATCTGTGTTACCTCAGCATCAAACAGATCTTTCACTTCTGCTGCAGTCAGCGCTTTGTCATAAACGCGCAGTTCGTCAAGGTTACCAAGGAACCAGCCCATCCATGCATCTTCGGCAGTGCCTTCAGTCTTTGGACGCCATGCACCGATATTGATCTTATCAGCATCGACAAAAGCCATAGGTCCGAGGGCCGGCCTCGGAACGACATCATCACCAGCTGCCCATCTGTTTTCAACTCCGTCATTAGTAACAATTTTAACACCGTCTTTGTAGATCATGAACTTGGATGTTGTCTGATCATACTGGAAGACAAGATGCATCCAGATGTTAATTGGGAACAACGGATCAGAATAATTGATGTGCTGGCCTGACCAGACAGCTCCGTCCTTGAAGAAGAATGCCTTGAAATTCAAAGAATCAGCTGTAGCATCCAGCCTGAGTAATCCAATTTTTAAATTGCCCCAGAAAAGATCAGTTGATTTCCCGATCTCAAAGATTGTAGGTTCGGGATCACCTGTTACCAGCGGGGATTTAAGCCACATAGCAATTGAAAACGATGTTAAGCTTTTCATCTTACTGGCTGCAGGAAGAGTATATAACAGGTGCGCCATATTGGCTCCCTGGTAAGCCTGACCACGACGGCCGGCAACATAAGTCACATTTGGCTGTAACGTCGGAGTAAGGCTGGCAATCGATTCGGTTGCATTCCCGTCGAATGGGAAGTATGCCACCAGATTGGTAGTAGCAATCGTGCTGGGGTCAATTTTCCCGTCATCGTCGGGATCATTGTCCTTATTACACGATGTAAGCATCGAACTCATCATGATCATCATTCCGATCAGTAAAGCTCCTGTAATTTTAAATCTGTTTTTCATAATAAACTGAGTTTGGTTTTAAATTAAAAATATTTATTAGTTGTACCCACTGTTCTGAGTGAGGTTTGGATTTAGCTGCATCTGTGCTGACGGGATAGGATAAACTTCATGCCTTCCCGTAACGAAACCCTTGGAGGCAAGGGCCGTGGCTGCCTGCCCGGTCCGGACAAGGTCAGGAAACCTGTCCTCTTCCATTGCCAGCTCAGCCCGGCGCTCATCCCAGATCTGCTGTATAGTGGCCCCGGCGAGCGGAAGTAGCCCGGCACGCACCCTGACAAGGTTTACTGCATCATCAGCAGTCAGGCCGCTGGCAGTGATTACCGTGGCACCGTTTACTTTCGCTTCGGCATACATCAGAAGTATGTCAGGATAGCGGATAATTCTTATATTATGGTCAAATCCGTACCCGTTGAAGTTCCAGTTATTATATATTGAGGGTGTATAAACTTTACCATTATAAACCGGATTTGTACATATGGTCTTGATACTGTCTCCTTCCGGCGTTATGGTCCCTCTGTAAAGAAGTGTGGTGGCCGGACGAATTACCTCCCCTCTGGATGTGAAGAAGTCTATCAGGTTCTGGGTCGGTGTGCAAAAACCCCATCCCTGCATGTTGCCCGGATTGTTGCCTCTCGGGCCCTGAACGTAAGCATACTCAATAAAAGTCTGGTCTCCCGTACTCTTGCCCAGTGTAGAGCTTTGTATTTCAAAGAGTGATTCCCTGCTGTTTTCTCCGTCAACGCTAAACACTTCACGGAAATCATCGAGAAGACTGAACCGGCCCGATGCAATTATCCTGTCAGTGAGAGAGGCTACAGAGTCCCATTCTGCCTGGTACATGTGCACTTTTGCTTTTAGCGCCATGGCAGTAAACCTGGATATCCTGCCGTCCCAGTCTTTTGTATACCCGTCCGGGAGTATCTCTATCGCCTCAAGGAGATCTTTCTCAATGAATGAATATAACTGTTCTGTTGAGGACTGTGGGACCGAAGCAAGCTGCTCGGCAGTGAGTACCGTATCAACAACCGGGACCCTCCCGAAGAGACGGGTAAGGTTGAAATAGGCATAGGCCCTTATTGTCTTAACCTCACCCTGGCACTGAAGGGCGTATAACTTGTCGGAACTGTTTATCAGCGCCTCTTCAAAAAGCGGCATCTGATGAATTGAATAATTGGCCCCGCTGACTATGTCATAATAGGAGGTCCAAAGAGAATTTATTAACCCGTTGTCAGACTGGTAGGCAAGGTTGTCGATCTCAAGCATCGTCGGATTATCTTCCGGACTACTCCCTTTGTCTGCGTTGTCTGATGCTATTTCAAAAGCACCTATGTATGGGAACACATGAGCCCCGTAGTTCCTGAGTTTGGCATAAGACGCGCTTACCGAAAGAAAGACATTTTCTGACTTTGAGTAATCGATTCCTGTGGAAGGCAAAGTACCCTCCGGTCTTATCTCAAGAAAATCCTCGCAACTGACAAATGTCAGTATCAGGGTCATAATGAATATTATATGGAATCTTTTCATCGCTATACCATTTTTAATTAAAAGTTCGCTTTAAGTCCCATTGTATATACTGCCTGTAGCGGATACACAGAATTGTCTATCCCGGTACTGATAGGAGAGCCTCCTATCTCGGTTGTAAACCCCTTATAGGTAAAATAGGTATAGGGTCTCTGGGCTGAGGCATAAATCCTCAACCCGGGAATGAACCTGATCTTGTCTGTGGTATATCCTACCGTTATATTCTGTATCCTGCCGAATGAACCGTCTTCGACAAAAAAGTCATTTGCCTGCTGGGTAAATGAAAAGCTGTAAGCAAATGCTGAAGGGTACTTATATGAAGGATTATCTACCGTCCAGTGGTTGTCATAAAAATCCTGGTCATAATTACCATCCGCAAAAACATCCCTGTTCATTCTTTTGGCATTGAGAATCTTATTTCCAATCTGGCCAAGGAGTGAAATATTCATATCAAAGGCCCTGTATTTGAATCCGAAATCAATCCCTGTTATAAGCCATGGGATTGCGCTTCCCAGGTAGACCTTATCTTCTTCATTAATGACCTTATCCCCGTTTTGATCCTTATATTTAAAGAAGCCGGCACCTTTTATTGCCTGGGAAACTTCATCCCTTAATGCCTCGCCTTCGCTCTCATATACACCTTCGATCTCGTAACCGTAAAATGACCCGATAGGATGACCAATAGCAGTGCGGGTAGTATAATTGCCCCTGACGTACCCGCTTGGTATGTATTCGCGGCCCTCAAGTTTTGTTACCCTGTTCATGATAGTTGTGGCATTGAATCCTATTATCATTCTCAACCCGTTGTCATACTGCTGAGTCCAGTTAAGGCTAAGCTCGACCCCTGCGTTTACCACACTTCCATTATTGCCGAGCAACTCTGCAACTCCTCCGCCGGTAGCAATAGGGGCGAAAAATACAACATTGTCTGTGGTGCGGTGATACAGGTCCAGGTCACCCGAGAGCTTGTTGTTGGAGGCTGTGAAATCAACCCCAATGTCAAACTCATTGACAACCTCCCAGCGCAGGTAATTCTGCACTACCGTCTGTGCTCCCATACCATCAACCAGCTCATCGCCGAAAATACCTGAAGCACCTGCGCCGGACTGCCCAAGTATTATGGTAGAGTTAGCGGGCACATTGTCATTACCCAGAAGACCCCAGCTCGCCCTTAGCTTGAGATAGCTGAACAATTTCTGATTATCCATGAAATCTTCCTGTGTAAGGTTCCAACCTAATCCTATGGATGGGAAATAGCCCCATTTTTTCTGGTACTTGGAACTGGCGTCGGCCCTGAAGGTAACCGTGGCAAGATACCTGTCATTAATGTTGAAGGTGCCTCGTGTGAAGAACGATATTCCATTATATCTCCCCGCCCCGTCATATGCATTGCGGTCCCTGAAGGAGCCAAGCACCAGGTATTTTGATTGCTCATCGAGCCCTGGCACATCAATTGCTGATCCCGACAGGGTCTCCCACTTTTCGACACGTGTTGATTGACCTACCATCAATGTATAATTAAGTCCGCCCGACTGATCTTTAAATGTCAGCAGGTTATCAATTATCTGCTTGGAAGAGATGCCAAAGGTCTTGGACAAACTCGACTTTCTGACACCCTGTGATCCGCCTACATTAAATGCAGGTGTATATCCCCTGCTGGTCCAGTTGCTCAAATCCTGGTTGTATGAAACTTTGAATGTCAGTTTATTTTTTATAGGATAAAATTCTGCATACCCGTTAAAAACAAGTTTATTGCCTTTTTCGTAGTTATCGGAATAATAGGCTGCTGCAACCGGATTACCATATTGGTTACCAAATCCATAGGTTTGCGGTGACCCGAAACGCACAGGATAAGCTGCTGTATTCTCAGGATCGTAAACCGGGTAGACAGGCGGGTTGACATATGCCCCGAAGAATGCTCCCTCATTGGGATTGAACTTATCATACCGTGAAATAATAGTGTTCAGGCCTACCTTCAAATACTGATTTACATTCTGCTCAAGCCTTCCTCTTATATTAAACCTTTCAAAATTGTTTTTTGTATCCATTATTCCTTCCTGGAAAAGGTAGCTTCCACCGATCGAATAGGATGTCTTTTCTGACATCCCTGAGATGTCAATGCTGTGACCTGTCATAGGTGCACTCCTGACAAGTTCCTGATACCAGTCTGTGGATGCAGGGTAGTCAGAAGGATCTTTGGGTATATAACCTGTAGATCCTGAATAGGCTTCATTCAACAGCTCGACATACTGGTCTCTGGTTGCCATCTTCATTATATTAACCGGCAGCTGCATCCCGAAATAGCCGTCATAGCTTATAGTGGGTTTGCCGGTGGTGCCCCTTTTTGTGGTAATAAGTATTACCCCGTTTGCTGCTCTCACCCCATAGATAGCCGAGGCTGAGGCATCCTTCAGTACAGTAAGATCTTCTATGTCACCTGCTCCGAGAAAATCAATATTATCCACAAAAACACCATCAACAACGTAAAGAGGCCTGGCAAAATCACCGATTGACCCCACTCCTCTGATCTTCACCGAAGGGCCACTTCCCGGCACACCGCTGCTGATTATCTGTACTCCTGCCACCTTACCCTGCATAGCCTGCATGGCATTGGAGGTCACCTGCCTTGACAGGTCTTCACCTTTTACAGTGACAATCGGCGCAGTCAGGTCCTTGGCACGTTGTGTACCATACCCTATGACCACCACTTCATCCATCAGTGTGGTTTGTGTAGCAAGCATTACATCGATCACTGTCCTGCTGCCAACAACGATCTCCTGGTTAACCATTCCTACCATTGAAAAGACAAGAGTATCTGAAGGCGACGCGCTGATTGTGAATGTTCCATCAAGGTCAGTCATGGTTCCCCTGAATGTGTTTTTAACGAGAACAGATGCACCGGGGAGCGGTATGTTCTGATCATCAACGACTGTTCCCCTGATCGGCACCTGTGCCTGCAGAGGGCCCAGGTAAAAGAGGAACAAAAACAGGATTGAGAGAATTTCTTTCATGATGGGCGTATGTTTTAACCAAGTTATGAAGTAATAACCATGCATTCAGCAAACGAAACCGTCGTTTAATTTTCTCAAGCGTAAAATTTTAAACCATCAAGACCTATATATTTCCACAACAAACAGCAATACATATTTGTTTATCATATAATTACAAATTGAATTCGGCAATAACCAACAGAGACGCTGAAGCAACGCCTCCGGAACCTTAACACAAAGGTGATTAATCATTGAATTTTAAGGATTACAAAATTCAGAGTAATATTTATATAATTCACACATAACAAAATACCCACAGACCGACAAAATGCCCGTCTGTGGATATATGCCTGCACGTTGAGGTGTTGCATGCAACGCCTCAACAGCAGTATCCGGAATGATCTGTATTTAATATCCCAGCGTGAACTCCTTCTCTGTAGCCGGGATGCCCTCCTTCATCCACTGAGGCATCGGCTCTCCCCTGAGATAATGATTGAAGAACTGTGCCATACGTTTCTGGAAGTCTATCCTGTTCGGCAGCTTCTGCGCCCAGTGTGGCTCTCCGTTGTAGTTGAGCAGCCATGAGGGTTTGCCGAGCCGACGCATCGCCACGAAGAACTCAATGCCCTGGTACCATGGCACTGCGCCGTCCTGGTCATTGGCCATGATGAGTATCGGCGTCTCAATCTTGTCGATGGCAAAGAGAGGTGAGTTTTCCCAGTAGAGGTGAGGCGCCTCCCATATTGAAGCCCCAAGGCGGCTCTGTGTATGTTCATACTGGAACGACCGGTTCATGCCTGATTCCCAGCGTATGCCTCCGTAGGCACTGTACATGTTTACCACCGGAGCACCTGACTCTATTGCCGCAAACAGGGTGGTACGGGTAGCCAGGTAAGCAACCTGATACCCTCCCCAGCTGTGACCCTGTGCACCAATGCGCTTCTCATCAACGAAGCCCTTGTCTATCAACGACATGATGCCAGGCATCACGCAATTGAATGCACTCTGCCCGGGGTAACCGTCGATATAGTAGACATCGGGGTTGAAAATGAGGTAACCGTTGCTTGTATAATAATGATAATCAATAGTAGATCTGCCTGGTTCAGGTATCCTGTGCCTGTTGAGCTCCGTTGAGCTCTTCTCGTAAAAGTTCACTATCATGGGGTACTTCCGCGAAGGATCAAATCCTTCCGGCTTGTACAACAGCCCTTCTGTCTTCCTGCCGTCAAGGGAGGTCCAGCTGACCAGCTCTGCAGTACCCCACAGGAAATCTTTCTGCTGCGGGTTTACATCGGTTACTATCTTCTCATTCCTGAATGTGAGATCCGTCACCAGATAGTCAGGAAAAAGACTAAAGTCCTCCTTAGTATAAATGAGAGCATCGCTCTTTTTAGCCTTCACCGGTATACCCAGGCTGTAATCGCCTCCAACAAGCCATTGCGGCTTCTCCTTTTTACGAAGATCGATAGAATAGAAGCCCTGTGTCCTGGTCTCCTCGTTGGTGCCATGAAGGTATTGTCTCTCCGAAGGGTCAATGAAGTCGTTCTCAGAATCGAAGTCCAGCAACCTGTACCTTATTCTTTCACTCCGTCCGTTACTGGTCAGATTCTGCGGTGCCCGTGCAGCAGCAGGATCAAGTGACCATATGTCATACCTGTCAGAGACAAGGAAAGCTTTGTCATCCTTCAGCCATCCTGCCGAAGGGTATGACCCTGGGAGGTCGGGAACATCATTCTCTTCATCCCATACCCTGAGAGTGGACGGAGTGGTCAGACGCTTATCCCTTCCTGCTGCAACATCCCATGCGTACCATGAGCTGTCGGCCTCCTGATACCAGAACAGGTAATTGCCTGCCGGTGAAAAACGGGTTCTTGCCCTGAGCTTCTCCTTGATTTTAACGGCATCACCGGTCATGACATCAATGATCCAGACATCACTTCCGGTATTCCCCTCCCACATCGATTCGAGTTCATAAGGCTTAGAAGAGAAGGTGGCAGCCTTCGGGCCGTCACCCTTGTCAGGCAACTGAATATCAGGCATCTCCTCTGTCGCCAGCTGCACGACCTTTTTCCTGTCAGCATGAAAAACTGCAGTATAACTCTTCTTAATATCGCGCGATTTGCTGACCACCTGTGCTGTCTTCAGCCTGCCTTCCGCCCAGTGCCATACATCCACTACAGCACGGTCTTCATCAAGCACCGTCGTGTCCTTAACCTTGTATGCCGGTGAGGTGCCGAAGAAGAGCCTCGGACTGTTTTCGGCGAATGTCAGCCTGGCATTCTCATTGATGATCCATCCTTCAGGGATGCCCTGCGTTCCACTGGTGGCAGCCATTGTTGCCAACCCTTTGCCATCCCAGAAACATAGTGAATATGTGTTCCCGGCCTTGTCCTTCTCATCAAATGACACGATGAATGCGGCCCTCTCCCCTTTCTTATCGAGCGAGAGTTGCTTATACTTCGCCTTGCCCTTATAGAGGATGGGAGTTGTACCCTTTTTAAGATCGATGATGAAGACGCCGGGTTCGAGCCCGTTGTCGTCACCTGTTGTTGTATACGCAAGCTTCTCCGCCTCTTCGGCAAATAGATATTCGGTCACAAACCCGACCGAATCAGTCATGCCGGTACTCAGGTTCCGGAAATACAATGTATATCCGTTGTCGGCCGATTCGCTCTTCGGTTTCTTCCCGTTCTCTTTTCCCGACTCCCTGCCGGCTTCCTTAACAACCTCCTGTCTGCTCTCCCCTCCGTTGCCCGTGGTATCTTTCGGTGGTGCAGACTTCTCCTTTGACGGCTCGGTCTGCCATGCTATCCAACCTGCCCATTTTGCCGGCACCTTGAACGATTTCAGCCTGCTGATTGTATCAGTCAGACCGGTGGCAACATAATAGATCCCAAGCTTGTCGGGCGACATATCCTCCTTTTTTGTCTTTTTGAGCTTCAACGCCCTTACTTCATCAACCGGAGGCTTGATAGTGAAGAACAGGAACCGCGAGTCAGTTGAAATATTTATGCCGGTGGCACAGCTGAATGTTGACTTCAGCTCCCCGTTCCTGTCATATAGCGTTACCACCGGATCACCCAGCGAAGGCTCGGCTTTAAATGCAATAAGCGAACCGTCATCAGAGATCACCCTCTCTGATATACGGTTCCACGTTACAAGGTCGTCTATAGTCAGTGCCCTCTTTCCCTGAGGTGTGGCATGCAGTGAAAGCAGCATGACAAGATATAATGCAATACTTCTCTTCATATCATAATGATGTTGGTTTCAGTGCTTAAAAATAGTACTTAATCGGTACGGCAAAAGATGTTTTGCAGCGGATCATATGGCTTCAGGACTTATATCATGTTAATTTTCCATAAATTTGATTACCGCTTATCGAAACCTTTAACCTGATCAATGGAAATAAGAAAACGAACACAAGCTCTGCTGCTGATGGCTGCAGTCTCTGGTGCCGCTATGGCTCAGGGGACAGTCGTCACCGGCATAGTTCAGGATGACCGTAACGTTCCGATCACAGGAGCAACGGTTTGCCAGATCAACACTTCGAATTGTACAGCTGCGGACCGGAACGGCATATTTCATCTTCTCCTGGAACAGGGAGAGGAGATGAACCTGCAGGTAAAGTGCCTCGGCTTCAATCCCGTGGAGGTGGCACTTGACGAATCAACCGCCTTTCCTGTCAGGGTCACTCTGATACCGGCCTTCCTCCCCGGTGAGATTTTCGGTGATGAGAGTTATTACAATGACCTTCGTGTATCCCTCTTGCGCTCAACAATGGGACTCGATGCCCTCTTCACAGATTTTACAGAGTTCGTACCCGAGCTTGGAACCCACAACACTGAGGTCATGGATTACTTTGCCGTGATAGGTCCTGAACTGGGAGCAAGGCTGTCAGGGTTCAGCTTCGGAATAGGACTCGGGTTAGGGTACAGCTACAAGAATAATTATGACACGCTCATCGTTGACCTTAACAATACAATGTTCAAAATGAACCTCGGGTATGATATCGTAAGTTCGCGCCGGATGCGGGTCACCCCCTTCGTTTCGCTCAGGTGGCTCAGGTTCTGTCTTGAGAATTATTCCGGTGAACGCAAAATCACCCTTGGCGAATACCTCAGCGAAAGAGATATAAACCTTAGGTTCAACCAGACTATTGCCGTTGCCGGACTGAACATTGAATACTTAATGTACTCCGGAGCGCCCGGCAACAGCGATTTCTGGTCGTTTGGCCTTGCGGGCGGTTACGCGGCCAAACTGAACCGGATCCCATGGGTATATTCGAGGGGAAACCGCATCATGACTGACAACACGATCGGACTTAGCCATCTGACTTTCGGGTTGAGTGTTTCTTACTATATGATCATCAGAGAATAATGGTTTATCAGTGAAAATCAATAACAGTAACATATGAATTACAGAAAGCTTGGAAAGACCGGTTTTGAGGTCTCGGAGATATCCCTTGGCACCTGGCAGGTGGGTGGCAAATGGGGGTCAAAATTCGATCACGATCTGGCGGAGTCAATAATCCGCGAGGCCATTGAAAGTGGGGTGAACTTCATTGACACCGCAGATGTCTATTCTGACGGAGAGAGTGAAAGAGCCGTCGGAGAGGCAGTGAGACGCTCCGGCAAAGAAGTTCGTATTGCCACAAAATGCGGAAGGCAGATAAACCCGCATGTTAATAAAGGATATACTCCTGCCGTCCTCAGGGGATATGTCGAAGACTCTCTCAAGAGGATCGGAACGGAGTGCCTTGACCTGATACAGCTGCATTGCCCTCCTGTTGAGGTTTATTACAGGCCCGAGATCTTCGGGGAGTTTGAAAAGTTGAAGCAGGAAGGGAAGATTCTCAATCTTGGAGTCAGTGTTGAGAAGGTGGAGGAGGCCATCAAGGCCATTGAGTTTGAAAATGTCACCACCGTTCAGATCATATATAATATCTTCCGTCAGCGGCCCCAGGAAAAGTTCTTCGCCTTGGCCAGGGAAAAGAATGTGGGACTTATCATCCGCGTTCCGCTGGCCAGTGGCCTGCTCTCCGGTAAGTTCACCTCTGAAACCCGGTTCGCACCCGGCGATCACCGTTTCTTTAACCGCAACGGCATGATGTTCGACAAGGGGGAGACCTTTGCCGGTGTACCATATGAGACCGGTCTGAAGGCTGTTACACGCCTGAAGGAGCTCTTCCCGGAAGGAATACCCCTGGCACATGTGGCACTGAGATGGATCCTCATGCGTGAGGAGGTCAGTTGCATCATCCCGGGTGCCTCATCACCCGACCAGGTCAGAACGAACCTTGAAGCAACGGCGCTGCCACCTCTTTCGGCGGAGCAGTTCAGCGCGATCGGCAAATTATATGAAGAGGACATTAAACCGCTGGTACACCAGCTATGGTGATGCTGATTCCATATGATCGGAGGATTATTTCCGCCACTCACCGGCCATCTACCGCAGTTGACCCTTCAGCAGTTCAGATCATGGAACCATAATTAATATATTTGTTGCAAGGTTGCCCTTTAAGGGCAGGTGAAACGAGATTTATTTAACCTAAACTGTTTTTATTACCGGATGGCTGACAATGGAACAGTACTTATAATCGGTGCCGGAATAGGGGGAATTGCCACGTCGATATTTCTGGCCCGGAATGGTTTCAGGGTCGATGTGTACGAGAAGAACATCTCCGCGGGTGGCCGGTGCGGACATATAGTCCGTGACGGACACCGCTTTGATGTAGGAGCAACCATGGTGCTGATGCCCGAAGTATACCGCGACGTCTTCAACTCCCTCGGTCTGACACTTGAGAATGATCTCCGGATGAAGCCGATGGATGACATATACACTCTCTGGTTTGACGACGGCACCAGCCTTGCCTTTACCACTGACAAAAAAAGGATGGAGGAGCAGCTCGAGAAGATCGAGCCAGGAAGCTATGCCAGGTCTGAGAGATACGTAAAAATTGGCTTCAGGCTTTATGTCCTGGCCTTCGAAAGACTCCTCGGACGCAATTTCACCAGGTTCTTTCAGTTTTTTAACCTGAGCAATGCGATGCTGCTTATTAAGCTTAAGACCTACCTGAGGCACTACAGTTATACGGCGAGGTTCTTCAGATCGGAACACCTGAGGATGGCATACACCTTTCAGAATATTTATGTGGGTCAGAGCCCCTTCAGTGCCCCGGCACTCTTTTCAATGATACCTGCAGCAGAACTGACCGAAGGTTCAATGTTTCCTGCCGGCGGCATGTACAGCGTCGCCGAAAAACTGATGGCAAAAGCAGTTGAACTTGGTGTCGGATTCCATTTTGCGAAGCCGGTAATGAAGATCATGACCGAAGGAAGCAAGGTAACCGCGGTGCTCTTTAATGACGGCACTGAAGCAGCAGCTGACATCATTGTTGCCAATGCCGACCTGCCCTATGTCTACCGTGAGCTCCTGCCTCCGGGGCTCAAATCACGCCGCATTGAGCGCATGAAATACTCATGCTCAGCACTGGTGCTCCACTGGGCGCTTGACAAACAGTATCCCCAACTGGGGCATCATAGCACATTCCTCGCAGACAGCTTCCGCGAGGGGCTGGATAAAATCTTCAAAGATAAGTCGATGGGTGACGACCCGTGCTTCTATATACACGCACCGGTCCGCACGGATCCTTCAGCAGCACCTGAAGGTAGTGACACCCTGTCGGTGGCTGTAGGTGTAGGCCACCTTGACCCGAAACATCAGCAGGACTGGGACCTTCTGACTGAAAAGGCCAGGAGGGCGGTTTTCCGCAAACTCAGGAACATCGGCATTGATGATATTGAAGAGCATATAAAATTCGAGATAGTCACAACTCCCGGTAACTGGGAAGAGGCACTGAATGTAAGCAGGGGATCGGTCTTCGGAAGTATCGGGCATGATATTTTTCAGATGGGATGGTTCAGGCCCCATAACAGGGACAGACGGTACAGAAACCTCTACTTCACCGGGGGCAGCACGCATCCCGGAAACGGAATACCTATGGTGCTACTCTCGGCACGACTGGTATCGGAAAGAATAATAAACGAACAGATAAGTTTTTCAGCGGGGAAGAGATGAAAACAGTGGACAAATTCATGGGAATATTTGAGTCTATTGACTTTGAAAAGATAATTGACCACCCGAATATCCTTATTGCTGCCAGGTTCTGGGATAATGAAAGGTATTGCGCGGCCCGTACCTGCTACCGGTTTATGAGGGCGCTTGATGACCTTATTGATGATCACAAGGCAGCCAACAAAGGCATTGCTGAAGCCGACAGGGAAAGATTCGCGGACAATGTAAAGGAGTGGATGGGCATGGTCCGTTCAGGAATTGACACATCACCCTTTTGCAGCGACCTCAAGGATACTGTTGAGCGGTTCAGGATCCCGATCTGGTCCCTGGAGGCCTTTGCCGAATCGATGCTTTATGACGTGACCCATGACGGGTTCGCAACACTGGATGACTTCATTAAGTACTCCGGCGGGGCTTCAGTCTCACCGGCATCAATATTCGTACACCTGGCCGGACTGCAGGAGAGGGACGGCAGGTATTACGATCCGCCCTTCGACGTGCAGAGTACGGCAGAACCGTGCGCCATGTTCAGCTACTTCGTACACATTATACGCGATTTCCGGAAGGACCAGCTCAATAACCTGAGTTACTTTGCCGATGACATGATGGCTTCACACAGCCTCACCCGCAGGAATATGCTTGAGATGGCACAGGGGGCCCCACTGACCGGCGGATTCCGGGACATGATGCGCGAGTACCTGGACATCACAGACAGGTACCGCCTCAACACACTTAAGATCATGGAGGATGTCTGTCCTCAGATGGAGCCCCGCTACCGGCTGAGCCTCGAGATCATCTTCGACCTCTACATGATGGTCTTCGAGCGCATTGACCCGGAACATGGCACCTTCTCGGCTGCTGAACTGAACCCCACTCCTGCGGAAACCAGGGAACGGGTCAGGCGTGTCATTTCGAGATATAATTCTCAGTCGGCAGTCCACAGTCATATCAGGCAGTAGGCTGTAGAGGAGCGATCCGCCAGCTGGCGGAGAAGCAGCCAGATTGCAGGGAGGGTTCGTGATTTAAGTATTAAGAATCAATTACTTAGACCGCAGGACCGAATGACTGCAAGACCTTTAGACCTTCAGACCTTCGGACCTCATTGCGATACCGGCATTAATTACTAATTTGCAGGACAAAACCCTGCCCGGTGTTTAAAAAGATCCCCCATACATACGTTATAGTCTTCAGCATAGTTGTCCTCAGCGCCATGCTGACATGGATAATCCCCGGGGGAGCCTTTAACAGGGAGACCGTCAGCGTAAACGGGATCGACCGCAGCGTGGTGATCCCCGGCTCATTCCACTACACCGACAAGAACCCACAGACCTGGCAGGTCTTCTCAGCCCTCTTTGACGGCTTCGTCGATAAGGCCGACATAATAGTTTTCATCCTCATAATCGGTGGAGCATTCTGGATCATGAATGAAAGCAAAGCAATCGATGTGGCAATAGGATCGGTGCTTCGCTTTACCGGAAAGATGGGCAACAGGGGCCTGATTAAGAAGATAGGCGTCGATAACCTTATCTTCCTGCTTATAATGACAATGTTCAGCTTCTTCGGTGCCGTCTTCGGGATGAGCGAGGAGACCATCGCCTTCACAATTATTTTCGTTCCCCTGGCTGTCTCAATGGGCTATGACTCCATAGTGGGCGTCTCGCTATGCTTTGTGGCTGCCGCCCTTGGTTTTGCAGGGGCCTTCCTCAATCCGTTCACAATTGGCATCGCACAGGGACTGTCAGACCTGCCTCTCTTTTCAGGTCTTGAATACAGGCTGTTCATGTGGGTGATTATCAGTGCTGTGGGATTCGCATATATACTCCGTTATGCCCGACGGATAAAAAAAGATCCGACCCGCTCACCCGTCAGGGAGGATGACGATTACTGGCGCAAACTGCACTCCACGACTCAGGTGAAAATTGATTACCACACCCCGGCCTCGGCATGGGTAACTTATATTCTGCTCATCGCTGTCATGATCATCTTCTCCGTATTCAAACCAATGACCGCCCTTTCGTTCGGCGAAGGTGAGCTTAATATTCCTGCTGTACCCATCCTTACGGGACTTTTTGCGGTGACCGGATGGCTCTCCCTCAGAAAGTCGGTTCACTTCTTTGTCATAGTCCTGCTGCTCTTCACAATATTGTATCTCATCACGGGGGTAATGGGTTATAGCTGGTACATCATGGAGATCGCCGCACTGTTTTTCGCAATGGGACTGGCAACAGGCATTGCCATGAGTTATGATGCCAACAAGATCACGAAGCTCTTCCTTGACGGTGTAAAGGATATCCAGTCGGCCGCATTGATAGTGGGTCTTGCAGGCGGCATAATCATCATCCTGCAAAACGGCAACATCATTGACACACTCCTTTACAAGCTCTCAGAGTCAATCTCGGGTACCGGCAGGATGGCCTCGGTGAGCATGATGTATGTTGTGCAGAACCTGATAAACCTTGTGATGCCTTCAGGGTCAGCCAAGGCAGCCCTGACAATGCCCATGATGTCACAGTTCTCTGACCTGATAGGTATCTCGCGGCAGGCCACGGTGGTTGCCTTCCAGCTTGGCGACGGATTCACGAACATGATTACACCCACTTCAGGGGTGCTGCTGGGTGTGTTGAGTGTTGCGAAGATCCCCTACGAAAAGTGGTTTAAATGGGTTCTGCCATTTATTGTGATACTGCTGGTACTGGGATTCCTGCTCCTCATACCCACGGTTTTTATGGAGTTGAAAGGATTCTGAGGAGAATTAAAAATAAAGAATTAAGGAT